>DAOUAM010000039.1:0-145898 GCA_034433305.1 Dehalococcoidia bacterium | reverse complement strand
TGGGCCTGGCCTCTCCTGCGATGGCCGCCAGGAAAGGCGATGACAACCGAGTTTCAGAGAAGGAAGTAGGTCTTACGGAGCTAGGTCTGACTAAGCCGGTTTAAGAGAGTTAACATGCTGTTTGCGCCGTAATATATTCACAACATGCCAGTTTGTCAATCCTTGGCATCCGGCAGGATTGGACGGCACAAGTGTGCGCTGCATGCGGCATGGCCCGGCCATGGAAATCAGCACCAGAGGCTAGGCAAGGACAGGCGCTTCTGCTACCATGCCACCTGAGCGCGTCACCTCCCAGGTCCTGGGGCACTCCGGACATGGGCAGCGCGGTGTCCGTGGAGTCGGGCTGCTGGCCCGCTCCCGTACCAGCCACTCAGCACCGCCATACTCAGGGGATGACGCGCCGGGCCCAAAACTCTGGAGTCTCAAGGTGTTGAATTGAGCAAGTACTACGATGAGGCGCTGGTGCCCACGGAGCTACGCAGGACTCACAACGTCTATGACCGTATCCGGGCGCTGGGCATAGACCTGGGCACCTTCGAGGACAATGTCGTATCGCTGGCCGGGGCGGCCATTGCGGGCGTGGTCATTCATGAGAGCGGCCTGGTGTACCTGTCGGGCACAGCCGGCGGCAAGCTGCCCATGAACGACGACGAAGAGCGCATCAAACATGGCCAGGACGGCGCGAGGGCGGCCGCCGACGCCCTCATCCGCCGGCTGCACTGGGCGCTGAGTTGCGGCGGAGAGGGCGACCTGAACGACGTGCTCTACACCGTCAAAGCGCTGTGCATGGTCGTGTCCCCAGGCGGCGGCGCCTTCGGCAACGCGCCGTCCGTGGCCCACGGCTTCTCCTTCCGATGGCAGTCAGTCTTCGGCGGCGGCAGAAGCGACTTCGCCGTGAACGGGGTTGATCCTGCCGGGTTCTCCGGCGTCCATGCCCGAAGCGCCGTCGGCGGCTTCGACGGGCGTTTCTCCATCGAGCCTGAGATCATCGTGGCCATACCCCCCGCGCTGGCGCGGGACATCATCCGCAACCGGGGCTGGGTGTTCCCGTTGCCGCCGGTGATGCTGGACAAGGTAAAGGCCATGCGCGGCGCCAGGCGATAGCCACGGCATATGAAGATTGACAACTTGAAAGGGTAATTCAGTGTGGCACCATGCCTTCATTCCCTCGACAGGCTCGGGACAGGCCCTGGCCTATGGCCCCCTTCCTGGCCTTCCCCCACTGGGGGAAGGGACTATTCTCGCCCCCCTTGGGGGAGAGTCAGAGAGGTGGCTGGTTACGCCATTATCCGCTTAAGTTTTTAAAGTCCATATGTCGTGGGGGGAAATGGCTGCGGGCAGCGCCGGTCGCTTACCAGGCCATTTCCCCCTGGCCTTGCGCCCTCGAGGACGCGCCTGGCCAGGGAGCGACTTGACCTTGCAAGGTAGCGCTACTTAAACTGAAGTCAAGTCCGGGCCGGAGCGACGCGCCATATGAGCAGCAGCCAACTCTCTCTGGGGCTATTCACAGACCTTTACGAGCTTACCATGGCCCAGGCCTACTGGCAGAATGAGCAGACCGCTCCGGCGACCTTCAGCCTGTTCTTCCGCAAGTACCCCCATAACCGCGCCTACTTCGTCCTGGCCGGCCTGGAAGACGCCCTGGAGTACCTGGAGGGCCTGCACTTCTCCCCCGAGGACATTGCCTTCCTGCGCGGGACGGGAAAGTTCGACGAGGAGTTCCTGGAATTCCTGGGACACCTCCGGTTCAGCGGCAGCGTCCGGGCCATGCCCGAGGGCACCCTCTTCTTCACCAACGAGCCGGTCATGGAGGTCACCGCGCCCATCATAGAGGCCCAGCTAGCCGAGACTTTCCTGGTGAACCAGGTCAACCTTCAGAGCATGCTGGCGACCAAGGGCGCCAGGGTCGTCCACGCCGCCCGTGGCAGAATGGTGGTGGACTTTGCCGCCCGCAGGACTCATGGCATTGACGCCGCCAACAAGCTGGCACGGGCCACGTACATGGTGGGCTTCGCCGGCACCAGCAACGTGCTGGCCGGCGGCCTGTACGGCATACCCACCTTTGGGACCATGGCCCACTCCTTCGTCACCAGCTTCGAGAGCGAGGCCGAGTCCTTCCGGGCCTACGCTCGCTCTTTCCCGGACTCCACTACCCTGCTGGTGGATACCTACGATTCCCTGGAGGGGACCCGGAAGGCCATAGCCATCGCCAGGGAGATGCAGCGCCAGGGCCACACGCTGCGGGCTATACGGCTGGACAGCGGCGACCTGCTGGACCTGTCCATCAAGGCCCGCGCCCTGCTGGACGAGGCCGGCCTCCACGAAGTCCAGGTCTTCGCCAGTGGCGGGCTGGACGAGTACGAGGTAGACGCCCTGCTCAGGGCCGGGGCGCCTATTGACGGCTTTGGCGTCGGTACAAAAGTGGGCGTCTCCGCCGACGCTCCCTGGACCGACTGCGCCTACAAGCTGGTGGAGTACGCCGGCAAGCCGACGCTGAAGCTCAGCACCGACAAGCAGACGCTGCCCGGCCCCAAGCAGGTGTACCGCTATCACGACGAAGCAGGACTGTACTCCCACGATGTCATCTGCCGCGCCGACGAGCCGCCACCTCAGGAGGGAGGCCAGCCGCTGCTGCACGAGGTAATGCGCGCTGGCAGGCGGCTGCAGCCCCAGGCAGACCTCCAGGCGCTGCGAGAGCGCTTCCAGCGGGAGTTCGCCCGCTTGCCGGAGCAGCACAAGGCCCTGGAGTCACCGGCGCCCTACAGCGTCGCTATCAGCCAGGGCCTGGAGGCCCTCAGCCGCCGGGTTGTCCAGGAAGTGACGGAGAGGGAGCTTAGCCCGGCCGGCCGGGCCAGCGGGAGCTAGCCGGGGCATCCCCTACACTCGCACCACCACCATCGCCACCTCGCTCTCCTCGCTAGCCTGGACAGCTATGCTGGGCTCCGCCATTATCCTGGCCGCGTCGCCACTTAGCAGCGCCTGCCCATTCACCTGCACACTGCCCGACGCCACATAAAAGTAGGCGCCATACCCAGGCCCCAGGGCGTAGCTGGCCGATGCGCCAGGCTCCAGCGCTGCCACCACGAACTCAGCGTCCTGGTGTACAGGCAGCGCCAGCGGGTCCTTGCTGGACACCAGGGTGAGGAACCTGTTCAGGCGCTCCTCGCGCTGGACGTGCCGCTGCTCCACCGAAGGCTCCAGGCCGTGAAGCCTGGGCATGAGCCAAATCTGGAGAAAGGTCATGGGCCTGTCGCTGGAGTGATTGATCTCCGAGTGGTACATGCCCCTGCCCACGGTGGTATGCTGCACATCGCCAGGGTACAGAATGCCGTCGTTGCCCAGGTTGTCGGCGTGCTGGAACTCGCCATCCAGGCAGTAGGTGATCACCTCGATGTCCCGGTGCGGGTGCATCGGCCAGACGGCCCCGGGCACCAGCGTATCAACGTTGAATACGCGCAGGCTGCCAAAGGACGTGTTCCGCGGGTCGTAGTACTGGTCGAAGGAGAAGTGCCACCGCCCGTGGAACCAGCCGCCCTCAATGTTGAAGATTTCGGTGTGCGGCCTGACCTTAATCATACTGGCCTCCCTGCCTTGATTGACTGCCACGGTCTTCAGGCCTATGCTGGCACAGCCCGCAAGCGCGGGCAAGGGACGGACGGCGCCACCTTGTCAGGCCCGCAGCAGTTGGGGCAGGCGCTTCAGGTGGGCAACGTCCGTGGCTGGCGCGAAGCAGTCCACGTAGGGAGCGACCGCCTGGAGGCCACGCGTCAGGGGCTGGTAGTCCTGGGTGCCCAGGAGGGGGTTAAGCCACACCACCCGCGCCACTCTCTGGCGCATTCGGCGCATCTCCCGCGCCAGTGCCTCGGGGTCGCCAGTCTCCCAGCCGTCGCTGAGCAAAAAGACCGTCGTGTACCGGTCCTCAAGCGCCTCGTAGTCGGCGTTGACCTGGGCCACGGACTCGCCGATGCGGGTGCCGCTGGACCAGTGGTCAACTACACCGCCCACACGCTCCAGCGCCTCAGCGAAGGAGGGTGCCTTGAGCTGCCGCGTGACGCGGGTGACCGAGGTGCTGAAGACGAAGGTCTCCACCCGCTTGGTGTGCTGGCTGACGGCGTACACAAGCTGGAGCAGCAGCCTGACGTGGCGGTCCATGGAGCCACTGACATCCAGCAGCACCAGCAGGCGCGGGACTCGCGGCACCCGGCGGCGGCGCGGCAGCCGGATGGGGTCGCCGCCGGTGTTCAGGCTCAGGCGCAGCGCCCCACGCACGTCGGGCGTCCCTTTCCTCCTGTGGCGTCGGCGCCGACGGCCCGGCCTGGAAGCCAGGGCGCGCACCATACGCGCGGCCACCTGGGCAAGCTCCGCCAGCTCATCGGCCTTCAAGACGGTGAGGTCCTTCCGAGAGACGACGGAGTTGGGGCTGGCCCCGGAGCGCACCACCTGGACCAGGCTATTCTCTGAGGTATGGTCTTCCTGGGGAAGCAGGACGCCAGAAGGGGCGCGGCGCAGGTGGCGCATGCCTCCGCGCGTGCCATCGCCCTGCACCAGCGCTGACGCCCTGGCCGTTGGCAGAGGTCCGAAGTCCCAGAACTTCTCGAAAAGCTCGTCGAAGACCCTGGCCTCCTCGCGGCGCGACACCAGCAGGCAGCGCAGCGCCCAGTACACGCGTCCCCGGTCCATGATGTCCACCAGCGCCAGAGCGCGTACAGCGTCGGCTGTCTCCGCCGGGCCGATCAGCAGGCCATAGCTGCGCAGCGCCCGGCAAAAGCTCGTGACGTGGGCTACAAAGTCATAGTCGCTCAGCACAGACCTATTCTAGCACCGCCACGGCCCCTGATGGGGCAGGTGCTGGCCGTACCCTGCATGGCAGTCGGACATCCCGCCGGAAGCCCGCCTGCTCCATAAGGCATAGCCTCCGCAGCCCCGGGTGGGGCGGACCGGGACGGAGGGCCGTCGCGGCTGGCTGGTCACTGCTGGCGCAGGTGGTCCCAACCGCCGTGTTCCACCGCGATGGGCCTGCCGCTGGCGTCCAGCACCGTGACCTGCGGCGGCCCTTCCACGACCTCGCCCATGACCGACACGGGCACGCCCAGCGAGTCGCGGACGCGCTCCATGATCGTGGGCGGCGCGGTAAAGAGCAGCTCGTAGTCCTCGCCGCCGCCCAGGGCCAGCGCCAGCCAGTCGCTGGGGAAGGCACGCTTCAGGAAGTCGTCGGCCGGCACCTCCGGGGCGTGGATGACCGCGCCGACGCCGCTAGCCTTGCAGAGCTTGCCCAGGTCGTCCACCAGGCCATCGCTCACGTCCATGGCGGCAAGGACGCCATGCTCCACCAGGGCCTTTCCCTGGTGTATGCGGGGCACTGGCCGGTAGTGGGCCTCCCGCAGGTGCCTGGCCGTGGCCTCGTCCAGCCTGGACCAGGACCCCTCCAGGGCCAGGCGCAGGCCGCCTCCTGAGCATCCCAGGTGGCCGGTGACGGCTATCCTGTCCCCCGGCGAGGCGGAATGCCGGGTGAGGAGGCCCACTGGCGACGTTGCGACGCCCACCATGCCCACGGTCACGAAGAACACCGGCGAGCGCACGATGTCGCCGCCCACCACGGCGCCGCCGCACTGATGGCAAGCCTCCATCATGCCGCGGTACATCTCCAGCAGACCATCCACCGGCAGGTCGGCCCGGAGGCCCAGGGTGACCACCGAGTAGGCCGGCGCGCAGCCCATGGCCGCCACGTCGCTCAGGTTCACCGCCAGGGACTTCCAGCCCAGGTCTCGCCAGGTTATCTGGCCAAGGTTGAAGTGGACGCCCTCCACCATGGTGTCCGTGGTGAAGACCTGGGTGCCGGCCTGGCAGTCCCACGCGGCGGCGTCGTCGCCGATGGACAGCCGCAGCCGAAAGCCGAGGCCCTTCAGCCGCCGGGCGCACAGGTCGTTATCGCCGGCGATAGTCTCCGCCAGGAGGTCAATAAGCCGGAACTCGCCCACATCTCTGACCTGCATAGCCTGCATTATATAGGCCCCTGGTCAGCCTTCACAACGCGGTGAGGAGCAGCCCCGGCTGCATCATTCCAAACCACCCCTGCGCAGGATATGATAGCCGTATGTCCCGCTGCGGGTGCAGACTGCTCCTTTGAGAGGTGCTGCCGTGACGCTGGCGCGCATGATGGCCGACTTCGCCTTCTCCCTTCGCTATGACGCGCTGCCTTCAGAGGTGATTGCAGCGGCAAGGCGCCACCTGGCGGACAGCGTGGCCTGCATGCTGGCGGCCTACCCCACCGAGGCCGCTCAGGCAGTGCGCGCCTACGCCATGGCCCTCGGCGGACGCCCGGCGGCCACGCTGGTCGGCACCGAGTGGAAGGTCCCGGCGCCCATGGCTACGCTGGTGAACGGGACCATGGTATGCTACCTGGACGCCAATGACATCTTTGCCTTCAGCGGCGGCCACGACTCCGGCCACTTCAGCGATGCCATTCCCGCCTTGCTGGCGCTGGCTGAGCAGCACCGGCGCAGCGGCCACGAGCTTATCACCTGCATCGTGGCTGCCTATGAGCTACAGGGCGCTCTGGCCGAGTCCTTCCACTTCATGCGGCGGGGGTTCCACTCTCTGACGCAGGTCTCGTGGGCCGTGCCCATAGTGGCATCGAGGCTCATGGGCACGGCGCCGTCCGTGGCAGTCCATGCCTGCGGCCTGGCCGGGGCCTCGGGCATGGTGCTGAACACCTGGCTCAAGCCTTCCGCCAGCATACCCATGATCAAGGGTGTAGCCGTGGGACTTGCGGCGCAGCGCGCCGTTGAGGCCGCTGAGCTTGCGGCGCTGGGCGTCACAGCCTCGGAAGACGCCCTGGAAACGGCCTTCCAGCACCTTGGCCCGCTGTTCACCCAGCCGGCGGAGCCAGGCCGGTTCCAGCAGCTCGGGACGCGCTGGGCCACGCCCCGCAATATTATCAAAGCCTACCCTGCCCAGATATATACCCAGGCCGCCATCGAGGCCACGCTGGAGCTGCACCGGCGTGGCGTGCGCCCGGACCGGGTGGAGAAGCTGACCCTCTTTGGACACAGGCACGTGTGCGGAGGCGTCCAGGGCTCGCCCCAGGCTTATGCACCTCAGAGCCGGGAGGCCGCCGACCACAGCACTCCTTATGTGATGGCTATGGCCCTGCTCCGGGGCAGGCTGACGCTGCGCGAGTACGACGGCGCTCCCTGGACTTCCCCCGAGGTCAGGGAGCTTATGCGCAAGGTAGAGCTTGTGACAGAGCCTGAGCGGGACGCGGCGCTGGATGCCAGGGGCATCCTGGGCGTCCGGCTGGTTGCCACGCTGAAGGACAGGCGACGGGAGGAGGTGGAGGTACGCCAGCCCAGGGGCCACCCGGACGTGCCCTTCAACGAGGCCGACCTGCTGGCCAAGATGAGCTGGCTGCTGGAGGAAGTGGCGCCCGATGCCTTGCCGCCGCGCCTGCTGGAGCTGTGCCAGGGCCTCGCCACACCCGAGGACGTGGAGCAGCTTCTCAGCGCCTGTCGGCTCCAGCCTGCCAGCATACAGCCATAGGCGACCGCAGGCCGGGCCTAGCTCACGTGCAGACGCAGGCCGCCCTGGAGCCGGTCAATCTCCTTCAGGTCCAGTGGGCTGAGCTTCCAGTCTGCGGCGTGGGCGTTGTGCCGTACCTGGTCGGGTGTCTTGGCGCCCACTATAGCGGAGGTTACCGCCGGATGGGCCAGCACCCACGCGATGGCCAGTTGCACCAGGTCGCGGCCATGGTCAGCGGCCCACTGCTTCAGCCTCTCCGTGGCCTCGAACACCTGCTGGAAAGTCTCGCCCTGGAACATGGCAAAGCGGCTGCGCTCGTCATCCGGCGCGAACTGGTGCCCGGGGCGGTACTGCCCCGTCAGCAGGCCCTTGGACAGCACCGAGTGCGGTATCACGCCGATGCCCTGGGACAGGCAGAAGGGCAGCAGCGAGTCCTCGGCATCGCGGAAGAGCAGGTTGTAGCGCGGCTGAGAGCTATGCACCGGCCCATGCTCTAGCGCCTGGCGAGTCTGCTCCGCCGAGAAGTTGGACACGCCGATATACCTGACCTTGCCGGCGTCGCGCAGGCGCAGCAGGCAGGCCATGGTCTGCTCTATGGGCCACCGTGGCTGCGGGCTGTGGAGCTGGTACAGGTCTATGTAGTCCGTGCCCAGCGCCCGGAGGCTGTTCTCCAGGGCGCTGTTGATGTGCTGGGGAGAGTGGTCACGGCCCGAGACCTTGGTGGCCAGAAAGACCTGGTGGCGCCGGCCGCGTATGGCCTTGCCGATAATGGCCTCGCTGGCGCGGTATGACTCGGCGGTGTCTATGAAGGTGACGCCCGCGTCCAGGGCAGCCTGCACGGTGGCGATGGCCTGCGCCTCGTCCACGCTGCCCATGCCGCCGCCGATGGGCCAGGCCCCGAAGCATATGACGGGCACACGCGGGCCGTCCTTACCTAGCGCTCGCGTCTCCATAGCAACCTCACGTGGGCTGGGCCTTGCCTTTCTGCCTGCCGCCGAACCGGCGGCGGTGCTCCCGCTGCGTTCAGGTGTCCATCACCACCGTGAGGCCGGCGGCGCGTGCCCTGGCTGCCGCCTCCTCGTTGACGACGCCATCCTGCATCCAGATGTACCTGGCGCCGACCTGGATGGCCTCCTCCACCACGGGCATCACCTGGTCCGGGCGGCGGAAAATGTCCACCATGTCTATGGGCACGGGAACAGACTTCAGGTCGGGGTAGCTCTTCTCCCCCAGGACTTGGTCTATGGTAGGGTTGACCGGGATGATGCGGTAGCTCTGCTCCTGGAGGTACCTGGCGACGTAGTGGCTCGGCCTGTCAGGCCTGGGGGACAGGCCCACTACGGCGATGGTGCGGCTTCTAGTGAGGGCCTCCTCGATCTCGTCCATGCTTGCTCCTCTCCTCCAGGTCAGGCTGCTCCCGCAGGGCCGATACCCAGGATGTCCACTCCAGGAACATGTACTCCCGGCGCAGAAAGCGGACCTTGTCCAGCCTTCCACCCTGGTGGGTAAACTCATGGCGCGGCATTAGCCGGGCGCGGGCGTGGCGCTCCGCGGCCTCCCGCACAAAGCGAGCATACCGCCTGGCGCGGCTCTCGCGGTACCAGTTGACCAGATGGCGGAAAATGCTACGCATGGGAACAGTCCCTGAAGGGGCCAGTACTCAGTGTAGCACCCTTGTGGGAGTTTTTTCACCTGCTCTTGAATTCGTGCAGGCGTCTGGTTAACATTCACAGGGATACGTTCACTTGTCTGACACCTGTACAATAGTCTGGCGTACCCAGAGTTGTTTGTTACGATAAGTATACAGTCCGGCCATAACTCTCCACAGGTCGCGCGCCCGCCAGGGGAATATAATAGCCTGCAGAAGTCCAAGCGTCCTGAAATTTGGGGGGACCATGACGGTATCGGACCGAGGACCACACTGGGGCCTGGGACTCCTGTTCCGGGTGATGGAAGGCTCTTCAGATGCAGTGGAAATCTCCGATAACACCGGCACCATCGTGACCGTCAACTCGGCCTGGTGCGAGCTATTCCGGCGAAGCAGGGACATGGCGTCGGGCGGCAGGCTGCAGGACATGCTGGCTGGCGGCCCCGGCATGCCAGCCCTGCAGCAAACCTGGGACAGGTGCCTGGCCCAGGGCTACGCCTCCGGCACGGCTGTGGTGTTGCGCCACGACAGGCACCCCATTCACCTCTCATTCCATCGCCTGCTGTACAGGAACGTGGACGGTGCCCCCGTGGCGGTGCTGACCCTTTACAGGGACGTAGCACCCAGCGCCGCCATCAGCAGGGCCAGCCCGTGGCTGAAGGCCGCGCTGGAGGCTGCGCCAGACCCCATGGCTGTGTTCATGCCCAACGGCAGCCTCCTGGAGGCCAATAGCTCCTTCGCCCGCCTCACCGGCTACTCAGCGGACCAGCTTGTCCGCCTGAGCTTGACCGACCTCGCACCCCGGGCCACTGAGCTTCTGTCCCAGGCAGCCAGCGCCCAGGCACCATGGACAACCCAACTGGAAATCACGCGCCTGGGAGGAGGGCCAGCGACGGTACCAGTTGAGGTTGTCCCGTCCCGGGACGCCCTGGAAAATCCTATGGGGTGGGTACTGCGGGTGCAACAGTCCGGCCTTGCGCAGTCCACGGCGGGGAGGTCTGTCCAGGGAGAGTCCAGGAGGCTCAGGGAATTCCTTCATGAGATGAGCAACATCTTCGCCGCCATAGTCGCCAACGTCACCCTGCTGGAGCGTACCATTTCCGATCCGGTGGCGCGCCGACGCCTGGAGCTTGTCCAGTCCGCCGTCCAGAACGGGATTGACCTGATGGAGCGCGTGCGCCAGGACCGCTAGCTATGAGGAGAGGTCAGGGGACGGAGAGCGACCTGGCCCTCTGACGCCTGGCCGGCACACCCTCGCCGGCCACGCTGTCCAGGAAGGCCATCTGGGTTACCGTCAGGGTCTTGTGCTTCAGATAGGCCACGTGCAGCTTCAGGGGAGCGTGCAACTGCGGAATGTCCAGCATCACCAGGCGGCCGGCTTCCAGCTCGCAGGCTACCGACTGCCTGGAGACCATGCCTATGCCGTAGCCGGTCATGGCTACCTGCTTGATGGCCTCCAGGCTGCCTAGCTCCATGGCAACGTTGGCGCCCAGGTCCAGCGCGCCCAGCAGCTCATCAGTGGCATGCCGCGTGGCCGACTCTGGCTCCCGCACAATGAAGGCCTCGCTGGCCAGGTCTGATAGCTCCACGCTCTCGGCCCTGGCGAGCCTGTGCGACGGGCTGCACACAGGCACCACCTCGTCATCCCCCAGGTAGTCCTGGGTAAGCTCCGCGCGGCTGGCCGGCCTCGCCATGAAGCCAATATCCACCGAGCGGTCCAGCACCAGCTTCTCTATCCTGTCGGACCCGGCAACCTCCAGGGAGACCTCGACCTGCGGGTACTTGCGCTTGAACACGTCCAGCGTCCTGGGCAGGTGGTACTGCCACACCGCGCTGCAACCCAGGGCGATGCGGCCAATGAAAGCGCCCTTCAGGTTCTCCATGGCCACCCGTAGCTCTTCCGCCACGGAGAAAAGCTGCTCGGCCTTCTTGTACAGCAGTTCGCCGGCCTTGTTCACCACGGCCCGGCGGCCCTCACGGTGGAACAGCGGCATGCCAAGCTGCTGCTCCAGGGCCTTGATATGGGCTGATATGGCAGGCTGGCTCATGAACAGGCGCTCGCCGGCCTTGGACAGCGTGCCCTCGTTGACGACGGTATAGAAAACGACCAGCCTGTGCAGGTCCAGTTGGTCTTGGAACATTGACATAGTTTCCCCGCCGGTCGCGGTAAAGCAATTCAAGCCTAACAGAGGGGCAATACCACAGCGCGGATGTACACACCCACGGCAGTACGTGTTGTGTACAGTCAACCCCTCATGACCGCTTGGAAGGGGACACATCAGCCCGGCTTAAGTAGCACTTAAGCAACTCTAAAGGGATACTTCTTGACGCCATTGCGGAATTGTGCGACCGTTAATAGGTGAAAACACGCACTCGCGTCTGGGTGTTGTCCTGTCTGAAGAGTGAAGGCAGGTACGAATATATGACCAGGACTCTGGCGCTGATGGCGGTGGCCCTGTCCCTCGCGGGCCTGGCGGCCACGTCCGGCCTGGTGAAGGCACCCCTGGAGGCAGGGGTGTTCCCATATGGGCTGGCACTGGCAGCGGCGGGCATCGCCCTGCCCCTGACAAGGCGCCGGGCGCAGGCAGGCACCCAGAGCGGTATTCCGCTTCTCGCCCTGGCCGGCGCAGTCCTGCTGTTTGCCCTGGAGGCACCCGCGCCTCCATTTGAAGCTGCGTCTGACGGCCATTCCCCGGCGCTGGCGGGCATGACCGGAGGCAGCCTGCACCTGGCCGGCGTGGCGTGGCCGCTGGCCGTCCTGGCCATCTGGCTGCTCAACGGACGCAGAGCGCTGAGGCTGGACACTGCCCTTGTCCCTGGCCTCTCTTGCCTCTGCATCGGCGCCATCTATGCCTTCACCATTTACATGCGCGGTTCCATTTCCGCGCTGGACGTACCGGTATTCCTCATCCTATTCGGCATTTACCTGTGGAGAAGCTTCAGGACTCGCGGTGCTCCAGGGCAGGCCCAGGATACGAAGGCTGGAGCCGTGGCCAGCCTGGTGCTGGCCGCCCACGTGGCCCTGTGGACACTGCTGCTAGCCCTGGTTTCCGCCACGGCCCTCGCCGACGGCATGGGCCAGGTGGGGCTGGACGCGGGGCAGAGGTCGGAGTTCCTGCTGGCCCTGTCCCAGGCGCTATTCACGGTGGTGCTGCTGTCCAGTCTGCGCATATCGTGGAAGGGCGGCCTGGCGATGGCTGCGCTGTACGGCGCGGAAGCGGTGCTGACCGCCCTGGCGCCCGGCGCTGGTGCTACCTTCTGGCACAACCTCTTCGCCGTGCTTTACCTTGGCCTGTCGGTGGGCCTGGTGGTCCAGGAAAGGGCAAGGCTGTACACGCTGGCCGGCATGGCCCCGCCCCACGTCGCTGGCTCTGGCAAGCCAGCGCCTCAGTCCGGGCCAGTGGGCCGCGACGTCAGGCCGTGACGCGCTGCCCGCGCCTCACAACACCTCCTCATCCGGCTGGCGCAGCATGGCCTGTCGCACCAGCGGCAACGGCGGCGCGCCGAAGGACAGCAGGGTATCGTGAAAGCGCCTGAGGGTTGCGCCTTCGCCCTGCTCCCTCCAGTAGTCCCGCCGCAGCTTGAGAATCATCAGCTTGCCCAGGGTGTAGTTCAGGTACATGGGGTCGAAGGTGCCGCGCAGCGCCTCCTTCTGGGATGGTAGCTCCTCCATGAAGGCGTTCTCCATGAAGAAGCGGGTCGCCTCCTCCAGCGTCATACCACGGGTGTGCATGCGAATGGCGCAGATATAGCGGCAGTCCCGAAGCAGGGCATCGCTGAGCTGGCCCAGGATGTTGCGCGGCGCTTTGCCGCCAAAGCCCTGCTCCACCATCATCTCCTCCACGTAGTGCGCCCAGCCCTCGGAGAAGGCATAGGACCAGGACACGCGGCGGAGCCTGGAGGGCACGTTCCTGGCGTGGAGATAGTGGACGTAGTGGCCCGGGTAGGCCTCATGCACGGACACATTGAGCAGCGTGGCGTAGTTGAAGCTGGTGAGCCACTGCTCCTTCTGCTCCTCGCTCCACTCGGGGCGCACCGGCGTGACGTAGTAGTAGGACTCGGTGGCCCTGGTCTCGAAGGGGCCTGGCATGTCCATGGCGGCGAAGGCCCAGCGCATGAATGAAGGCGTCGGCCTGGTCTGGCAGCGCACCTCCGAGGGCACCGAGACGATGTCGTGGTCAATGATGAATTGCCGGATGCCCTCCAGCATGGCCGCGGTCTCGGACACCAGGGCGTCGGCCCTGGGGTGGTCCCTGGCGACCTCGGCCATCACCTCCCTGGGTGTCCGGGACGAGTCCACTTCCGCCGCGACCTCGCGGAAGCGGGCCAGGTTCCGCTGCAGGTCCAGTTCGCCCACCTGGAGCAGGCGCTCCAGGGGCAGCCTGACCAGCTCGCTGTACTCCAGCAGGCGCAGGTAGCTGGCCTCGCCCAGGGCGAAGTCAGCGGTGGCGTCGCTCTCGTGCTGGCGGAGGTACTGGACGAACCGGCGCAGGGCCTCCACCGCGCCGGCCTGCGCCCGGGAGAACTCGGCCAGCAGGCCCTGGTCAGGTATTCTGCTCAGCGCCTCCCGCAGGTCCTCCTCGTAGAAGCTGACCATGCCCTCGTAGGACTCGATGCTGGCCTCGACGATGGGCCTGCTCAGGGGCAGCCGCAGATTGGAGCGCACCGACTCCAGGTAGCCCGGCACCGCCTCCAGGACGCGGACGATGGCCCTGGCCCGCTGCTCCAGGGGCGCGTACTCCCGCTGGATGTAGTTGCTCACGTCCAGGTGCCAGAGCATGGTCATGGGGTTCCTATCATGGGGCCTCAGCTCGGTCAGCTCAAATAGCTCCCGGGAGAGGATGGAGGAAAGGAAGCTGTAGTCCAGTCGGTTATCGGAAGAAAGGTCGGCGGCGTCCAGGCGGCGCAGGGCCTCCAGCCAGCCCTCCACGTCCCGGGCGCGGCGGGCCAGCGCCGGCATCGAGACGTCGGGCAGCCGCCCGTCGTACTGGTGAAGGCCCTCCCTTGAGGCCCTGTCGGGATAGAACTCCCAGGTAGCGTGCAGGTAATCATCAACCAGTCCCTGGAGCTGCTGGTCAGCGCCCTTAAGCTGCATGGGCCACTCCTCCAAAGAGTCTGCTCCACAGTCTATCGCATCCTGGCGCCGGGCTACAGGGTTCACAGACATTGTGCGCGGCAAGGGCTCGCGATATACTGAGTGGCGCACTCCGGTATACTGACAGGAGGAGGCTAAATGATCTACGAATTCCGTACCTACGACCTCAAGCCCCGGAGCCTGGCGGAGTATGAGAAGCGCATGGCTGAGAGGGTCCCGCTGCGGCTCAAGTACTCCAAGCTGGGGGCCTTCTGGCACACCGAGATCGGCCCCCTCAACCAGGTGGTACACGTATGGCTCTACGACGACCTGAACCAGCGGGCCGAAGTAAGGGCCAAGGTCGCCGAGGACAAGGTCTGGCCGCCAGAGGCTAACGAGTTCATCGTCAACATGCAGTCAGACGTCTTCATGCCCGCGCCCTTCATGCGGCCCCTGGGCGACGAGCGCAAGATAGGCCCCATCTACGAGATGCGCACCTACACCTACGCGCCCGGCGCTATCCCCAGGGTCATCGAGGCCTGGAGCCAGCGCATCGCCGAGCGGGAAAAGCTCTCGCCGCTGGTGGGCGCCTGGTACTCGGACATCGGCGGCCTTAACAAGTGGGTCCACATCTGGGCGTACCGGAGCCTGGAGGAGCGCGCCCGCGTCAGGCAAGAGGCCCAGGCCAGGGGTATCTGGCCCCCGCCGGGAGGCGTGGCCCCCGTGAAGCAGGAGAACAAGATACTCCTGCCCGCGTCCTTCTCGCCGCTGCAGTAGCAAGGGGCGCGGACCTCACCCCCGCTCTCCCTTGTATGTTTAGGGAGTCGGCGGTTGGGTGTACTAATGAGCAGCGTGGTCCCTCCGAATCCTGTCCTGAGCTTGCCCAAGGATCGGAGAGGGAGCCATAGATAGGCCGACGCAATGCGACTAAACGCCAGAGGTGAGGTCCGCTGCCCTAGCTCCACCTGTCTGGGCTGAACGCCTGAACGGGGATCCCGGTCTGGCCGGTAGTCAGCAGGTCTGCTACGGCGCGCGCCATGGCCGGCCCCAGCAGGATGCCCTTACGCCCGGCGCCGGTGGCCAGGCAAACGCCCTCCCAGCCAGGCACACGGCCCAGGACTGGCAGCCCGTCTGAGGACAGCGGACGCAGGCACGCTGTGTGCTGGACAAGCTGCGCGTCCCCCAGCGACGGCAACATCCTGAGCAGCGAGGCCATGATGCTGTCCCTGGCCTGGCTGGTGGGCGTCTCCTGGAAGCCCGCTTCCTCCTCGGTGGTGCCAGTCCACAGGAGGCCATCGGGCTTGGTGGTGGCGTAGTTGCCGGCCCAGCCCACCGAACACTCCAGCGGTGGGCCAGGCGCTCGCAGCCGCAGTATCTGGCCCCTCAGGGGCCTGACGCTCACTTTGATGCCCAGCCAGGAGGAAGCCTCGCCACTCCACGGCCCCATGCACAGCACCACCTGCTCGCAGGGTACCTCACCGCTCTCCAGGACCACGGCGCACACACGGCCTCCCTGACGTCTGAGCCCCGTGACCCGCCCATGCCGGATGGTGGCGCCCAGCTTCTCAGCGGCCTGGGCCAGCGCCAGCACCAGACGGTAAGGCTCCACGTCCGCGCCGCCTTCCACGTACACCCCACCCAGCGCCTGGTGCGAGATGCGCGCATCCACTGAGCGCACGCCCGGAGGGTCCAGCCACTCCACCTTGAAGCCGGGCTGCCGCTGCTGCCAGGCCATGTCGGCGCGGGCGCGCTGGGCCTCCTCCTTGGTGAACGCCAGGGACAGGGACGGCCTGGGCCTGAACTCGGTGTTCACTCCCGTCTCCTGGGGCAGCGTCTGCGCCAGCTCCCGGTGCAGCCGCATCCCTTCCATGGCCAGCGGGTACACCGGGCCAGGGATGCCGGCCCCCGATAGCGGGCTCAGCCCGCCATAGGCAAAGCCTGAGGCGTGGCTCCCCACGGAGTCGCGCTCCACCACGGTGGCCCTCACTCCTGCCCTGCCCAGAAAGTAGGCCGTGGCGATACCCACTATGCCGCCGCCTGCTATGATTACCTCAGCGCCTTTAGCTGTCACGTGCTGCTACCTCCTGCTACCGCGCAAGGTAACGGTGCCGTCCACGTCTCTTCAGGCATGGTATGGCAAGGCGAGGCCGGATGCAAGCCGCTCCAGCCATCTTGACGAAGCGCCTTGCTACTGGATAGACTGCCCCAGTGGCTTTTCCTGGCCCACTTTTCTGGAGCTACGCATGTATGACAGTCCCTATGCCCCGTCGCACGCAGGAGTCCCGGCCCTTCTGGGAAGGCTGCCGGCGCGGTGTCCTCATGCTGTGCCTCTGCCGCGCCTGCGCCAGGCTGTGCTTTTCCCCCGTTGGGCGATGTCCAGCCTGCCAGTCAACGGACGTCCAGTGGTCGGAGGCCAGCGGCAGGGGTAGCCTGTACAGCTACGTCATCGCCCACGGGCACGGCCAGGCTGCTCCGGGAAGTCCACCAGAGGTCATAGCCGTTGTGGAGTTGGAGGAAGGCCCGCGCGTCATGGCCGAACTCAGCGACTTCGGCGTCGACGCGGGCCTTCTGAAGGTGAGCATGCCCGTGGAGGTGGCCTTCCACGAGCATGGCGGCGACCTGCGCTACAGCTTCAGGCCATGCCGGCCCTGAACAGCGCAGGCCCATCGCCGACGCATGAAAACCGAAAGGCGGCGCTGGGGACGGCTTAGCTTTATGGCTATCGAGGCTATAGTGTAAAATAGGTTCGTAGCAGACCGTCCGCGGCGTGTCTTTTTTGAGGTGTACCATTGGCAGACTTTGACCTGGTAGTCCTGGGAGCTGGACCTGGCGGGTACGTGGCCGCTATACGGGCCGGCCAGCTTGGCATGAAGACCGCTCTGGTGGAGCGGGACGAAGTGGGAGGCATCTGCCTCAACTGGGGCTGTATCCCCAGCAAGGCCCTGATACGCAACGCCGAGGTCCTCAGCCTGGTGAAGCACGCTGCTGACTTCGGCATCAGCTTCGACAACCTGCAATATGATTTCGGCAAGGCCGTTGACCGCAGCCGACAGGTGGTGAAGCGGCTGACCAGCGGCGTCCATAGTCTGCTCAAGAAGAACAAGGTCGAGGTCATCAAAGGCACAGGCGCCCTGAGGGACCGCAACACCATCCAGGTCCAGGGCGGCCAGACGCTGACGGCAAGGAATGTCATCATCGCCACCGGCGCCAGGCAGCGGCAACTGCCGGCCCTGGCCATAGACCACGAGGTAATCATCACCAGCAGGGACGCCCTGGCACTCCGGGAGGTGCCCTCTCGGGTCGTCATCGTCGGCGGTGGCGCCACAGGCGCCGAGTTCGCTTACGTGTACCGCTCCTACGGCGCCGAGGTCACCATCGTGGAGCTACTGCCCCGCCTGGTGCCCAACGAGGACGAGGACATAAGCCGGCAGCTCCAGCGCGCCTTTGACAGACAGGGCATCAAGACCATGGCCGGCGCCCAGGTCACCAGCGTCTCGGTGGCCGACCACGCCGCCAGGGTCGCCATCTCCGGCGGCAGCGGCGAGACGGTCATAGAGTGCGACAAGGTGCTGGTGGCAGTGGGCGTCCAGGGCAATACCGACGGCATCGGCCTGGAGAACGCCGGCGTCGCCACGCAGCGCAGCTTCGTGACCATTGACGAGAAGATGCAGACCAGCGTGCCGGGCATCTACGCCATAGGCGACGTCACCGGCAAGCTGCTGCTGGCCCACGTGGCCTCTGCCCAGGGGGTGACGGCTGTGGAGACGATAGCCGGCCTCAACCCGCCCCAACTGGACTACAGCCTGATGCCCAGGGCCATCTACTGCAATCCCCAGGTAGCCAGCTTCGGGCTGACCGAGGCCCAGGCGAGAGAGCAGGGCTACTCCATCAAGGTAGGCAAGTTCCCCTTCACCGCCAGCGGCAAGGCCCTGGCCCTGGCCGAGACCGAAGGCATGATCAAGCTGGTGGTGGACTCGGAGGTAGGCGAGGTCCTGGGCGCACACATGATAGGCGCAGAAGTCACCGAGCTTCTGGGCGAGGTCTCCCTGGCCCGATTGCTGGAAGGCACCACCACCGAGCTGGGATGGCTGGTGCATCCGCATCCGACCATATCTGAGATGGTGAAAGAAGCGGCACTGGCGGCAGAGGGCCAGGCCATACACATCTAGGCCTCACGAGCGGGCGCCCCGGCGTCAACCTGCCCGGGGCGCCCGCAGGCCGGCCAGGAGAGGCCCTGCCAGTCCCACGGCCCCAGCGCAGGACGAGAGAGGCACGAGGTAAGCTATGAAAGTAGCCATAAACCTGGAAAAGAAGCAGGTAGCCGACTTCTACAGGCAAATGCTCCTCATACGTCGGTTCGAGGAGCAGAGCGGCCGACTGTATATGCAGGGCAAGATACGCGGCTTCCTGCACCTGTACATAGGCGAGGAGGCCGTGGCCGTGGGTGCCATATCCGCGCTGCGACAGGACGACTACGTGGTGACCCATTACCGCGACCACGGGCATGCGCTGGCCAAGGGGATGGACCCCAGGGTTATCATGGCGGAGCTTTGCGGCAAGGTCACTGGCAGCAGCCGTGGCAAGGGTGGCTCCATGCACCTTTTCGATGTCTCCAGGCGCTTCATGGGCGGCTACGCCATCGTGGGAGGGCAGTTGCCCCTGGCCGTGGGCCTGGCCTTCGCCTGCAAGTACAAGCGCGAGGACTCCATCGTCATGTGCTTCTTTGGCGACGGCGCCGTTAACCAGGGCGAGTTCCACGAGTCGCTGAACCTGGCCTCTCTCTGGAAGCTGCCCGTCATATTCTTCCTGGAGAACAACCTGTATGGCATGGGCACCCACGTGGACAGAGTCCATGCGGCGGGCCGGGACATCTACCTCTCGGCGGATGCCTACAAGATACCAGCCATCCAGATTGATGGCATGAACATCATGGAGGTCCATGAGACCACCACCGAGGCGGTCAACCGGGTCCGCTCTGGTGGCGGGCCTGTCTTTATCGAGGCCATGACCTACAGGTTCCGCGGCCACTCCATGGCTGACCCTATGTCCTACAGGGACAGGGCCGAGGTGGACGAGTGGAGGTCCAGGGACCCTATCTCCATATTCAAGGACAGCATGATGGCCGAGGGGCTCATCACCGAAGAGGAGACCGCCCGCATTGACCAGGAGGTGGACACCGTCGTCCAGGAGGCGGTGGAATTCGCCCTCCAGAGCGATGACCCGCCCCTGGAGAGCATGTTCGAGAACGTATACGCCTGAACCCGGGAGTATGCCATGCCTGAAATGATTATGAGAGAGGCCATCGCCCTGGGCCTGCGGGAAGCACTGGAGGAGGACGAGCGGGTCTATCTCATAGGCGAGGACATCGGGGCCTACGGTGGCTCCTATGCCGTGACCAAGGGCTTCCTGGAGCGCTTCGGCCCCGAGCGCGTCAGGGACGCCCCCATCGCCGAGTCGGTGATAGTAGGCTCCGCCGTGGGTGCGGCCATGGCAGGGCTGCGACCCATCGTGGAGATCATGACCATCAACTTCTCGCTGCTGGCCATGGACCAGATCGTCAACCACGCTGCTAAGGTGCGTTACATGTCCGACGGCCAGGTCAAGGTGCCTCTCATTATCAGGACCGTCACCGGCGGCGGCGGCCAACTGGGGGCCACCCACTCCCAGAGCCTGGAGAACTGGTATGCCTCGGTGCCGGGCCTCAAGGTAGCGGTGCCTGCCACGCCCTATGATGCCCTGGGCCTCCTCCGGACGGCCCGCAAGGACGACAACCCTATCCTGTTCGCCGAACACGCCCTGCTGTACGGCCTGAAGGGCGAGGTGCCCGAGGAAAAGTACCAGGTCCCCTTCGGACAGGCCGCCGTCCGGCGCCAGGGCGACGACATCACTATCGTCGCCTACTCTCGCATGGTCCACGTCGCCCTCCAGGCGGCGGAGAAGCTGGCCGCCAGGGGCAAGGAGGCCGAGGTCATTGACCTGAGGACGCTCCGGCCCCTGGACATGGATACCGTGGTCAACTCGGTGAGAAAGACCAGCCGCGCGGTGGTGGTGGAGGAGGCATGGAGGACAGGCGGGTTCGCTGGAGAGATCGTCAGCAATATTCAGGAAGCAGCGTTCGATTACCTGGATGGCCCGGTGGCCCGCGTCGCCACCTACGACGTGCCGCTGCCCTATAACGGCAGGCTGGAGGCCGCGGCCATCCCGACGCCCGACCGGGTAGTAGAGACCATAGCCAAGGCTTTTGGTATCTGATGCGGGCCTGCTGGAAGGCCACGGCCTTCCAGCAAAAGATGCCCAATTCCTTCTCCTAGGGGGTGTACTCTGGCTATCGAACTTACCATGCCCCAGATGGGCTACGACATGCAGCAGGGCACCGTGGTACGGTGGCTGAAGTCTGAAGGCTCCCAGGTCAAGACAGGCGAGGTCATCGCTGAGATAGAGACAGACAAGGCTGTCGTTGAGTTCGAGTCCTACGCCTCGGGCGTGCTGGCGAGGATCCTGGTGCCAGAAGGCACGACCGTGCCCGTGGGCCAGCCTATCGCCATTCTGGGCGCGGAAGGCGAGGAGGTGGCAGAAGGCATAGCGGCAGCCAGCAGGGGCGTGCCCAAGCAGGAGACGCCGCCGGCGACGGAGCCGGCCGAGGCCGTGGCGCCACCCACGCCGCAGCGTGACGGTGGCGTGCCAGCGCCCGTCGCCGAGGTCAAGGCGTCGCCCGTGGCCCGCAGGCTGGCCGATGAGCGCGGCATTGACCTGCGCCAGGTCAAGGGCACAGGCCCGGGTGGACGCATCACCAAGGACGACGTGCTGGCCTTCGCCGAGCGCGCGGCCGTGGCACCGCCCGCCGCCCAGCGGCCCACCGCGCCTCCCAAAGAGGCCCCAGCGCCAGCCCTTGAGGCCGTGAAGCCCGGCGCCAGGGTCCCGCTGAGCAAGATGCGCCAGCAGATCGCCAGGGTCACGGTCAAGAGCAAGCGGGAGATTCCCCACTACTACGTGACCGCCGAAGTGGACATGACGCGGGCCATGGAGCTACGCCAGCAGATAAACCAGGCCCTGGAGCAGGAAGGTGTCCGCGTCACGGTCAACGACCTGGTGGTCAAGGCCTGCGTGGGGGCGCTCAAGAAGTACCCCAAGTTCAACGCCTACCTGGCCGAGGACAGCATCCAGCTCAACGAGCAGATCAACATCGGCATTGCCATAGCCCAGGAGGAGGGGCTGATCGTCCCGGCCATCATAGACTGCGGCGGCAAGTCCCTGTCGGAGATTGCCAGGGCCAGCAAGGACCTCATCGAGCGGGCCAAGAACGGCAGCCTCAGGCCCCAGGAGTACACCGGCGGCACCTTCTCAGTGAGCAACATGGGCATGTTCGACGTGTCCAGTTTCGTGGCCATCATCCTGCCGCCCCAGACGGCAATGCTGGCCGTGGGCACCGTTACCAGGAAGCCCGTGGTACAGGACGACCAGATAGCCATCGCCCAGGTGATGAGCATAACCCTCTCGGCAGACCACCGCGTCAGCGACGGCGCCGAGGGCGCGCGCTTCGTGGGCGAGGTGAAGCGCCTGCTGGAGAACCCGCTGGGCCTGCTGGTCTAGGCCGCAGCCTGTCACGTGCATTCCCACGGGCGCCCTGAGGGGCTTGGCCTCAGGGCGCCTGTGGCACTCCAGCAGCTTCGCGGCTCACGGCCTTCCGCGCACCTCTCCAGGTAGGTCGCAGGCCCACAACGAGACGGGTAGCCCTTCCCTCATCCCCTGGAATTGAGAGAATCCGGGCGAGGAACCGCCAAGACGCGGGGACGGGAATAGTGCTAGCGTACTCCCTGAGTACCGGAGGTACGACTATGGCCTACATAGCTGGACCGAGGGTCTATCTGGTTAGCAGGCCGTCAGTGGACTGGGAGCAGGTGGCGGCCTTCCTGAAGGACGAGGGCCTGCCTGGCATACCCGAGAGCATTCGGGCCGGGAAGGACGAGTCGGCGGCCATCGTGGAGATTTCCGCGCGGCTGTGCTACATGAGCTACGGCAGGGGCCGCAAGGACATTACGGACTTCATCAACAACCTGCTGTCCTCCAGGGATGGTAGCGTCTTTGAACACGTCAACTACGGGTTTGTGTTCACCGGGGTGTCCCGCAGCCTGACCCACGAGTTGGTGCGGCACCGGGCCGGCTTCGCCTACAGCCAGCGCTCGCAGCGCTACGTGGACGAGGCCAACGCCGCCTTCGTCCTGCCTCCCGCCCTGGAGCGGGAGAGCGACGGGGCCAGGAAGGTGTTCCAGCAGGCCATTGAGATGGCCTCAGCCAGCTACAGCCAGCTTGTGGAGGCGCTGGACAAGAGCGTGCCCGCCGAGTGGTTCACCTCCAGCACAGACCGGCGAAAGGCCATCCGGCAGGCCGCCAGGTCTGTGCTGCCCAACGCCACCGAGACCAAGATATTCGTGACGGCCAACGTCCGCGCCTGGCGGCACTTCATCGAGATGCGCGCCGCCCCTCATGCCGACTGGGAGATACGCAGACTGGCCATCAAGGTGCTGGAACTGCTTCAAAAGGAGGCGCCGCTCCTTTTCGGCGACTTTGCTGTCTCAGAGCTACCGGACGGCACCCAGGTCGCCACGCCAGCATACTCCAAGGTGTAGGCTCTGGGGCGCAGGCCAGACCTCAGCCCACTATGACGTGGACCCGCTGCACCATGTTATTGCCCATGCCCTGGAGGTTCCACGGCTGGGCCACCGGCTGCACGTTGCCCTGGCTGTCGGTGGCGCGCACACAGAGGGTGTACCTGCCAGGCCTGGCGTCCCAGTCAAGGTGCCAGCCGCGCCAGGCGAAGGGCGACACAGGCTGCTCCAGCTCCGCGTCCGTCCAGGACATGCCGCCATCGGCGCTGACCTCTACTTTCGTGACCTGTAGCCTGCCTGCCCAGGCGCGGCCACGCAGCGTCACCGTGCCCGGCTCCACCAGGCGGACGCGCGTCAGGAAGTCCGGGACTCCTGGAGGGGCCATCAGCGCCCGCACTCTGATGAGGTCCACCGGCTTTCCAGGGTCATTCTCCGACCGGGTGTAGCGGTAAGCCGTGGCCATCTGGTAGCCCTGGAATGGCTCGGCGATGGCCTCTATACTGTCCAGCCACTTGACGCTGGTCATGCCGTACCATCCGGGCACCAGCAGCCGCAGTGGGTAGCCATGCTGGGGCTGGAGCGGCTGGCCGTTCATGGCGTAGGCCAGCAGTACCTCCTGGCGGGTGGCGTCGGCGACGGTCAGGCTGCGCTGGTAGTACTGCAACTCATTGCCCTGTACGCCCCTGTCGAGTCCTGTGAACAGGACTTCCACCGCGTGGTCTTTCAATCCCGCCTCTTCCAGGATACCCTTCAGCGGCGTGCCCGTCCACTCGGCGGTGCCAATGGCCTCCACCAGCCACGGCTGGCTTACGGGGCGCGGACTCAGCAGGGCACGGCCATTGCCTGCGCACTCCATGGTCACGGGGATGGTCACCGACGGCCTCGCCTTGATGTCCTCCAGGCCCAGGCTGAGGGGCCTTGAGACCAGCCCCCCTATCCTGAGTCGCCACTTCGTCGCGTCCAGTTCGGGTATGTCAAAATGGACAAGCAAGTAGTGCATGCCCGTGGGCGTGACGGGGTAGCGCAGCCCTTCCAGCGGCATGCCACGGTTGCGCAGGGCAAGCTGCAACTCTTCCTGGTAGAAGGTATCCGAGGGGGCGAGGCCGGTGCCTTCGCCGACGACGGGGAAACGGGCGGCGTCTGCCTGCTGGGCCATGCTGCACCTGCCTGGTCACGCCATGCGCGGCGAGCTAGAGGCTTTCATTGTACACCCGCAGAAGGGCCGCAAGAAGGGTGCGAACTCACCCCTCGGGCCGGCGCGTGGCCCGGGCAGCGCTGCACTCCTGACACTGGCACAGCGCCCGCAGCACGTCGAAGGGGTATATGCCCGTGAAGTGGGCATCGCTCCAGAGGAACTGAATGGCGTAGCGGCCTACCAGGAGGTAGTCCTCGGCCCGGATGTTGGCCGGGACTGTGGCCGGGTCCAGCAGCTTTCGTCGCGTCCACTCTTCGACACACTGGGCGCAGGAGCAGTTGAGGCGCAGGTCTCTGGCCCTGTACTGGCCCCTGTGGCCATCGCTCCACTGGATAGTGATGCTGTCATCGCCCAGCTCGACTTGCCTGATCCTGAGGTCTGGATTCATAGGGGTCCTCTGCCTTTCCTGGCATAGCCAGGTCCTCCCGTGGGCCTCACCCCAGTATATGCCATCCCAGCCGCCGGCTCCAGGCCAACGCCGGGCAGTATGACCCTGGTCACCCGGGCGGGCCAGGCTGGCCTGGCTTGCCTGCCACCTTCGATGTGCTATATTATCGCCCAGAAAGGGGGTGAATTTGGATGAAAGGTAAAGACTTCCTCTCTATCACCGACCTGGCGCCCGATGAGGTCAGGGCCATGGTCATGAAGGCCCAGCAGCTCAAAAAGGGCAAGACGCCCCGGCCGCTGGAGGGCAGGATACTTGCCCTGCTCTTCGAGAAGCCTTCCCTGCGGACGCGCGTCAGCTTCGAGGTGGGTATACGGCAGATGGGCGGCCAGTGCATCTACCTGAGCAAGGACGACGTGGGCCTGGGCGTGCGGGAGCCTGTGGCCGACGTGGCCCGCGTGCTGGACAGGTGGGTGGACGGCATCATCGCCCGCGTGTTCTCCCATCAGAGCCTGGAGGTGCTGGCCCAGTACACCTCCATCCCGGTGGTCAACGCCCTGTCCGACCTGGAGCACCCGTGCCAGGCCCTGGGAGACCTGCTGACCGTGTACGAGCATAAGGGCAAGCTGGAGGGCCTGAGGGTCGCCTTCATCGGCGATGGCAACAACGTGGCGGCCAGCCTGGCCATGGCCTGCGCCTCTGTCGGCGCTAACTTCGTCATCGCCACTCCCAGGGGCTACCAGGTCCCCGAGGGCATCTGGCAGGAGGCCAGGCACCGGTCGTTGGCCCACGAGAGCAGCGTGGAATGGGTGGAGCAGCCGCAGCAGGCCGCCAGCGACGCCGACGTGGTCTATACCGACGTCTGGGTGAGCATGGGCCAGGAGAAAGAAACGGCCCAGCGCCTCAAGGACTTCCAGGGCTTCCAGGTCAACGACGACCTGATGAAGCTGGCCCGGCCCGACGCCATCTTCATGCACGACATGCCCGCCCACGAGGGCGAGGAGATCGCCCGGGGCATGCTGGACCATCCCCGCTCGGTGGTATTCGACCAGGCCGAGAACCGCCTGCACGCCCAGAAGGCGGTGCTGGCGGAGCTGTTCAGCCGGTAAGGTAGCCGGAGGAGCCATTGACCAGACCCCTCGTCGCCATTGTGGGACGGCCCAACGTGGGCAAGTCCACCCTATTCAACCGCCTGGCGGGGCGGCCACTGGCCATTGTCTCGGAAGTGGCCGGCACCACCCGCGACCGCGTCACCACCGAGGCGGAGTGGCAGGGCCACGCCTTCATGCTGGTGGACACAGGCGGGCTTGACCTTTTCCCCAGGACCGAGCTGTGGGAGAAGGTGAAGCGCCAGATTTACCTGGCCATCCAGGAGGCCGATGTCATAGTCATGGTGGCCGACGCCAGCGAAGGCATCACCGCCTCGGACAGGGACGTGGCCGACATACTGCGCAAGGCCAACAAGCCCGTGGTGCTGGCCGCCAACAAGGCCGATAGCCCACGACGCGAGCAGGCGGCGCTGGAGTTCTATGAGCTTGGCCTTGGCGACCCGGTGCCCATCAGCGCCTACCACGACCAGGGCATTGACGAGCTGATGGCCCGAGTAGTCGCCCTGTTCCCACAGCGCCCGGAAGCGCCAGAGGTGCCGGTGGAATGCAGGCTGGCCATCGTGGGGCGCACCAACGTCGGCAAGTCCATGCTCCTCAACGCCATTGCTGGCCAGGAGAGGGCCATCGTCAGCGACATACCGGGGACCACCAGGGACATGGTGGACACCCTGGTCACCTACAAGGACAGGAGCTTCCTGCTCATTGACACCGCCGGCATACGGCGGCGCGGGAGCATAGAGCCAGGCATCGAGCGCTACAGCGTCCTGAGGGCGCTGCGCGCTATAGACCGCGCCGACGTGGCCGCCCTGGTGCTGGACGCCTCGGAGCTGGGCACCAACCAGGACACCCACATCGCCGGCTACGTGCTGGAGGCGTACAAGGGCATCATACTGGTGGTCAACAAGTGGGACCTGGCGCCCAGCCTGGGGCTGACGGAGGAGATAGCGGTCCGGTGGCTGAGGGACCGCTTCAAGTTCGTGGACTACGCGCCCATCTGCTTCACCTCGGCCCTGCGAGGCACGGGCATCGAGAAACTGCTGGACACGGCCCTGGAGGTCCGCCGCGAGTGGGGCCGGACCGTGCCACGCTACGACCTGCGGCGCGTGGTGATGGACGCCGTGGCGGAGCACCCGCCTGTATCCTCGGGCAGGCGCCACCTGAGGATATACAGCGTCTCCCAGGACGAGGCCGCTCCACCCACCTTCACCTTCTACGTCAACCACTCGGACATGGTACACTTCTCCTACCAGCGTTACCTGGAGAACAGGCTCAGACAGGCTTACGGGTTCAAGGGAAGCCCTCTCAAGTTCCGTTTCAAGGCCAGGAGGGAGTAAGCATGGACTATCTGGTCCTCATTCCCGTTGGGTACCTGTTGGGCTGCCTGCCGTTCGGCCTTATCGCCGGATGGGTGTTCAAAGGGGTAGATGTGCGAAAGTACGGCAGCGGCAAGACAGGTATGACCAACGTGATGCGCACCGTGGGAGTGCCGGCGGCGCTGCTGGTGCTGGCGCTGGACATGGGCAAGGGCATCGTGGCGGTGGCTATCGCCAGGGTAATTGCCGACGCGCCGGGCGTGGAAGCCGCGGCCGGCCTGGCGGCGCTGGTCGGGCACAACTGGCCTGTATTCATCGGCTTCCGCGGAGGCAGGGGCACGGCCACAGGCTGGGGCGGCCTGCTGATGCTCTCGCCGGTGGCCGGCCTGGTGGCAACCCTGGTCGGGCTGCCCGTGGTCGCCATCACTCGCTACATGTCCCTTGGTTCCATACTGGGCGCAAGCTCAGGCGCCATCGCACTTATCGTCCTGGCCGTCACCGGCGCCGTGCCAATGGAGTACATCTGGTACGGGGCCATTGGCGGCGCGCTGGTGGTAGCCAGGCACAAGGACAACATCCAGCGGCTGCTCAGGGGCGAGGAGCGGAAGATCGGCCAGCGTGCGACGGTGGCGAGCGCCGGCCCGGAGGCCGCCCGTCGCAAGGGCCTGCGATGGTCCAAGTCGGTGTAGTCGGCACCACAAGCTGGGGTACTACCCTGGCCATAGTCCTGGCCCGCCAGGGCCTGGATGTACGGCTGTGGGCCAGGACCGGGCCAGAGGCCGAGGCCCTGCGCTCAGCGGGCGAGAACCGGCGGTTCCTGCCGGGCGTGTCCTTTCCCCCCAACCTCCGCGTGACCTCTAGCCTCGGCGAGGCCCTGCATGACGCCCAGCTTGTCATCATCGCCGTCCCCTCCAGGTCCCTGCGGGCCAACGCCCGCCAGGTGCGGGACGCCATCGCGCCGGGTGCCGTGGTAGTCAGCGCGGCCAAGGGCCTGGAGCTGGACACGGGCAAGCGCATGAGCCAGGTGCTGGAGGAGGAGCTACCGCCGGCGCTCCACGGCGGCATCTGCGCTCTGTCTGGCCCCAACCTGGCCAGGGAAATCATCGAGGGCAAGCCCTCCTCCACAGTCATTGCCTCCCGCAACGAGGAGGCCGCGCGGGAGGCCCAGGCCATCATCAACTCCCCCAGGTTCCGCGTCTATACCAACGAGGACATCATCGGCGTGGAGCTGGGCGGCGCGCTGAAGAACATCATCGCCCTGGGCGCGGGCATCTGCGACGGCCTGGAGTACGGCGACAACGCCAAGGCGGCCTTCATCACCCGCGGCCTGGCGGAGATCACGCGCCTGGGCGTGGCCGCCGGGGCCAGCCCCCTGACCTTCGCCGGCCTGGCCGGCATGGGCGACCTGGTGGCTACCTGCTGCAGCCGCCTCAGCCGCAACAGGTACGTGGGCGAGCAACTGGCAAAAGGCAAGACACTGCGGGAGGTCCGCGCCTCCATGCTCAACGTGGCCGAGGGCGTGGACACGACGGCGGCTGCCGTCAAGCTGGCCCAGCGGCTGGGGGTGGAGATGCCCATCACCCAGGCCACCTACAGCGTCCTGTTCGATGGCGTTGCGCTGGAGCAGGCCATTTCCGCACTGCTGGGCCGCGCCCCCCGGCCAGAGTGGGCCGGCATGGACACGCCGCCTCGGTAGCCGGGCGACAGGGGCCACCGCGCCGCCGTCATCCTTCCATTTCGCCCAGATCGTACATGATGGCCGCCACGGCGGCGATGCTCGCCGTCTCGGCGCGGAGGATGCGTCTGCCCAGGCTTACCGGCACGATGCCCCTGGCCCGCGCATAGTCCACCTCTTCCCGCGTGAAGCCGCCTTCCGGGCCTATGAAGATGCCGATGGGGCCGCCGCCCTTCCTCCAGCCCACCAGAGCGGCCCTGAGGCCCGTTGTGCGCTCCTCCTCCCACGGGACCAGCCCCAGGCCCTGGCAAGTGTCACAGGCTTGCTGGAACTCCAGGGGCGCCTCCAGGGATGGCAGCAGGCCGCGCCGGGACTGCTCCGCCGCCTCGGCGATGATTTTGCGCCAGCGCGGGTAGCGGCCTTCCGCCCACTGGCCCTGCCGGTCGCGCGGCACGGAGCGGGCGCAGAACACCGGCACGAAGGCGGCGACGCCCAACTCGGTACACTTCTGCAGCACCAGCTCCAGCTTATCGCCCTTCAGGACGCCCAGGTACAGGGTGACGCGGACCTGCGGCTCGCCCTGGCTGGCCTGTCTGCCCGTGACGGTGCCCGTGGCGAGGCCGGCATCAACTCGTGTCAGCGTCACCTGGTACTCCCAGCCCGAGGAGTCCAGCACTATGACCTGGTCGCCCGGCCTGGCCCGCAGCACACGGGCAAGCTGGCGGGCGACGTCGCCAGGCAGGGCTACGGCATCGCCCTGTATGCAGTCAGGGGGAACGAAGAAGCGGTGCATCTGGTGTACTTGCGACGAAGTCCTGCTCTCCTGAAAGGCCCCTCTCTGTCTCTCTCCCAGAGGGGGCGAGGAATTCCCGCCCCATGGGGCTTATAAGCGGACGGGGAGTGGCATGCCAGCGGGCCTCACTCCACCCTGGCCACCAGGGCGAGCCAGTCGCCGTCGCTGAGGGTGCGCTGCACCGTGGCGCCAGCCTCGGCAAGGCGGCGCGTCACGTCGGCCTCGGCGGCGACGAGAAAGCCCGACGCCACTATGGAGCCACCAGGCTTCACAGCCCGGGCTACCTCCTGGGCCAGTCCTGTCACCACCCTGGCCGATATGTTGACCGCCGCCAGGTCAAAGCTGGCGCTGCCCGCTTCGGGATGAGGCAGGGTACCCTGGACCACGCGAATGACGTGGGACAGGCCGTTGCCCCGCACGTTCTCCGTAGCTACACTGGCGGCCACCAAATCTATCTCCAGGCCAAGGACACCGCGGGCGCCCAGCCTGGCCGCGGCCAGGGACAGGACACCGGAGCCGCAGCCCACGTCCAGCACCGACATATCGGGCCGCACAAGCTCCTCCAGGAACTCCAGGCACATGCGGGTAGTGGGGTGGTGGCCGGTACCAAAGGCCATGCCAGGGTCAAGCCGGATTACTACCTCCGAATCCTGGGGCTGGTACTCCCTCCACGTGGGGGCAATGACAATGCGCTTGCCGATGTGGAGCACGTGGAAGTGCTCCTTCCAGGAGCTTTGCCACTCCTCCTCGTCCAGCACTCGCTCTTGCAGCGGGGTCACAGGCGCTACGTGGGCCACCAGCCTCACGCCCATGTCAATGCCGCTGCGACGCCACTGGGTGGATGCGTCCATGGGGAGGTAGGTCTTGAGGGTCACCATGGCAAGGGCCGGGGGAGACTCGCCCTCGTCCGGGTTGAAGCCGCCGCCTTCCTCCACCACCACGCCACCATGGCCGTACCTGTGAAAGATGTGGGACAGCGGCTCCACGTACTCCGGCGGCGCCTGGATGCTGAGTTCAAGCCACTTCAACGGCAGGCCCCCAGCACCTACTCGGACCCGCCCAGGGCGTCCTTTATCTTGCCAAACCAGCCCTTGTCGCCGTGGGCGGGACTCGAGCCAAAGCTCCTGGCCAGCTCCTGGAAAAGCTTGCGCTGCTCCTCCGTGAGGTTCCTGGGGACCTCCACAAAGATGCTGACAAGCTGGTCGCCCCGCTGCTTGCTGCGCAGGTGAGGGATGCCCTTGCCCCTGAGTCGGAACACCTCTCCTGACTGAGTGCCCGGCGGCACCACCAGTTCGGCGTCGCCCTCCAGGGTCGGCACCTTGACGGTGGCCCCCAGCGCGGCCTGGACAATGTTGATGGGCAACTGGTACAGGATGTCGTAGCCGTCCCGCCGGAAGACCGGGTGCTCCTTGACCCTGATGGAGATGTACAGGTCGCCCGGAGGGCCGCCGTTGGCGCCGGCCTCGCCCTCGCCCGTGAGCCTGAGCTGCGTGCCCGTCTCGATGCCGGCCGGCACGGACACGCGGAGCTTGCGCGTCTTGCGTTCCTGGCCGCTGCCCCGGCAGCGAGTGCAGGGGTGGGTTATGATGCGGCCCTCGCCTCGGCAGGTGCCACAGGTAGCCACCTGGACGAACTGGCCGAAGATGCTCTGGTGGGAGCGGCGCACCTGGCCGGTGCCGCCGCAGTTGCCGCAGGTGGTGGGCGAGTTGCCGGGCTCGCTCCTGGAGCCGTGGCAGTGACCGCACATCTCCGTGCGCTGCACCTCCAGCTCCTTCTCAGCGCCAAAGGCCGCCTCCTCGAACTCCACGGTCATGGTGACCTGGAGGTCGGCGCCGCGCCGGGCCGAGGTGCGGGTGCGCGTGGTGGTGCCAAACCCGCCGAAGAAGGCATCGAAGATGTCGCCGAAGCCACCGAAGTTCTCGAAGCCCTCGAAGCCCCTGGCGCCGCCGTTCTGGCCAACGCCCATGTGGCCGTAGCGGTCGTAGTCCGCTCGCTTCCTGGGGTCGGAAAGCACCTGGTAGGCCTCGTTGATCTCCTTGAACTTTTCCGCGGCGCCGTCGCTCTTGTTGCGGTCGGGGTGGTACTCCAGGGCCAGCTTGCGGAAGGCCTTGCGTATCTCCTCCTCCGAGGCGTCGCGCGAGACTCCCAGGACTTCGTAGTAGTCGCGTTTGCTGGTGGTCATAGCTTCCGCGCTTTTCAGCGTCTACAGGTAAAATGGGCCAGGCCCATCTGGACAGCCAAATTCCATTATATTAGCCGAAGCTCCACCATAACAATGCACCGGCTGCCATTCCGTGCTGCCGGTGCATGAAACGGTCCGAGCGGTCTCAGGCGGGCGTATCAGCCATTATGGACGGTGAGCACCAGGTCGCTCATTATGGTGGACATGAACCTGACGCCCGCGATGGTCTTGGAGTACTCCATGCGAGTCGGGCCAACGACGCCCACGGCACCGACAGCCTCTCCCGGTATGCCGTACTGGCAGATGACCACGCTGAGGGGCCAGAGCATATCGCCCCGGTTCTCCTGGCCGATAATGACCCGGACGACCGGGCCATCGGGCGTTTCCTGCAGCACAGCCTGTACCAGGCTGCCGTCCTCGATGCCCTGGACTATGGCCCGGGCGCGTTCGTTGCGCGCGAACTCTGGCTGGCCCAGGAGGTTGCGCAGCCCGTCCACGTAATGCTCACGGTAGGCTGCCTGCTCCTCCTCCCGCAGGATGAGGACAGTGGCGTTGACCAGCTCCTCCTCCAGCGGGGACAGGGGCATCTCCCTGGCCTCAATCTCCCGGCGGGTGCGGCCCGAGAGGAAGTTGTTCATCTTGTTGCCCAGTTCCTCCAGGGCCGAAGGCTCGATAGGCTCCTTCAGTCGGATGAGCTGGCGGCGCAGCCTGGCCTGCTCCAGCACCACAATGAGCAGCGCCAGGACATCTCGCAGGTGGACCAGCTCCAGGTGGCGCACCCGCGTCTCCCTGGCCCTGGGAAAGGTGGCGATGGCCAGGTTGCCCACCAGCCTGGCCAGCACGTTGGCCGCCACGCTGGCCCACTCGTCCACGTCCCGCTCCACTTCCAGGAACTGCTTCCGGATGGACCAGCGCACCTGGGGCGGAATGGCCGGGGCGTTGCTGGAGTCTGGCAGGGTCTCCACGTAGAACCTGTAGGCCTTGTCCAGCGGGATGCTCCCCGCCGAGGTGTGTGGGCGGGTAATGTAGCCTTCCTCTTCCAGCTCGGCTACCTCGTTCCTGACGGTGGCGGAGCTTACGCCCAGGTCATGGCCGCGGACGATGGCCTCCGAGGCCACGGGCTGCGCGGTCTTGATGTAGTCTTCCACTATCAGCTTGAGGATCAACTCTCGCCTTTTCGTCAGCATAGCCACCCTGCAGGAATCTACTTGCCAATGGCCAGAATATCCCCTCTGTGCTCCGAATGTAGCATCACGCCAAAAGCCATGTCAAGTACAGCCATTGTTTGCTTTGGGTGTGAGCGCGCTGGCGACGCCGTGGCTGGGCCGGTGCGCCAGGCCAGCGCCGGCGAGTATACTCATAGCGGCGACGGCCACCATCGCCCGTGCGGGGCCTGCACCTGGAGGGACAACATGGAGATTGTCTGGCTGGGCCACTCGGCAGTGAGGATACGCAGCAACGAGGTCACCCTGGTCACAGACCCCTATGCCGACTCCCTGGGCATTTTCATGGGGCGGCCTTCGGCCAACATCGTCACCATTAGCCACGACCACCCTCACCACGCCTGCCTGGAGGCCGTGGACGGCACTCCCAGGGTGCTGAGGGGGCCGGGCGAGTACGAGGTGGCCGACTTCTACATCCGAGGCTTCGGCACCAGGCGCGGAGGCACGGATGGCGACCGGCAGGTGAACACCGTTTACACCATCCAGGCCGAGGGGCTGGTCCTGTGCCACCTGGGCGACCTCAATCAGACCCTGTCCCCCCGGCAACTGGAGGAAATAGGTCATGCCGACATCCTGCTGGTGCCCGCGGGCGGCGTCTGCACCATCGCGCCGGCCAGCGTGGCGGAGCTTGTGAACCTCATCAGCCCGAGTGTTGTCATTCCCCTGCACTACTGGACCGAGGGGGCCAGCGTGCAGCTAGGGCACCTGGACGCCTTCCTCAAGGCCATGTCCGTCCCGGTCGCCGCGCCACAGCCCAGGCTCAGCGTCACGTCTGCCAGCATGCCACGAGGGGAGACGCGCGTGGTGGTGCTGGAGCGCGCCGGCAAGGGCTGATACCAGCCCTGCCTGAAAGTAGCGGCAGAGCCGGTATTATTGAGATATGCAGCGCGCGGGCAACGGGCGTGGACGTAGCCGACATATCACGCGGGACTGGTCTGATACCTGCCCTCAAAGGCAGAGATACGGCAGAAAAACAAAGGCCCCCTATCCGGTAATGACGCGGATAGGGGGCCGGGTGCGTGGGAACAGGGGCTAGCCGCGCAGGCGCCGGCGGCCGATGAGCATGGCCACAGGGGCGACCAAAAGCAGGAAGCTGGCAAGCCCGGCCATGCCCGCGCTGCCGCCCAGCGGGGCGCTGCACCCGCCGCCCGATACCTCAGGCGTCGGCGTTGGCGAGGGCTGGGCCACGGCAGGCGTGTTGGTCGGCCTGGGCGTGGGCGTCGCCGGGACGGAAGTCGGCGTTGGCGGCACGGGCGTGCTGGTCGGCGTCGCCGTTGGAGGCACCGGCGTCGGCGTTGGCGGCATGGGTGTCCTGGTGGGCGTTGCCGTCGGTGGCACCGGCGTCGGCGTCGGCGGCACGGGCGTGCTGGTCGGCGTTGGCGTCGGCACGTTGAAGAAGACCAGGTCCAGCGTCCTGGACTCGCCGGGCGTGAAGACCTGCGCCACGGGATGGGGCGCGGACTTCACGCCGTTGAGGAAGAACTCCACCGGCTGGCCCACCAGGGACTCGTCTTCCGGCAGCAGCACCAGGTTGGAGTACCGCTGGCCCTCGATGACCGCCGGGGCCGACTCATAGCTGCCAACCCTGGCCACCAGGGTCGCGCCGGGTGGCACGGTGCCGCCTGCGATGACGATGTTGCCCGAGTACACCATGGGCGAGATGACAAAGGGCGTCGGCGTGGGCGTTGGCTCCGGCAGCCTGGGGAAGGTCAGGTTAAAGGACAGGTTGCGCTTGCCGGCCGCGAAGGTATCAGTCTGATTGGCCTGCACGCCTTCCAGGTGAAAGGTTATGGTCCTGCCGCTGAAGGACGCATCTGGCGGGGCCACCACAAGGGAGCTATACCTCCCATTCCTTACCTCCACCGGGGCGCTTTCATAGGTGCCTATCCGTGCGGTGATGCGCATTCCATCGGGCACCGGCGAGCCGCTGACGGTCGCGGTGCCGCCGTAAAGGGCCGGTATGGGGGGTGGGAGTTGGGCCGGCTGCGCCGCCGCCACCCCACCTGCATGGCCCACGCTGGCTAATGCCAGTATAAAGAGCAGTGTTCCCACCAACCATGTTCGTTTCTTCATGGTTCCCTTTCCTAAACAGACCTCCCTCCCCCCGGGAGGGAGGAGGGAGGTCTGGAGTTGGAACTAGTCTGTCAGGCTAACCCGGTGTGTTACGGCACCAGGGTCGCGGCGTCGCTCAGGTACACCCAGTAGGCCTTGCCCACCTCGACAGCGTCGTTGTCAACATCCAGGATGTCCCAGGTGTTTTCGACAGTGTCGAAGGTCAGCACCCTGCCAAGCTCATCGGCGATGCTGGCGAAGTATATGTCAGCAGCGATGGTGTCGCCAGCGCTCAGGTCACCCGTCACATCCAGGACGGGCACCAGGTTCCAGCCCTTCACCAGGTCCAGGGTGGGCGGGGTCGGCGGCGTAGCGGTGCCGGCAGCGCCACCAACCAGCGCCGGGATGTCCACCTCGATGGTGGTGAAGCGGTCGGTCTGCATCCAGTAGCCGCGGTTAGCGCTTATCGTTGTCAAGGTACCCTGCCACGGGGCATCCAGGCTCTCGCGGGTAGCGACCAGCCAGCCGCCCGGGACAGAGGGATCGTAGCTGTACACGGTGGTGACCCTGACGCTAGAAGGCAGGACGTCGGCGATGTCCGCGTCGGCCAGCGCGCCGGGGAAGCTCACCAGGTTCCAGCCGGGGTTCAGTTCCACTTCGAAGGGCGCGCGCTCCTCGACCTCGAAAGCTATCGAGAAGTCCTCAAGCTCGTTCCCGGCCTGGTCTTCCGCCGTGATCACCAACTCATGCTCGCCCAGCGCGATGCCGCTGATGGCTATCAGCCACCTTCTGCCATCAGAAGTCGCGGAAGCATTGGACAAGACGCTCTCACCGTCCAGTTCAGCGGCTGTCAGGGTTACCCTCTTGTGGCTGTCACTCTGGAATTCGGTCCCCTCGGCAGTGAAGTCAAGGGTGATGAAGAAGGGATCACGCACGGTGACGGTATCACCATCCTCCGGCCGAGTGGTGGGTTCTGGCAACTCCAGGTCACCCTCGAAGTAGATGGCATCCGAGTCTATAGAGCCATCAGAGAAGAAGCCATCAATGATGGTGTCGTCGTCTCTGTCAACGTTGGGTATGCCCAGGTCGCCGGTGTTGCCGTTTTCGTCCTCGCCATTTATGTAGATGTTGTAGAGCGTGGAGGGCGTGGTACTCTGCAGCTCAGCTATAGTGACCGACCACCTGTTGGTGCCAGTGGACCTTACAGTGACACTAAGTGTCTCTGGCTCGAAAACGTCCCTGACGGTAACCGTGGGCCGCCTGGAGCCGCCCAGAGGCTCGTCGCTGGTGACAGTGAAGCTCACCTCCACGTTATCGCCAGCAACGATGGCAGAAGACGGCGCAGGGTTAAAGTTTGATGTCTCAAACTTCGGCCCGATCTTGTCTTTGGCAACCACCTGGCCGCTGCTGCGAGTGTTGCCAGCGCGGTCGCTGACGCCGTTGGGCACCAGGTTTACATCGGGCTCTTCGTCAGGCGTCAGCTCGGTGCCGAGCCTCAGGAACACCACATTCCTCAGGTCCCACGGGCCGCCCTCGCCGGCCACATCAACATCCATGTCCTTGTTGAACCACTGGGTTTCGACGACGCTATTGCTCTCGACTACGAAGTCGCTGCGGTCCACGCTGGAACCATCCAGCCGGTCCGACTCGTCGAACACTACCATTATCCAGGCCCGGCTATTGGTCTTCAGCGCGTTGGCTTCTGAGTCAAAGCGGTTGCCGGTAAAGGCCTTGGACAGCGTCGGCCTGGCAGTATCCCCAGTGTACTCGGCCAGTACGCGTGCATCATCGTCAGGGTCCACATCCAGGATGGAGAGGTTGCCAGCCAGGTCAAAGGCAGCCACTGTGACGAAGACCTTGCCCAGGCCAGTATCCGGGTCAATGTCAATGCCTACAGAGGCATCAATCTGGAACCCGTCGGTAATCTCGTCAATGTCATCGGGGTCCAGGCGGAAGATGGTGTCAGGGTCGCCGTCACCATCGCAGTCAAAGTCACCGCCCAGGATGTCATCCAGCGGCTTGAGGTTGCCATCCGCGTCGAAGAAGCCTTCGCCATCCGCTATCTCATCGTCAAAGTTGCCGCACTGAACATCGGAGACGATCAGGAAGACGTTGTCCTCATCAACACCGGAGGCACCATCGGTCACTTCGGCGGAGACATCTACCTCGTCATCGTCAGCGATGAAGTCATCTACAGGACTGAGGTTAGACGCAGCCGGCGCGTCAATTTCCACGTCCAGGCTGTCGCTTCTCGTGGCCCCAGGGGACTCGTCGCGGTAGAAGACGGTAATCCGGTCGCCCTCCACAGCCTTCAGTTCCGGCGGGTCAGCGAGATCGTCGCTAGCAGCAGCTAACCGGACGATTCCGCGGAATATGGTAGTAGCGTTGCCGGTTTCGGTAAGCTCCAGAGCGTTGCCAACTGTATCGCATGCAGTCTTATCGGTAGTACTATAGGTTAGCCTGTCGCTGGAGCTTTCCACGCAGACCGTCACTACATCGGGAGCGCCAGGGTTGAGGCCTGAGGCCGTCGGGTCTGAGTCGCTCACCTCAATGACCACAATGCGGCCATTGCCGTCGCGGCCATCTATCAGGCTCGCCCATGAACGGTCAGCGAAGGTGCCTGTCAGGCCCCCGTCTGTCACCACTTCGTCCGGCGTCCGGTCAATTATTGTACCAACACGCACGATTCCAGTGCCCGCCTGAGCTGACTCTGGGTGGACAACCTGAAACACACCCACTAAGAGTGCTAAGAGTGCTAGGAGAGGTACACCTCGTATAAAGTATTTCACTTCCTACCCCCTTGTAATTCCGGGGTCTGTCCCGGTTCCGTAGAAGTAAAGACAACTCCCCACACCTCCAGGCGGGCCGCCCGGGGGCGAGAGGCCGCTTTGAGCGAAAGAGACAAACTGCATATGAGACCTCACTTTCCTGCTCGGGTCCTCAGAGTTTAAAAACGACTTGCGCTGCTTTCTGTCAGGTTCCAGCGGGATCTACTGCAAACAGGGGCTACTTTATCAGTTTGCCACGGGTCTGCCGGCTAAAACGTCTAAAAGGGATGCGAGGGTAACACATACTGGCCGCCTAGCTCAGATAACACAGGCGAACCAGCGAAACTATATAAGAGTCGTCTAGGCCTTGTCAATAACCTTGGGCGCGGTCTTGCGGCGTATTCTTCGGCCAGGTGGCGCTCCAGAGGCAGAAGTCGGTGCCCTGAAGGGCGCGCGGGAGCGTGGGCCGAGGGCTGGACTAGAGGCCCAGGCCAGGTGGGAAGATTGGCCCCCTTCCTGGCCTTCCCCCAGAGGGGGCAGGGAAGGTCCTCTCCCCCTTGTGGGGGAGAGCCAGAGAGGGGGCAGAAGGCTTGGCCCCCTTCCTGGCCTTCCCCCACAGGGGGCAGGGATGGTTCTCGCCCCCCATGGGGGAGAGTCAGAGAGGGGGCTGGCTCCCTTCCTCAGACCACAATGACGCTGTTCTCCAGCAGGCCGATGCCCTCGATGGTGATGGCGATCCAGTCGCCTTGCTGGAGGGTGAAGTCCGGCGGGGGCACGATGGCGGTGCCCGTCAGGACGGTGGTCATGTTCAGGACCAGGTTGTGCCGCTGGAGCCAGTCGGCAAGCTCCTCGCACTTGCGGGCCATGAGAGAGGTGGAGGTGTTGCCGGTGAAGGCCAGGCGTCCGTTGCGGGTTATCTCGCAGCGGATGGCCAGGTTGTAGGGGTCGGCCAGGGCCGCCGGCGTCACCAAGCAGGGGCCGATGGAGCAGCAGCGGTCGTAGACCTTGGCCTGGGGCAGGTACAGCGGGTTCTCGCCCTCGATGGAGCGGCTGCTCATGTCGTTGCCGATGGTGTAGCCGATGATTTCGCCCTTATACAGCACGAAGGCCAGCTCAGGCTCAGGGACGTTCCAGCTAGAGTCGCCGCGAATGCCCACGGCGTCGAAAGGCCCCACGTAGCGCTCTGGCGAGGCCTTGAAGAAAAGCTCCGGCCTGTCGGCGGTGTACACGCGGGAGTAGATGTCGGGCGTCTGGCTCTCTCTGCGGCGCTCCATCTCGCTGGTCTTGTAGGTGACCCCGGCGGCCCAAATCTCCGGCGGCTCGAAGGGTATGTCCAGGCGGGTGCCGGCGGCGCCCCGGCGAGAGTTCTCGATGACCTCCGTCAGGTCATGGGAGTCGGCGTCGCTGCCCTCCAGCAGGCCACTGGCCAGCTCATCCATGTCCGCGCCGGACAGCGATGCCGCCAGCGCCAGGTCCTCGATGTCAGTCAGGTCGGCGTCCACGGACGTCAGGTCCGCCAGGACGCCCTCCTCGACCTCCACGGCCAGCCGCGTGTCGCCGTCGGCGGTTATGAGCCTGTAGTACCTCATTGCAGTCCTCCTTTGGGTTGGGCCTGCCCCCTTCCTGACCTTCCCCCACAGGGGGCAGGGACTGTTCTCGCCCCCCTTGGGGGAGAGCCAGAGAGGGGGCTGGCGTCTGGCCCCCTTCCTGACCTTCCCCCAAGGGGGGCAGGGACTGTTCTCGCCCCCTTGGGGGAGAGCCAGAGAGGGGGCTATCTGAGTGCCTCCAGGATAGCTTGCTTGACCGCCTCAATCTCCTGCAATACCTGGCTGTTCCGGAACCTTAGCACACGGATACCCTGGGACTCCAGCCATCTTGTGCGTTCAGTATCGTAGTCCGCTCGTTGCGAGTGTCCTGTTCCGTCCAGTTCGATAGCCAGGCCCTTCTCAAAGCAGAAGAAGTCGAGAATGTAACCGCCCAGAGGATACTGTCTCCGGAATCGGTATCCGCCAAGCTGGAGCCTCCGCAGATGCTGCCATAGCAACTGCTCGGCTTCTGAAGCGTTCTTTCGAAGCTGCCTTGCCCTTTCGATCAGCTCTGGTGTCGGGGCCGGAAATTTCTTGAGCAGTGGACGTTTTCCCCTGGTATCCACAAGTCCCCTCCTGTCAGGGCAAGCCCCCTTCCTGGTCTTCCCCCACAGGGGGGCAGGGACTGTTCTCGCCCCCCTTGGGGGAGAGCCAGAGAGGGGGCCAGAGGGGGCCACTGCCTCACGGAGTTTAGGGTATGTTGGCGCGCCCGGTCAATCAGGGGGCGCGTAGCCGCTGCCTTCCAGGATGGCGCGGGCAGGCAGGCCAACCAGGCCCGCCGGATGGACTCCAGGGTGCCGCTCCAGGTAGTCCCTGACTATCCTGTACCCGAAGGTGTAGCCCGTCCAGGCGGGCATGCGGTCGCCGTCGCCGAACAGCACGCGGCGGACCTCGGCGGTGTCCGACACCGTGAGCCGCCTGTGTACCCTGGGCCAAAGGCGCTCCTCCAGGTCCGGCGAGAGTGCGTCGGTCCAGCGGGGGCGGATGTCCGGGTGCAGGGCCATGGCGAAAATGTCGGCCAGCCCCTCCACCACCAGTGCATCCAGCAGCGTCTCAGGCTCTTGCGTCTTGGTGTACACCAGCTTGCCGCCGGAAAGGCCGCGAGGGAACAGCAGGTTGCGCACCAGGTGCAGGTACTCGTGGGAGACGGTGTAGGCCAGCCAGCGCTGCCAGCCCTCCACGGGCCAGAGGAACACCATCATGGCCTGGGCGCCCAGGCTGAAGCCCAGCACGCCGTTCATCTGCCGCGTCAGCACGCGGCTCTCGCCATCGCCAGGAAGCAGGAACACCCGGGCGCTCAGGTCTGGGCGCGATAGCTCCCTCGAACAGCGCGAAAGGGCCTCCTCCACGATGGCCTTGGGAGAGTGCGCCTCCAGCTCCGTCAGGGCCTCCACCAGCCTTTCCGGGTCAGGGTCGCCGAGCTGGGTGATGGCGGCCCGCTCCCCGATCTCCATGAAGGACGGGTGCAGCATAGACAGCAGGTTGCGCATATAGGCCCTCAGGCTGGCCTCGACGCGGGAGACGCCTTCCTCCAGGGGCAGCCCCCGGGCCTGCCTGGCGAACTTGGTCACCACACGGTAGGCCGGAATCACCGTTATGCTCATGGACGACCTCTGAGTCCCCGAGGCGACAACCCGCCTGGCGACAATGTAATGGCCCCACAACTCATTCTCCCCCACATCTGGCGCCTGGGGCTAGTAGTCCGTTACCCATGCATGGCTTCACCCCCTGGAGTCCCCCCTTTTCAAGGGGGACAGCATCGGGCCCTTCACATTTTGCGGCGCGTCCCCGGAGGTGGGCCTGCTGTGGTATACTCCCCGCTGGCGTCCCTTCATTGTCCTGCGTGGGAGGGCTGCCTGTCAGGAGACATAGAGGGAGGATGCGATGTTTGACGTGCTAATCCTTGGCGGGACCGTGGTTGATGGCACCGGCCGGCCCGGCTACCTGGCCGACGTGGGCATAAAGGGCGAGGCCATCGAGGCCATAGGCGACCTGTCGCGGGCCGAGGCGCGGCGGGTCATCAACGCCACCGGCCTTGTGGTGTCGCCAGGCTTCATAGACACTCACGCCCACTCGGACGGCGCGCTGCTGCTGGACCCTCAGCACGCCAACGGCCTGCGCCAGGGCATTACCACCGAGATACTGGGGCAGGACGGCCTCTCCTACGCGCCCATGTCCTCCTATAACTACCGCATGTACCGGCGCTACCTGGCCGGCCTGCTGGGCGAGCCGCCCGAAGACCTGGACATGAGCAGCGTGGCGGCCTTTCGCTCCCACTACCACAGGAAGGTAGCCATCAACACCGCCTACTGCATCGCCCACGGCGCCATCCGACTGGAGACGCTGGGCTTCAAGGACGCGCCCCTGGTGGGCGATGCCCTGGAGAGGGCCAAGCGCCTGGTGAGGCAGGGCATGGAGCAGGGCGCGGTGGGCCTGGCCACCGGCATGTCCTACATGCCCAATGCCTGGAGCACCACCGAGGAACTGGTGGAACTATGCAGGGTCGTGCGGGAGTACGGCGGCGTGTACGTCACCCACCTGCGGGACGTCAACCCGGAGCGCGGCTTCGGCGGCGGTGGCGTGCCCGAGGCGCTGGAGATAGGCCGGCGCTCGGGCGTGAAGGTCCACTTCTCCCACTACCGGACGGCGGCCAGCACAGCGGGCAAGGTGGCCGAGCGCGTGAGACCCATAGACGAGGCCAAGGCCCAGGGCGTGGACTGCACGCTGGAGCTTTACCCCTATCCCACTGGCAGCACCTTCCCGGCCAGCTTCCTGCCCAGCGACATGCACGATGGCGGCCCCGATGCCATCCTGGAGAGGCTCAAGGACCCCGCTACCCGGCAGCGCGCCATCCAGTACCTGGACGGCCAGACGCACCGCAGCCTGGACGACGCCGTGTTCACCTACCTGAAGAAGAACCGGCACCTGGAGGGCATGGCCCTGCCCGACGTGGCCCGCAGGCGCGGCGTGTCCATGGGCGAGGCGCTGCTGGACCTGCTCATTGAAGAGGAGTTACAGGTGGGCTACCGGGGCGCGCCGCCCCAGAGCGTGGCCGTCTGGCGGCAGGTCAGCCGCGACGCCGTGGAGTTCCTGTCCCGGCCCGACTATATGGTGGGCAGCGACTCCATCCCCATGGGCAGCATGCCCCATCCCAGGGCCTACGGCACCTTCCCGCGCTTCCTGGGCCGGCTGCGCCGGCAGTTCCCCATCATGGGCCTGGAGCAGATGGTACAGCGCATGACCGACAACCCCGCCACGCGCTTCGGCCTTACGCGGCGTGGACGCATCCAGCAGGGCTACTACGCCGACATGGTGGTCTTCGACGCCGAGCACATCAACGACAACGCCACCTACGACGACCCGTGCCAGTTCCCCACGGGCATCCCCTACGTGCTGGTCAACGGCCAGGTGGCGGTGGACAACGAGCGCTGCACCGGCGTGCTGGCCGGCCAGGCCGTGCCGTAGAGTACGGGGCAACGGAATACTTGGTTACGCAGGAAAAAGTCTCCCATTGCGCGGCCACGGCCGCTGAAGGTGGGCAGTGGCCGGCGTGAGCATCGTCCAACTGGTCACTGCCGCTGTCATGATGTTCGTCGGCTCCACGGTGCTGGGCGCCGTGGGCTTTGGCACCGGCGTCGTCTCCATGCCGGTGCTGCTGCTGGTGCTGGACCCCCAGTCGGCTGTGGTGATGCTGAACACCGTGGCGCTGGGCCTGAAGGGCTGGATAGTGGCGCAGTCCTGGCAGGACCTGCCGCTGAAGAAGATCGCTCCCATCGCCATAGCCGCGCTGCTGGGCGCGCCCATCGGCGTGCTCATCCTGGACTCGGTGGATGCCAGCGTCCTGAGGATTGGCATCTCGGCCTTCATCGTGCTCCTGGCCCTGCTCACAGTCCTGAAGCCCAACGGCGGCATCCCCATGCCCTACCCGGTGGGCCTGCTGGCGGGCTTCGCCGTGGGCATAACCTCCTCGGCCTTCGGCGTGGGCGGGCCGCTGGTGGCGCTGTTCCTGCTGAACCGGGGCTGGCCCAAGCTGGCCCTGCGGGCCTCCATGGCCTTCTACCTGATGGCTACCGGCATCGTCGCCATCGTGGGCTACGCCATCGCCGGGCTGTACACGCGGGAGAGGATGCTGCTGGTGCTACTGGCCATCGTGCCGGTGCTGGCTGGCCTCAAGGTGGGCAGCATGCTCATGCGGCGCATGGACGAGCGGGCCTTTCGCTACGCGGCGCTGGCCGTCATCTTCGTCTCCAGCGGCATCGTGCTGGCCAGGGAGGCGCTGCAAAGGCTGTAGCCGCCGTGGGACGCATCCCACAGGAGATGGCAAGACCACTTCCCCAGGGCAAGGTAGAGGCGGGCCTGAGACCCGCTCCTGCATACCCCGCCGTGCAGGGCCGACTCAAAGACAACCAAGGGTGCCTTGTAGAGGGCCGCGTTTAAGGCTGGTCTCCCCAGTTTTTTGATGTGTCCGCCCCCGGGGCAGGCGCTTGATACGCCGTCGGCGGCGTAATATGATGGCCTGGCACGCTGCGCCAACAAGTCCCAATTCCCATCGTTAGGAGCGAGTAAACATGAGACCAGGATTCGGCCAGTTCCGCGATGCCACGCCCGAGTACCTGCGCTTCGCCGCTCAGTACGGCGCCACCGACGTCCTGCTGAACACGCCCAACCTGCCCAGCGCCGGCGGCCGCTGGGAGCTGCACGACCTGGTGAAGCTCCGCCTGACCGTGGAGCAGTACGGCCTGAAGCTTTCGGCCATCGAGAACGTGCCCACGTGGTTCTACGACCACATCATGCTGGGCGGCCCCAGGCGCGACCAGCAGATAGAGAACATGATTTACACCATCCGCAACATCGCCAGGGCTGGCATTCCCATCTTCGGCTACAACTGGATGCCCTCAGGGGTCTGGCGCACCACCCCGGCCATCATACGCTGCGGCGCCGTCGCCACGGCCTTCGACTACGAGGAGGCCCAGAGGATGCCCCTCACCCACGACCGCGAGTACTCCGAGGAAGAGATGTGGGACAACCTGACCTACTGGATCAGGACTATTACCCCCATCGCCGAGGAGGAGGGCATCCGACTGGGCATCCACCCGTGCGACCCGCCGGTGCCCAAGCTGGGAGGCATCCCCCAGCTCCTGCGCAGCTTCGAGTCCTACAAGCGCCTCATCGAGATATACCCGTCGCCCTGCAACGCCATCGAGTTCTGCCAGGGCACCTTCTCCGAGATGCAGGGCGATGACATTTACGAGATGGTCCGCTACTTCGGGGAGCGCAAGAAGATACTGTATGTCCACTTCCGCAACGTGTCCGGCCAGGTGCCCAGGTTCCATGAGGAGTTCATCAACACCGGCTACGTGGACATGTACAGGGCCATGAAAATCTACCACGAGGTGGGCTTCGACAGCTTTTTCATTGACGACCACGTGCCCCAGACCTTCGACGACACGCCCTGGGGGCACCGGGGCCGGGCCTTCGCCAATGGCTACATCCAGGCTATGATCGAGGCAGTGAAGAAGCAGGCCGCCAGACAGTGACACCGAGGCGCTGGCGGACGGAACGGGCGCCGGCCGGCGCCTGTCACGCCGATTGCTGTTACACCACGCCGAATTCACATTGACATAAGTCGCGCCCAGGAGTAGCATTATACTCTTGGAGCGGTGCTGGCCATGCCCGATTGGTCCAGGCATGGCCAGGCGGATGGCCCCGGCTCGCGCCCAGCGGCTGGATGCGCCTCGCTCCCTGGGAGACGTGGGCATACGCTCGCGCTGGATCTGGTCCACACCCGAAGCGATGCCAATGTAACCGCCTCCCGCATGGAGGCTGTTTAGCGTTGGCCCTCCTGCTTGCTGCCCTGGCCCTCCTTCTGGTGGGCGCCGGGGTAGCGCTGGTGCTCTCTCGCTTTCCCCGGGTTGCTACCCTGGCCGGCGTCTGGAGCGCAGCCATTGGCTGCGTCCTGGGGCTGGTCCCGGCGGCGCAGGTGCTGGCGGGTGGCACTGCGCAGTCCTGGCGTCGGCCATGGCATGTCCCCTATGGCGAGCTTTACCTGTCCATTGACCCCCTCAGCGCCGTCTTCCTTGTGGCCACCTTCGGCCTTTCGCTGCTGGCGGCCATCTATGGCGGGCCTTATCTGCTGGCATACCGCGACCGCAAGGCGCTGGGCGTCCCGTGGCTGTTCTTCAACGGCCTGGTGGCCAGCATGGCGGTGCTGGTGGTGGCCCGCAACGCCATCCTGTTCCTGGTGGCCTGGGAGCTGATGGCCGTCACATCATTCTTCCTGGTGACCTTCGACGACGAGCGGCCCGAGGTGCGCGGCGCCGGCCGGACGTACCTGATAGCGTCGCACCTGGGCACGGCCCTGCTGCTAGCCTTCTTCGCCATCCTGGGCGGCAAGGCAGGCTCGCTGGACTTCGACCGCTTCGCGGCGCTGGCGGGCCTGGCCCCCGGCGTGGCGTCGGTGCTGTTCCTGCTGGCCGTGGTCGGCTTTGGCGTCAAGGCCGGCTTTGTGCCGCTGCACGTGTGGCTGCCCGAGGCCCATCCGGCGGCGCCCAGCCACGTCTCGGCCATCATGTCCGGCGTCATGATCAAGACGGGCATCTACGGCATCCTGCGGGCGCTCACCTTCCTGGGCGAGCCGCCGGCCTGGTGGGGCGGGCTGCTCATCGGCGTGGGCGTGACCTCGGGTATCCTGGGGGTGCTCTTCGCCCTGGCCCAGCACGACCTGAAGCGGCTGCTGGCCTACCACAGCGTGGAGAACATCGGCATCATCGCCCTGGGCATGGGCGTCGGAGTGCTGGGGCTGGCCCTGGACAACCAGGCCGTAGCCCTGCTGGGCTTCGCCGGCGCGCTGCTGCACGTGGTCAACCACGCCAGCTTCAAGGGCCTGCTGTTCTTGGGCGCTGGCTCGGTGCTGCACGCCACGGGCGAGCGCGAGATGGACCGGCTGGGCGGGCTGCTCAGGTCCATGCCCGTCACCGGCGCGGCCTTCCTGGTGGGCGCCGCCGCCATCAGCGGCCTGCCGCCACTGAATGGTTTCATCAGCGAGTTCCTCATCTTCTCCGGCTCCCTGGGTGGACTGGGGACGGCCGGCATGATGGCGACGGCCCTGCTGCTGGCCGTGGTGGTCAGCCTGGGGCTGATAGGTGGCCTGGCGCTGGCCTGCTTCGCCAAGGCCTTCGGCGTCGTGTTCCTGGGGGCGCCGCGCACCGAGGAGGCGGCCCACGCCCATGAGGCCGACGCGGGCATGAAGGCGGCCATGCTGGCCCTGGTGGCCGTGTGCGCCTTCATCGGCATCGCCTCCATGGTGGGCGTGCGGGTGGCGCTGCCCGCCGCGGCCCAGCTTGCCGGCGTGGACGCCGACACGGCCCTGGCGCGGGTGGCATCGGCCTCGGCGCCGCTGGGCAGGGTGACGGTCATGGCGCTGGTGGTGGTGGGCCTGGCCGCGGGCCTCGCCCTGCTGCGTCACCTGCTCCTGGCCCGCCGAGAGGTGCTGGCGTCGCCCACCTGGGACTGCGGCTACGAGCGGCCCACGGCCCGGATGCAGTACACGTCCTCGTCCTTCGCCCAGCCGCTGCTGGAGGTGTTCCACTGGTTGGTCCATCCCCGGCGTCACGTCCACGCGCCCAGGGGCTACTTCCCGGCCAAGGCGTCCTTCCACTCCGAGACGCCCGACATTTTCACCGACCGCATCTATCGGCCCTTCACGGCCTTCATCGAGTGGTCCGGGTACACGCTCCACTGGCTCCAGCAGGGCCGGGTACACCTGTACCTGCTTTATATCTTTATCACGCTGGTTATATTGATGGTATGGCGCCTGGGGTTCGAGTAGGGGTATGAGGCCAGAGACAGTCGTTTTCCAGCTATGCGCCTTCGTGCTGGCGCCGCTGCTGCTGGGGGTCATCAACAAGACCAAGGCCTGGGCCGCTGGCCGCACGGGCGCGCCGGTGCTGCAGCCCTACTACGACCTGTGGAAGCTGCTCCAGAAGGGCGCGGTGTACAGCACCACAACCACGTGGGTCTTCCGGGCTGGCCCCATCGTCGGCCTGGCGGCGGTGGCGACGGCCATGCTGCTGGCGCCGGTAGGGAAGGCCGCCGCGCCCTTCGCCTTCACAGGCGACCTGGTGCTCTTCGCCGGGCTGCTGGCCCTGATGCGCTTCGCCACGGTGGTGGCGGCGCTGGATACCGGCTCCAGCTTCGAGGGTATGGGCGCCAGCCGCGAGGTGACGCTGTCGGCCATCGCCGAGGTGGCCCTGTTCCTGGGGCTGGCGACGCTGGCGCTGGTCAGCGGCAGCCTGTCCCTCAGCGGGATGCTGGGCGCCGGCGTCGCCGACTCGTGGCTGGGGACGACCGGCCCGGGCCTGGCCCTGGCGGTGGCGGCGCTGTTCCTGGTCATGCTGGCCGAGAATGCCCGTATCCCCATAGACGACCCCAACACCCACCTGGAGCTGACCATGGTCCACGAGGTCATGGTGCTGGACCACGGCGGCCCCGACTTCGCCTACATCCTGTACTCCTCGGCCCTGAAGCTGTGGGCCTTCGCCACGCTGCTGGTGGGCATCGTCCTGCCCTTCCACACGGGCAACGTGGTGGCCGATGGCCTGATGTTCCTGGCCGGCGTCCTGGGCGTCGCCGTGGTGGTGGGCGTCGTGGAGTCGTCCATGGCGCGGGTGCGCATGCTACAGGTGCCCCGGCTGCTCATTACGGCCAGCGTGCTGGGTATGCTGGCTGTCATTCTGGTGCTGGTGGCGCGAGGTATATAGATGGGACAGGCCGTGGACTTTTTGCTCATGCTGGTGGTGCTGCTGGCCCTGGCGACGCTGGCCACCGGCAGGCTGAACACCTGCACCAGGATTGTGGCGGCCCAGGGCATAACGGTGGGCGTGCTGCTCATCGTCACCGACCTGGAGGACTTGACGGCAAGGCTCGCGGCCCTGGCGGCCCTGAGCATCTTGCTGAAGGGGCTTGTGTTCCCCTGGCTCATCTTCAAGTCCATGCGGCGGGCCGACGTGCAGCGAGAGATAGAGCCATATGTCGGCTTCACTCTGTCGCTGGTGCTGGGCGCGGTGGCCCTGGGCGTGGCCTTCAGCCTGTCCGGCCTGCTGCCGCTGCCCCACGAGACGGACTCCCGGCTGCTGGTGCCGGTGTCCCTGGCGACGGTATTCGTGGGCCTGCTGCTTCTGGTGACCCGGCGCAAGGCGGTGACGCAGGTGCTGGGCTACCTGGTGCTGGAGAACGGCATCTTCGTCTTCAGCCTGGCGCTGGTCACCGACCTGCCGGCGCTGGTGGAGACGGGCGTGCTGCTGGACCTGTTCGTGGCGGTCTTCGTCATGGGCATCACCATCTACCAGATCAGCCGCGAGTTCGACCACATAGACGCCGACAGGCTGCGCCAGTTGCGCGACCTGGAAGGCTCGCGCTGGCGGTGGCCCTTCGGCGTGGTCCACCAGAACGGGTCTTCGGAAGACTAGGTAGCGTTAGCTATGGTGCTTGCACTGGTACTTGTCCCTGCCCTGGCCGGAGTGCTGGCCTTCGCCATCAAGTGGGAGAGGCCCCAGCGGGCTATCCTGGTTGCGGCGGCCACCGTGCACCTGGCCCTGGTGGCCGCCAGCCTCGCCCGGCAGCCGGGGCCTGTGCTGGACGGCCTGCTTCAGGCCGATGCGCTGGGGCTGCTGTTCCTGGCGATAGCCAGCGTGCTGTTCTTCGCCGCGTCCATCTACGCCGTGGGCTACCTGCACCGCGAGGTGCGCACGCCCCGGCCCGACTGGGTGGAGGGCACGCTGTTCTCCAACGCCCCCGAGCGCGTCTTCGTGGGCTGCATGCTGCTGTTCCTGGCGGCCATGAGCCTGGTCACCCTGAGCCACCACCTGGGCCTGCTGTGGGTCGCCGTGGAGGCGACGACGCTGGCCAGCGCGCCGCTCATCTACTTCCACCGCCATCACCGCTCCCTGGAGGCCACGTGGAAGTACCTGCTCATCTGCTCGGTGGGCATCGCTCTGGCGCTGCTGGGGACCTTCTTCCTGGCCGTGGCCGCATCCGACGGCGGCGGCAGCGCCGCGCCCCTGACCCTGGAAGGGCTGATCGCCGCCGGGGGCCGGCTGGACAAGACCTGGCTGAAGGCGGCCTTCCTGCTGCTGCTGGTGGGCTACGGCACCAAGATGGGCCTGGCCCCCTTCCACACCTGGCTGCCCGATGCCCACAGCGAGTCGCCGTCCCTGGTGTCGGCGCTCATGTCCGGGGCGCTGCTGAACTGCGCCTTCGTGGGCATCCTGCGGACGTTCCAGGTGAGCGTGGCCGCCGGCGAGGGCGAGTTCGTCCAGGACCTGCTCATCGCCTTCGGGCTGGTGTCCATGGCAGTGGCCGCCGTGTTCATCATCCGGCAGACGGACTACAAGCGCATGCTGGCTTACTCCAGCGTGGAGCACATGGGCATCCTGGCCCTGGGCGTGGGCATCGGCGGCGCGGCCACCTTCGGGGCCATGTTCCACGCCGTCAACCACTCGCTGGCCAAGGGGCTGCTGTTCCTGGTGGCCGGCAACGTGCTGGCCGCCTACCGGACAACCTCGGTGCGGGGCGTGCGCGGCATGCTGCGGCTGCTGCCCGTATCAGGCGCGCTGTGGACCGCCGGGTTCCTGGCGGTGGCCGGCTCGCCGCCCTTCGGCTCCTTCCTCAGCGAGTACACCATCCTCCAGGCCGGCATCCAGCAGGGCCACGTGGTGGCGTCGGCGCTGTACCTGGCGCTGCTGGCCGTGGTCTTTGTCAGTATGGCGGCCATCGTGCTGAGGATGGCCCAGGGCGAGCCATGGGGCATCCACGCCACTACCCGGGGCGAGGCTGTGCTGGCGGTGCTGCCGCCGGCCGCGCTGGCCCTGGGCGCGCTCTTGCTGGGCATCTACCTGCCTCCTGGGCTGGCCGAAGCCCTGGACGACGCCGCTGGCCTGCTGGGAGGCGGCTAGGCCATGAACAGGACTCCCATGGAACAGACTATCACCACTGCCATTGCCAATCCCCAGGCCGTTGACCTGCGCTCGGTGCCGCAGATGGACGTGGGCGCCTTCCGCGAGGCCATCCGGGCCGCCGTGGGCCGCGGTGAGCGCATCGCCAGTTTCTTCGGGCAGAGGCTGGAGTCGGGCGCCGTCCGGCTCTACGCGGTCATGGCCAACGACGCGGGGCACAGCCTGTCGGCCCTGGCGACGGAGGTCCGCGAGGGCTTTCCGTCGCTGACGCCGGACTGCCCGCAGGCCCACATGTTCGAGCGTGAGGTCTGGGAGCAACTGGGCGTCGTGCCCGAAGGCCACCCCTGGCTGAAGCCGGTGCGCGCCCACACCTTCGGCCAAGACCAGGGGAACGGCAGCGCCGGCCCGCCAGCGCCGGAGTACCCCTTCTTCGCCATGAGCGGGGAAGAGGTCCACGAGGTGGCCGTCGGCCCCGTCCACGCCGGCGTCATCGAGCCTGGACACTTCCGGTTCCAGTGCCACGGCGAGGTGGTGTACCACCTGGAGATCCACCTGGGCTACCAGCACCGAGGCGTGGAGGAGGCGCTGGTGGGCGGCCCACACCGGCGCACCATGGTGCAGATGGAGGTAGTCGCTGGCGACACCACCATCGGCCACGCCACGGCCTACTGCCAGGCCCTGGAGGCCCTGGGCGGCGTCGAGGCGCCCCCACGGGCGCAGGCGCTGCGGGCGGTGGCCCTTGAGCTGGAGCGGCTGGCCAACCACGTGGGGGACATGGGCGCCCTGGCCAACGACGTCGGCTTCCTGCCCACGGCATCCTTCTGCGGCCGCCTGCGCGGCGACTTCCTGAACATGACGGCGCTGGTGTGCGGCAGCCGCTTCGGGCGCGGCCTGGTGCGGCCTGGCGGTGTGGCCTTCGACGTGGACGCAAAGCTGACAGAGGAGCTTCTATCAAGGCTGGAGCAGGCCGCGCGGGACGTCACGGGCGCCGTGGACCTGTTCTTCGAGACGCCCTCGGTGATGGCGCGCCTGGAGGGCACCGGCCCGGTGTCCGCTGAGGCGTGCCGCGACCTGGGCATCGTGGGCATGGCCGCGCGGGCGGCAGGCCTGCCGCTGGACATGCGGGCGGACCATCCATCGGGCTGGTACCGCAAGGCCAGCGTGCCCGTGGCGGTCTGGCGCAACGGCGACGTGCTGGCCCGCGCCATGGTGCGGAAGCTGGAGATAGAGCGCTCCATCGCCTTCGTGCGGGAGCAGCTACGCAGCCTGCCCGCCGGGCCGGTCAGGACTCCCTGCCCGCCGCCTGCGCCCGGCCGGCTGGCCGTGTCCCTGGTGGAGGGCTGGCGCGGGGAGACCGTCCACGTGGCGGTGACCGACGCCAGCGGCCGCTTCGCCCGCTACAAGGTCACCGACCCGTCCTTCCACAACTGGACGGCCTTGGCCCTGGCGCTGCGCGGCCAGCAGATATCCGACTTCCCGCTGTGCAACAAGAGCTTCAACCTGTCCTATTGCGGCTTCGACCTGTGACGCACGGCGCACTCTCCGGAGGGGACTGAATGCTCAAGCAATGGAGCGAGCGATTACACCAGGGGCACCGGACCATACCGTTCCCCGCCGAGGCGCCGAGGCTTCCCCAGCGCTATCGCGGCCTGCCGCGCATTGACGCGTCCAAGTGCCCCGCCGGGTGCCGGGAGTGCGTGGACGCCTGCCCCGTGGAGGCGGTGTCCATCGGGCCGAAAGGGCCGCGCATAGACCTGGGCCGCTGCGTCTTCTGCACCGAGTGCGTGGAGGCCTGCCCTGAGGGCGCCATCCAGTACACGCAGGACTACCGGATGGCTGTGCGCACCCGCGAGGCGCTGGTGCTGGACCAGGAGGGCCTGGGACTGGCGGAGGCGCTGGACAGGAAAACGCGCGCCCTCTTTGGCCGCTCGCTGAAGCTAAGGCAGGTCAGCGCCGGCGGCTGCAACGGCTGCGAGGCCGACGTCAACGTGCTGGGCACCATCGTCTTCGACATAGGACGCTTCGGCATCCAGATAGTGGCTTCGCCCCGGCACGCCGACGGGCTGCTCATCACCGGGCCGGTGCCGCACAACATGCGGCTGGCCCTGGAAAAGACCTACGCCGCCGTGCCGCCGCCCAGGCTGGTCATAGCCGTGGGTAGCTGCGCCATCTCCGGCGGGCCTTTCCGCGACCACCCCCAGGTACACAACGGCGCGGACTCCGTCGTCCCCGTGGACCTGTACGTGCCCGGCTGCCCGCCCCACCCGTTGACCATCCTGGACGGCCTGCTGCGCCTGCTGGGCCGCATCGAGGCGGGCCAGCGCTAGCACCGCCTACGGTGGCGACGGCATGGGCGCCGGCGACAGCCGCAGCACCGCCACCGTGTCCGGTGGTAGCAGTATGCCCTGGTCCTTGAAGCCGATGTCGGGAGTAGAGGCCAGGAGGACCTGGGGAGGCTGGCCGTGGGGGATGGGCACGGCCTGGGCATGCCCGGCCAGGTTGCAGGCGACCACTACCGGGTGCCGCGTCACCGAGAGCCACTGGTCGGTCTCATCGAAGGCGACCTGCACAATCTCCAGCCTGCCGCTGGTCAGCTCCGGTGTCTCCTTCCTCAGCCTGATGAGACGGCGGTGCCAGTCCAGCAGGCCGGCGTGAGGCTGGCGCTCCGGCTCTGCCCAGTCGAGCCTGGAGCGCTGGAAAGTCCGCGAGTCCTGGGGGTCCGGGATGTCCTCGGGGTCCCAGCTGAAGGCGGCGAACTCACGGCGGCGCCCCTCGCTGACCGCCCGCCCCAGCCCCTGGTCGGCGAAGCTGGTGAAGTACTGGAAGGGCGTCGAAGCTCCCCACTCCTCGCCCTGGAACAGCATGGGCACGAAGGGCGAGGTCAGCAGCAGCGCAGCGGCTACCTTGAGCCTGCCCGTGCTCATGAGGTGGCTGCTACGCTCGCCGCCGGCGCGGTTGCCTATCTGGTCGTGGTCCTGGAGGTAGGCCAGGAAGCGGTGGCCGGAAAGCCCCACCACTGGCCGGCCGTGCCTGCGACGCCGGAACCGGGAGTACCGCCCGTCGTAAACGTAGGCGTGCCTGAGGGACTTGGCCAGGTCAGCCAGCCTGCCGAAGTCGGCATAGTAGCCCTCCCGCTCGCCAGTCAGCACCGCGTGCAGGGCATGATGGAAGTCGTCGCTCCACTGGGCATCCAGGCCATAGCCGCCGGCTTCCCTGGGCGTGACCAGCCTGGGGTCATTCAGGTCGCTCTCGGCGATAAGCGTCAGGTGCCGCCCCAGCCTGGCCTCAAGCTCGTCCACCTCGGCGGCAAGCTGCTCCAGGATGTGTACCGCCGAGGTGTCCACTATGGCGTGGACGGCATCAATGCGCAGGCCATCGAAGCGGTAGTCCCGCAGCCACATGAGGGCGTTGTCGCAGACGAAGCGGCGGACCTCCTCGCTGCCCGGGCCGTCGAAGTTGACGGCCTGGCCCCAGGGGGTCGCGTAGCGGTCAGTGAAGTAGGGGCCGAAGCGGCCCAGGTAGTTGCCATCGGGGCCTGGGTGGTTATAGACCACGTCCAGCAGCACGGCCAGGCCCCGGGAGTGGCAGGCGTCCACCAGGCGCTTGAGGCCATCTGGCCCGCCGTAGGCGTGGTGGGGCGCGTAGAGGTCAACGCCGTCGTAGCCCCAGCCCCGGTCGCCTGAGAACTCTCCCACCGGCATGAGCTGGAGGTGGGTGACGCCCAGGTCCACCAGATGGCCCAGCCGCTGGATGGCCCCGTCGAAGGTGCCCTCGGGCGTGAAGGTGCCCACGTGCAGCTCATAGACCACGGCGGACGATAGCGGCGTGACAGGCCAGCGCTGGCACTGCCAGGAGTACTGGCTGTGGTCCACCACTCTTGATGGGCCGTGGACGCCCTGGGGTTGCCATAGGGAGCGCGGGTCGGGTAGCGGCCGGCCGCCGTCCAGGACAAAGGCGTAGTCAGTCCCATGCCCGGCAGAGGTCACGTCGGCGCTCCACCAGCCGCTCAGGTCCGCCGTCATGGGGACAAGCCTGTCCCCTGTGGACAATTCCACTCTCGTTGCCTGGAGCGCCCATACCCGGAATGTGGCCATAGCGGCTCTTGCCTGCGGCTTACTCCACCAGCCGAAGGAGGACTAGGGAGCGTCCCTCCACCGGTGCTTGCTGGCCCCGGCTGAAGACCTGAAGACCTGCACTGGGCAGATCGAGGGCCGGGTCCGGGCCACTGGCGCCATCAGGCTCACCCGCCAGCGTCTCGGCCAGGCGCACCACCTGGCGGCGTAGCTCAAGCTGGGTGATGACCTGCCGGCCCAGGGCCTTGAGGCCGTCCCGCTGCTCAGAAGTGAGCTCCCTGGGCACGTAGTCCATGACACACAGCGTGCCGATGGCGTGGCCCTGGGGCGTGATAAGCGGCGCGCCGGCGTAGAACCTGACCTTCGGCGGAGAGACGACCAGGGGGCTGCTGGCGAAGCGCTCGTCCGCCGCCGCGTCACGGACCTCGAAGACATCATCCCCGAGGACGGTCTGGGCGCAGAACCAGCTCTTCTCCTGGGACTGGCCTGGCTCCAGGCCGACGCTGGCCTTGTACCACTGCCGCTCGCCATTCATGAAGCTGATGAGGGCCAGTGGCGTCTGGCAGACCTGGGACGCCAGGGCGGCGATGCTATCGAAGGACTCCTCGGCGGGAGTGTCCAGGATGGCGTACTCCCTCAGATCGCGGGCTATCCCGTCCTCCTCTGGCGCCACGGTGGCCCTGGGGCCTTGCCTGGCCTTGAGACGCGGCGGTCGGCCCTCGCTGGTGTCCAGCACCTTCACCCAGCGGCCCTCGGGGAGCCGCTCAGGGATGGTGAACTGGATAGGCTCGTAGTGAGCGTTGAACATCACGTAGAAACTGTCGTCAACCACCGGCCCACCACGGGCGTCCACCTCGGCCAGGCCCTTGCCGTTAAGGTACACGCCCAGGGACTTGACGTAGCTGGTCTGCCAGGCCTCGTCGTCCATGTCGGCCCCATCGGGACGGAACCACAGCACATCGCTGATGCCCTGGCCGTGAATGGGCCGGCCCTGGAAGTAGCGCCTGCGCCGGAACACAGGATGGTCGCGGCGCAGCCTCACCAGGTCCGCCACAAATTGCGAGAAGTCCCAGTCGGCGCTTTCCCAGTCGTACCAGGAAAGCTCGTTGTCCTGGCAGTAGGCATTGTTGTTGCCGCGCTGCGTCCTGCCAATTTCGTCTCCGCCCAGCAGCATGGGTATTCCCTGGGACAGCAGCAGCGTGGCCAGGAAGTTGCGCCTCTGCCGCGTCCGCAGCGCGTTGACCTGGGCATCGTCGGTAGGGCCTTCAGCGCCGCAGTCCCAGGAGCGGTTATAGCTCTCGCCGTCGCGGTTGTCCTCCCCATTGGCCTCGTTATGTTTCTCGTTATAGGAGACCAGGTCATGGAGGGTAAAGCCGTCGTGGGCGGTCACAAAGTTTATGCTGGCGAAGGGCCGCCTGCCCGTGGCCTCGTACAGGTCAGGGCTGCCGGTGAAACGGTAGGCGAACTCACCCAGCGTCTGGTCGTTGCCCCGCCAGTAGTCCCGCACACAGTCCCGGTACTTGCCGTTCCACTCAGACCAGTTGGGCGGGAAGTTGCCCACCTGGTAGCCGCCTTCCCCCACGTCCCATGGCTCGGCGATAAGCTTGACCTGGTTCAGCACCGGGTCCTGGTGGATGAGGTCGAAGAAGGCGGACAGCCTGTCCACCTCGTGTAGCTCCCGAGCCAGGGCGGACGCCAGGTCGAAGCGGAAACCGTCCACGTGCATTTCCTGCACCCAGTAGCGCAGCGAGTCCATGATAAGCTGTAGCACCTGGGGGTGACGCATGTTCAGGCTGTTGCCTGTGCCAGTGTAGTCCATGTAGTACCTGGGGCTTTCGGTCACCAGGCGGTAATAGGCGGCGTTATCTATGCCCTTGAAGCAGAGCACCGGCCCCAGATGATTGCCCTCCGCGGTGTGGTTATACACCACGTCCAGAATGACTTCGATCCCCGCCGCGTGCAGGGCCTTGACCATCTGCTTGAACTCCTGCACCTGCTGTCCAAGCTGGCCGCTGCTGGAGTACTCGTTGTGGGGCGCCAGGTAGCCAATGGAACTGTAGCCCCAGTAGTTGCGCAGGCCGCGCTGGAGCAGCAGAGAGTCGTGCAGGTACTGATGGACTGGCAGTAGCTCCACAGCCGTCACGCCCAGGCTGGTAAGGTACTCGATGGCGACGGGATGGGCCATGCCCGCGTAGGTGCCTCGCAGCTCTGGGGGCACACCAGGGTGCCGGACGGTAAAGCCCTTGACGTGGACTTCGTAGATGATGGTCTCATGCCAGGGCGTCCCGGGATGGCGGTCGTTGCCCCAGTCGAAGTACGGGTTGATGACTACCGACCTGGGTACGAAGGGGGCGCTGTCGCGGTCGTTGGGAGGGCCATCGGGGTCATTGAACCAGTAGGGGAAGACGGCCTCGTCCCAGCGGACCTGGCCCTCGATGGCCCGGGCGTAGGGGTCCAGCAGCAGCTTGGCCGGGTTGCAACGGTGGCCCCTGTCAGGCTCCCAGGGGCCGTACACTCGGAACCCGTAGCGCTGGCCGGGGCCGACGTTGGGCAGGTACCCGTGCCAGCAGAAGGCCGTGACCTCCGGCAGCTCAAAGCGCGTCTCGTTGCCGCCCTCATCGAACAGGCACAGCTCCACCTTCTCGGCTAGCTCGGAGAAGAGGGAAAAGTTGGTGCCCACGCCATCATAGACCGCGCCCAGGGGATAGGGCTGGCCAGGCCACAGCTTCAAACTGTTCGCTTCAGGCATACACACACTCACGTGTGGCGGCATCGGCGTTGCCCGCCACTACAGGCTGACGATGAGGGGGCACCAGGGCAGCCAGCATGCCAAGCCCGCTGGACAGCCCATCATTGACCGCAATGCCCTGCTCCTCCAGGAAAGGCAGGAGTGTCCTGCGAATGACCGCTGTCCAGGTGTAGCGTGCCGCCGAGCGCCTGGCGGCCAGGCGTATCTTGCGAGAGTCCGTCTTGCCGCTGTGCAGGTTGGCTACATGGTACACGATCTCGTGGGGGTCGCTGCTCTGCACGGATATGGCGTCGTGGCCTGGCGTGACATAGTCCTCGCCGGTGCAGCCCACCAGGGCAATGCCGCCGACGGCCATGGTCTCCAGGCCCACCAGCCCGAAAGGCTCGACGCCGCTGTTGGCGAGGACGGCGTCGGCCACGTGGAACAGCACCCGGCGCTGCTCTTCCGTCAGGTAGCCGTCCAGTATGACCATGTCGGCATTGACGGCGGGCGCCAGGGCCTCCACCAGGGCCTCGACGTCGCTGCCGCCAAGCTGGGCGTGGGCCACGCGAAGGCCGTGGGACTCGGCTCGCCGCAGGACCTCGTGGCTGTGGTGCTCCTGCCCACGGCGGGCCAGCAGCAGGGGCCTCAGCCCCAGGCGCTTGAGGCCAGCCAGGGCATCCACCGCCATGTCCCAGCGCTTGGCGGGGTCCCAGCGGGCTATCTTCACCAGGGACAGCCTCTCCCGGAACACGCGGGCCAGGTTGAGGCTGGCGCGGCGCTCCACCGGCAGCAGCCACTTGTCAGGTATGCCGTTGGGCACCACGTGGGCATCTACCCCGTAGTCCCACATGACGTGCTTCATGTACCTGCTGACAGTGGTGATGGTGGCGGCCTGCTTCAGCCTGCCCCAGTCAATGCGGTTGAAGGAGTAGGTGTTGTTGGCATTCCAGAACATGCGGACGTGCTGCTGCCAGCCCTGCCCGGCCACCACCCTGTGCAGCGCCATCACCGACTGGGCTGTCTGCCACTCCTCGGCCAGCACAATTACCATTCCCCCTGAGGCGACTTTGGGTGCCAGCAGTTCTCCCTGGAGCCAGGGCACCAGGGAACGGTCCCAGTCAGAGAGCTTGGGGATTTCACCATCGTACACGCCTCCTGGATGGTAGCGGCTTATCCACTGGCACCAGCGGTGCAGGTGGAGCTTGCCGTTCTCCAGGACCTCATGCCCAGGCAGGTCCGGGGCGCCAATGAAGAACAGATGTGTCTCAAAGCCCATGCCGGCCAGCGACCTGGTCAACTGGGTCACTCGCGTCGCCAGACCGCCTGCGCTTGCGTACTGGTCTGGCCCCTCGAAGCTCAAGACAACAAATGTCAGGTCAGCCATGAGTTCTCCCTGAAAGCTTTCATCCGAACAGATGGGTACACAGTGCGGTGGGCCAGCTACACAGTCGCTGCAACACCCCGAGTCCACCGCATGAAGGAAGGCAGAGGCTAAGTGTGACAAAAAGCCACTACCAGGATACGGACTCGTTACGCCTGGGGCGTCATCAATTAAGATTAACCGGCGACAATATTTACATTAACATAACAGCGAGTCGCGACACAGCGCATGCTTGCCACGGGCCATCGAGGGTCACGCCGAGGGTGCCGGGTGGGGCAAGTCTTCCATCGCCTCGCGCATGCCAGGCTCGTCGGGTGGGATGTCGGCGATCTCGCCCTTCAGGAAGGCCTCGTAGACGTCCAGCTTGAAGTTGCCATGGGAGTTGATGCCGAAGAGGATGGTGCGGGCCTCGCCTGTCTCCTTGCAGCGCAGCGCCTCCACGACAGCCGCGTGGAGGCCGTAGGCCGCTGACGGGCCTACAATCAAGGACTCGGTGCGAGCAAAGAGTACCGCGCTCTCCAGGACGGCGCGCTGGCTACAGGAGACGGCCTCTATATACCCCTTGTCCATGAGCGCGCTGACCACCGGGGCCATGCCGTGGTACCTCATGGACTCGGCCTCGATAAGGGGCGGTATATAGCGATGGCCGATGGTGTGCATCTTGAGGAGGGGGAACAGCCCTTCGGCGTCAGCGTAGTCGTAAGCATAGGCGCCCCTGGTGAGGCTGGGCACCTCGGCAGGCTCGGCGGCCAGGAAGCGGACGTTCCTGCCGTGGAGCCTGTCCCGCACGAAGGGCAGCACCAGCCCGGCGAAGCTGGTCCCGCCGCCAGCGGAGCCTATGACCACGTCGGGATAGACACCCTGCTGCTCCATCTGGCTCCGCGCCTCCAGCCCTATGACCGTCTGGTGCAGGACCACGTGGCCCAGCACGGTGCTGAGGCAGCATTTTGTCCTGGAGTCCTCCAGGGCCACCTCCACAGCCTCGGAAATAGCCATGCCCAGGGAGCCTGGCCTGTGGGGGTCTGCCTCCAGAGCCCGCCTGCCGACGCGGGTGGTGTCGCTGGGGCTCAGGACCGTCTCGGCTTTCAGCAGACGTAGCATAGGCTCCAGGTGGGGGTTGCGCTGCGCCGCCGCCCGCACCAGGAAGATGCGCACGTCGAGGCGAAAGGCGGCGCCGGCCATGGCCAGGGCGCTGCCCCACTCCGGCTCTCCGGTGCCGGTGACCAGCCTTTTGGCCCCGCCACGCTGGCTGTAGTAGGCCTGGGGGTAGGCCGTGTTGCACTCGTGGCTGCCGCAGGGGCTGCTGCCCTCGTACTTGTAGAAGATGCGCGCGGGGGTGTCCAGCGCCTCCTCCAGTCGCTCGGCGCGGACTATGGGCGTGGGCCGCCAGCCCTCGTAGTACTCCAGCACCTCCTCGGGGATGCGGACTTCCCTGTCCTGAGCGTTCAGTTCCTGGTCCACCAGCTCAGGGGCCAGGAAATGCTCCAGGTCACGGGGGCCGACCGGGAAGCCCGTGCGGCTGTTGATGATAGGCGGAAGCTTGAAAGGCAGGTCTGGCTGGATGTTGTACCAGTGAGACGGCAGAATTCGACCCCGGAAAAGCCTACGAAGGACCATCTTTTGGCTTCTCTCCTTCCGCCTGCTCTCGCGCCAGGGCTTCTCGCGTCTCCGGCGGGAGGCTGGCGATCATATGGCGTACTTTCGCCTCCTGGCTGTCCCCCCAGTAGATAGTCCGGTGCGGGAAGGGGATGTCTATGCCCTCCTTGTCGAACCGCTTCTTCACTCGCAGCCGGTACTCGCCCATGACATCCCACTGGCGGATGGGCTGAGTCTGTCCAATGACTCTGATGGTGATGCCAGACTCGCCAAAGCTGTCAACCCGCAGCACCTTCAGGGGTTCCACCATCAATGGGCCGAAGGCGGGGTCTCTGTACATCTCTTCGCCCAGCTCGTTGAGTATGCGGATCACCCGCTCCAGGTCTTCCTTGTAGGCCACCTGTATATCCAGCACGGCGCGAGAGCGCTCCTTGGTGCGGTTGCTGACCGTGGTGATCTGTCCGTTGGGTATGTAATGGGCGACAAACTCCAGGTCGCGCAGCACCGTTCGGCGCAGGTTGAAGTCCTCCACCAGGCCACCGATGCCGGCGATGGTCACCACATCGCCCACGCGGAACTGGTCGTCCAGCAGGATAAAGATGCCATTGAGGATGTCCTTCACCAGGCTCTGGGCGCCGAAGCCGATGGCAATGCCCGCCACGCCAGCCCCGGCCAGGACGGGCGCTATGTTGACGCCGATCTCGTCGAGGACAATGAACAGCGCCACGGTGACGGCCAGAAGGCGAATGGTCTGCTGGAGCACCCTGGAGAGCGTGTCGGCCCGCTTCCGCACCTCCGCCTGCTGGGCTGTCTCGCCCTGGCGATGGGCCAGGTAGCGGCGCACGGCAACGGGTATTATCCGGTTTATGACCCTGATGATGACCAGCGTGAGAGCCACGATAATGGCAATGCGCGCCAGCCTGGGAAGCAGCCACTTGGCCGAGGCAATACCCCAGTCTTCCAGTTGCTGCACCAAGCCACTGGTGTCCAGCCCCAGCGTGTTGGCGATGGAAATGCCCGCGCCCGTGGCGGCCGCCAGGCTCAGCGCCAGCATCACGACCCGGACCGTGGGCTGCTCCAGTGTGGACAGGTCGGCGGGTACCAGTGCGTCAACCCAACGGTATAGCCTTTGTACAATAGGCCGCACCAGCAGCCAGAGCGCTCCGATGGCAGCCAGGGCGAGGGCTGCCGCAATGAGCGCCCACCACCAGTCACGGCTGAGAGCCAGCACGGGGACCGCGCCCCAAAGACCAGAGTGGACCTGCGCCATAGGCTTACCGTTTCTATGCCAATATGTGTTCCGAGGGGCATGTTACTTAGCGACGGCGAAGCATGTCAACTACAACATGCGGCCCCGTGGCTGCTGGCCTTGTGCGCAGCCTTCCAGGCACTTACAATACAGGCGGCCCAGCGGCGGGAGAAGTCCTTGCCCCTGCTGCCATGGCCGCACCATTCCACCGAGGCTTAACGTGTCAAGCCTCGGCGCGCCCATGAAGGTGGGCCAAGCGTCTGCCCGAAATCAAGTGCAGTCGAGGAGAGGCTATGAAGATAACGGCTGTAGAAGCCCTGCCCATAGACAGGTACCTGTTCGCCAAAGTACACACCGATGAGGGGATCACTGGCGTCGGGGAGTCCGGCGCCTGGGGTTTCCTGGAGGCGTCGGAGGCTGCCATCAAGAAGCTGGGGCGCTACCTGGTCGGGCAGGACCCCCTGCGCATCGAGCACCACTGGCAGTACATGTACCGCTTCAGCCACTTCCGGGGCGCGGCCATCATGGGGGCCATCAGCGCTCTGGATATAGCCCTGTGGGACATCGCCGGCAAGTACTTCGGCGTGCCCGTGTACCAGTTACTCGGTGGCAAGGTGCGCGACAAGGCCCGGGTGTACTACCACGTCTTTGGCGACACCAAGGAGAAGCTTATCCAGGGCGTGAAGGATGCCAAGGCCAAGGGCTTCACTGCCGTCGGCCACCTGACGCCCTTCCTGGACGAGGCCAGGGAAGTCCCCTTCTTCAAGACCCACGTGGACAAGATGCGCGACGCCATCGAGACGGTGGGCGCCTACCGCGACGCCGTGGGCAAGGACGTTGACCTGTGTATCGAGATACACCGGCGGCTGACGCCCGCCGAGGCCATCGTGCTGGCCAGGGGTATCGAGGAGTTCCATCCTTTCTTCTATGAGGACCCCATCCTGCCGGAGAACTTCGACGCCATGGGCCTGGTGGCGAACCACATCGCCATCCCCATCGCCACCGGAGAGCGGCTGCACTCCATTCACGAGTTCGAGATGCTGCTGAAGCGCGGCGCCGTGCAGTACGTCCGGCCAGACGTATGTCTTGCGGGAGGCATCACCCACTCCAAGAAGATCGCCGCCATCGCCGAGGCCCATTACGTGGGCGTGGTGCCCCATAACCCCCTCAGCCCCCTGAGCACAGCCGCCTGCGTGCAGCTTGCCGCCTGCATACCCAACTTTGCCCTGCAGGAGTACCCGCGCGGCGAGCAGGAGCCTCCCAAGAGGGGCATAGTGAAAAGCCCGCTGAAGTGTGAGAACGGCTTCATCATCATCCCGGACGCGCCCGGCATCGGCGTGGAGCTGGCCGAGGACGCCCAGGAGAAGTACCCGCCCAGGCCGCGCGAGGTGGCCACCAGGCTTCATCTGGATGGCTCGGTAGTGGACCAGTAACAGCCCCCTGCACGCCGGCCTGTCGCTCCAAGGTCAAGGTGACAGCTCCCGGCCTCCCATACGGGGATGGCCCTACCGCTCGGCCCCGCCTGTTGGCGGGGCCGAGCGGCCTGCCATCTAGCTTCAAAACTGCCCGCTGATGGGACAGGCAGGGACAGGCCCATCAGCCCCACGGGGCCAGCACTTGTGAGGCCAACCACGGCAAGGAGGCAGCGATGACAGGCCAGCGCAACGTCCCCTGCGGTATAGCCATTCCCCAGGTGTTCCCCGACGGCCAGGTTGACATGGATATGGTGCGGGACTACGCCATGCGGGCCGAGGCACTGGGCTACCACAGCCTGTGGGTCCAGGAGCAGCTTATCGGCGGGCCGGCGTCGCTGGAGCCTGTCAGCCTGCTGTGCTACGTGTCCGCCATTACCCGCAGCATACGGTTGGGCACGGCGGTGGTCATCATCACCACCCGCAATCCTGTCCTGCTGGCCAAGGAGTTCAGCAGCCTGGACGTAATGAGCAATGGGCGGCTCATCATCGGCGTCGCCCTGGGCGGCCGGCCGGCGCACTACCCGCTGCTGGGAGCGCCGGCGGAGCTTCGCGTGCGCCACTTCGTCGAGGGCCTGCAGGTGATGAAGGCCCTGTGGGAGCAGCCACGGGCGAGCTTCACCGGCCACTTCTGGACCCTCAGGGGCGAGGCCATGGAGCCAAAGCCCGTGCAGAAGCCCCATCCTCCTGTATGGTTCGGGGGCCGGCACCGGGATGCCCTCAGGCGCGCGGCCCGCTATGCCGACGGCTGGATGGGCGCCGGCTCCACCAGCACGGCCCAATTCAGGGGCCACGTCCAGGTCGTCCGCGAGGCGCTGAACGCCTCGGGGCGCGACCCGGCGGCCTTCACCATCGCCAAGCGCGTGTACGTTGCCCTGGACCAGGACGAGGCGCGGGCCGAGCGCCGTCTGCGCGAGTGGTTCGGCCAGCGCTACGGCAACGCCGACATGGCCTCCCAGGTGTCGGTCTGGGGCGGCGTCGAGCGCTGCGTGGACGGCCTGATGGAGGTCGTGACCAGTGGCGCCCGTATGCTGCTGCTGAACCCCGTCTTCGACCACATGGAGCACCTGGAAGGCCTGCACAGGGACGTCATACCCCGCCTGCGCCTGACTTGATGCCCTGGAAGGCGGCATCCCGGACTGTCGCGCTGCTGGTATATTCAGCAAAGGCCAGTCCAGGCAGGCGGAAGGGCATCTCTCTACCTGGCCTTTGTCTGGCGTGAGGTGACGCTGTGCCCCTGAGGCGCATACTGCAATGACTGGGGCTGTCCACCGTGCAGGCCAGGTTGACCATATGACGCAGGCCCTGCCTCGCGAGGCTAAAGTACGCGGCCCGCGTTACGGTGTGTCTAGGGCACGTCCATGCGCCGCAAGCGGCGCTCCGTGAGCCAGACAAAAACGATGGTGACCGCCACGACGCCGGCGACGGCGGCGGGAAGCTCGATAGCCCGCTGGCGCAGCGCTCCCAGGCCGTCGCTGTCCAGGCCGTACATGAGGGAAAGGGTGTAGCCGCGCACACTGAGGTAGCTGACATTGCCCAGGAAGGATGTGAGCAGCCCCTCCCACAGGAACACGTACACCAGGGCGAACCCCAGCGCCCGCGTGGTCACCAGCCCTGCCCAGGTGAAGATGGCTGAGTAGGCGGTGACACCTGCCAGGAGGGAGACAGCCACCGCCAGGGCCGGCCGCAGCGGGCTTTCCAGACCGAGGACGGTGGCGACGACGCCGCTTATTACCAGCAGCGGCCCGGCTACCGCGATAGCGGCCAGGAACTTGGGCAACACGATCCACCAGCGCGAGATGGGCTTGAGCACCAGGTAGCCCAGCGTCCGGTCCTCAAGCTCGTTCCCGAAGGTGGCAGTCGCCAGCACCATGGTCGCTATGGGCAGCGCCGTCGCCACTACTATTCCGTCCAGCAGGAAACGGACGAAATCGCTGGCGCTGACCCTGTCGTCGGCGGGGCCGATGATGGCGGAGAGGGACACAGGCACAGCGGCCAGCAGCGCCACCAGAATGGAGCGCTTGCCGCCCGCGAGCTGGCGCACCGACAGACGAAAGACCTGGCCCATCAGACCTCCACCAGGTAGCTGAAGACGCTCTCCAGGGAGTCGTCCAGCGGCTCCACCCGCAGCAGGCGCACGTGGTGGGCCTGCGCCAGCCGGGGTATGGAACGCTGGAGCGACGCTACGTCCTTGCTCAGCACCACCAGGGCAGTGCCGTCCACCGTCACCGACTCCACTTCCTGCATCTGTACCAGCGCCGAGGCCATCAGGCGCGGGTTGCTACACACCACCCGCACCGTGTATGGCCGCGCGTCCAGCCGGGCACGGATGGCCCGGAAGTCGCCGGCCGCGGCCAGCTTGCCGCTTACCATGAGCAGGATGCTGTCCGCCAGCGCCTCGACCTCCTCCAGGATGTGGGACGACACCAGCACCGTCTTCCCGCTGGCGGCCAGCCGGCGCAGCATGTCCTGTATCTCCAGGCGCTGGCGAGGATCGGTGCCGCTGAGCGGCTCGTCCAGCAGCAGGACCTCCGGGTCGTGGACCAGCGTGGCGGCCAGGCGCATGCGCTGACGCATGCCGCGAGAGTAGGTGCCAATCACCCGGCCCTGCACCTGAGTCAGCCCCACGGCCTCTATGGCCCTGCTGGCTGCACCGGCCACGTTGTCCAGGCCGTGCAGGCTTGCCATGAACTCCACGAACTGCCGGCCGGTGTAGAAGCTGTACAGCGCGTCGTGCTCGGCCATGACCCCAAGGCGGCGGTACAGCGCCGGGTTGTCCCGCACACTCTGGCCCAGCACCTTTATCTCTCCCTCGGAGGGGCTGGCCAGGCCGGCTATCATGTGCAGTAGCGTCGTCTTGCCCGCCCCGTTGGGGCCAAGCAGGCCAGTGATGCCAGGGTACACCTCGAAGGACACGTCGTTCACCGCCACGACGCTGCCATACCACTTGGAGACGCCGGCGACGGCGATGGTGGGTCGAGCGCCCTGGTGGGCCAGGCCATTCACCGTGGTCATATGGCCAACTTCCGGTAGCGCCACCAGAGCAGCAGCCCCGGGCCTGCCGTGAGAAAGACGTACCACAGCACCAGGACGGCCCTGGGAAGCTCCCTGGCGTTCTGGGTGCTGAAGATGTCCGAGGTCTTCCCAAAGACCATGTCAGAGATGAAGATGGGCACGCCGCCTATATCAATCAGGGCAAACCAGTTCCTCCACTCGCCACCCAGTTCGGCCACCAGGGCGTGGCTGACGGCCGAAGAAACTAGCCACAGCGCGATGACGAAGGCGGCGGCGTAGGCGCGCCTGGTGGTGAAGGCAGCGGCTGCCAGCGGCAGTGTGGTCATGAACAGCGCCAGCACCAGGCCCGCGCCCATGAAGCGTGGCACCTCCAGCCAGTTGGCGCGCAGGTGCTCCAGGGGGTGATCGGCCCCCAAAGTCAGCCCGATGAGCAGCACCACCTGGGGCAGGTACAGCACGCCCAGGGTGATGGTGAAGAAGGCCAGCCACCGGCCCAGCACGTAGTCGGTGGGGGAGATAGGGCGCACCAGGTACAGGTTTATGACGCCTGAGCGCTTGTCGGCGGTCAGCAGTTCAGGGGCGATAATGGCCGAGAAAGCCATCAGAATGATGGAAGCGCCCCCGTAGTACTCGGCGTGTCCAGGGATGTCCTCGAGAATCCCTCCCCGGGTAGAGGACAGTATGATGAACACCAGGGCCGGCCCCATGAGGGCGAGGAAGAGAATGGCTGGCAGCACCTTGGAGGTCCAGCCACGGCCAATGCCCAGCGCCGTGCGCACACCATTGGCCCAGATGGCCTTGCGCGCCCTGGCACGGCCCTCTCGCGGCCCCGTGTACCGCTGAAAGCCTATGTCATAGACCTCGCCTCGCGGACTGCTCAACTGGGGGTGCTCCTGAAAATATCGGTCAGCATGTGGCGGCCCGGTGCGAGCCTTCGGAGCCGAGCGCCGGCGTCCACTATGGCATCGCGTATGGCGTCGTACTGCTCCTCGCTGGCGCCCTCCACCACGACAGCACCATCCAGGAGGGCAGCGTTGATCCCCCGTGCAGCCAGCGCCGTGACCAGGTCCTCCCTGTTGCTGTCCACCTCGATAAAGACCGCCTCGGTCTCGCTGGTGAAGCCGGAGATACCCCCTTCCCTTATGACCCGCCCGCCATCCAGCACAATGATGCGGTCGCAGGTGCGCTCCACGTCGCCCATGAGGTGGGACGACAGCAGGATGCTGATGCCAAAGTCCTTGCCAATGCGCTTGATAAGCTGGAGCATCTCCTCCCGGCCCACGGGGTCCAGGCCTGCGGTAGGCTCGTCCAGGAACACCAGCGCCGGGTCATGCACAATGGCCTGGGCCAGCTTGACCCGCTGCTTCATGCCGGTGGAGTACTCGCCCATGGGCCGGTAGCGCTCCTCGTCCAGGCCGACGTGACGCAAAGCATCGGCGGCGCGGGTGCGGGCGTGGACGGGCGGAAGGCCGCTGACCTGTGCCATGTGGTACACCAGCTCCGCCGCGCTGGCCGTGGTGGGAAGACAATCATGCTCTGGCATGTAGCCCAGGCGCGCCCGGACTTCCACCGAGCGGGAAGGGTCCTGGCCCAGGACCCACACGCTGCCGGCCGTGGGCTTCAGCAGGCCCAGGAACAGCTTTATGGCTGTGCTCTTGCCCGCGCCATTGGCCCCCAGGAGGCCCGTAATGCCTTCGTGGACTTCCAGGTCAATGGCGTCCAGCGCGATGGTGTTGCCATAGCGCTTTGTCAGGCCTTCCGCGCAAATAAGAGGTGGCATAAGGAGGCTTCAAGAAAGCTGTTTGGGGGAGTTGCACCGAGTTGGCCCGAAAGTACCTGACATCCTCTTGCCCTGCACCCGCAGCGTTCCCTGCCGCAACAAACACATCCTCAAGTTGCCTGTCCATCCACTGCCCAGGCATGAAATTTAGCACCTTGCGACTTTCGTAGTCAAGGGACGTGCCTGATTAGCAGCAGGTAACAACTTTTTAACACTCTCGCAACACATCTGTAACAACTCCGCAACACTTACGTAACACATCCTCCCTAAACTTGTGACGATTATCACGACCGCTGCCGTCCTGGACTGACACACTGTTGCGCGGAACAGCCGTCGCGGGGCGAGCAGGGGACGATTCCCGTGGCCCGGCGGCGATAAACAATACGGAGGTGTGCATCTCATGCCTGAGTCGTCCATCAGCGCTGGGGATACGGCGTGGCTACTGGCATCTGCCGCGCTGGTAATGATAATGACGCCTGGCCTGGCGTTCTTCTACGGCGGCATGGTGAGGCAGAAGAACACTCTGGCCACCATCATGCAGAGCTTCAGCATCGTGGCGATAGTGAGCGTGGTCTGGGTGCTGTGGGGCTATAGCCTGGCCTTTGGCCCCGACCGCTGGGGCTTCATTGGCAGCCTGGACTGGATCGGCCTGAAGGGCGTCGGAGTGGAGCCTGCCCCCCTGGCCCCCACGGTGCCACATCAGGCGTACATGATCTTCCAGGGCATGTTCGCGGTCATAACCCCGGCGCTCATCACCGGCGCCTTCGCGGAGCGGGTCAAGTTCAGCACTTTCCTTATCTTCACCGTGGTCTGGGTGACGGTGGTGTACGCGCCCGTGGCCCACTGGGTGTGGGGCGGCGGCTGGCTGGCCAAGCTGGGCGCGCTGGACTTCGCCGGCGGCACCGTGGTCCACATCTCGTCGGGCGTGTCGGCGCTGGCGGCGGCGCTGGTCCTGGGCAAGCGGCTGGGCTACGGCCGCGACCCCATGGAGCCTCACGACATCACCATGACCGTCCTGGGCGCGGCCATCCTCTGGTTCGGCTGGTTCGGCTTCAACGCTGGCAGCGCTCTGACGTCGGGCGCGCTGGCGGCCAACGCCTTCGTGGTCACGCATACCGCCGCCGCGGCCGGCGCCATCTCCTGGATGGGCATGTCCTGGTACATCCTCAAGAAGCCCAGCGTGCTGGGCGCGGCCTCGGGCGCGGTGGCGGGCCTGGTGGCCATCACGCCGGCCTCGGGCTTCGTCGGCCCCATGCCTGCGGTGCTCATCGGCCTGGTGGCCGGCATTCTCTGCTTCGCCGCCGTGCAGTTGCGCCTGAAACTGGGCTTCGACGACTCCCTGGACGTCTGGGGCGTGCATGGAATCGGGGGCACCTGGGGCGCCCTGGCCACGGGCCTCTTCCTAGGCGTGGGCGCTGCGGGCCTGGTGTCAGTGAACAGCGGCGTCGGCGAGCAGTTCATGAAGCAACTCTACGGCGTGCTGGCAACCTGGGGCTACGCCTTCGTGATGACCCTGGTCATCATCAAGGTACTGGAGGCCACCGTCGGCCTGCGCGTCAAGGCGGACGAAGAGGAAGCCGGCCTGGACCTGACCCAGCACGGCGAGCCTGCCTACAGGCTCTAGCCCCCGGACAGGCGTGGGAAGCCTGCCCTGAAAGGAGTGCTTCAGTGAAAAAGATAGAGGCCATCATCCGCCCCGAGAAGCTGGATGCGGTGAAGAACGCCCTCGCCGACGCGGGGTTCCTGGGGCTGAACGTGGTCCAGGTGACAGGGCGCGGCGTCCAGAAGGGCGTGGTGACTGCCGCGCGTGGCGGCCATCAGCACGTCATAGACATGCTCCCCAAGGTCAAGCTGGAGACGGTGGTCCGCGACCAGGACACCGAGAAGGTCGTGGAGCTTATCGTCAAGACGGCCCAGACGGGCGTCATAGGGGACGGCAAGATATTCATCATCCCGGTGGCCGACGCCATTCGCGTGCGCACCGGCGAGCGCGGCGAGCAGGCGCTCTAGACGACGGGCTTTCCCGCGAGGTCCCACCCGTGGGGAAGATAAAATGGTTGTACGGCCCAGCCCCACCCATCGGCGGGGCTGGGCCGTACAATGCAGAAGGGGCCACTTTCACCGGCCAGCCAGCTTGAGAAAGGCGCTGAGCCGCTATGTAACAAAAATGTAACATTTCAGAAATACTTCCGAAACACGGGGCCGTCAGAATGTGATAGCTAGAACAATGTGGGCGTCACAGGCTGACGTGCAATCATCAGGAGCTATTCCAGCATGGCAAACACCAAGCGCACCCCGCAGGAAGTAATACAGCTCGCCAGGGACAACGGCGTCAAGATGGTGGACCTGAAGTTCACCGACATGCCCGGGACGCTACAGCACCTGACCATACCGGTGGGAGAGCTTACGCCGGAGCTATTCAGCGAGGGCACCGGCTTCGACGGCTCCAGCATCCGGGGGTTCCAGGCCATCCACGAGAGCGACATGCTGCTGGTGCCAGACCCCAACACCGCGGCCATTGACCCGGTGTTTGAGGTCCCCACCATCAGCATGGTCTGCGACGTGAGAGACCCGCTCAGCGGCAGGAACTACTCCCGTGACCCGCGCTGGATCGCCCAGAAGGCGGAAGCCTTCCTCAAGTCCACCGGCCTGGGAGACGTCAGCTACTGGGGGCCTGAGCTGGAGTTCTTCATCTTCGACTCCGCCCGTTTCGACCAGACCTCCCATAGCAGCTACTACTTCGTGGACTCGGAAGAGGGCGTGTGGAACTCGGGCAAGGAGAAGTCCCTGAACGGCAACTCCAACCTGGGCTACCGCCCCCGCTACAAGGAGGGCTACTTCCCCGCCCCACCCTTTGACACCATGACCGACATCCGCTCCGAGGCCTCGCTGCTCATGGAGCGGTTCGGCATCACGGTGGAGAAGCACCATCACGAGGTCGCCACGGCGGGCCAGGGCGAGATTGACTTCCGCTTCGACACCCTGACCAAGACCGCCGACAGCGTGATGATCTACAAGTACATCCTGAAGAACGTTGCCAGGAGGCATGGCAAGGTGGCCACCTTCATGCCCAAGCCGCTCTTCGGCGACAATGGCACGGGCATGCACACTCACCAGAGCATCTGGAAGAACGGCACCAACCTGTTCTACGGCAACGGCTACGCCAACATGAGCGCCATGATGCGCTACTACATCGGCGGCCTGCTGGCGCACTCGCCGGCGCTGCTGGCCTTCTGCGCGCCTACCACCAACTCCTACCGCAGGCTGGTGCCGGGCTTCGAGGCGCCCGTGAACCTGGTGTACTCGGCCAGGAACCGCAGCGCCTGCGCCCGCATACCCATGTACTTCGACAAGCCCGAGGCCAAGCGGGTGGAGTACCGCTGCCCGGACCCGTCCTGCAACCCGTACCTGGCCTTCTCGGCCATGCTCATGGCGGGCATTGACGGCATCATCAACGAGATTGACCCAGGCGAGCCTATGGACGTGGACCTGTACGAGCTTTCGCCGGAAGAGGCGGCCAGGGTCAAGCAGGTCCCGGGCAGCCTGCCCGAGGCCCTGAAGGCCCTGGAGCAGGACCACGAGTTCCTGCTGCGCGGCGGCGTCTTTACCGAGGACCTCCTGGAGACCTGGCTGCGCTTCAAGCGCGATAAGGAGGTGGACCCGGTGAGGCTGCGCCCGCACCCCTATGAGTTCTTCCTGTACTTCGACGCCTAGGCCAGGCTGGAAATCAGCGGGACGCCGCCTTCCTCAAGGGGGAGCGGCGTCCCGCCGTCTCTGGCACCGGTGGTGAACGCCGGGTACATCGAAAAGACAAAATTGACACAACTTTCACAAACTGCTATATTCTCCGTTAACGCCCGGGGGCTTCTCTCCTGGCGGAGGCCATGTCCCCTGGGGCACCTGGCCCAGGCGCTCCGCCACGGACGGGACTCCGCTCCCTGAAGCTATCTCTGATGGGTGGGGGACGATGACAGAGAGAAACGCAGAGGCAATTGACTACGTCCTGCACGCCGCCAAGGAGCATGACGTCAAGTTCATCCGCCTCTGGTTCACTGACATCCTGGGCAATCTCAAGGGCTTCGCCATCACGGTGGAGGAGCTGGAGAGCGCCCTGACGCGTGGCATGAGCTTCGATGGCTCGTCCATCGAAGGCTTCGCTCGCTCCGACGAGAGCGACATGTACGCCCTGCCCGACCCCACCACCTTCAGCATCCTTCCGTGGCGCCCGCGCCAGAACGCCGTGGCCCGCATGTTCTGCGACATCATCACTCCCAGCGGCGAGCCTTTCGAGGGCGACCCGCGTCACGTGCTCAAGCGCAACCTGGAGCGGGCGGCCAGGCTCGGCTTCACCTACTACGTGGCCCCGGAGATAGAGTACTTCTACTTCAAGGACTCCAGGGGCACGGAGCCGCTGGACCAGGGCGGCTACTTCGACCAGGACGCCATGGACCTGGCCACCGACCTGCGCCGCGAAACGGTGCTGACCCTGGAGGAGTTGGGCATCCCGGTGGAGTTCAGCCACCACGAGGTGGCGCCCAGCCAGCAGGAGATTGACCTGCGCCACACCGACGCCCTGACCATGGCCGACACGGTCATGACCTACCGCGTGGTGGTCAAGGAGATCGCCATGCGCCATGGCTGCTACGCCACTTTCATGCCCAAGCCCATCTCCCACGTCAACGGCAGCGGCATGCACACCCACCAGTCGCTGTTCAAGGGCGACCGCAACGTGTTCTTCGATGCCCACGACCCCAACAGGCTCTCCAGCATCGCCAAGTGCTTCATCGCCGGGCTGCTACGCCACGCCAGGGAGATCACGGCGGTGACCAACCAGTGGGTCAACTCCTACAAGCGGCTGGTGCCGCCGCCGGCAGGCTCGGAGCCGCTGGGCTACGAGGCACCTGTGTACGTGTCCTGGGCGCTGGTCAACCGCTCAGACCTCATCCGCGTGCCCGCCTACAAGCCAGGCCGGGAGGCCTCGCGCCGCATCGAGTACCGCGCCCCGGACCCCGCCTGCAACCCCTACCTGGCCTTCAGCGTCATGCTGGCCGCCGGGCTGGAGGGTATCGAGAAGGAGTACGACCTGCCTCCGCCCGCCGATACCAACGTCTATAGCATGACCGATGAGGAGCGCGGGGCGCGTGGCATCCAGCGGCTGCCGCAGACGCTGTGGGAGGCCATACAGCTCACCGAGTCTAGCGAGCTTGTGCGCAAGGCCCTCGGTGACCACGTCTTTCACAGCTTCATCCACAACAAGAAAATCGAATGGGAGAGGTACCGCTCTCAGGTGACCGACTACGAGATTAGCCGCTACCTTTCCATTCTCTGAGCCACTCATGAGCAGTCTCCGCTAGGCCGAAGCGCGTTTCCAGAAGAATCTCTCGCCAGGGACCGGATATGGCTGACAAATACAAGTTGGAACATATACCTGACTATCGGGAGCTGAGCGAAAAGGGGCTGTACGACCCCAGGTTCGAGCACGCCGCCTGCGGTGTGGGCCTGGTGGCCAACATCAACGGCACCAGGTCCCACAGGATAGTCTCTCAGGGCCTGGAGGTCCTGATTAACCTGGGCCACCGGGGCGCCTGCGGCGCCGACCCGGAGACGGGCGACGGCGCTGGCATCCTGGTGCAGATGCCCCACGAGTTCTTCCAGAAGGAGTGCGCCCGGCTCAAGATTCCGCTGCCAGAGCGCGGCCACTACGCCGTGGGCAGCGTCTTCCTGCCGCGCGACGACGCCCAGCGCCTGGCCTGCCAGCAGACCATCCAGCGTATCGTCGCCGAGGAGGGCCAGGCATTCCTGGGCTGGCGGGACGTGCCTGTGTCGCCTGACGCCATCGGCAAGCTGGCCCGCAAGGTCATGCCGGTCATTCGCCAGTTCTTCGTAGGCCGCGCCAGCGACGTCCCCGACGAGTCCCGCTTCGAGTTGAAGCTTTACGTCATAAGGAAGCAGGTAGAGAAGGCCGTCGCCGCCAGTGACCTCAGCCAGAAGGACGACTTCTACATCTGCTGCCTGTCCTCCAACCGCGTGGTGTATAAGGGCCTCATCATGGCCCACCAGCTTGAGCACTTCTACCACGACCTGAAGGACGAGGCCATGGTCAGCGCCTTCGCCATGGTCCACTCGCGCTTCAGCACCAACACCCTGGGCTCCTGGAAGCTGGCCCACCCCTACCGGCTCGTCATTCACAACGGCGAGATCAACACCCTGCGGGGCAACATCAACTGGATGACCGCCCGCGAGTCCATGTTTGCCTCGCCAGTCCTGGGCGACGACATCAAGAAGATTATTCCCATCATCACGCCCGCCCAGAGCGATACGGCCACCTTCGACAACGCCCTGGAGCTACTGCTGGCCACGGGCCGCTCGCTGCCCCATGCCATGCTTATGCTCATCCCCGAGGCCTGGGGCGACCACATCCCCATGGAGCAGGCCAAGCGGGACTTTTACGAGTACCACGCCTGCCTCATGGAGCCATGGGACGGCCCCGCCCTCATCATTGGCACCGACGGCACCCGGGTCTGCGCCATCCTGGACCGCAACGGCCTGCGCCCCTGCCGCTACCTGGTGACCACCGATGGCCTGCTGGTGATGGCCTCGGAGACCGGCGTGCTGGACATCCCCAACGAGAAGGTGGTGTACAAGGACCGCATCCGGCCGGGGCGCATGTTCATGCTGGACACCGCCCAGAGCCGCATAGTCTCCGATGCCGAGCTCAAGGCTGAGCTGTGCGCCCGCAGGCCCTACGGCCAGTGGCTCAGGGAGAACGTGGTCCATATGGACAACCTGCCAGAGCCGCAGCACGTCCACGGGCCGGACTTCGCCACCCTGCCGGAGCGCCAGAAGGCCTTTGGCTACACGCTGGAGGACCTGCGCATGCTCATCGAGCCTATGGCGCTCACCGGCCAGGAGCCGGTCGGCTCCATGGGCAACGATACGCCCCTGGCCGTCCTGTCGGACAATGCCCCGTCCCTGTTCTTCTACTTCAAGCAGCTATTCGCCCAGGTGAGCAACCCGCCCCTGGACGCCATCCGCGAGGAGCTGGTGACCTCAGTGGAGACCTTCCTCGGCTCCGAGCAGGACCTGTTCGAGGAGACGCCAGAGCACTGCCACCAGCTCAAACTCAAGGAGCCTATTCTCACCAACCGCGACCTGGAGAAGGTGCGCAACATCAACCACGGCAAGCTGCGGGCCAGGACACTCTCCACCCTGTTCCGGGTGGACGAAGGCCCGGGCGCGCTGCGGCGGGCCATGGAGCGGCTGTGCGCCGAGGCGTCCCGCGCTGTCAAGGAGGGCTACACCATCCTGGTCCTCTCCGATCGCGGCGTTGACCGGGAGCACGCGCCCATCCCCAGCCTGCTAGCCACGGCCGGCGTCCACCATCACCTCATCCGCGAGGGCACCCGCACCCGCGTGGGCCTGGTGGTGGAGTCGGGCGAGCCGCGGGAGGTACCCCACTTCGCCCTGCTCTTTGGCTACGGCGCAGGCGCCATCAACCCCTACCTGGCCTTCGAGACCATCGCCGACATGGTGCGCACCGGCTCCTTCCTCAAGCCCATAGACTACGAGGCCGCCGAGGCGCACTTCATCAAGGCCGTGCACAAGGGCGTGGTCAAGGTCATGTCCAAGATGGGCATCTCCACGCTCCAGAGCTACCGGGGCGCCCAGATATTCGAGGCGGTGGGCCTGCGACAGGACTTCGTGGACCAGTACTTCACCTGGACGCCCTCACGCATCGGCGGCGTGGGCATTGATGAGATCGAGCTGGAGTCCCGCGACCGCCACAGCTTCGCCTACCTGGACCCTCGGCTCAACGGCCACCTGGCCCTCAGGCCCGGCGGCCAGTACCAGTGGCGGCGCGATGGCGAGTACCACATGTGGAACCCCGACACCATCGCCAAGCTCCAGTACGCCGTCCGCGCCAACAGCTTCAAGACCTACCAGGAGTTCGCCGAGATTGCCGACTCCTACAGCAGGCAGCTCTGTACCATCCGCGGGCTGCTGGAGTTCAAGAAGGCCGAAAAGCCCATACCTCTGGAGGAGGTGGAGCCGGCCTCGGAGATCGTGAAGCGGTTCGCCACGGGCGCCATATCCCTGGGCTCCATCAGCAGGGAGGCCCACGAGACCATGGCCATCGCCATGAACCGCATCGGCGCCCGCAGCAACACCGGCGAGGGCGGCGAGGACCCGCGCCGCTACAAGCCAGACCCCAACGGCGACTCCCGCAACAGCGCCATCAAACAGGTGGCCTCGGGCCGCTTCGGCGTCACCATCAACTACCTGGCCCATGCCCGCGACCTGCAGATCAAGATGGCCCAGGGCTCCAAGCCCGGCGAGGGCGGCCAGCTACCGGGCCACAAGGTGGACGAGTACATCGGCTGGGTGCGCAACTCCACGCCTGGCGTGGAGCTTATCTCCCCGCCGCCGCACCATGACATCTACTCCATCGAGGACCTGGCCCAGCTTATCCACGACCTGAAGAACTCCAACCCCAGGGCCAGGATACACGTCAAGCTGGTGGCCGAGGTAGGCGTGGGCACCATCGCGGCCGGCGTGTCCAAGGGCCACGGCGACGTGGTGCTCATCAGCGGCGACAGCGGCGGCACCGGCGCCTCGCCCGAGTCGTCCATCAAGTACGCAGGCCTGCCCTGGGAGCTTGGCCTGGCCGAGACGCAGCAGGTGCTGGTAGCCAACGACCTGCGTGGCCGCATCGTCGTCCAGACCGATGGACAGCTCAAGACAGGCCGCGACGTGGCCATAGCGGCCCTGCTGGGCGCCGAGGAGTTCGGGTTCGCCACGGCGCCGCTCATCACCATGGGCTGCATCATGCTGCGCAAGTGCCACCTCAACACCTGCTCCGTGGGCATCGCCACCCAGGACCCGGAGTTGAGGAAGAAGTTCGCCGGCCAGCCTGAGCATGTCATAAACTACTTCTTCTTCGTGGCCGAGCACCTGCGCCAGATCATGGCGGAGATGGGCTTCCGCACCGTCAACGAGATGATTGGCCGGGTGGACAGGCTGGACGCCCGCAAGGCCATAGAGCACTGGAAGGCCAGGGGCATAGACCTGTCCCGGCTGCTGTACAGGCCCCAGGTGCCGCCCGACGTGGCGACCTACCACTGCCAGCAGCAGGACCACGGGCTGTGGAAGGCCCTGGACAACAAGCTCATAGAGCTTTGCCAGGACGCAGTGGAGCACAGGAGGCCCTTGAAGCTGGAGCTGCCCATACGCAACGCCAACCGCACGGTGGGCACCACGCTGAGCTACCACATCGCGCGGCGCTACGGCGGCGAGGGCCTGCCCGAGGACACCATCCAGCTACACTTCAAAGGCTCCGCCGGCCAGAGCTTCGCGGCCTTCCTGGCGCCGGGTGTCACCATGTACGTGGAGGGCGACGCCAACGACTACTTCTGCAAGGGCCTGTCGGGCGGTAAGGTCATCATCAAGCCCCCGGAGGACTGCACCTTTGTGCCAGAAGAGAACGTCATAGTCGGCAACGTGGTGCTATATGGCGCCACCGGCGGCAAGGTGTTCATCCGTGGCATCGCCGGTGAGCGCTTCGCCGTCCGCAACAGCGGCGCCGAGGCTGTGGTGGAAGGCGTGGGCGACCACGGCTGCGAGTACATGACCCGTGGCCGCGTGGTCGTCCTGGGGCCAACGGGCCGCAACTTCGCCGCGGGCATGAGCGGCGGCGAGGCCTACGTCTTCGACGAGTTTGGCAAGTTCAGTGCCCTGTGCAACACAGGCATGGTTGACCTGGAGGAAGTAGTGGCCGAGGAGGACAGGGCCGCGCTGCGTCGCCTCATCCAGGAGCACCTGCGCTACACCGGTAGCGCCAACGCCGCGCGCATCCTGGCCGCCTGGGACGAGGTGCTGCCCAGGTTCGTCAAGGTGATGCCGCGCGACTACAAGCGCGTCCTGGCCGAGCGCCAGCGCAAGCAGCAGGAGGCCGTGCTGAGCCGGACGTAGCCTGTACGGAAGGTCATGCCCCCTTCCTGGCCTTCCCCCAGAGGGGGCAGGGACTATTCTCTCCCCCTTTGGGGGAGAGCCAGAGAGGGGGCTGGCGTCTGCCCCCTTCCCGGCCTTCCCCCAGAGGGGGCAGGGAAATTCTCTCCCCCAAAGGGGGAGAGCCAGAGAGGGGGCCAGGGCCACGCTGACGCGGTGATAGCTTGAGACATATGGAAGTGGTGGACCATGGGTAAACCTACCGGATTCATGGAAAAGGGGCGCGAGCCTCCTCCCAAGCGCCCGCCCTCGGAGCGCATCAAGGACTTCAAGGAGTTCTACCTCAAGTGGTCAGAGCAGCAGGCCCGCGAGCAGGGGGGCCGGTGCATGAACTGCTCCGTGCCCTTCTGCCACATGGGCTGCCCGCTGGGCAACGTCATCCCTGACTTCAACGACCTGGTATATCGGGGCCGATGGAAGGATGCCCTTGATGCGCTGCACGCCACCAACAACTTCCCCGAGTTCACCGGCCGGGTGTGTCCCGCGCCCTGCGAGGCCTCCTGTGTCCTGGCCATCAACCAGGACCCGGTGACCATCGAGTACATAGAGAAGGCCATCTCCGACCGCGGCTGGCAGGAGGGCTGGATTGTGCCCCATCCGCCCAAAGTCCGCACCGGCAAGAGGGTGGCCGTCGTCGGCTCCGGGCCGGCCGGACTGGCCGCGGCCCAGCAGCTTAACCGCGCCGGCCACTGGGTCACCGTCTTCGAGCGCGCCCGGTACATCGGCGGGCTGCTGCGCCTGGGCATCCCCGACTTCAAGCTGGAGAAGCACGTCATCCAGCGTCGCATTGACCAGATGGCCGCCGAAGGCGTTGTCTTCAGGCCCAACACCTGGGTGGGCAAGGACTATCCCGCCCAGGACCTGCTGAAGGAGTTCGACGCCGTGGTGCTGGCCGGCGGCTCCACCAGGCCCCGCGACCTTCAGGTGCCTGGCCGCGAACTCAAGGGCGTCCACTTCGCCATGGAGTACCTGACCCAGCAGAACTACATCAACGCCGGCGAGCGCATTGACCCCTCGGAGCGCATCAGCGCCGAGGGCAAGCGTGTCGTCATCCTGGGCGGCGGCGACACCGGCTCCGACTGCCTGGGCACCGCCCACCGCCAGGGCGCGGAGGTAGTCTACCAGTTCGAGCTGCTGCCTGAGCCGCCCAAGGTGCGGCGTCCCAACAACCCCTGGCCCTACTGGCCGCTCATCCTGCGGACCTCCACCTCTCACGAAGAAGGCGGCATCCGGGACTACAACATCCTGACCAAGCGTTTCTCCGGCAATGGCAGGGTGCAGAAGCTCCACGCCGTCCGCCTGGAGTGGGGCCCGCCCGACGCCTCGGGCCGCCCCGCTATGAAGGAGGTACCGGGCAGCGAGTTCGAGATAGAGTGCGACCTGGTGCTGCTGGCCCTGGGCTTCCTGCACCCTGAGCACGAAGGCATGCTCAAGGACCTGGGTGTGGAGCTAGACCCGCGCGGCAACGTCAAGACCGACGAGAACAAGATGACCAGCGTCCCCGGCGTCTTCGCCGCCGGCGACATGGCGCGAGGCCAGTCCCTGGTGGTCTGGGCGCTGGCCGAGGGCCGCGAGGCCGCCCGTGGCGTGGACCAGTACCTCATGGGCAAGACCAGCCTCTCCCGCGTCCTGCGCCAGTGGAGATAGGGCCAGCAAGGGCGCTCTGTCGCCGTTGACAGGAATACACTCCTCACAGGGGCGCTGCATATAGCGCCCCTGCATCGTTGCTGACGCCGGCGCGCAGGACTGGTATCATTATGGCCGCGCCACTTACCCCGGCGCCAAGTCCTGTGGAGGTGCCTCATGCCAGGCCTCGATGTCGAGAAAGTCCGGAGCGAGATACCGGCCCTGTCCCAGTCCATCTACATGAACACCGGCGGCACTGGCCCCATGCCCAGGGCCGTCATCCAGGAGATCGAGGACACCTACAGGGCCGCGCTGGAGCAGGGGCCGGACGTGCCCACGGTGCGCGGCCCCATCCACGAGAAGTTCGAGCGCACGCGGGAGCTGGCGGCCAGGGCCTTCGGCGTCACGCCGGAGGAGATTGCCCTGGTCCGCTCCGTCTCCGAGGGGCTGAGCATCGTGGCCTATGGCATGGAGTGGCAGCCCGGCGACGAGGTCATCGTCACAGAGGAGGAGCACCCCAGCGGCATCATGGTCTGGCTGAACCTGGCCCGCCAGCGGGGCATCCAGGTCAGGAAGCTGCCCCTCATCGCCGACAAGGCGCGGCTCCTGGCGTGCCTGGAGTCCATGCTCACTGGCAGGACCAGGCTGCTGGCCCTCAGTCACGTCACCACCGATACGGGCTTCCGCCTGCCCGCCGCCGATATTTGCAGGCTGGCCCACAGCCGTGGCATCCCCGTAGCCTTCGACGCCGCCCAGTCGGCCGGCCAGTTCCCCGTGGACCTGCGGGAAATGGGCTGCGAGTTCTACGCCTGCACCGGCCACAAGTGGCTGCTGGGCGGCTGGGGCACTGGCATCCTCTACGTCAAGCGGGACTGGGTCCACCGGCTCAGGGTCACCTGGACGGGTGCGGGCGCCGGCGCTTGGGACCGCGAGACCGATGCCCTGCGCTTCCTGGAGACGGCCCACAGGTTCGAGTTCGGCGGAAGGCATGAGCCGCTGTACAACGCCATGGGCAGGGGCATCGAGTTCGTGGACTCGGTGGGACTGGCCAACGTGGAATCCCGGGTGCGCCAGTTGACCGACCGCCTGAAGGGCGCCATCGCCGACATCCCCGGCGCGACGCTGCGCAGCCCCGAGGCGCCCGAGTTCTCCACGGGCATCGTCACCTTCTCGGTGCGGGGCCTGTCGGGCACCGACCTCAACAGGCAGATGTGGGAGCGCTGGCGCATCCTGGGCCGGCCCGCCCTCAAGCAGACCGCCATGCGCCTCTCGGTCGCCTTCTTCACCAGCGACGAGGAGATAGACACCGCCGTCTCGGCCATCGGCACGCTGGCCAGCGAGAACCGCTAGGCCACGGCAGCCACATGCAGACACCCCCCGTAGCAAACCGCCGCGTTTGTGGTAGTATTTGGGAATCGAAAATGGGGTCACACCCGTACCACAGGAGGAACAATGGCCCAGTACAGGATCGCATACATAACGAGAGGCCAGCCTGAGCTGAAGCTCATCGAGAACGAGCTGGTCGGCGTGGACTACGAGCTGGATGTCCACGTCGTCAAGAGCGAGGGCGAGACCATCGAGGCCGTCAAGGGCGCCGATGTTATCATCAACTCGGGCGTGCAGATGCCCCGGTCGGTCATCAAGGAGATAGACAAGGCCCAGGCCATCGTCAGCTTCGGCCACGGCTTCAACCACATAGACCACAACGCCGCCACGGACCAGGGCGTCATGGTGGTCAACTGCGCCGGCTTCTGCACCGAGGAGGTCTCCAACCACGCCATCCTGATGCTGCTGGCGTGCGCCAAGAAGCTGACCGTCCTCAATAGCCTGGTGAAGGCCGGCAAGTGGGGGTCTGAGACCCGCGCCGCGCTGCTGCCCATGGTGCCCATAGACGGCCAGGTGCTGGGGCTGGTAGGCCTGGGCAACATAGGCCGCGCCACGGCCCGCAAGGCCAAGGTCTTCGGCCTGGAGGTCATCGCCTACGATCCCTACGTACAGCCGTGGATAGCCAAGGAGTACCGCGTGGAGCTGGTGCGGAGCCTGGAGGACCTGGCCCGCCGCTCCGACTTCGTCTCTATCCACACGCCGCTCAACGACGAGACGCGCAAGCTCATCGGCGAGTCCTTCTTCAACGCCATGAAGCCCACGGCCTACTTCATCAACACCTGTCGCGGCCCTGTGGTGGACGAGCAGGCGCTCATCCGGGCGTTGCAGCGTGGCCGCATCGCCGGCGCCGGCCTAGACGTCTTCGAGCAGGAGCCTACGCCTGCCGACAACCCGCTGCTGAAGATGGACAACGTAATAGTCACGCCCCACTCGGCGGGCACCTCCAACGTCTCCCGCATCACCTCCCAGGTGCGCGTCGGCCAGGAGACGGCCAGGATACTGAGAGGCTCCTGGCCCATGTCCCTGGTCAATCCGGAAGTGCGGGCCAAGCTACCCATGCGGCAGTTTGCCCCCATAACCGCTTAGCTCCTCTGCCGCGGACCTCACCCGTGGTATTTGAGGGCAAGACGTCAGCCTATTCTAGAGCGTCTTCAGGGCGAGTGTACGCCATGAATGGCTGGGCCACTTCCCCCGGGCAATGCAGGGGCAGGTTTGAAACCTGCCCCTGCATACCGCCGTGCAGACGCAACGCAAAAACGCTATATGGCCCCCTCTCCAGCCTGCCCCTCGGCAGGCTTGGGGCAAGCTCTGGGCCAGCCGGCGGGTGGAGACGGGGCTTACGGGGGGTGAGGCCCGCCTCCATTGAACCCAGGCCCCGCGCCTGGTAAGATATGGGTGCAGCCAATCCGAAAGGAACGGTGAGCACCAGCGTGACCTCTCTTCTATGGGCACCGATAGCCCCGCGCGGGCGTCGGATGCAGCAGGCGAGCCTTGTTAATATGGGAGCCTTCCTGATGAGCTTCAGGAAGGCTCTTTTGCTGTGAGGCGGCTATGGTGGGCGGCATTACCAGCGTACCGGGTATCCGCGTCGGCCACCATACTGACGCGCAGAACGCCACCGGCTGCACCGTGGTGCTGTGCGATACCCCGGCAGTGGGTGGCGTGGACGTGCGTGGCTCAGCGCCGGGCACCACGGGCACCGACGCCCTGCGGCCCACTGGGCTGGTGAGCGAGGTGCACGCCGTCCTGCTCAGCGGTGGCAGCGCCTTCGGTCTGGAGGCCGTCGCGGGGGTTATGCGGTACCTGGAGGAGCGCGGCATCGGCTTGAAGTTTGGCGGCGCCCTCATACCCATCGTCCCCGCCGCCATACTCTTCGACCTGGGCGTGGTCACGCCTCTGGTGCGGCCCGGCGCGCGGGAGGGCTACGCCGCCTGCCAGAACGCCTCCAGGGACGTGCAGGAGGGCAGCGTTGGCGCCGGCACCGGCGCCACGGTGGGCAAGCTGCTGGGCATAGCGCGGGCGGTCAAGGGAGGTATCGGCACCGCCAGCGTGGACCTGGGCCATGGGGTGGTCGTCGGCGCCATCATGGCCGTCAACGCTGTCGGTGGCGTCCACGACCCGGACACAGGCCAGGTGGTGGCCGGCCCGCGTCACCTGGAGGGCAGAGGCATGCTGGACTCCATGGCACTCCTGGCCTCGCCGGACTTTGTGCCCCGCCCAGGGGTGCCGCTGCACAACACCACCATCGGCGTGGTGGCTACCAGCGCCAGGCTGACCAGGGAGCAGGCCAGCAAGCTGGCCGCCGTCGCCCACGATGGCATCGCCATGGCCGTCAGGCCCGCCCACACCATGAGCGACGGTGACACCGTCTTCGCGCTGGCGACGGGGGCGGCGCCCGGGCCTGGCGACAGCACAGGCATGACGCGGCTCTGCTCCGCCGCTGCCCTGTGCGTGGCGCGGGCCATCCTCAGCGGCGTGAGGAAGGCCACCGGCATAGGCGGGATACCAGCCGTGAGCGAGCTGAGGTGACATGACACAGCCCGGCAGACAGTCCAGGACAGGCTTCATCGGCGCGGGCACAGTGGGCACGACGCTGGCCGTGGCCCTGGCAAGGCAGGGGTACAGAGTCGTGGCGGCGGCCAGCCGCAGCCTTGCGTCGGCGCAGGCACTGGCAGCGCGGGTGCCGGGCTGCGCGGCCCTGGCCTCGGCCCAGCAGGTGGCCGACGCCTGCGACGTGGTCTTCATCACCACGCCCGACGACGCCATCGAGGCCGTGGCCGCCTCCGTGTCCTGGCGGCCCGGGCAGACGGCAGTACACTGCTCTGGCGCCGCATCCCTGGACGTCCTGGCCTCGGCCCGGCGGCAGGGGGCGCTGGTGGGGGCTTTCCACCCCATTCAGACCTTCTCATCGGTGGAGCGCGCCCTGGAGTCCCTCCAGGGCATCACCTTCGCCATCGAGGGCGTACCTCAGGTGCGGCCATTCCTGGAGGAACTGGCCCTGGCGCTGGGAGGCAGGCCCATGGCGCTGGACAGTCAGGCCAGGCCCCTCTACCACGCCTCCACGGTCATGGCCTGCGGGATGGTGGTCGCCCTGGCGGCCATGGCCGCTGAGCTGTGGCAGGGCTTCGGCGTAGGCCGGTCGGAGGCCCTGGCGGCGCTGCTGCCCCTCATGCGCGAGACGGTGGCCAATGTGGGCGCTGTCGGCCTGCCGGCGGCGCTGACAGGCCCCTACGCTCGCGGCGACATCGGCACAGTGCGCAAGCACCTGTCGGCGCTCCAGTCCCGGGCGCCCGAGGTGCTGCCCCTGTACTGCCAGCTAGCCCTGGCCGGCCTGCCCCTGGCCCTGGAGAAGGGCAGGCTGACCCAGGAGCGAGCGGTGGAAATCCATGAGTTGTTGAAGCAGGCCGCCAGAGATGCGGCCCCATAGCTCAATAGCGGTCAGCCATCAGCGCCCCGCCACCCAGGGGTGGGCTCTGGGGAAAGCTGACGGCTGAAAGCTTGATGAAGCGCAGGCCCTCACTCAGGGCAGAAGAGGAGGTACCTTATGCGCGTCACCATACTTGACCTGAAAGATATGAAGAGTCGAGGCGAGAAGGTCCCCATGGTCACCGCCTACGACTACACCTCGGCCAAGCTGCTGGAGGAGGCCGGCATACCCATCATCCTGGTAGGCGACAGCCTGGGCCAGGTCGTACTGGGCTACGACTCCACGCTGCCCGTGACCATGGAGGACATGCTCCACCACATCCGGGCCGTGGTGCGCGGCACCCAACGGGCGCACATCGTCGGCGACATGCCCTTCATGAGCTATCACGCCGACGTCACCGAGGCCGTGCGCAACGCCGGCCGCATGCTCAAGGAGGGCGGCGCCCAGTCGGTGAAGCTGGAGGGCGGACGGCGTATGGCCGAGACAGTGCGGCGCATCGTACAGGCGGGCATACCCGTCATGGGCCATATAGGGCTGACACCCCAGGCGGTCAACCAGCTCGGAGGCTACCGCGTCCAGGGCAAGTCGGCCAGGGAGGCCGTGGACCTCATCGAGGACGCCCTGGCCCTGGAGGAGGCCGGCGCCTATGCCATCGTCCTGGAGCTGGTGCCTGCGCCGCTGGCCAAGATGGTCACCGAGCGCCTGTCCATACCCACCATCGGCATCGGAGCGGGGCCACACTGCGACGGCCAGGTGCAGGTCTTCCACGACCTCTTCGGGCTGTTCTCCGACTTCGTGCCGAAGCACGCCAGGCGCTATGCCAACCTGGGCGAGGCCATCAAGTCGGCTGCCGCCCAGTACATCCGGGATGTGCAGGCCCAGTCCTTCCCGGCTGAAAAGGAGAGCTTCACTATGAAGCAGAGCGTCCTGGACGAGCTTGCGGCGCAGCCTGCCAGGCCTGTGTAGTGTGACGGGAGGGCCGTACTGTGAAAGTGATAGGGACTGTAGCGGGCTTTCGCCAGGCGTGCCAGCGCGCTCCCAGGCCGCTGGGCCTTGTACCCACCATGGGCTACCTCCACGAGGGACACGCCTCGCTGGTGCGCCGCGCCCGCTCCGAGAACGCCACCGTTGCCGCCAGCATCTTCGTCAATCCCACCCAGTTCGGGCCGAAGGAGGACTTCGCCAGCTACCCCCGCGACCTGGAGGCTGACCTGGCGCTGCTGGAGAAGGAAGGCGCCGACCTGGTCTTCACGCCCCCGGTGGAGGAGGTCTATCCCCCAGGCTTCGATACCTACGTGGACGTGGGGCGCATCGCCCAGCGGCTGGAGGGGGAGTTCCGGCCGGGCCACTTCCGGGGCGTCGCCACCGTGGTGTGCAAGCTGCTGTCCATCGCCCGGCCCGACAGGGCCTACTTCGGACAGAAGGACGCCCAGCAGTGCCTGGTGGTCAAGCGCCTCAACGCCGACCTGGACCTGGGCGCCCAGATCGTCGTGGCCCCTACCGTGCGGGAACCGGACGGGCTGGCCATGAGCAGCCGCAACGTGTACCTGACTCCCCAGGAACGCAAGGCCGCGCCGGTGCTCTACCGCTCCCTGTGCCTGGCCCGCGACCTGTACCTTGGGGGCATGAAGGATGCCAGCGAGGTACGCCGCCAGATGCGCGCCCTCATCGAAGGCGAGCCGCTGGTGGCCCGCGTTGACTACATAAGCATAGCCGACGCCAGCACCCTGGAGGAGCTGGACGAAGTCCGCAGCCCGGCGCTGGTGTCCCTGGCCGTGCGTATCGGAAAGACGCGGCTCATAGACAACATCATGCTCTGAGAGGGTGTGCTGGAAGCCTTGTTTTACTCCTTGGTGGGGGACGTGGTACCCTTTGGCGCTGGACTGGTATGCAGGCAAGGCCAGCCCGGCATCAATATGCATCACGTCCCCACGTCTCCCGGTAAAGGCTAGAACAAGGCTTCTCACACACCCTCTCATACCCATCCTTACATACCACCCACACAACTCAAAAGCGCTATAAGCCTGGGGCGACAAGGGTACATGTCCACTTCCGAGCGCACAGTCTACCTGGCGGGCAGCTTCAGCCTGGAGGGGCCTCTTCTGGAGAAGCTGTGGGCCGCCTACCAGCTTACCAGGGGCCAGGTGGTGCCGAGGCACTACACCGGCTATGGCGCCGTGATGGTGCGCCACGATGTGCTGGTGCAGCACGGCGACCTGGGGGCCACGGCCTTCCAGTGCATTGGCCAGCCGGAGCTAAGCGAGGCCGGGATGAACATGTTCGCCGAGAACATGGTGGCCCTGGCCCGCGTGCTGGAGCAACTGGAGGAGCCACCTCTCCGAGAGGCGGTGCTGGTGTCCTCGGCGCGCCCGGACTCGTGGAGCGGCCCGGTCAGGGCAAGGTTCGCCAGGCTGCGAGAGGTGCTACGGCAGCGCTGCTCGGTGAGGCTCAGCTCCATCGAGGGCTACGACGTGCTCTTCAGGCTGCTGGACTCGGGCATGCTGGGCCTGAGGGCCAGCGGCAGGTGCGCCCACCTGGCAGGCCCCGAGGACGAAGCCATCCGGTACGACGGCACGGCCCGGCGCTTCGTCTTTGACGCGGCCCGGCTGGACAGCTACGCCTTCAGGAAGCTGCCCCACTCCTTTCTGCCGTCCCACTACTGGGAGCAGCGCTACCGCGCCCGACACCAGTGCGAGGACTGCCAGGCGGAGGGCTGGACCTACGCGCCCCAGGCCGGCGTCAGCTTCGCCAGCGCCGACGACCTGCGCTTCCTCTACGAGCAGCGCGTCAACGGCCTGCGCCGGGGCTACACCATCGGGTCCTTCGGCGACGCCTGTGTCGCCAGCTACCGACTCAACGCCGATAGCCACCTTTATACCGTCTATGTGTTCAACGCCGAGGGCACGGTCAGGGAAGAGGCCGTCCGGGCCATGAAGGGCAAGGCCGCGGATGTGGCCGCCAGGGCCAGGCAGATGAAGGACTATCTGCACGGGGGAAGGTTCGGCCTGTGCCTTGTGGCCGCCAGTGAGGACTGGTCGCCGGCCGCCTGGGCCGAAGCCCACATCGCCGACGGCGAGGACTTCTGCGCGGCAGCCGTGGAGAAGGGCGACGACGTGCTCCTGGGCCTGCTCAACGATGGCCTGCTGTCCTTCACCTACAGTCAAGGCCCCGACGCCAGGGCCAACCAGTTCACCCTGGCCGGCCCCGATGCGCCAGGGGTGCGCCTGGTGCCGGGCAAGGGGCTTGTCATTGCCCATGGCTGAGGCCGCTCCTTGTCGCCGGGTGACGTGCTACGTGGTATACTGCATGGCAGCCCCGTAGTTGTCCTGTCAGCGAAGCTTTACAGGGAGCGTCGTCCTGCTGTGGACCCACAGCCATCGCCAGCCCAGAGACGCTTTTTCGGCAAAGAGATCCAGGTAACCGTCGCCGGCGAGGTGAAGCAGCCCGTGGCCTTCAGGCTCGACGGCAAGGAGTACGTCGTCCAGGAGGTCCTGTACTCCTGGCATGACTACAGCTTCGGCGGCGACCCCAACAGGCGTCACAGGTGGTGGCAGCGTCACCACCGCAGCTACTACTGCGTCAGGACCACCAGCAACGAGGTGTTCGAAATCTACCACGACCGAGGAGTCTCCCTCAAAGCCTCCAGATTTCGGAGATGGTACGTCGCCCGCCAGCTCCAGGCGTGAGGCCAGGCGCGGTGGGCGGCGGACTTCCGGCAGGGGTTACATGGCTGCATGAGAATTCTCTTGACCAATGACGACGGTATTCACTCGCCAGGGCTGTGGAGCGTGGCCCGGGCGCTGAAAGACCTGGGCGAGCTGATAGTGGTGGCGCCAGACCGGGACCAGAGCGGCGTGGGGCCTGCCATGACACTGCTCCACATCCTGCGGGCACAGCAGGTATTCTCGCCGGTGGAGGGCGTCAAGGCCTTCGCCGTGGAGGGCACGCCGGCCGACTGCGTCATCCTCGCCACCGAGCACCTGTTCAGCGACGCGCCCTTCGACCTGGTGGTGTCCGGCGCTAACCTGGGCGCCAACCTGGGCCTGGACGTCATGACCTCCGGCACGGTGGGCGGCGCTTTCCACGGCTATTTCCGCAACATCCCGTCCATCGCCGTGTCCGTGGCCTCCCTGACCGATGTCCACTATGATGCCGCGGCCATAGCTGCCAGGGCGCTGGTGCAGGCTATAGCCAGGGACTCCTCTCCCAGGCCGCTGCTGCTCAACGTGAACTTGCCCAACGTCCCGCCCGACAGGATAGAAGGCGTGCAGCTTACCAGGCTGGGGCCACGAGTGTACCTGGAGGGCGTGGAGCGCGGCAACGATGGCCGCAGGACTCATTACTGGATCAGGCACAACAAGCCCGTTAACCCTAACATCGCCGAGGACACCGACATCTGGGCCGTGCGCAACAACCGCATCTCCATCACGCCCCTGGACACAGTCTTTTCCCAGGGCGCGCCGTCCCCATCTCCTGCCATGGGGTTTGGTGTGCTGGCGGAAGCGGTGGCCCGGTCCCTTGGCCTGCCGCCCAACGGGGCGCGGCCCCATTAAGCCCGCGCTGAAGCCTGCCATCGCCAGTCCGTCCTTCGTTTCCATGCCAGGGCGTGTCCCCGACGGGCCTGGCTTCCCCAGCGCGCCAGTTGACACGCACGCCCAATCCTTGGAGAATTTGCGGCTATAAAGACATATGCTGAGGAGGTCCCATGATCTACGAGTACCGCGTGTACGAGGCAATGCCCGGCAAGCTGCCCGAGCTACATGCCCGCTTCCGCAACCACACCATCAAGCTCTTTGAGAAGCACGGCTTCAAGAACATAGGCTACTGGACGGCGGACGCCGGCGACTACAGCGACCGCCTCATCTACATCGTGGCCTTCGAGAGCGCGGCCCAGCGGGAGAAAGCCTGGGCCGCCTTCCGCGCCGACCCCGAGTGGCAGAAGGTCCGGGCCGAGTCCGAGCGCAACGGCCCGCTGGTGCGCCGTGTCTTCAACACGCTGCTCTCGCCCACCGACTACTCGCCCCTGAGGTAGCCTGCGGCCAGGGAGCCGCTCTCATCCATACTACAAGGAGGTCCGCCCACGATGGCCAATCTGTCACGAATGAGGAACCTGTCCAGGTCGGTCGCTATCGTTGGCGTGGCTGAATCGGACGAGATAGGGCTTGTGCCCAACAAGTCCTCGCTTCAGCACCATGCCGAGGCTGCCCATAATGCCCTGGAGGACGCGGGCCTGTCCATCAAGGACGTGGACGGCCTGCTGACGGCGGGCTTTTCCACTCTTACCGTAGCCGAGTACCTGGGCATTCAGCCCAGCTACACCGATAGCACCGCCGTGGGTGGGTCTTCCTTCGTCATTCACATCGCCCACGCCATGGCCGCCATCAACGCCGGCTACTGCGAGGTCTGCCTGGTGACACATGGCGAGGCTGGCCGCAGCGCCCGCAATCGCCCGCAGCCCAACCTGTCGGAGCCTGGGCCGCAGTTCGAGACGCCCTATGGGTTCATCGGCGCGCCCATCAACTACTCCCTGGCCTGCCGCCGGTACATGCACGAGTTCGGCGAGGAGCGCACCCGCCAGGGCATGGCCGAAATCGCCGTGGCGACCCGCAAGTGGGCGCTCATGAACCCCAAGGCCTACATGAAAGACCCCATGACCTTCGAGGACTATCACAACTCCCGCTGGATATCCTGGCCCTTCCACCTGTTCGACTGCTGCCTGGTGACCGACGCGGGAGGGGCCTACGTTGTCACCACGCCCGAGAGGGCGCGGGACCTGAAGAAGAAGCCCGTATGGGTGCTGGGCGCCGCCGAGGGCCACGACCATGGCATCATCAGCCAGATGCCAGACCTGACGTCCCTCATCGCGCGGGAGACGGGCAAGAAGGCCATGGCCATGGCCGGAATCAAGCACTCGGACATTGGCCTGACCATGATCTACGACTCCTTCACCTACACCGTGCTGCTGTCCCTGGAGGCGCTGGGCTTCTGCGGCCGCGGCGAGGCCCCTGACTTCGTCAAGGGCCAGCGCACCGCGCCCGACGGCGACTTCCCCCTGAATACCTCCGGCGGCGGCCTGTCCTACACCCACTCGGGCATGTACGGCATGTTCCTGGTGGTGGAGGCCGTCCGGCAGCTACGCGGCGAGGCGGGCCAGCGCCAGGTGAAGGACCCCAGGATATCCCTGGTGAACGGCACTGGCGGCTCGCTGTCCTCCACGGGCACCGTCGTGCTGGCTGTTGACTAGCGCCCCACCGCTCACCAGTCCGAATAGTAAGGAGGAGCCATGACCCAGGCCTATAACAAGCCGGTCCCCAGCCCTCAGGGGGAGTCTGATTTCTACTGGCAGAAGGCCAAGCAGCATGAGCTATGGCTGCGCAAGTGCAATGCCTGCGGCCAGGCGTACTTCTACCCTCGTGACATCTCACCCTGCTGCTTCTCCAAGGACACGACCTGGATGCGGGCCAGCGGCCGCGCGACGCTGTACACCTACGCCATCGTGCACCGCCCGCCACACCCTGGCTTCGCCAATGACGTGCCTTTCGTCCCGGCCATCGTTGAGTTGGAAGAAGGCCCGCGCATGCCTACCAACATCGTCGGCATAGAAGGCCCGTCGCCGGAGAAGCTGCGGATAGGCATGCCGCTGCAGGTGGTGTTCGAGGACATCACGGACAAGATAGCCCTGCCCAAGTTCCGGCCGGCCTAGCGGCCGGCGACGGCTGTTGCCTCATGGCAACATTCTGGCCGAGGGCTGGTACAGCGGGCCAGGGCCACGGCCCTGGCCCGTCAGGGCTGTCATGCCGTGGGCAGCACGCCGATGTCGCGCCCAGCGCGGAAGGCCAGGGCGTCGTCAATCATCCTGAAGATATCGTACTCAGGCCGGAAGCCAATAAGCTGGCGTGACTTGCTCAGGTCGAACTCGTAGAAGGTGGGCGGGCCATCGGGCACGGCCTCCACGAAGGAGATGTCCAGTCGCTCGGACAGATACGGTATGGTCCTGTCCCAGGTGAAGGCCTCCGGCCCGGCAAGCTGGAAGGTCTGGCCCAGCGCCTCTTGCCTGTCCAGAGCGCACACGCAACCGCTGACGATGTCCCGCACGTCGGCAATATGCTTCTTGAAGGGCCTTCCGTCCCTGTCCCGCAGCAGCACCAGACGCTCCTGGCCCGTCCACAGGGACGCCAGCCCCGGCTGCTGCTGGCGTAGCTTGCTCAGGTAAAACTGGTAGAAGTCCAGCACCTCGCCGGCGCCGACCACCAGGCAGAAGCGCAGCACCGTCACGGGCAGCCCGTAGGTCCGGTAGTAGCCGTTGCAAAGCTCTTCGCCGATGGACTTGGACAGGGCATACCAGCCCCTGGGCAGACGAGGCGTCACATCCTCGCGTATTGGCTCCTTCATGCCACCGGGGATGTACTTGTCGTACACCGCGTCAGTGCTGGCGAAGAGGAACTGGCGGAGTCCGGGCTGGCCGCGGGCCGCCTCCAGCATGTTGAAGGTGCCCCGCACGTTTATCTCGAAGTAGTCCTGCTCGCTGAAAGGCCCGCCGCCCTGAAAGGCGGCGCCCAGGTGATAGACGGCATCCACGCCCTCCATAGCCCGGCGGACGTGGGCAGGCTCCGTCAGGCTGCCGTACTGCAGCTCCACGTCCAGGCCCTTGAGCTTGTCCACGCGGGGGTCTCGGGGCCAGACCAGACCCCGCACCGCGTGGCCCCGTCGCGCCAGCACTGCCGCCAGATTGGCCCCGATGCGGCCTGTTATTCCCGTTACCAGTATTCGCATAACTGCTGCATCTCCTTGTTTGCCCGTGCTAGCAGGATGCCAGAAAGCGCCTGCAATTTCAATGTGACACCATGGACAGGGGCCGTCACCGGTTGGCAGGGGGCGCTGGCGGCGGCCGGCGGCCCCGGGCGCGGCGCCAGCCCATGAGCAGCGCCGGCACCATGGCGACGAGGCAGACGGCCATGGCGGCCAGGAAGAACTCGTGGAACAGCGTCAGGCCTGCATCGGCCAGGCGCGCCTGGAACTCCACGAGGCGTTGCTGCGCCTGCGCGGGCGTCTCGCCGGGCAGCGGCAGGGGCAGCTCGATGCCCGCCGAAAGCACCTGGAAGCGGCCCATGCCCCAAGCCGTCAGCGCGGCCAGCCCGAAGGTCATGCCTATGATGCGCATGGCCGTGACCACCGCCGCCGCCGTGCCTCTGTCGCCTGTGTCCACCGAGTTGGTGGCCGCCAGGGCTATGGGGGCTATGACCAGACCAAAGCCCAGCCCAGCGATGGCCAGGTGGGCCGTCAGACCAGGCTCCGCCACCCGGACTCCCCAGCGACTCATGAAGGCGAACCCCACAGCCGCCAGGGCCAGCCCCACCATGGTGGGCAGCCTGTAGCCGAAGCGCTGGCAGGCCACGCCCCCCATGATGGCGCCCATGGACATGGCCGCGGTCAGGCGCATCAGCCTCAGGCCTCCCTCCAGCGGCTGAAGGCCCATTACCGTGTTGGCCATGAGCGGCACAGTCACCATGCCGATGATCAGCGCGCCTCCCACGCCCAGGTGGGTGAGGTTGGCCGCGCTGAAGGTGGCGTTGCGAAAGATGTAAACAGGCAGCAGCGGCTCCACCGTTGACTTCTGCCGCAGAATGAACAGCGCCAGGGAGATGGCGGCGGCCGCCAGAAAAGCTGCCATCAGGGCGTCGGGCCTGCCTACCCTGGCGAGGCCCAGGGTCAGGGCGGCGATGCTCAGGGCGATGAGGCCGCCGCCCAGGAAGTCCACCCTGGCCGGGTACCTGGCATTGGCCCTCAGCGCCAGGAGCAGGCCCACCAGCACGGCCAGGCTAAGAGGAAGATTTATCCAGAAGACCCAGCGCCAGTCCAGGTAGCGTATGATGAGGCCCCCCCACAGAGGACCTATGACGCCACCTGCCTCGGCGGAGCCGCCGATGAGGCCCAGGGGAAGCCCCCTGCGCTCCGGCGGGAACAGGTCACCTACTATGGCTATGGAGATGGGGACCAGCGCGCCCGCGCCAACAGCCTGCACAATGCGCGTGCCTATCACCCAGGACAGGTCGGGCGAGAGGGCCACGCCCACAGACCCCAGCACGAAGAGGGCCAGCGACAGGAAAAAGAGCGTCCTGTGGCCCCAGGCGTCCGAGAGCCGGCCCATGAGGGGCATGGCCGCCACGTAGCCCAGCAGGTAGCCGGTCACCGCCCAGGATGCGCGGTCAAGCTCGTTGATCTGGACATTCATGTCCAGCATCAGGACCGGCAGGATGGTGACGATGACTGTCTGGTCGTCGGCGGCGATGAACACGCCAGCACAGACAGGCACCAGTGCCAGGTATGCCGCGATAGGCGTCTTGTGTTCGGCCTGCCCCGGGACCAGCTTCATCAGGTCGGCGGCTCGATGGTGATAGGCTCGTTGAAGCGTGACAGGGTTATGACTCGCACCACGCCGTCGGCCTCGGCTGGCGTGACCCTGCCCGCGACAACGGCCTCCAGCAGGTACAGACGCTGGGTGTCAATGGCAAGCTCCACGTCCACGGTGCTGCCCTGTACGGTGGTCCCCAGCAGCGGGGCCAGGGCGTCCGCCGCCAGCTTGCCCCGGATGCGGTACACCTGCTGGCCGCCCTGGGCCTCCTGGGCGAGGCTGGGCTGCTGGATGCTGGACATCATAGCCGCGACGCCCTTGCCGGGATCGAAGAAGCCCAGAGGGCTGACGCCGGCTGCCGCCGTCTCCCAGCCGCCGGTAATGGGATTGGTCATATAGGTGGTGTCCCCGATGGCGATGAGGCTGGCCCTCACGGCCAGGTTGCCGAAGGCGCCGCTCAGGTCCAGTGAGAGCCTGTCCGGCTTGACCACGTCACCCTCCGCCTCGGTGATGGCAAGGTTGAGCAACAACGGCGTGGAGCCGCTCCGGTGGCTGAGCCTGAAGTGGAATGACTCCAGCGCCGCCATCACCTCGCCAGACCGGGCCAGCACCGCCTCGGGCGTGAACGGCGTGGGCTGAGGCGTCAAAGTGGGCGCTGGCGGCGGGCCTGAGCGTGGGCGCAGCAGCACTCCTGCAATGACCAGCGCCGCTACCGCTACTATACCCAGACCCAGGAACAGTCCTCGACCCAACGCCACACCTCACTTCAGCCCTGCTGCCTCGGGTGTCCAGTGGACAGCCCGAGCGTGTCTGGCTGGCACCAGGGCGCAGGAATACGGCCCGCCTGGCCTGCACCGGGGAGCGCTGGCCACGCAGACTGGAGGCCAGGCGCTAGGGGTCTGAGCAGTCCCTGGTGTAGCCACACTGGGGGCAGACCAGCTTGCAACGGATGCCTGTCATCTCGTGGCCGCAAAGGTCACACAGGATACGCGGAGACTCTGGCATGGAGTCAACCTCGATGTGCAAGGACCAGTTGCACCCGGTCAAGCCATACCAGCATAACAGATGTACCGCCATGATGCACAGAAAGGGGGCTGTGATGGAACACGCTGAGAGGCCCCACCCAACCCTGGGGCTGGAGCGGGGCCTCTCGGTCTTCACGTTAAGCGGTGTCTAGCTGCTGGCGCGGCTGCGCCGGCCCCTGAGGAGGAAGACGCCGCCGGTGCCGATGAGTACCAGGGATGCGGCCAGGGCTATCTGGGCCAGGATGGGTATGGTGGACTCGCCCACGCCGGGCAGTCCGCCTGTCCCGCCAGCGCCGGTGCCAGCCTGGATGTTATAGGTAGCCATACGCTGGGCCGCGACGTAAGCCTGCCTGGTGCCCGCCTCGCCCGCCACGTACTGTATGTTCCCGTTGCGGTTGGCGTCGAAGCCATTGATGGCGGCCTCTAGCTGGCTGACCACGGGGTTCAGCAGCAGCTTGGCGGTGTTGATGTTGGCCTGAGAGAGGACTATCAGGGCCTGGTCGCGGGCCATGATAGCCCAGTCCTCGGCGTTCTTGCCTGCGGTCTCCACGTTCTTGGACTGGTCAACAAGGGTCGCCCGGCCTGGGGCCTGGCTCGCGGCGAAGCCCGCGTGCTTGCGGTCGGCGGCATGCGTCAGAACACCGATGCCGTCGCCGGGATTGCCCGAGGCCTGGTCAAAGTTGGGGCCACTGGCGCCCTCGATGATGTTGATGACATGATGGACGTGGAGCCTCAGGCTGCCCTCGCCTTCCAGGGCCGTGGCATTCCTGGCCAGGTTGGCATGGTTCAGGGCAAGCTGCAACTGCTCCCGCAGGTTAGTCAGGATGCCCTTATTGGAGGTCTCGGGCCAGGCCACCAGCAGGTGCCGGATGTGGGCCATGGCGCCGGCGGGAATGTCGGCGCTGAAGACGGTGGCATTGCCAAGGGTAATGGCCAGCTTGTTGTACCGGGCGATGAGGTTCTCGCCATTGGGCGAGGTGTAGCTGTGATTGACAGAACCATTAGCTCCCACGGTCAGGGTACCCAGGTCCAGCCTCTGGCTGCCGTTATCGGACACCAGCCAGGCCTGGTATGAGCTACCGGAGGGCGGAGCTGTCACCCCCGACATGGTGATGGTGATCCTGTCGCTCAGGGTGGTTGCGCTGCTGTCGGAGATGACAGCCGTGCCAGAGCCTTCTGCGGTGGGCTGCTGTGCCGTGGCTACACCCACGGGCAGCGTAAAGAGTAATAAGACGAGACCCAGGAAAATGGATAATCTCGACATCGTACGCACTTTCCCTCCTTATGGATATGGTGATGAAGATGTGAGATTGCGCACTTCCATAACAGTATCACAATCTTGGACGCCCGCCTAGATTCTGCCGTCGTAGTTTACCACAAAATTTTACAGGTCGCCCAACATAACGCTGGCGCCCGTGGGGCGAGGGCTGCCCCCCGAGGGTTCCACGGTGACGGCGATGGCGTCGAACTCGAAAAGCGGGGCCACGGGTATGATAGCAGCCTGTCCGTAGCCCGTCGAGTCCACGGTGAAAGTGCCGGCGCTGTAGCGCTGGCCTTCTTTGAACAGCCATACCTGGTAGACCTGGTCGGCGGGCAATGGAGGGAGATTGAGTACCACCAGGAAGGCAAGAGTGGCATTGTCGGCGGCGGCGCAGCAGGCCAGCATGCCCCAGGCTTTGGCGGACCACTCGGTCCCCCAGAGCATGTTCACGGACACGCCAGGAGCGGCAGTAATGTAGCTCAGGTAGCGCTGTTGCATGACCATGTTGGTGAGCTGCACTTCCCTCTCCATGAGGTTGCTAAGCTCGCGCTGCAGTGCCCTATTATCTCTGGTAAGCCGGTCAACGCGCTGGTCAAACCAGAAGCCGACCAGGGCAAGACCCACCACCAGCACCAGGGCGGCGGCGATTCTGGCCCAGGCCATGGCCAGCCGGCCCGTGCCGCCTCTCCCGGGCGCTTGCGACCTGGGCCCTGGACTCGCCGGCCTGCGCTGTGCCAGCTCCGCGTCCACGACGGCAAAAAGCCGCCGCTTGATGCGTGCGGGTACCTCCAGCCGGGGCACCGTCGAGGCCAGCCGCGCCACCGCTTCGCCGCCTCCGTAAGTCTCCAGGCTGCACCTCTGGCATGTGTCCAGGTGCTCCTCCAGTGCCTGCCGCTCCCTGGAGTCTAGCGCACCCAGCAGATAGGGTACAAAGAGCTCCTCTGCCTCCTTACAGTCCATGGTCTGCCCGCTCCTGGATTTGAGGGCCCAAGACCTCCCGCAGTTTTTGCAGCGCCAGCCGCATCCTGGTCTTGACTGTGCCCAGCGGCTGGCCAAGGTGCCTGGCGATCTCCGAGTGGGTCAGCCCTCCGAAGTACGCCAGGACCACGACCTCTCGCTGCTCTGGCCTTAGCCTTGAAAGGGCGTCATTCAGCCTGCTGCGCTCCATCTCGGTGGCTGCATGCTCAGTCGGGTCCACGGAATCGTCGGAGAGCTTGTCCGTCAGGTCAACTCCGGGCTGCGTCTGCGCCTGCTCGCGGCGGCGTCGCCTCAGCTCGTCTATGGCGCGGTGGTGGGCGATGCTGAACAGCCAGGCCAGCACGCTGCCACGCTGCGACTGATAGCTGGACGCTCGCCGCCAGACGTTCAGGAACACGTCTTGCGTCACCTCCTCGGCTACCCCGGAGTCCTTGAGCATGTGCATCGCCAGAGAGTACACGGCACTGGCATGCCTATCGTAGAAGGCCTCCAGCGCCTCCCTGCTCTGCTGGGCGATGAGCTCCAGCAGCCGCTCGTCGTCCAGGCCTTCGTACTTCACGGGACGCACCCGACGAGCGGCGCTTCGATCTCTTTCGGCCACCCAACTGATATACGACACAGGTAATTTGGACAGATTTTGCTCATGGCATTCAGTCTCAATTTGTAGTGGAAGCCCTGTGCCACAGGGCGCTTATGTTGTGCCTGATAGCCTCGGCATCTGGAGCATCAGGCCGCCGCCTCAGGTACTCCTCCAGGTCCTTGATGGCGTTGAGGTACCGGCCAGCGTGGTAGTACACGGTCGCGCGGTCCAGGAGGTGCTGCTCGCTGGCAGGGTCAACGGCCACGATGCGGTCCGCCGCGCTGATGGCCCTGGGCAACTCCCCTCGCCGCATATAGATGAGCCGCAGGTTGGTGAGCATCCTCACCAGGACCTGCCTGGGCGGCACGGGCCTCAGGAACTCCTCCCTGAAGGCCATCCGGCCGCCGGACTGCTGCCTGACCAGCTCGCGGCAGTCCTGGGCAGTCAGCAGAAGCCCCCTGTGGAAGGGGTCAACGAATATATCCGCGTCGCGCACCTCGCACTTCACTATGAAGTGCCCTGGAAGGCCCACTCCGGAGAAAGGCAGCCCCAGCAGGCGCGCTACCTCGAGGTAAATGACGGAAAGGGTTATGGGGATTCCCTTCTTCCTGTCCAGCACTTCGTTGAGAAAACTGTTCCTGGGGTCATAGTAGTCCTTCTCGTTGCCAGAAAAGCCCTCCTTTTCAAATAGAACGTCATTGATCCTGGCGATGGTATCGAAAGGGTCGTCCCCCGGGCGGCGACGGCTCTCCACTACCCAGGCCAGGGCCGTAATTCGGTCCATGTAGTGGTCCACATCCAGGCCCGGGTACTCCTCGCCTGCGATGTACAGCGCGCCCAGGGCGAGGTCAATGCCCTCGTCGGGCTGCGCCGCCATCTCTGTGAGGAGCCGCCGAAAGTCTGGCTGTGTACTCATGCCCTGTCCCTGGACCCTGCCCGTGACTTTACCACATTTTCTAAGGCCACGTGCAAGGACGTCTGGTAATAGTTGAAGGAAGCCTATTATAGCAAAAGACGCCAGCTTTATCCCCGCCGTTGACTGGCGCCAGTCCGGGTTGTAGGATGGCGCTGCTTTGCTAGCGTGTTACCGGCGAATATGCTCATACTCAACATACCTGCCGGCGAGGGCCTTGTGAAGGGCAGTCGTCGCACCGGCGACCGCGCGCCCTGGCCCGCCGGCGTGCCCAGGAGAGGCGACGATGGCCCAGGAACAGGTGCTGGTGCTTCGGGACTGCGTCATCATAGATGCCACTTCTCCCTCGCCACGAGAGGGAAGCGTGGTAGTCGTGGGGGAGCGCATCGAGGAGGTCACAGACTCCAGGAGGCCGCCGGTAGCCAGCGGCGCGGAGGTGATAGACCTGGGCGGGGCTTTCCTGCTGCCTGGCCTGTGGGACGTGCATGTCCACATCGGCCGCGGCATTCCAGACAGCGAGGCCAGGGACGAGTCGGTGGCCGAGCGCACCATCCGCGCCGGCCGCAACTGTATGGACGCGCTGGCCCTGGGCATTACCGGCATGAGAGTGGTGGGAGAGAAAGACTTCATTGACGTGGCGTGGAAGCGGGCCTTCGACTCCGGCAGGGCCATGGGGCCGACGCTGTTCACCTGCGGCTACTTCCTTACCACCACCGCCGGCCACTTCCTGCGCAGCGGCTGCGCCCTGGAGGTGGACGGCCCGGAGGGTTTCCGCAGGGCCATCCGCGAGCAAATCAAGAACGGCGTGGACTTCATCAAGCTCAATATGACCGGCGGAGTCATGGGGCCGCCGTGGGACAGAATGCCTAACACCTTCCTCCTGCCCGACGAGATCGAGGCTGCCTTCGAGCTGTGCCGGCGCAGGGGGTTCAAAGTGGTGGCCCATGCAGGCGGCACCGACGGCATCAAGGCGGCGGTCAGAGCAGGCGCCCATACTATCGAGCACGGCTACATGCTGGACGACGAGGCTATCCGGCTGATGGTGGAGAAGGGGACGTACTATGTACCCACGCTCAGCCTGACCCACCTGAACCGTGGCCCGGACTACGCCTCCAGTGAGTATGAGCGCGACTGGGCGCGGAAGCACCCGGTCCAGGAGGAGTACCGCCAGAGGGCCATTCAGGCCGCCACGGCCCATGCCGAGGGGTTCAGGAAGGCGCTAAGAGCGGGAGTCAAGATAGCCTGTGGGTCTGACCTGGACCCGCCCTCTGGCGGGCTGCTGGAACTGGGGATGCTGGTGCGTTGCGGCATGACGCCCTGGCAGGCCATCGTGGCCGCCACACAGACCGCGGCCGAGGTATGCTGTGCTCAGGACAGCTACGGCACCATCGAGCCGGGCAAAAAAGCAGACATAATAGCATTAGGCGCCAACCCGCTGGACGCTATTGAGAACGTCCGCAGGCTGCGCCTGGTCATCAAGAAAGGCAGGACTGTGGTGAAATGCTAGCTGCGCGCCTGTACCCTGGCCCGGCTGTCCACCGCCCGGTTCTTGAGCATGTTGAATAGCCCGATGTACAGACTGACCACGGTGGAGTCCTCGTTGAACTCAGGCACCCCGTCATCGGTGGACACGGGTGTAACATCCAGCACGGCTGCCTCGTTAATAATAGCGAAACTGTCGGTGTAGAACTCCTGCATGAGGAGGATGGGGCAGCCAAGACGTGTCGCTAAAGGCTCGACAAGCTGGACCTCACCCGGCCGGACGACAAGGGCGTTCTTGTCGCCAACAAGGGATGGCCTCCGGTCCTGGTACCGCCGGGCTATGGTATCCAGCAGGGCCTCGGCGATCTCACGGGTGTTGATCCCCGCGACCCAGTAAAGGTGGGTCAGGCCATCGGACTCGATGCGGGCGGATATCCGCGACAGGTACCGCTGAAGGAGCGGTGTCTCCTCCAGTTGCTGTAGCCCAGGGACAGACGATTCCCTCTCGTACAGCTTGCGCGCAAGCGAGCTATTGCCGGCTAAAGTCATCGCCAGCTACCTCCCCCTAGGGGCAAACCATTCCCACTGGAGAATATTCCGCGCCTTGAGGCTCTTTCAAGGTGTTAGCCACTTTGTTTACAGGCAAAACAGCAATTATGCCTGAATGTTCACTGATGGCGGCCCGGCCAACCTGGCCTGCCGACGGCGCAAATAGAGCCTCACAGGTATCTCCAACAGGAATATAACCACTCCAGCCATAAGTGAAACATCGCCCACGCTATAGATGCTAGACCTGGGGAAAGGGAGGTAGATGTTGTCGGTTAGAGGGCGAAGCCTGGTCTGGGACTCTGGCAGCAGGATGCTCTTGGACCTTGGCGGCGTCTGACCTATGGCAATGGTCTCCTGGATGTCCGGCAGGACCTTTTCCGCGTTCTCAGGGGTCACGGGCATCAGGCCGCCATTGGCGGCCAGGGCCAGGATGTTCAGCAGGAATCCCAGCCCTATGACTCGAAAGGCCCACCAGCGCAGGTTGGGGACAATGCCCACCAGGAGCATCAGGGATGTCACGGCCAGCACCGCCCTTTTGGCGGCCAGGGCCGAGGGGTCGCTGATGGTGGTCAGGGCCACCGCCTGGACCAGGAACGCCAGTATGACCAGCCAGCCATAACGGACTGGCGGTATGCCTGCCTTTGAGGAAGACTTCTCTGCTTGCCGCATCAGTAGCACTCTAAAAATAACATTTTAATATATGCCTCACGGCGTCCCGGCCTTCTGCCACCCAGAGGGGAAGGGGAAGCGTCGCACCAGGCCCGACCAGGCGCGCCGCCGGCGCACCCCCCGACAAATAGGCTGGGCCAGGGCAGCCCGCTTACGGTGCGTAAAGGGCGCCCTGGCCCGCATGTGCGCTTCTATGTCAGAAGTCGGGTGTTAGCCCCAGTTGGGCCCGTCGGCAGCGATGGCCGCCACGAGGGCGCCCACCGTCAGGGCCGCATAGAACGCACGCCAGTACCATCCGCTGAACTTGCTCCGCATTGTGAGAACCTCCTCCTATTCGCTAGGCATGCCTAGCTTTATGCCACGCAATGTAGCAAGGAGGCTCTCACAGACCTCTCACGGTTCTCTCACTATTTAGTTGACATAATACATGTATAGAAGAGATGATATACAACCATAAGAGGATATATCAAGATGGAATAGCTATTAGTACCTGAGACTAGTTAAGATGTGCTAGCAGCTTGCTCACTTTGGAGGAGCTGAACAGGGGGACAGTCTGCCCAAAGACGGAGAGGCAGCGCTTGTAGACCTTGGTGGCCGCGGCGGTGTCGCCTAACTCCAGGTAGAGGTCCATGACCTTGTAGTAAATGTCCTCTTGCAGCTCGTCAATAGCCAGCGCCTTCTCCAGCAGCGCGATGCTCTGGCGTAGCTCTCCCCTGGCCTTGTACTGCTCAGCCAGGAGGTTGACAGCCTTCCAGAACTTGAACTCCAGGTCGGTGCGGGTGGCGTTGGCCCACTCGGCGTCAACGTCCGCCAGGAAAGGCCCCTTGTAAAGGTCAATGGCGGCCGTAAGGAGACGCTCCCTCTCCGCCACCTCCTCGGCGGGGAGTTGCTCGGCCTCCTGCAGCAGCCGCTCGAACTCGTGGGCGTCCAGCCAGTAGCTCCAGCCTGCGTTCAACTGGTACTGCTCGCCATCGCGGTCAACGCAGTTGGGGTACAGCGCGTTCTTCATGCGATGCAGTGTGGAGTGGAAGTTGGAGTTGGCCTTGGCCGACGAGATCTGGGGCCACAGGGCCTCCACTATCTTCTCCTTGTGCAGCGGTTGGCGGTTATAGAGCATGAACAGGAACATCTCGCGGGCCTTGGTGCTGCCCCAGGCGGTGCTGAGGAGATGCGTGCCCTCCAGCAGGATGCGCAGCGGCCCGAAGGTCTGCACCTCCACTTTGGGCGGCCGCTGCTCGGGCGCGCTGGCCACTTCCACCGGCGCCTCGCTGGGGCGCAGCGCCGCCTGGTCCCTCAGGCGGGCGAAGAAGTCCTTGTGCCTGGCCTGGATAGCGGCATACTGGACCATGAGCACGGCGCGACGGGCGTCGGGCACCAGGAACCGGTCATGGCCCAGTTCGTCGCAAAGCTCGGCTACCGCCTCCAGTTGCTCCAGGGCATCGGTGTACTTCCTGGACTGGAAGTAGGTATGCGCCAGAAGGAACCTGGCGCGGGCCAGGTTGCGCTTCTGCTTGGCCCGGGCCAGCAGCGTGCAGGCCCTCAGCAGGAAGACCAGGCTTTGCTCGAAGTCCTGGCCCTCGCACTCTATCACGCCCAGGCCCATGAAGGCCATGCCCAGCTCGAAGTCCTGCCCCAGGTTATAGGCGAAGTCCATGCCTTCCCTCAGCAGGGACCTGGCCCTGGCGGTGTCGCCCATGAGGCGGTAGGTCTCGCCCATGCCGATGGTGCAGGAGCTGACCAGCGGCGTTTCCATGCACTCCCGGGCCATGGCAAGGGCGCGCTGGTAAGACTCCAGGGCGGCGTCGTAGGCCTCCTGCTCGCGCTGGATGTCCGCCAGCGTCCACAGGGAGTATGCCTCGTCACGCTTGCTGTTGGCGACGCTGGCCAGGTCAATGGACTCCCTGGACAGTGGCTCGGCGTCTTCCAGCCTGCCCTGCTCGTAGTAGAGCCAGGCCATGTTGTTAAGCGTGGCGGCAAGCTCACTCTGGTTGCCCAGCTTCTTCCAGCCCTGCCTGGCCAGCTCCAGGTGTGTGTTCGCCCTGGAGAAGTTGCCAAGCTCCACGTACACGGTGCCCAGCAGCTTGTGGACGTGGGAAAGCTGGAAAAGGTCGCCCTGCTGCTGGTAGCTGTCCAGCGCCAGCCGGAACTCACGCTCGGCCCTGGGGTACTTGCCCTGCTTGGCGTAGGCCCGACCCAGGTGGATGCGCGCCTCGGCCTGCACCGACGCCGGGCAATTCTCCTGAGCGAGCAGCAGCGCATCTCGGGCATCCCTCACTGCCATCTGGAGGGCGCCCTTGGCCTGCAAGGCAGCGCTGCGGCGCATCAGTGCCTGGGCCTGGAGGTTGTACTCCCTCTGGGCCTGGAAGGCCTCGATGATGCTGCTCAGCAGCTTTATGGCCTCGTCGTGCCGGCCGTGGCGCTGATGGACTGCAGCCAGGTACAGGAGCAGCCTGGGCCGCGTGGCGCGGACCTCGGCAGGCACCTGCTCCAGCCAGTTGCCCAGGGTATCCCACAGGCCCTCCTGGGACAATGGCTCCGCCTGCGCCTCCAGAAGGTCCAGCCCCTTCTCGAACCCTCCACCCTGTATATAGTAGTGAATGGCCTGCCGTGGCTCGCCTATGGACAGGTAGTAGTCGGCGGCCCTGAGATGCAGGCCCACGAAGGTCTCAGGGTCCTCCTTGCGCAGCTTCTCCCTCAGGAAGTCCCTGAATAGCGGGTGGTAGCGGTACCAGGGGTTGTGGCCCTCCAGGCGTATGATGAACAGGTTCCTGGACTCGGCCTCCTTCAGCAGCCTGTCCGCCGCGTCCGAGGCTGTCAGGACGTTGGCCAGGTCAGCATCGAACTCGTTGCAGATGCTGGTGTACAGCAGGAACTTCTGGACGTCCGGGGGCTGCTGAGTGAACACCTCCGAGGCCATGTACTCATAGAGGAGGCTGTTCCAGCCCCGGTTGGCCAGCACTTCACGGAACAGGCCCTTCCAGAGGGAGTGGGTCGTCAGCAGAATGGCCGTGATCCAGCCATCGGAGTCGCGCTCCAGGCGCTCGGCCTCCTCGGTGGTGACGTCCAGGTCGAAGTTGCGCTTCAGCAGCGCCTTGATCTCGTCCGTGGTGAACTTCAGCTCTTTGGGGCCGAGGCCCACCACCTTGCGCTGGCCTATGAGCCTGGGCAGCGACGTCAGCCGGGGGATCTCCCTGGTGGAAAGGATGAGCCGGCAGTTGTCAGGAAGCCGCTGAATGAGCAGGTCAACGGCGGCCATCACGTCCTTGTTGCCCGCGAGGATATGAAAGTCGTCCACCACCAGGACAAAATACTCGGAGATGGTCTCCCTGATCTCCTCGATCAGCCGGTTTATCAGATCTTCCCAACCGGCGTTGAGGCCCTGGGAGTGGCCCTCCAGCGAGTCCAGGGAGGCGCCAAAGTTGGGGAACCGCGTCCGGATGGCCTCGATGACGTTCCGCAGGAACGAACTGGGGTCACGGTCCAACTCGTCCACGGTGTACCAGCTAACCGCGAGGTCGGTATCGCGGGCGAAGTCGGCCAGCAGTGTCGTCTTGCCGTAGCCCGCAGGGGCGCAGATAAGCTGCAGCGGCTGGTCTATGTGCTCGTGCAGGAAGTCCACCAGCCGCTGCCGGCGCAACATACCGTCGCGCGGCTCGGGGATGGTGTACCTGGGATTCAGGCGATTGCTGGCTGTGACGTGTTCCACTAAGCGGGCCCTAGCTTTCTGTGAACAAGGCCCATTATAAGCCTCTGGCACCAGTCATTCAAGATTTCGTCGCCAGAACGCTATTATACTAAACCATCTTGAATTACTTTCAATGCTCCCAGTTGCACCAGGACATGGACATCAGCGGGCTGGGCCATAACCTGAGGTTAAACGGCAGTTCGCAAAGACGGAACCTTTTCCCTGGGCTTCATCCCCGTCTCCCGGGCAGGCCCTGACCTTGCCCGGTAGAGGGGCTTGCTAAACGGCACTCTTTCAGAGGGAGGTGTCGGACAGCGCCGCCAGACCTCACCCCCGTAGCCCCCTCTCAGCCTGCTCTGAGCTTGTCGAAGAGTGGAGAGGAGGCCATAGACTGACCGACATATTGCCCTTACAGCCTGGGGGTGAGGTCTGGCAGTGCCTGCACTACTGTCCGCTCCATTTTCAAAAACTGTCGTGTAGTAAGCAGCCCCCACACGGGGATGTCTGTGCCGCTCTGGACTGCCCTCCCGGGTTGCCAGCCCATGAGGCGGATAGCCATGCACGTGGTGGCTGGCGGGTCAGGACTTCAGCACCTGCCGCAGCCTCTCGGCGATGGTCTTTTCGCCGCCCTCCTTCAGAGTAGGCATCCTCACGGCGAAGGAGTTGTTCTCCACATCCTCGCGCACCCAGATGCTGGGGTTGCCCCGGCGCAACTCCTCCACCACCTGGGCAGCAGTCTTGCCTGTCTTCACCGGGTCCACGGTGATACGCAGGCCATCGGCGGGGCCCTGGTCGGGAAAGTCCCGTAGCTGGATGCCGGGGATACCCCGCAGCGACTGGCGCAGGGAGTTGATGCGCGGCTCATAGGCGGCGAAGCGGTCCTCGTGGTTCATGGTCAGCCACTCCCGCAGGGCAGCGTACACCGCGATGATCTCCTGCCGGTCTACCTTCATCGGCCTGCCGAAGGAGCGTATCTTTTCGGCCTCGAAGCCGATAAAGCTGTGCTTGCGGGCCACGCGTACCAGGTCCCTGCGGCCGGTGAGCACACCGCTGGAGTTGACGGCACCGAAGTACTTGGCCCCGTAGGCCACCAGGTCGGCGCCCATCTTCACGTACTTGCTCAGGTTCTCCGTGGGGTACACCTGGCCTGCGGCGTCCACGATGATGGGGATATTATGGGCGTGGCCGATGCGGATGACCTCCTCCAGGGGCAGCGCGCCCGGCCGGTTGCCCGGCGCCAGGTAGTGGATGGCCGCCGTCCTGGGGCCGATGGCTTCCTCGATGTCCTCGGGCCGGGTGCCGTCCTCGTCGCCGACCTCCACCAGCTTGCCGCCGGGGATGGTCATGCACCGGTCGTAGGCGACCCTTAGCTGGCGCTGGATTATGACCTCGTTGGGCATGCCCGTGGTGTCGGGGATGCGCTCGATCCTCTCCAGGTCATCGCCGGTCATGCAGGCTGCGGCGGCGAAGGACAGCGCCGCGGCGCACCCGGAGGTCACCAGCGCCGCCTCGACGCCCAGCATGTCGGCTATCTTCTCGCCTACCCGGTCGGCCAGCTCACCCATGTCGGCATAGTACTCCTCCGCCTCGTCCATAAGCGCCTTGACGCTGGCCGAGGGGGTACCGCCGCCCAGCAGGGTCCGGTTGCCCTGGGCGTTGAGGACCGGCCTTACTCCCAGCTCATCGTACAGACGACTCAGTCCGCTCATTTGCCACTCCTTATGCTTCTCCTGCAACTTTGCTGGCTATTCTATGCTGCTGGCATCCTGTCCTGCAATAGCTGCGCCCTGCTCTGGCCTGTTCCAGCCCTCGGGCCGATTGCTGACAGCCACTGGCTGATTGCCGGTGCTATAATTTGTGCCACACCGACAAAGGAGGTGCGCCATGCGGCTTGCAGGCAAGGTGGCCCTCATCAGCGGCGCGGCCACGGGCGTCAAGGGCGAGCTTATGGGCTTCGGCGGCGCGACTGCCTGGCTCTTCGTGCGCGAGGGCGCTAGGGTCATCCTGGGCGACATCAACGAGCCACTGGGCCAGAAGACCGCCGCCCAGATACGGGAGAGCGGCGGCGAGGCCATCTTCGTCCGCCTGGACGTGACCAGAGAGGAGGACTGGGTAAAGGCAGTCGAGACTGCTATGGCCACCTTCGGCCGGCTGGACATCCTGGTCAACAACGCTGGCACCGGCGCGCCCTACACTGTGGAGGACACTACACCCGAGATATGGGACGGCCAGATGGACGTCCACGCCAAGGGCGTCTTCCTGGGCACCAAACACGCCATCCCGGCCATGCGCAGGACTGGCGGCGGCTCCATCATCAACATCTCGTCCATCAATGGCCTCATCGGCAGCCCGACCTCCACGGCCTACCACGCCGCCAAGGGCGCCATACGCCTGTTCACCAAGTCCGCCGCCATCCAGTACGCGCGGGACAACATCCGCGTCAACTCGGTGCATCCGGGCTACGCCATGACGCCGCTGACCCGCCGGCCCTTCTCCGACCCGCAGCAGCTAGCCTGGCGGGTGGCCAAGGTCCCCATGGGGCGAGTCGCCACGGCGGAGGAGATCGCCAACGGCATCCTCTACCTGGCCTCCGACGAGTCCGCCTACGTCACCGGCGCCGAGCTGGTCATAGACGGCGGCGTCACGGCGCAGTAGCCCCGTCGGCAAGACCAGAGGAAATGGTAGGCAGGGCCTTTCCCGGCCTTTCGCCATGCTGACAATTTGCCTCCACGAGCGTTTCTATAGATGGACCTCGCTCACTCACTCCTGCCCCTTGCCCTGAGTACCCTGTCTCTCTCAAGCGAGGCAGCCTGAAAAGTGTAACTTTTCGTGGACTTTGTACGTCTCTATGGCGAAGGCATTCTGGGACACCACGGGAGGTAGTTGCTGTGAAGGCTGCAGTTTCTACCATCAAGCGCACCGGCTCGGCCTTCGCCGAGCTTATGGTCAAGGTCGTCACCCTGGCGGTGCTCAATGGCATCGTGATAGCCTACGCCGTGCGGGCCATCCTGGACTGGATGTATTATTAGTCATGTCCCTTCATACTGGCTGCCGCTCCATCGGCACATGCTGAGTGAAGCGGCGGCCGCTCCAGGGCTGTCATGATAGACTTCCACACCCACGTCTTCCCGCCGTGGACCCCGGAGCAGCACCGGCGCTACCTGGAGCGCGACGCCACCTTCGGCGAGCTGTACGCCAGCCCCAGGGCGAAGCTGGCCACCGCCGAGGACCTGCTGCGGGCCATGGATGAGGACGGCGTGGAAGTAGCCGTCGTCATGGGCATCGGCTGGACCGACATTGGCCTGGCGCGGGAGGCCAACGACTACATCATCGAGGCGGTGCACCGGCACACGGGCCGGCTGGTGGGCTTCGCTGGCGTCAACCCTGCCTGGGGCGAGAAGGCCGCCCAGGAGGCCGAGCGCTGCGCCCTGGCCGGCCTGAGAGGCATCGGCGAGCTACACCCCGACACCCAGGGCTACGACCTGGGCGACGCGGCGGCCATGGGGCCACTGATGGAGGTGGCCCGGCGACACAAGCTCATCGTCACCACCCACTCCTCGGAGCCAGTGGGCCACCTGTACCCCGGCAAGGGCAAGACCCGGCCTGAGGTGCTGTGGCGCTTCATCCAGGGCTTCCCCGACGTCACCCTGGTCTGCGCCCACTGGGGCGGTGGCCTGCCCTTCTACGCCCTCATGCCCGAGGTGGCCGAAGCCCTGCGCAACGTGTACTTCGACACGGCCGCCTCGCCTTTCCTCTACACGCCCCAGGTCTTCCAGGCGGTGGCCGGCCTGGTGGGCGCCGACAGGGTACTGCTGGCCAGCGACTTCCCCCTGCTGCGGGCCAGGCGGCTGGCCAGGCAGCTTGAGCAGTCCCAGCTTTCGCCATCGGATAGGGGACTGGTACTGAAGGGTAATGCCTCTGCATTGCTGGGTCTGTGACTGCCTGGCGCTATGCTGTCGGACTTAGCAGGGGTGCATGGTCATGCGCCACCTGCAACCCTGTCTGGTCTGTCAAATCCTGCACGGCTTCTTCACCCCATCGGACTGGGCCAGGACGAGTTCAAGCCTTATCTTCCATGAGCCATTATGATAGCCGCTTGATGGGTACCGTGCTCCAGGTTGCTATCAACTCCCTTCCTGGCTGGAGATTGTCCCAACGCTCAGCCTGTAGTCAAACTACAAGACGGCTGTTCACTTCGGTAGTGAGACTCACTTGAATCGCACCAAACCAAGACGTAGTCTTACACTGCACTAAGAGTCAGCTCTTCGCGCTCGATCCCAGTATATACTGCCAGAATGCGCCGGACGAGCAGTTGTTGGCTTTTCATGGTCCCGAGGGCGCCAGGGTGAGGTAAGGAGATAACATATGGCTGAATTGCTTCGTGTTGTCCATTACCTGAACCAGTTCTTTGGAGGCATGGGTGGAGAAGAAAGGGCAAATTTGCCGTTACAGGTTAAAGAGGGTGTCGTGGGGCCGGGTCGCGCCCTTCAACAGATATTGGACAACCAAGGAATTGTGGTCTCAACTATCATCTGTGGAGACAACTATTTCAACGAAGACAGGCCACAGGCTACGGCGGCAGTCAAGGAAGCCTTGGGCCAGTATAAGCCCGACGTGGTAGTTGCGGGTCCTGCGTTTAATGCTGGGCGGTACGGCCTTGCCTGTGGTGAGGTATGCAAAGTGGCCCAGGAGATGGGCATCCCCGCTATCACGGCCATGTACCATGAAAATGCTGGGGTAGTGCAGTACGGTAAGCAAATTTACATCGTTCCAACCGATGAAAATCCTGCCACCATGCAGTCAGTCTTGCAGTCTATGGTAAGGCTGGCCGTGAAGCTAGGACGTCGTGAAGAGTTGGGGCCGGCGGAGGTCGAGGGATACATGCCCAGAGGGATTCGGCGGCCTGGTTTCAGGGAAAAGCCCGCGGCCGTTAGAGCAGCGGATATGCTTATGGCGCGACTCACCGGCAGGCCATTCAACACAGAAGTGCCCATTCAAATGCCTGAGCTTGTGACTCCGGCCCCGCCGATTCAAGACCTGGAGCATGCCACCCTGGCCCTTATCACCACTGGCGGCCTTGTGCCCAAGGGCAACCCCGATAGGCTAGTTCGTGGCGGCGCCAAGGAATTCCTGCGTTACAATATCGAGAACTTGGCTGAGCTGACTGGTGACCAGTGGGAGAGTGTACACCGAGGCTTTTACACCAACATCGTCAACCAGAACCCCAACTATATCCTCCCTCTACCTGTGATGCGCGAACTGGAGCAGCAGAGAGTATTCAAGCGCCTTTACCCATGGTTCTTGACTACCTCGGGCGTCGGCACGGCAGTCGCCGATGCTGAAAATATTGGTACCGGGATGGCCGAAGAGTTGAAGAAGGCGGGAGTCGTGGGCTGCATACTGGTAGCCACCTGAGGAAGCTGCAACCGTTGCGGTGCAACGATAGCCAAGGAGATTGAGCGCGTAGGCATCCCTGTAGCTGACATATCTGCACTATATACGCTCGCTCTAACTACAGGAGCGCCAAGGGTTATTCGAGGTTCCCGCATCGAACATGTGTGTGGTAATCCAGCCCTGGGACCAGAAAAGGACAGAGAATATACCCGCTTGATAGTGAGGACAGCGCTGACAGCGCTTCAGACAGCCGTAGACAGGCCAACCCTCTTTGACCCGCTTGAGTTGCAGCGCAAGGAGGTTGTCCATGCGTCTTGAGCTTGGTTCCTTTCCGGTCGTAGATGTCTCTTTCGGTTCGCGGACACGGTGGAGCCACCGAAAGCTTGAGATAGACAAGCAGGAATTGCTGGATGCTGTCGGGCGCGACCCTCGCATCATTAGCGCCGACCTGGCGATCGCCGCTCCAGGAGAGTCCGTCCGCATCACCACCGTCCGTGATGTGATCGAGCCCCGGGTCAAGGTCAGGGGCGACGGGATGGTGTACCCGGGCATCTGCGGCAGACCAGTCTCCCTGGTAGGACAGGGACGGACTCATCGGCTCTCGGGAGTGGGAGTTGTTGAAGTAGCCGACGTGTTTATACACGAGGGCACCGATGATGCGTGGGTGGACTTTTTCATTGACATGAGCGGCCCTGGCGCAGAACTCACGCCCTACGGCTCTCTATTCAATATCTGCCTGACGCTTGAGGTGGACACGCGCCTTAACATCGAACACCAGAATGATGCGCTTCACAGCGCTGCCCTGGTGGTGTCTGACCACCTGGCAGCCACTGTAGCAGACATGGAGCCGGAGAGCCTGGAGGTATTTGAGCTAGCCGAGGTAGATGCTTCGCTGCCCAGGGTTGTCCTTATCCACAACCTTCACTCCCCTCAGCATTACACCAACTCCCTCACAGCATTTGGCACGGCCTTCTACGGAGTCACCAGGCTTACGCTTCCGTTCATTGTGCACCCCAATGAGTTCCTGGATGGAGCGATAAGCTTCGGAGAGTACCCTTCGAAGTGGGACACATCCTGGACGCTGGTAAACAACCCGCTGGTGCGAGAGCTATACAAGCGCCATGGGGTTGAGGCGAATTTTGTGGGATGCATAATCACACGTACCCGTTGGAGCTCTCAGGTCGAAAAGGACATTACGTCTCTCCAAGCTGCTAAGACGGCCCAGCTTCTTGGCGCCAAAGGGGCCATCATTACTTATGACTCCGGCGGCAACGACTTCATGGAGGTCATCAGAACGGTGCAAGCCTGCGAGCGGCTTGGTATAAAGACTGTACTGATCACGCCCGAGTCCGATCCTCGCGGTGGCGGTTCGGCGATCCTTGAACCTCTTCCAGAAGCCAGGGCCATAGTGAGCACGGGATTCGGCAGGACAAGCCTCGATGCGCCGCCATTGCCGCCAGTGGCGAAGGTCATTGGCGCGGCGCAGCTTGTAGAAAACACCAATGCACGGCGCGGGACCATATCCGCCTATGGCAGCCTGCCAGGGGTCCGCGGCCAAGACCACTATGGTTTCGGACGCCTTAGTTGCTTCGAGTATTGACATGACGGAACGCAGGCCGCCTATTGGGCCACTGTTGGGGTACTGGAATTCAGTTGATGCACCTTATTGACTCAGTATAGGTAAAGGGGAACGGGGATACCTGGTTCAGCTTGCAGCCGACATATGCTGAGGAGCAAGGGTGCGGCTGGTCACACATAAGACCTAACCTGGGCACAAGGCCAATTCAAGACTTGACCGGGGAAGAGCAGCGGTCCACGCAACTGCCGAAAATGGAGAGATGACGTGAAGATGAACTTCAGCTTGCTGAGCTTAATTGCCATCACCTTGATAGCTGTCGCGGCGTGTGCATCGTCGACAACCCAGGCCCCCACTTCTACTCCACCTACCAGCGTTGCGCCGATTGCAACACCAACAGCCAGAGCGACTCCTATACCTGCGCCAACTTCCACCCCCCAGGCAACGCCTGCGCCTTCAGTGCCAACAGGCAAGTTAGTGTTAGCGCTGACCGACGTAGGACCGCCTCTTTACAGTTCCTCCAAGGTAGCCTATCCCTATAGCCAGCGCAATACTCAACTGAGTATTCAGGAGTCGCTTTTGGACTTGAACCGTAAAGGTGAGACTGTACCTCTAATTGCCAAGTCCTGGAAACTCGATGCCGAAGGCAAGGGTGTGAGCTTTGAGCTTAACAGAGGTGTCAAGTTCCATGACCCCAAGTATGGAGAGATGACATCGGATGATGTGATATTCTCATTGGATGAGACGGCTGCGGAGGGGACTGTTTTCACTGAGGCTGATGCCATCTCCCAGGATTACAGCTCATTGGACAAAATTGATGACTACAATCTGCACATCACCTTCGCCCAGCCGACGGTAAGGTGGTTTAGGAAGCTACGCATGGATAGCTCTCCAGCGCCGATCCAGAGTAAGAAATACTTTGATGAAAAGGGGCGTGACTTTGTCAATCTGAACGCTGTAGCCACTGGCCCATTCAAGGTATTGGAACACGTGGCTGATGACCACATAACCCTGGAGGCGGTACCTGACCACTGGAGGCAAACGCCTAGCTTTGCCCGTGTAGATGCCTTGGAAGTGCCAGAGGAGGCCACGAGGACGGCCATGCTCCAGTCTGGCGAGGCCGATATGCTGCAAGCGAATGTGGCCCTGGTGGAAGACATAAAGAAAATACCTGGGGTCAGGCTGGAAGTATCCCCGATCCTGGGTGGAAGCGGAATGTCAATCATGTTCGCCGGGCAGTATCAAATGAAGACAGATTCCTCTGGTAATCCGAGAGAGACATACAATCAGTTCAAAGACCTGCCATGGGTAGGTGATGCTGAGAATCCAGATTCGCTGGAGAAGGCGCGCAAGGTACGCTGGGCCATGTCCATGGCGCTGGACCGCCAGACAATGGTGGAAAAATTCACCTCAGGGCTGGGTCTGCCCAGCTACGTCATTACTCTGGCTCCGGACTCCCCTCGCTGGGACCCCAAGTGGGAAATCCCCTTCGACATAGCGAAAGCGAAACAGTATCTGGCGGATGCGGGCTACGCCAACGGGTTCAGCTTTACCTACTTTATTCCCACTGGGTTCGCCCCGCCCTTCGAAGAAGTTGCTGAGTCAGTGGCCATACAGTGGAAGGAGATAGGACTGAACGCCAACATAGAGAAGGCGACTTACAGCGCTCGGCGACCAACCATGGTATCCAGGACCATCCACGACGTCTGGTCGTTCGGTTGGGGTTCATCCACCAGCACGCCCTCCGGCGTGGCCAGCAGTGGTATGGCCGAGATAACTAACCGCTCGGCTTGGAACACAGGCGCTGAAATGGCGAAGCCTGCCGAGTTCCAGGACCGCCTCCTGCCAAAGGTGGATGAAGAGGAAGCATGGCTGGTCTGGAGAGACTATGTGGACTGGGCGCACGAAGTGTTGCCCCATGCGCCGGTATTGACATGGAAGAGCCCCTGGGCATACGGGCCAAAGATAAAGAGTTGGGAGCAAACATTCCATGCAAATACCTGGCCTGACAATCTGGAGTCGGCACAACCAGCACCCTAGTCTGTAAGCCGAGTCAGCAGAGTATCAAGCTGTCCTGGTACCAGACCTATACGGGGAGGGAGATTTCTGGGGCTATCAGTGTGTTGCGCTAAAAGGGGCTTTTGACCGGGTCCCCGCATATGAGGGTCACTGTCATCGGCGTAAGTCCTTGATGGACCCATCTTCCAGATGTTCGACAGTAACCTCTTGTATTGCAACGCCGCGACCCGTGTGCTGCCCTCCAAAGCGTGAGCACATCTGGACTAACAACTCTGCGGCCTGACGGCCAACGATGTCGGCTGCGGGCAGAACGCTCGTGAAGGGTGGACTCACCAGGTGCTTCAGCCACTCATTCTGGCCTATCACAACGATGGATTTATCTCCTGGCCATGCCTGCAGTTCGCGGCGCATTGCTGTGATGATCTGCAACGCGGCAACCGGGGATGTCGCGATAAGTCCAGTCACCTCATTGTTCCTTACCAGCTCTATCACTTGCTGTTGATATTCGGAGACCAAGACTTCTTCAATACTAGGAAACCCCAGGAAGTCAATGCCCCAGGATACAAGAGTTGGGTCGTACTCGATGCCAGCGTGTTCAAGGGCCTGTCTATATCCAGCCAAGAATTTCAGACGCGAATCGCTCGTAGTCTGCAGGATTATGGCTATTCTTGAGTGCCCCCTTTCCAGCAGCAATTGTGTTGCATGGTTTGCCAGTATTTCAGCTTGGGAGCAGCCCCAGGAGATTCTTCCTCCCTCACAAGCATCTGGCGTTGGAACACTATAGATAAACACGCCAGCAATATTCTCGCGGGAGAGTAGTCGAGCTATCAAATCCACTGACGGCTGAGCAAGAGGTATATCATTGAAGAGTACCCCAATAGGGCGAGCGCGTGTAATTTCCCCGATGCAATAATCGAAAAGCTGGGGTTTACCACACACGTCCAGGACCAACAGGTTTTTGAAACCATATCGTGTAAAAGTTTCTATTATGCCTTCACAAATCCTCTCTACCGTGCTATTTCTTCTATCAGTACAGATGCAAGCGACGAAGTCCTGATTAGCTGTAAAGTGATCACTGCTAGCAGCAAAGAGCTGGTCTAGTAGGTGTGGACTTACGCCGTAAGCCTCCAGATACTTCTTCAGTAGATCGCGCAGTCTAGTTGGCGAGTGACCACGCCGCTCTAACAATTCGAGAAGCTGATGGAGATGACCAATCCCTATCCTTGTTCTTCCACTGCACCAGTTGTTAATGGTGTCGAGGGTCACCCCCATCTGTTCCGCAAGCGCTGTACGTGATATGCCGTGCCTTCTGACAATGTCGGCGATCTCTTTGCCGAGCAGGTGCTGTATTGGGAACCGCGTCGCCAAGGTGCGCTCCTCTGAGGGTGGTATGCACGCAGGATACCAGAATACCAGAGTCTTCGATGAAGTTGGTCAAGCGTCCAGATTTGAATAACGTCAGAAGGACTCGTGTTACCTCTATGGTATCGTCGCCATTCATTTATTATCTACGAAAGCATGCAAAATTATCTAGAATAATACATGATAATCGGAGCTATACAGGTCGTCGTCACAGGGCTCTCTGGCATGCCTTCCCTGCTGATAGCTTGAACCAATGTATGGCAAGTCGGAATCGAAGTGGCTTGGCCTTAAAGGTTATGTGGAAGGTCCCTCCCTTAAGGGTGTGTCCAAGGTCCCACCCATTGGCAAGACTCATGCCCCCATTCCCTCGACAGGCTCGGGCCTGTCCTGAGCGTGCCGAAGGGGCAGGCCTTGGCCTTCCCCCACTGGGGGGCAGGGACTGTTCTCGCCCCCTCTGGAGGAGAGCTAGAGAGGGGCTGGCCTTGCCCCGGCCTGGGACAGACCTTTTGTAAGGCACGTGGGCTGGGCTACAATAGTAAGCGTGCTGACCGATGCCCCAGGCTGGCGCTGCAGGCGAGGCCAGCCGGGGACTCTGTTTCTCCCAGGTGACACGATGCCGATACTCCAGCCACGAGACCGCCAGGAAGTCCAGCGCAGGTTCGAGCAAGAACTGAAGCGCGACGTGAACATTACCCTGTACACCCGCCGACTGACCGGGCTGTACATCCCCGGCCGCGAGTGCCAGACCTGCGGGCCTACCCAGCAGTTGCTGGAGGAGCTTGTATCCCTGTCGCCCAGGCTGCACCTGGAGATAGTGGACTTCTACCAGGACCAGCGAGGGGCGCTGGAGAAGGGCATAGACCGGATTCCTGCGATTATCATCGGCAGCGGCGACGCCGACAACGTCCGGTTCTTCGGTATGCCTTCCGGGTATGAGTTTGCCCTGCTGCTGGACACTATCATGGCGGCGGCCAGCAAGCGCAGCACGCTCCAGCTTGAGACCCGGCGGCAGCTCAAAGCGCTGAAGGAGGACGTGCATATCCAGGTCTTCGTGACGCCCACCTGACCACACTGCCCCGCGCTGGCCCGTGTGGCCCATGCGATGGCGCTGGAATCCTCCAGGGTGCGCGCTGACGTAGTAGAAGTGCAGGAGTTCCCGCAGCTTGCCCAGGCATACCGGGTGATGAGCGTGCCCAAGACGGTCATCAATGACAAGGTGCAGTTCGTCGGGGCTGTGCCCGAGGAGGAGCTGCTGAAGCGTGTCCTCCAGGCAGTAGGCGTCGAGCAGGAGCAGGAAGGCACCGAAGGCGGTGGCGTTGCGGGCAAGACGTCACCTGTGCGCTAGGCCTTCCACTCCCTTCGCCTGGAGGCGCTTGCTGCACGCCACTTTTCAGTCAGGGACGGGAGGTCTTGCGGCGCCACCTCCTGGAGTAGGTGATTGGTAATGACAGGTCCTGGCAAGATATCCCTGGCGGCGCTGGCACTGTTCCTGGCGCTGCTACTGCTGCCGGCCCGGGCGGCCCTGGCCCAGTCCGGGACAGGCAGCATCAGGGTGCTTTCCCAAAGTGTTACCAGCGAGTTCCCGGAGGGGTTCCGCGTCAAGTTGGAGGCACAGTCGGACAGCGACATTACCTCCATCGCCGTCAGGCTCAGGATAGGCGACCAGACCGCCGGGGTGTACGAGTACCTGGACTTCGAGCGGGGGCCAGCCGTCAACGCGGAGCTTTTCTGGCGCACCAACTCCAGCGCCCGCTATATCCCGCCCGGCACCCTGGTCCTGTACAACTTCGAGGTTGAAGACTCCAGCGGGCAGCGCATGGCTACCGAGCAGCAGCAGTTCATCTACTACGACGCCCGCTTCCAGTGGGAGGAGGTTTCCGAGGGGCCAGTGACCGTCGCTTACCACGGCCCGGTGCAGACGCGGGCCAGGATTATCCTGGACGCTATACTGGAGACCCTGGACAGGATGGGGCCACTGCTAGGCGCCGATACCCAGAAGCCCATCCGCGTGACCATGTATAACAACGTCAAGGAGATGCTGGAGGGCCTGCCGCCGGGCAGCGCCACCATCCGGCGAGAGCTTATCACCGAGGGCCAGGCCTTCGTGGACATTGGCACGCTGCTGGTCCTGGGCAGCGGCAGCCTGGCCAAGGGCACGGCCTCTCACGAGGTCACCCACATTCTCACCCACCGCGCCGGCGATAGCGTGTTCCGCACCGTCCCGTCCTGGCTGGACGAGGGCCTGGCGGAGTACGGCAACATAGACCCGGGCTTCTCCTACGACATAGCCCTGGAGTTCGCCCTGGCCAACGACAGGCTCCTGCCTATTACCTCCATGCCCGTCCTGCCTGGCAACCCTGAGGACGTCATAATCTTCTATGGGCAGGCCAGGAGCCTGGTCCGCTTCATGATTGACTCTAGGGGGGTTGACAAGATGCGGGAGCTTATGGCTACCCTCAAGTCTGGCAGGAACATAGACGACGCGCTGCAGCAGGTCTATGGCATGGGCCGGGTAGAGTTGGAGAACGCCTGGCGCGATAGCATAGGAGCGCCCAGGTACACGCCGCCCCAGCAGGGGGCCGTGTTGCCTACTCCCCGCCCCTGGCCCACCGTGCTGCCATACAGCCTGACGCCGCAGCCTCAGGCCGAGGCCATAGGCAGCATCGCCACACCCACGCCGGAGCCGACCGCCACCAGCACGCCCGTGCCGTCGCCGACGCCCGCGCCCCAGGCAAGGGAGCTAACGCCCGCAGCGCAGCCCACCGCACCGCCGGCCGGGGCACAGCCGCAGCCCACGCCAGGCAGCGGCGGAGGGGCATGCTCCGGGACGCTTGTGGCGGGCGCCAGCGTCTTCGATGCCTCTGCCCTTGCCCTGCTGGTGGGCCTGGCGGGACTGGGCCTGCGCATACGCTCCCGCCGGCGCTAGCCGCGCTTACCTGGTCCGGGGGTTCAGGACGTCGTTGAGGGCGTCGCCCAGAAGGTTCCAGGCCAGGATGAGGAGCCAGGCCACGAAACCAGGGGCCAGCAGCATCCACGGCTCCTCCCTCAGGGCGCTCAGGCTGCCTGCCTCGTAGAGCATCCGCCCAAGGCTGGGCCTTGGAGGCTGGATGCCCAGCCCCAGCCAACTCAGGACTATCTCCGTGCCCACCAGCACGCCCATGCCCATGCTCACTGTGACGATGATGGGGCTGATAACGTTGGGCAGCAGGTGGTGGAACAGGATGCGCGGCGTGGAAGCCCCTATGGCCCTGGCCGCCTCCACGTGCTGCGACTCCTTCAGCGATAGCACCTGGCCCCGCACCAGCCGGGCCATGCCTATCCAGCCAAAGGACACCAGGGCCAGCGAGACGACAAAGTAGTCCACAATGCCAGTCCTCACCAGGCCATCCAGGAAGGTGTGGTCCTCCAGCCACCTCACCCAGTCCACTATTCTGGGCCTCAGCGTGGCGGCCAGGATTATGACCAGCAGTATGTCCGGGAAGGAGGCGAAGACCTCGCCGGTGCGCATGATGATGGCATCAATTCGCCTGCCAAAGTAGCCCGACACCAGCCCCAAAGTGATGCCGATGAACAGGCCGCCGGTGGCCATGGACACCACGGTGATGATGACGGTGTTCTGAATCCCCCAGAGCACCCGCGAGAACATGTCGCGCCCGGCCCGGTCGGTGCCGGCCCAGTGTTCCCAGCTTGGAGGCTGCCTGATGGCCGTGTAGTCCTGCCGCGCGTAGTCGTATGGCGCAATGAGCGGGGCGAAGATGCCGGCCAAGTAAACTGTCACCAGGACGGCCAGGCAGGCCAGGGCGATCTTTTTGCGCACCAGCCGTGCCCAGGCCCGGGCCAGGTGTCCCCTCTGGCGTCTCTCACGTTCCTGTGCTTCTTTGGATGTAGCCCTGCTCAGTTCCATATGCCCATGGTTCTTGAGGACGTTACACTAAGGCACCACCCACTGGTGCGGCCCAGCCTACTGGTAGCGTATCCGTGGGTCAACAACGGCATAGGCCAGGTCCGCCAGCAGGTTAGCGATGACAAAGGCGCTGGCCCCGATGAGGGTCACCGCCATGATAACCGGGTAGTCCCGCTGGAAGATAGACTCCACCACGAAGCGCCCGATGCCCGGAATGCCCAGTAGCGTCTCGGTGATGAAGGCGCCGCCCAGCAGTCCGGCCAGGGAGAAGGCCAGCACAGTGACGATGGGGATCAGGGCATTACGCAGCACATGGCGGCGGTCTATCATAAGCTCGGTCAGGCCCTTGGCCCGCGCCGTGCGGATGAACTCCTGGCCCATGACATCCAGGGTGCTGGCCCGCATCAGCCGCGTCAGCCCCGCTATGCCTGGCACACCCAGGGCCACTGCCGGGATGACGATCCTGGCATCGAAGAACCCACCCCACCCTGAGCAGGGCACCAGAGTCAGCTTGAGGCACATAGCCCACAGCAGCACCGGGACTACCACCATGATGGGAATGGACATGAGAATGAGGGTCAGCGCCACGGTGGCCGGGTCTTGCCATCTGCCCTGCCTGTGGGCGATGAAGAAGCCCAGGGGCAGCCCTACGCCCAGGCTGATGATCATGGCCGCGATGCCTAGCTGGGCCGACACCCACATCTTGGGGCCAATAAGGGACGCCACGGACTGGCCGCGGTAGCGCAGGCTTTCACCCAGGTCGCCACGGAACACGCCCCACATATAGGTGCCGTACTGCACTACGAATGGCCTGTCCAGGCCAAGCTGGCGGCGGATATTAGCCGCTACCTCCGGGTCGTAGCGGTTGCCCAGCATGACCTCCACCGGGTCTCCAGGACCGAAGCGACCAAGAGTGAAGGTTATGAGGGACACGGCGATGAGCATGAAGGGCAGCCAGAGCAGGCGGCGTGCTATGTAAGTCCACATCTGCCTACCTCATCGCTGCGGGAGGAATAGCCAGGCTGACACGTCCTGGCCTCGTGACGTGTCAGCCTGGGTTGGCCCTGGGCCTTGCCGGGGCTTTTATTTCTCTATCCAGATCTCCTTGAGCTTGGGCACGATCATGGGAGTGAGCTTGTAGCCCTTGACGTAGGGCTTGATGAGGACGTGGCTCTCTCCCACGAACCACAGGGGCACCCATGCCGCGTCGCTGATGACAAGCTGCTCCGCCTGGTGGTATAGCTCGATGCGCTTCTGAATGTCCTGCTCAGTGCGCGCCTGCTCCAGGATGCGGTCAACTTCCGGGTTGGAGTAGCCACCGTGGTTGATGCTGCTATCGGAGTAGAATAGCACATCCAGGAAGTCCTGGGGATCAGGGTAGTCGGCCTCCCAGCCCAGGCCGGCGAAGGCCTGGAACCTGCGACGGTTCAGGTCCTGCAAATAGGTGGCCCACTCCACCTGCTGTATCTCCACCTCCACGCCCAGGACTTGCCGCCACATCTCGATAATCACTTCCAGGTCCAGGCCGATGGTGCCACCCGTGCCCGGTACTGTGACCACGATGCGCGGCCGATTGGCCGGGTCGGCGTAGCGTGACTCGCTGAGCAGGCGCTTGGCCAACTCAGGGTCGTACTTGAGGCCCTGCACGTTGGGGTTGTACCCTGGGAAGCCCGGCGGTAGCACACCGTAGGCAGGGACCACCAGGTCGGACAGGACCTCCCTGGCGATGAGCTCCTTGTCTATGGCATGGTTCAGCGCCTGCCGGAACTTGGGGTCGTCGAAGGGTGACATGCTGGTATTGAAGCCGATGTAGGAGACGCTGAACTCCGGCGGCGCGATGTGCAGTTCCTTGTTCAGCGGGTTGTTGGGGTCCAGCACGCGCTCCAGGTCGAAAAGGCCAACGCCGGTGATGTCAATCTCGTTGTTCTCGTACATGGCCATGGCCTGGCCGCCCGCCAGGTTCATGAACACCGTGTCCACCTTGGGTGGCTCGCGGTAGTAGAGCTCGTTGCGCTCCAGAATGATGCGCTCGCCTATCTTGTACTCCTTGAGCTTGAAGGGGCCGGTGCCGTTAGGGGCCTGTGTCCAGTCGCGGCCGCCCGACTCCACGTTCTCACGGTCCAGGACGTAGGCGGTGGGATAGGTGAGCTTGGCCAGGAAGTACGCCTTGGGGGCATCTATGGTGATCTGGAGAGTGCGGTCGTCCACGACATGTACGCCCGTCAGCTCGGCGGTCTTGCCGTCGAACACATCCTGGGCGCCGACGATATCGTTGAGATAGGTGTCGGCCACGGGCGAGGCCGTCCTGGGGTTGGCGGCCCGCTCCAGGGACCACTTGAAGTCCTGGGCCGTGACAGGCTTGCCGTTATGGAACCTGGCGTTGCTGCGCAGGTAGAAGGTGTATGTGCGCCCATCCGGGCTTATGTCCCACCTTTCAGCGATCTCTGGCTCAAGCTGAAGGTCCGTGTTGAGGGAGACGAGGCCGCTGAAAATCTCAACGACCACCCCCGCCGAGGTAGTGTCACCGGTCAGATGGGGGTCCAGGGTGGGCGGGTCAGCCCACAGCCTCCGGAACGTCCCGCCGGTGGCCGCGGACTGACCGTCGGCTGGCGCGGGCGAGGGTGCCGCTGGCACCGCCGTCGCGGTCGGCTGGGCGGAGGCTTGCCGCGCCTGGGTCGGTGTCGCCTCGGGTGCGGTGGTGGGAGGCGCGGCGGGGGCCGTTGTCGCTGTGGCGGTAGGCTGCTGACTTGCCGTCCCCTGCCCGCACGCCAGGGCGGCGAAGGCCGCCAGGGTAAGCATCAGAGCAAGTAACTTCCTCATAGCATCCACCCTATCTATTTGTTCACGTAGCCATTCCTGTAGCGCCCTCACCGGTAGAGTCAGGCGGCCAGGCTGCTGTCCTCCATCCTACAATTACGCATGCCCGTGTTCCATCAGTTCACGTCCACGTCTGGCATCCGGGCCAGGACAGCAGGCACCTGGGCCTGCTCAGGACACCGCCTGGCGGGTGCCGTCCTGGCCCAGCGTGGAAGTCAGGTAGGCGTTGATGAACTCGTCCAGGTTGCCATCCAGGACGCCTTCGGCGTCCGAGACCTCGTAACCTGTACGGTGGTCCTTCACCAGCTTGTAAGGGTGCAGGACGTAGCTGCGTATCTGATTGCCCCACTCTGGCGACACGTGCTCGCCCTTGAGCCGGGCTATCTCCTGGGCCTTGGCCTGCATCTCGCGCTCTACCAGCCGGGACATGAGGATGCGCATGGCGATTTCCTTGTTCTGGTGCTGGGAGCGCTCGTTCTGGCAGGAGACTTTGATGCCCGTGGGCAGGTGAGTGATGCGCACCGCCGTGGAGTTCTTCTGGACGTTCTGCCCGCCTGCGCCGCCGGCCCGGAAGACCTCTATCTTGAGGTCATCGGGGCTTATGGTGATGTCCACGCCCTCCTCCACCTCGGGAAGCACCTCCACCAGGGCGAAGGAGGTATGGCGTGCGTGGGCGGCGTCGAAGGGCGAGATGCGCACCAGCCTGTGTACGCCTCGCTCCGCCTTCAGGTAGCCATAGGCGTAGGGGCCAGTTATCTGAATGACCGCGCTCTTGATGCCGGCCTCCTCACCGGGCGAGATATCGAGGATATCGCTCTGGAAGCCCCGGCGCTCTGCCCAGCGCAGGTACATGCGCATCAGCATGCTTACCCAGTCCTGGGACTCCACGCCCCCCGCGCCGGCGTGCAGCGCGACTATGGCGTTGTGGTCGTCGTACTCGCCGGACAGGACCACCTTGGACTCCAGCTTCCCCAGCCTGTCCTGGAGCTTCTCCAGTTCCTCGCTGAGGCCCTGGGCCAGCGACTCCTCGCCTTCCTCGATGGCAAGATTCAGCAATTCATCCAGAGACCTGGCCCCGTTGTCCAGTCCCTTCCACTCCTCCACCTCCTGCCTGAGTCCGGCCAGGCGTCTCATCTTGCTCTGTGCTCTGGTGGGGTCATTCCAGAAGGAGGGGCTGGAAGCCTCTTGCTCCAGCTCCGCTATCTCCTTCTCCTTGGCGGGCACGTCAAAGGCGCACCAGAATTTCGGAAATGCGCTCTCTCAGCCGTGCCATGGCACCCCTGAGTTCTTGCATGTATATACGACCTCTTTTCTGATTACAGATTCTGTAGTCATAACGTAGCGGCACTACCCCAGGTTAGGGCACTATCCGATGAAGCTTAATGGACACCCCAGGGCGATACGAAACAGCGGCGCGTCCGCTGAGTATAGCCCCGGTCAGAGCGCCGCCCAATGCTACCATCCCGATTATAACAACGCGGACACTCTGCGGGAAGTCGCCTCGCCTGTTGGCCGGACTGTCCCCAGTCATACTTCCAGGGCTGCTTTCCACGCGGCACCTTTTGAGAAGGCGGCAGGTGGTAAGGCAGGCGCTGACAGACTCCTTGAAAAGCTGTCGCGTAGCAAGCCCAGGGCCGAAGGGGTCATGTTTTCCCACAGGCCCCGGTGGCTGGATATGTACCCCACCAGTGCCCAGCGTGTACAATCCCTTCGTACACCGTCGAGGAGGCGCGCCGTGCTGGACATTCTAATCAAGAACGGAATGATCATAGATGGCACCGGCAACCCCGGCTACTATGGCGCCGTGGGCGTAGAGGGCGACAGAGTGCGCGTCCTGCGGGGCGACGTGTCCTCCGTGGAGGCGGCGCGGGTGATAGACGCCACGGGCCACGTGGTCTGCCCCGGATTCATAGACGTTCACGCCCACTCCGGGCTGGTCATACTGTCGGAGCCGCGCCACGAGCCTAAAGTCCGCCAGGGTATCACCACCGAGCTTATCGGCGTGGACGGCAACTCCTACGCCCCCTTCCGCTCCCAGCAGGACTTCCTGCGCTTCGTGGAGCTTAACTCCGGCCTGGACGGCAACCCGCCGCTGCCGGGCCGCTGGTCCACCGTGGAGCAGTACCTGGGCATGTTCGAGCGCAAGGTGGCGGTGAACATCGCCTACATCCTGGGCAACTCGCCGGTGAGGATTGACGCCATCGGCTGGGAGGACAGGCCCGCCACGCCCGCCGATATCGCCAACATGAAGGCCATCATCCGCGAGGCCATGCAGGAGGGGGCCTTCGGCCTGTCCACAGGCCTGGACTACCCGCCCGGCAACTACGCCACCACCGATGAGCTGGTGGAGCTATCGCGGCAGGTGGCGGCCCTGGGAGGCATCTACCACACCCACGTGCGCTACCGCCTGGGCGACCGCTTCTTCGACCCCTTCCGCGAGGCCATCGAGATCGGCCAGCGCAGCGGCGTGCCGGTACACATCACCCACTTCTTCCAGCGGGCGCCCAGCACCGGCGGCGGCCGCCGTCTGCTTCAGCTCGTGGAAGACCAGGTGGAGCAGGGCCAGGACATCACCTTCGACAGCTACCCCTACATCTATGGCAGCACTCGCCTGCTCATCGTCTTCCCCGACTGGGCGCACAACGGCGGCCCAGAGCGCCTCAAGGAGATGCTGCGCTCCCCGGAGGGCCGCCAGCGCCTGCGCCAGGAGGTCGGCCCCCGGGCGCCTTCGTGGAGCGACATGTGGCTGACCTACTTCAAGCGCCCCCACAACCACAAGTACGAGGGCCGCTCCATCGCCGAGGTGGCCGACATGATGGGCAAGCACCCGGTGGATGCCATCTGCGACCTGCTCCTGGACGAGGACCTTCAGGTCTGCTACGTGGCCGCCGGCGCCAACGGCAACACCCTGCCAGCCTTCGTCACCCACCCGCTGTCCATGGTGGGCAGCGACGCCGTGCTGCTGGGCGACTTCCCCAGCCCCCGCACCTACGGCTGTTTCCCCGTCATCCTGGCCGAGTACGTGCGGGAGGAGCGCCAGATGTCGCTGCCGGCGGCCATCCGCAAGATGACGTCCTTCCCGGCGCAGCGCCTGGGCATCTCCGACCGGGGTATCCTGCGCGACGGCTTCAGGGCCGACATCACCGTCTTCAATCCCAGGACAGTCAAGGCCCCTGCCACGCGCACCATGCCCAGGCAGCACCCCATTGGAATCGAGTACGTCATCGTCAACGGCACCATCGTCATAGACCAGGGAAAGCATACCGGCGCGCTGCCGGGCAGGGCCTTGAAGCACGGCCGGGCCACCTGACGCCCGGGGCGCAGTCCGCAGCACCGAAAAGGAGGCGAGCTTTGAAGATAACCGACGTCAAGACCTACGTCACCATGCCCCGCAAGGGGCTGCCCTGGCTCTTCGTGGAGGTCCACACCGATGAGGGCGTCACCGGCCTGGGCGAGTGCACGCTGTACATAGGCAACCACATCCTCTCCCAGAGCATCGAGGCGGTCAAGCCGCTCATCGTCGGCTCGGACCCGGCCAACATCGAGGAGGTATGGCAGCGCATCTTCCGGCGCTACCTGCGCATCGGCGGCAGGGGCATCATCTCGGCGGTGGCCAGCGCCATTGACATCGCCCTGTGGGACATCAAGGGCAAGGTGCTGGGCGCGCCCATCTACCAGCTACTGGGCGGCCCCGTGCGCCAGTGCGTGCCGCTTTACACCCACGTTCAGGACGCCTGGTACGAAGGCGTCACGGTCGAGGACGCCGTGACGCTGGCCAGGGAGACGAAGGCCCAGGGCTACCAGGCCATCAAGACTGACCCCTTCAAGTGGGCGCGGGCGCAGAGCGGCCCCTTCAGGGGCGCGACCATGCTGGAGCGGCTCACGCCCAGGATGATTGACGAGGCCGTCCAGTGGGTGGGCGCGCTGCGGGACGCCCTGGGCCACGACTACGAGCTTATGGTGGACGCCCACGCCCGCTTTGACGTGCCCACGGCTATCAAGGCCGCCCAGGCGCTGGAGCAGTTCAACCTGACCTGGTTCGAGGAGCCGGTGCCGCCGGAGAGCTACGAGGCGCTGCGCCAGGTGCGGGAGAACACCTCTATCCCCATCTCCGTGGGCGAGTCCCTGTTCACCCGCTACGACTTCGTGCCCATCTTGGAGCACCGCCTGGCCGACTACGTGATGCCCGACGTGGCCTGGACAGGCGGCATCAGCGAGCTACGCCGCATCGCCGCCATGTCCGAGGCCTACTACGTGCGCTTCAGCCCCCACGACGCCCTGGGGCCGGTGGCCATCACGGCCGGTTTCCATGTGTGCATGACCACGCCCAACCTCTACCGCCAGGAGTGCCTGCACACCTGGTTCGAGGACTTCCCCAAGGTCATCAGGCCCATGTTCGACTATCGAGACGGCGCCATCTGGCCGTCCGACCGCCCGGGCCTGGGCATCGAGCTGGACCACGATGGCGTCAAGGAGTATGCCGTGGACCCCACGTCCCTCCAGGCCAACAGGCTGGGATAGTCCGCCACAGGATGGGCCTCGCTCCTGTGAGCCCGCTCTCCAGCCCGTGTGTACTGGCCAGACATCTAAAAGTAGATGACGACTCCGGGGACCGGCTCAGCGCCCAGTCAGCACCCGGAAGCGTGACCGTGGCCGGAGTCCACTGCCCAAAGCTTCCGGGGCTGGACTCTCCCACACGCGACCTGGATAGCGATGGCCTGTGCTGGGTGGCGTGGGAGGCGCCGTGGTGGCCGCGCTGGCCGTCCTGCTCGGCCTGCGCCTGCGCCACCCCAGGCCCGGCCAGTGACGCCGGGCCGGAGCGCCTGGCCTACGCCTTTATCGTCTCCTGGGTGACTTTCCTGGCCTCAGTGAAGTCAATCTCAAAGCCCAGGCCAGGCTTTTTCGGAGCGTGCACCCAGCCATTGGAGTCAATACGCACCGGGTCAAGGTACACGCCAGGGTATATCATGGTGTCGAAGCAGCCCAGCGGCACGGCCACCTCGTAGTAGTTGCCGTTGGTGATGGCCAGCAGCACGTGGAGGCTGGCCGTCCCGCCGCCGAAGTCGTGCGGCTCGAAAGGCATGTGGTTAGCCTCGGCCAGGTGCGCCAGCTTCAGCAGGTCGGTGATGCCGAAGGACGCCGGCCCGGCCATGATGTCCATGCAGCGGCGGCGCACCATCTCCGCGTACTCGTGGATGTCCTCCACCCGGTCGCCCATGCGCACCTGGACGATGCGGCAGGCCTCCGTCAGCTCCGCCAGGCCGTCCAGGTCCGTCTTGGGCAGCGGGTCCTCGAACCACCAGAAATTCAACTCGTCCAGCACACGGCCCACCCGCAGGGCGTCCTGCCGGCTATAGGGGCCAGGATAGGCCAGCGTGTCCAGCATCAGCGTCAGGTCGTCGCCCACAGCCTTGCGGACGGCGTAGCACATGCGTATGTCGTCGTCGGCCGCGCAGTAGGGGTGCAGCTTCACCGCCTTGAAGCCCATGTCCCTGGCCTTCAGGGCGGTCTCCACGAACTGCTCGTCCCTGGCGTGGTGCACCGTGGAGGCATAGCCCAGCACCCTGTCCCGCGTGGCGCCCAGCAGTCGGTAGATGGGCTGGCCCAAGGCCTTGCCGGCGATGTCCCATAGCCCATAGTCCAGCACGCCGATAGCCTGGCTGGGCCAGGAGAACCGGCGGCGCAGCAGGTGCTCCAGCAGTCCGCGCTGGAAGGGGTCCTGGCCGACGATATGCTCCCTGGCCTGCGCCCATAGCTGCGCCAGCCGGCGCAGGTTGCCGGCTTGGGAGGACACCACGCCGTCTATGCCCTCGTCGGTGTGTATGACGGCGACAGCGTTCTGCCGCGTGGGCGCGCTGACGTACTCCGGCGTCTCCTGGTGGTGGTTGGGACGCGGCTCGAAGACGTGTACCTCAAGGCCCGTGATCTTCATCTGCTCTCCTCCCCGGGTTGGCTCGATGCAAGACATGGTACGCCACCCGAGGGCAGGCGGCAACGTCCGTGTCATTGCCCTTGCCTGCCTCCATCCCACGGGCTATCATATTGTTCGCGCCGAGGGGGCTGACGAAATCCGTATGAGGTCCGCGGCCCCCTCTCTAGCTCTCCCCCAAAGGGGGCGAGGACCCTCCCTGCCCCTGTGGGGGAAGGCCAGGGCCTGCCCCGAGCCTGCCGAGGGGAAGGGGGCGCGGCCTCTCATGCATCACGCGCAGGAGGGCCATCGGAGCGCAAGGACATGGTAGATAGACCAGAGAAGATAATGGTGGTCTCGCCTCATCCCGACGATGCCGAGATCGGCTGCGGCGGCACCATGGCCAGGTGGATAAAAGAAGGCAGCGAGGTCGTTTATGTACTCTGCACCAGCGGGGACAAAGGCTCGTCGGACCTGGAGATGACCTCGGAGCGGCTGGCCGCCATCCGCGAGAAGGAGCAGCTAGAGGCGGCCAGGGTGCTGGGCGTCAAGGAGGTGCTCTTCCTGCGCTACCCCGATGGCGGGCTGGAGGACACCGCCGAGTTCCGGGGCCAGCTTGTCCACGCCATACGGGTCTACCGGCCTGACGCCGTCTTCACCACAGACCCATTCCGGCGCAGCTTCTACCTCCACCGCGACCACCGCGTCTGCGGCCAGGTGACGCTGGACGCCGTCTTCCCCTACGCCCGCGACCACCTGCACTATCCCGACCACTATCGCAAGGAAGGGCTGCTGCCCCACAAGGTAGGCGAGCTCTACTTCTGGGGCACCGAGGAGCCGGACACCTTCATAGATATCAGCGATACCATAGGCCTGAAGGCGGAGGCGCTGAAGAAGCACGCCAGCCAGGTCTATGGCAGCGGCGGCAACCGCGAAAGGGACGTGGAGGAGTTCGTGAAGGGCAACGCCAGCCGCGTGGGCCAGCGCGCCCAGATGCCCTATGCCGAGGGCTTCCGGCGCATCCAGTTCAGACGCTAGGGCCGGAGGCCAGGGCTACCGTGTACTACGACCTGCACGCACACATACTGCCCGGTGTGGACGACGGCGCCAGGACGCCCGAGGACACCCTGGAGATGGCCCGCGTGGCTGCCCAGAACGGTACCAGCACCATCCTGGCGACGCCCCACCGCAAGGACATCAACGAGAACTGGTCAGTGGGCTACGTGCGGGACCTCATCTCTCAGATGGCGCTCCAGCTCCGGGGCCATGGCATTGAGCTTGAGCTGCTCCTGGGCATGGAGAACCACCTGGACCTGGAGTTGCCCGACGCGGTCATCCAGGGCAAGGCCCTGCCCATGAACGGCACCCGCTACATCCTGGTGGAGCTTCCCTTCTTTGGTAGTCCCAACTACGTGGACGACGTGCTGTTCAAGCTACAGCTCCAGGGCCTGGTGCCTGTGCTGGCCCATCCGGAGCGCATAGAGCTTGTCCAGAAGGACCCGGAGAGGCTGGCGGAGTTCGTGCGCCGCGGAATGCTCAGCCAGATTACCGCCGGCAGCATACTGGGCCACTTCGGCGGGCGCGTGCAGCAGTTCACCCACATGCTGCTCAGGCGCGGCCTGGCGCACATCATCGCATCCGACACCCATTTCGCCGACGGCCCTCGCTCCCCCAGGCTTCCCCCCGGCGTGGAGGCGGCAGCGGCCATAGTGGGCGAGGAGAGGGCCAGGGCCATGGTGGTCGATATTCCCAGGGCCATCCTGAAGGGTGAGCCTGTGGAGGTGGAGCCACCGCTGGAAAGCGACCAGTCCAGGCACTGGTGGCAGTTCTGGCGCGGCTAGCGCCGGCCAGCGTGTTGGGCTTATGGCTCGTCGTCCAGGGCCGGGTCGCTGCCCTGCCTGACGAGGTTGGCCCGGCGAATGACCGCGCCCACGCGGGCCAGCAGCTCCTGGATGCCGAAGGGCTTCACCAGGTAGTCGTCAGCGCCCATCTCCAGGCCCTTGATGATGTCATCGGAGGAGCCGAAGACCGTCAGGATGATGATGGGGCAGCCAGAGACCTGGCGGATGCGCTCCAGCGTCTCCCAGCCGTCCATCTCCGGCATCTTGAGGTCCAGGATGATGAGGTCAGGTAGGGAGAGATAGAACTGCTCAAGCCCCTTGAGTCCGTTGGGCGCCACGCGGGTGGCGTACCCCTCCGACTCCAGCACCCTGCTGACAATCTCCCTGATGGACTCGTCGTCCTCAATGACCAGAACAAGAGGCTTGGCTGGTGTCTCGAGACTCAAATCTGTCCCCTCGTTTTAAGAGCATATAGCAAGGCCTTCCGCCTCCTCCCAAGCTCTCTCCTGCAAAGGGCTGGAATCGTCCCCACCTTGGTGAAGGCAGACCCCCAGCTCCAGGGCCGTGTCAAGCCTTCGCAGTCCACAGGCCGTTGCCTGAGGTCATCAGGACCAGGCGTGCCCAAATGTGCCAGAGTGCCAGTGCCTGCCTGGAGGACAGGCCGGCTCCAGCCAGGCGACAGGTAGCGGCCTCATTATGCTCAGCCTACACACGCTCCACAACTCCGGCATGCATGTTTTCCTTCAAATGGCCCTGTGTACTCACCCAGTGCATATACGTCACTGTCACCATGTCCGCCACATTTCTGTTGGTTATCTTAAGGATGAGGCGCAAAGTTGCGGGTGTTTTCCCTGGGGCATTAGGAGGTAGAAGGGCTTCGGCACGCCTCTAAGTACAGGCCAGGACAAATGGCAGAGCAGTTCCAATGAAGTCCCTCCTGGACCAACCTCATACGGCTCCTCAGAGAAAGCCCAGGAGATGGTTCCGCCTGAGCATTACAGGAGTGCTGACCATCAGCATGACCCTGATAGTGGCCCTGCTGATGGGCTTTACCACGCACCTGGACATCCGCCGTGAGCGGGCTATATTCCACCAGGAGCTCCAGGAGAGGGGCCTGCTCCTGGCCAGCACGCTGGACAGCCTGCTGGCCCAACACATTTACTCCCAGGACATCACCACCCTCGATGAGATCGCCGCCATCTTCAGCAGCCAGCCTGGCATAGAGTACTTCGAGATTTACAGCCCCGACGGCAGGCTGCTGGTAGCATCTTTCAGCTCTGAGGTCCCCTCGGTGCTGGCCGGCCCCTTGCTCCCGCCCGCCGACACAGGTCGGCCCACCTTTCACTACCAGGACGACTTTCTGAACATTGCCAGCACCGTGACGGCTGGTGGCGAAACCGTGGCGCTGGTGCGCTTCGGCTTCAGCACTGCATCCCTGAGCAGCAAGGAGCGAGAAATAGCCTTGGAGCACCTGCAGCAGGCTGCCATTGTCATAGTGGCTGGCATAGGGCTGGCCTTCCTCATAGCCCGCTACTTCATCCGACCTGTGCGGCGCCTGGCCAGGGCCACGGAGAAGATAGCCATGGGCGATCTGGACATGGACCTCTCCCGGGACGAGCGCCGCAACGACGAGATCGGTGACCTGGCCTTCGCCTTCGGGCAGATGGCCCGTGCGCTCAGCTACTCCAGACAACAGCTCGAATACATGTTGAAGGCGGAGCAGGAGAAGGCCCTCCAGTTCCAGGCCCTGAAGGACGTGGCAGAGCTGGGGTTGTCCGACCGTCCCAGGGACGAACTCCTGCAGCTCCTGCTGGAGCGGATAGTCTGGGCACACCACGCCGACGGCGGCAGCATTTTCCTGCACAACGAGGCCTCTGGCATGCTGGAGCGGCTGGCCGTCACCGGTGTGGCCAGCTACAATTCCACTCCAGCGCCCATTCGGCCCGGCCAGGGCGTGGTGGGGCAGGTGCTGGAGAAGGGCCAGCCCGTGGTGATTGACGATGTCCCCAGGAGCACCATGCTCATGGACCAGAAGTTCAAAGAGTTGGGCGTGCAGACGCTGGTGAGCAGCCCACTGAAGGTAGCCGACCGGGTCATAGGCACCGTGTCGCTCCATTACACCTCACCACACTACATTGACCAGCACCAGCTCTCCATGATCGAACTCATGGCCGAACGGGTGGCACAGGTCATAGAGCGAGCGAGGCTGCTGGAACTGGAGCGGCAGAGGACACTGGAACTGGCGCGGGCCAATGAAGAGAACCTCGCCATGATGAGAGAGCTGCGGTTGGCCCAGGCCCGGAACGTCCAGTCGGCCAAGATGGCAGCGGTGGGACAGCTCGCGGCGGGCATCGCCCACGAGATCAATAACCCACTGTCCTCCATCATGGGGTTCGCCCAGCTAGGGCAGCAGCGCCTGCTGGCCAGGAGCGGCAAGCCCCTGGAGGCGTCCGACATCGCCAACCTGGAGCGCTACCTTCGCTATATAGAGAGCGAGGCCAGGCGCTGCGGGCATATCGTGAGCAAGCTGCTGTCCTTCGTCCGCGTGCCCATGGACCAGATGGAGCCAACGGACCTGAACACGCTGGTCGAGCACTCCCTGGAGCTGACCTCCAACCAGATGAAACTGGCGGGCACCAGGCTGAGGAAGGAGCTTGCCTCCGATCTGCCCCTGGTCAACGCTAACGCCACCAACATGGTCCAGGTGTTCACCAACATCATCATCAACGCCACCAAGGCCATGCCAGGCGGCGGCGAGCTGACCGTCATAAGCCGGGCGGCGGCCCCTGCCAGCAACGGCAAGCCCACCATGGTGGAGGTACTGTTCAGGGACACGGGCGTGGGCATCCCTCAAGAGAACATGGCCAAGCTCTTCGAGCCTTTCTTCACCACCTCGCAGCCGGGGAGCGGCACGGGGCTGGGACTGTACGTCTGCTACCAGGTGGTGCAGCAGCACAACGGCGAGATCGAGGTGGAGAGCGAGCCTGGTAAAGGCTCCACCTTCACCATAAAGCTACCCATCGCCCTTGACCAGACGCCCAGCAAGCGCGATGGCAAGGTTGGAGAGGCCAGCCCGAGGGCCTGACACCCAAGGGAAATACATACCCCTGTCAGGGCGATGAGGGGGAACGTTTCTTCAGTTTACACGCGACAGACTACTGGCCCTTGGGAACGCCCAGCAGGGCGGACACACGCTCCCATATGGCGGACGAGACGGCCTCGCGCGGCTGGGAGGCGTCCAGCACCAGCCAGCGCTCTGGCTCCTGACGCGAGAGGTCCAGATAGCCCTGCCTGACACGCTGGTGGAAGCCCTGCTGCTCCTGCTCGAACCTGTCCAGCGGCCCTCTGGACTTGCGGGCTAGCCCCGCGTCTGGAGGCAGGTCCAGCAACACTACCAGGTCGGGCAGGAGGTCACGCGTAGCTAGCCTGTTGACCTGTCTTATGGCTTCCATGTCCAGGCCGCGGCCATAGCCCTGGTAGGCCAGCGTCGAGTAGATGTACCGGTCGCACAGGACGGTCTGCCCGGCTTGCAGCGCCGGCCTGACTACCTGCTCCACCAGCAAAGCCCTGGCAGCCGAGAACAGGAATAGCTCGGCCAGCGGCGTGATGGGGTGCTGGCCCTTGAGCCAGTGGCGTAGCTGCTCCCCTATCGGCGTGCCGCCTGGCTCGTGAGTGGAAAGCACGCTGACACCCGCCGAGTCCAGCCGCTGGCGGAGCACCCTCGCCTGGGTGCTTTTGCCACTGCCCTCGACCCCTTCGAAAACTATGAAGAGTCCCATATGGGGTGTCCCTATCTTCTGGCGGCCTTAACGTGCCTGGCAAGACCTGATGCCTGGCGAGGGTTTCTTGTCCTGTGAAAGCCAGGAATGGGGCGAAACTTTTGCCAGGTGCCCTGGTACAGTGTCAACTTGATTTTGATAGAGCGTTTCCCCCTCACCTTAGTCCTCTCCCGCCAGGGGAGAGGATATACTCCTTCTCCCTTGACGGGAGAAGGTTGTGATGAGGGTGAAGCCCTTCATCAAAACTATGTTGACGCAGTACTAGTGCCAATGCGGCTAGGGCCGGTAGATGACCACGTGGCGCTGGGGCTCTCGCCCAAGGCTGGTGGAGGCAAGGCCGTACCTCTCGGCCACCTCGTGCTGCAGGTGGCGGATGTAGGCGCTCTGAGGGCTTAGCTCCACCTTGCCTTCACCCCGCCCGACCCTGGCTGCCGCGTCCTCGGCCTCGCGAATTGCCTCGGCGGCGGCAGGGTCCGAGTGAGAGTTGTCCTGGCCCCACGCGCTGACGCCGGCCCGCCGGGCAATGCTCCTGATGAACTGCTCTATCTGCTGGCCCGTGTTCTTGCGGAGGACATATACCGGCTTGCCCTCGTCCTCGGCCTCGCGCAGTGCCTGCGTCTTGCGTCGGTAGTAGTTCTTGGTGGTCAGCAGCAGGTCAGCCTGGGATATCTCGTCCACCAGCTCCACTGGGGCCTTGATGCCACGCACCACCTGCTGGAGCTTGCCCTTGTTTACCCCGTAGGGCAGGATGTGAGTCACCTTTGGGGCAGGTGGCGGCTCCGAAGGCGGCTCGGCCACAGGCGGTCGCTCCGCCGGACGCCCTGGCGTGAACCCGTTGGGCGCCACGGCGGGAATTGTCCGAAGCTGGGAGTGTTCCCTGTGGACCTTGCCATCCGGGCCAACGGTGCGAATCTCGGGCGCGACCGGGAAGCCGCGCAGCATGCGGTCCACCACGTCGGCCACGTCGGCGTGGACCACCACGCGGCTCCAGCTCTGTATCTCCACCAGGATGTCGAAGGTGGGGGGTGCCCTGCGCTCCAGCACGGTCTTCTGCGTGCGGCGGCGACGGGCCTCGACATCTCCCAGCGTCACCGTATGCACCCCGCCCACCAGGTCGGAGAGCGTGGGGTTCATGATGAGGTTCTCCAGGGTGTTGCCGTGAGCGGTGGCTACCAGTTGCACCCCGCGCTCCGCTATGGTGCGGGCAGCGTTGGCGTCCTCTTCAGTGCCTATCTCGTCAATGATGATGACCTCGGGCATGTGGTTCTCCACCGCCTCGATCATCACCGCGTGCTGCAGGGTGGGCGTCTTCACCTGCATGCGCCGGGCGCGGCCGATGCCAGGGTGCGGGATGTCGCCGTCCCCCGCGATCTCGTTGGAGGTATCCACCACAATGACGCGCTTGCGGGCGTCGTCGGCCAGCACGCGGGCCACCTCGCGGAGCATGGTGGTCTTGCCCACTCCGGGCCTGCCCAGCAGCAGGATGCTCTTGCCTGTGAAGACCAGGTCCTCGATGATCTTGATGGTGCCGTAAACGGCGCGGCCCACCCTCAGGGTAAGCCCGATGATCTTGCCCGTGCGGTTGCGGATAGCGGAGATGCGGTGCAGGGTGCGCTCAATGCCCGCGCGGTTGTCTTCTCCGAAGGCACCAATGTGCTGTATAACGTACTGGAGGTCTTCATCGGTCACTTCCCTGGGGTGCAGGACGAAGCTTGTGTGCAGGAACCTGGCTTCGGGCTCTCGGCCCAGGTCCATCACCACCTCCAGCAGTTCATTGATGTCCTCACGCGTCCTCAGCGGTCCCTGTATGTACGGAGGCAGCTTCTGGACAAGCGCTTCCAGGTCAGTATCTATCCTTTGCTGCATTTACTACGCGAAATTACCTCCGGAGTGTTGATGACCTGTCCAGTTCCAGCATACCAGTCCATGCAATTTCACGCTAGCCTGGTTGCGAGAACGTGCGCCAGGGCGCTGGCCGGCACTGCCCTGGATGAAAGCCTCTGCCCACTCACGCAGGCGTTGCTGGCGTTCTTGCGCGGCGGGGGCAGGTGTGGGGCCAGCATGCCGACTGTGTATCGCAGACCTGGACCTACCTCTGCAGCTTGACACGGGGAGGAGCCATGGATGCGGGCTGCCTGTGACGGCGCTAGACCGAAGCAATAGTGACCGGTGCGCGGGCTTCCTCCTTCTTTGCCCGGACGGCCAGGACTTTCACCAGCGTGATGTACTCGGCTGTAGCCTGGAAGCCCCGCTCCTTGAGGGCGCTGGTGAGGGCTACCTCGAACTCTGGCACGAGGCAATGCACCACCCTGGCACGTTCCAGGAGCCTCAGCCCGTGGTCCACCAGTGGGCCAGGCCCCTTGTCGTGGTGGGCCACCACCGAGAGCTGGCCCACGCCGCCGCGCCGGGCGACACTGAGCCAGCCCTTTACCACCCCGTCCTGCTTATAAACGAACTCCCTGGCCCTGGCGATGGTGCGCTCTCGGGAGGACCGCCACTGGTCCAGGGTCATGCCGGTGACGCAGCGCACATCAGAGGGAGTGGTGGCGTGGTACAGCCGGAACAGGTCATGCTCGTCGCCGGGCCTCTTCTCGTGCAACTCCAGGGCTGGCGTGGCCATGGGGACAGAAGGCCGGCCACTGTACATTGCTTCGCGGACACAGGGGAAGAAGCCGCCAAACCGTGAGACGTCCACCAGGGGATCGTCCCGCAGGAGCCTGATAAAGAGCCTCTCGCCGCCGCGCCGCCCCACCATCTGGCAGGTCTTCTCCAGCAGGTCCAGGAGCTTTCCATCGCTGTCGGGCGACAGCAGCAGGTGGGCGACTTCCCAGCTCAGCGGGCCAGACCTCTGCCTGGCGATAACCAGTCCTTTGACCCGGTAGCCCTCGGTCCAGACCAGGGAGCAACCCCGTCCGCTCTCCAGCCCCAGCGCCCCGCGCGAGGCGTCAACCAGCGACGGCCTATCAGGCTCTTCCCGGGCGAGACGGCCCAGCGTATAGGCGCGGTTGCGCTCCCACAGGTCCCTCAGAAGTGCGCAGCGCACGACGTCGGGAGGATGGAAGGGTCTGATCATAGGTCCCCTATGCAGACTTGGATACAGCCCTGGACTCTTCCACTATCCTCACGAAAAGCTGATGGAAACGGGTATCGTTGGTCAACTCCGGATGGAAGGAAGTACCAATCAGGTGGCCCTGCCTGACCGCCACCGGCCGGCCATCGGCCAGCCTGGCCATCACCTTGACGCCCTGTCCGACGCTGTTGACCACCGGCGCCCGGATGAACACGGCTCTGAAGGGCGGGCCGTCCATTCCTTCCACCGCCAGGTCTTCCTCGAAGCTGTCCACCTGACGCCCGAAGGCGTTGCGGCTGACCTCGATGTTCATCAGGTGCAATGGCTCGGGCCGGCTGTCGGTGAGGCGCTCCGCCAGCACAATCATGCCGGCGCAGGTGCCCCACACAGGCATGCCGGCCTCCACCTTCTTCCGCAGGACATCCCTGAACTTGTAGATGTCCATGAGCTGGACAATGGTGGTACTCTCGCCGCCCGGGATGATCAGGCCGTCAACCTCGTCAAGCTGGTGGGGCAGCCGTACCTCCGGCGCGTCCACGCCCAGGCGCTCTAACATCTGTCGGTGCTCCAGGAAGTCGCCCTGGAGCGCCAGCACGCCAACTCTGGGCAAAGCTACCATCCCCTCACGGCCAGCAACTGCTCCTGGGAGAGCGTCCTGACGTCCAGTCCGGGCATGGCAGCGCCAAGGCCCCTGGACACCTCGGCGATGAGCTTGGGCTCCCGGAAGTGCGTGGTGGCCTTGACTATGGCCTCGGCCATTTTCTTGGGGTTCTCGGACTTGAAGATGCCCGAGCCGACGAAGATGCCGTCCACGCCCAGTTGCATCATCAGCGCGGCGTCGGCCGGGGTGGCGACGCCACCTGCGGCGAAGTTGACCACGGGCAGCTTGCCGGTGTCATGGACTTCCTTGACCAGCTCGAAGGGGGCCTGCATGTCGCGGGCCACGGCCATAAGCTCGTCCTCGCCCATGTTCTGGATGCGGCGTATCTCGCTCAGCACGGCCCTGGCGTGGCGGACGGCCTCGACGATGTTGCCGGTGCCGGCCTCGCCCTTGGTGCGGATCATGGCAGCGCCTTCCCCGATGCGCCGCAGGGCCTCACCCAGGTTCCGGCAGCCGCAGACGAAGGGCACCTTGAAGTCGTGCTTCCAGACGTGGTGGTTCTCATCGGCGGGGGTGAGCACCTCAGACTCGTCAATATAGTCCACGCCCAGAGCTTCCAGTACCTGGGCTTCCACGAAGTGGCCGATGCGGCACTTGGCCATCACCGGGATAGTGACCGCTTGCATGATCTCGATGATCTTCTCGGGGTCTGCCATGCGGGCCACGCCTCCGGCCTTGCGGATATCGGAGGGGACTCGCTCCAGCGCCATGACGGCTACCGCGCCTGCATCCTCCGCGATCTTGGCCTGGTCTGCGGTCACCACGTCCATAATTACCCCGCCCTTCAGCATCTGGGCCAGGCCAACCTTGACGCGCCAAGTCCCGGTTTCTGCCTTAACGTCAACTGCCATGCATGGTCCTCCAGCCAGATAACAACTCTGGTAACTCTAGGCGATATTATACTCTTGCCAAAAGGGCTTGACAATGAACCGGCCCGCCTCAAGGCCGCCTACACGGGAGGGAACCAGTCGGCGAAACCCGATGCCAGCTTCTCGTCCCCCTCGAAGGCCAGGCGGCCACGGCGCACAGAGCGTGCCAGGGGCAACCGGCCCATGCCGAAGAGTATATACGTGTTGGCGTCGCAGCGGAAGGTCACATGGGCCGGTGCGTCCTCTGAGGGCGTGAGGCGAAAGTCATCCCCGCTGATGACCACGTCGTAGCTCCTGGCCTCAGGCCCCGCGACCTGGAAGCGGTAGCGCACGGGCACCTCCAGGCGCGCCCCCTCTCGGAAGCACAGCCTGAGCCAGTGACTCAGCCACTCCACCAGGAACGGGAGCGCCTTTGGGGGCAGCGCGGCGGAGCGGTCCAGCCCGTACCGGATGTCCCAGCCATGTACCGCCAGCTCCATCAGCCGGTACTCCACAATGCGCCGGGCCGGCACGACGCCCAGGGGGTGCCAGGTGGGGCGCTCGTAGTCCTCCGGCTGGAGAGAGACCAGCAGGCTGTTCAACAGCCGGCAACTGGCATTGAACTCCGGGAACAGGTCCTCGAAGTAGGCCTGTCGCAGGGCCACCAGCGCGTCGGTGTCGGCCTTGCCCACCAGGCGCCGGTAGCCCATGGGCGGCGACACATCGCCTTTGAGCGCACGCGAAAGGCTCAGGTGGTACTGGTGCGCGCATGCGATGAGATGGGTCACCACATCAGCGATCTTCCACTCCTGGCAGGCGCTGGCGTACTGCTCCGCGTTGCGCCAGATGTCCTCGGGCAGCGCGTAGAAGAAAGCCGCCAGCTCGTTGGACAGGTCCCGGATAAGCTGTATATGTTCCTTCGTCTTGTCAGCGGTGGCGACCATGCTGGGCCTCTCCAGGGCAGGCAGACCTCACGTGCGCCAGGCGCATCATAGGCCCGCCGCTCTCAGCGGGGGAGAGAAGGAAAGGGGCGGGCCTTTGGCCCCTCTCGGACTCTCCCCCCTGGCTGCACGAGTGTACTGGCCAGACACCTCTGTAACGTGGACGCGTACAGACCTGTGGAACACCTGACAGGCCTCTGGCCCCCTTCCTGGCCTTCCCCCACGGGGGGAAGGGAGGGTCCTCGCCCCCATTGGGGGAGAGCCAGAGAGGGGGCTGGCCTCTGGCCCCCTTCCTGGCCTTCCCCCAATGGGGGAAGGGAGGGTCCTCGCCCTCACTGGGGGAGAGCCAGAGAGGGGGCTGGCCTTGCCCCGCGCCCTAGACCCCCTTGTCCACCAGGAAGGCGGCCAGGTCCGCGGTCCTGCAGCTATAGCCCCACTCGTTGTCGTACCAGCCTACCACCTTGACCAGGTTGCCGCCCATGGACATGGTGGACAGGCCGTCAATAATGGCGCTGTGGGGATTGCCCTTGAAGTCGGAGCTTACCAGCGGCTCGTCGCTGTAGTCCAGGATGCCCCTGAGGCTGTTGGCCGCCGCCTCCCTGTAGGCCTCGTTTATCTCCTCCACGGTGGCGCTCTTCCTCAGTGTAGCCACGAAGTCTGTGACCGACACGGTGGCTGTGGGCACGCGGAAGGCCATGCCGTGGATCTTGCCGTTGAGGTCTGGCAGCACCACGCCTACCGCCCTGGCAGCGCCGGTGGTGGTGGGGATGATGTTCATGGCAGCGGCGCGGGCGCGGCGCAGGTCCTCGTGGACCTGGTCCAGCACGCGCTGGTCGTTGGTGTAGGAGTGGATAGTGCTCATGAGGCCCTTCTCCACCCCGAACCTGTCGTGCAGCACCTTGACCATGGTGGCGATGCAGTTGGTGGTGCAGGAGGCGTTGGAGATGATGCGGTGGCGGCTGGGGTCGTACTTCTGCTCGTTCACGCCCAGGACGACGGTGATGTCCTCGCCCTTGGCGGGAGCGGAGATAATGACCTTCTTGGCGCCAGCCTCCAGGTGCGCCCCTGCCTTGCCCGCGTCGGTGAATATGCCGGTGGACTCTACTACGATGTCCACGCCCATGTCGCCCCACGGCAGCTTGGAGGGGTCACGACTGGAGAGCACTTTGATGCTCTTGCCGTCAATGGCGATGCTGTCCTTCCCGGCCTCGACTTTGCCCGGGTAAACGCCATAGTTGGTATCGTACTTGAACAAGTGTGCGTTGGCCTTGGTGCTGGCCAGGTCGTTTATGGCCACCACCTCCAGCGTGTCTGGATGGCGCTCCATTGTCGCTCTCAGCACCTGTCGCCCTATGCGCCCGAAGCCGTTAATACCGATACGAGTCGGCATGACAGTTCTCCTTCCGTGATAGGGTTCTCAGACGAGGCCGTGGTCACTCTTCATTATAACCCCAACTTTCCGCGCACAACACCGCCTGCATACCCTGGCGGGGTCACCATGCAGTCACTTCTGGAGGACTTCCTGGACACTGGCCACCACCCTGGCGGCGCCTTCCACCGCCTCCTGGGCCTCGTCCCGCTGGAAGGTCTCGAAGGGCACGCCACCGGGCAGCGCGTCGGGGTAGCGGGTCGGCAGGTAGTACCTGTCCAGGGCGCTGAGCAGCCGCAGGAATTCCCTGACCTGGGGATGGCTGTTTTCCAGCGTCGAGGCGAGCTCCACCAGCGAATGCCCTATCACAAATCTGTCCCCACGGAGGTAAGCAAGGGCCTTCAGGGCTTTCTCTGCCACCTGGTGCGCCATGAAGCACGCCTGGGCAAAGAAGCCTCCCTGCAGTACCAGCCGGGCCGCCGCCAGGTCGTTCTCCGCCTGGCGCAGCCAGCGCGTCGCTTCCGCCTTACTGTTTTTCATAGATAACGACGCCCTCCGCCAGCGCCCGCTGGATAAAGGGCCTGCCTTCGGCCTGCATCTGCGCAAGCTCAGTGGGGGTGTAGATGAGCAGGTCCAGCCCCTTGCGCCAGACATCGTGGATGCCCGAGAAGCGCTCGTGGCGCTTGAAGAAGGGCAGGTCCGTCTCGGCGACGATAATCAGGTCCAGGTCGCTGTACTCGTCGGCCTCGCCGCGGGCATAGGAGCCGAAGACGATGGCCTTGCAGGCACCGGCCTGCCTGAGCACCGGCGCCAGCGCCTCACGAATGCTCTCCAGGGACGATGGCCTGCCCTCGGGCGTCTTCATGGCATGCGGCGCGCTGGCCTGCTACCGGCCGCCGAGGAAGCGGCTGTAGGCCTCGCGGCCAGCGAACCGGGCGCGGTCACCTAGCTCCTCCTCGATGCGCAGCAACTGGTTGTACTTGGCCGTCCGCTCACCCCTGGCAGGCGCGCCTGCCTTGATCTGGCCCGCCGCCGTGCCCACGGCCAGGTCGGCGATGGTAGTGTCCTCAGTCTCGCCCGAGCGGTGGCTGATGACAGCGCCCCAGCCGTGCTGCCGCGCCATGTCTATGGCCTGGAGCGTCTCCGTCACGGTGCCTATCTGGTTCAGCTTGATGAGCACGGCATTGCTGGCGCCGGTGTCCAGCCCCTGGCGTATGCGCTGGGGGTTGGTGGTGTAAAGGTCGTCGCCCACGAGCTGCACCCGGCCCCCCAGTCGCTGGGTCAGGGCGCTCCAGTTGCCCCAGTCCTCCTCGTCCATGCCGTCCTCGATGCTGATGATAGGGTAGTCCCTGGCCCAGCGCTCGTACAGCTCGATGAGCTGGTCCGGGCGCAGGGCGCGGCCCTCCCGCGCCAGCGAGTAGACACCGTCCTTGTAGAACTCCGATGCGGCGACGTCCAGGGCGATGAAGCACTGGTCGCCGGGCCTGTAGCCGGCCTTCTCGATGGCCGCCAGCACCAGTTCCACGGCCTCGACGTTGGAGGGCAGCGACGGCGCGAAGCCGCCCTCGTCGCCCACGTTGGTGGACAGGCCGCGCTTGTGCAGCAGGTCCCGCAGGTGGTGGTACACCTCCACGCCGGCCCTCAGGGCCTCGCGGAAGCTGTCGAACCCGGCGGGCACGACCATGAACTCCTGGATGTCGGTGGAGTTGGCCGCGTGCCTGCCGCCGTTGATGATGTTGAACATGGGCACGGGCAGCCTGAAGGCCTCGCCCCGGTGGAGGTACTGGTACAGGGGTACGCCCCTGCTCATGGCCGCCGCGCGGGCCACGGCCATGGACACGCCCAGGATGGCGTTGGCGCCCAGGCGTCCCTTGTCTGGCGTGCCGTCAAGCTCGTTGAGGAGCCTGTCAATCTCCCCCTGCTCCGTCGCCTGGCGGCCCCTGACCGCCGGGGCGATGACGCCGCGGACGTTCTCCACGGCTTGCAGCACGCCCTTCTTCAGGTAGCGGCGCGGGTCGTTGTCCCGCAACTCGCGTGCTTCATGCTCGCCCGTGCTGGCGCCCGAGGGCACGGCGGCCCGGCCCCATGCGCCACCGTCCAGGACGACATCCACCTCCACCGTGGGGTTGCCGCGAGAGTCCAGCACCTCGCGGGCCTTGACCTCCCTTATGGTGCTCCTGCCCTTGCCTCTTGTTGCCGCGCACACTTCCCTTATCCCTCCCTGTACGGAGCGCCCGCCTGGACGCGAGTAGCTTCCGGCGAGGCCGCGTCACGTCGCCTGGCCGCCTCTATGGCCTTCTCCACGGCGTCAACGGGACTCTGCGCCAGGACTATGGAGTTGTCTGGCTGGCCGTTCCGGTGGATGGCCCAGGTGCCCAGGCCAATTACCGGTATGCCGTCGGCCAGAGCGTGCCCAATCTCTGACAGGGTGCCATAGGCGCCGCTGATGGCTATGACAGCGCGGCCGCTCTTGACCACGATGACGTTCCTGGCATAGCCCATGCCGGTGCAGATGGGTATGTCCACCCATGGGTTGGCGCTGGCGGGGTCGTTGCCCGGCAAGATGCCGATGGTGGTGCCGCCGGCGGACTTGGCCCCACGGCAGGCGGCCTCCATGACGCCGGCCAGCCCGCCGCACACGACGATGGCCCCACGCCGGGCCAGCTCCCTGCCGACCTCCTCGGCCAGCGCCTGGGCATCGGCGTCGGCCTGCCCCGCTCCGATCACCGAGATTATCAGTTTCCGCTGCATTGGACTTCCTCAACAGGGATTATACCACTCGTGTATTATAGTCCTGTCTGCGAGACTGACAGGGGCACACTCCCCTCGGCGTCATTCGGGAGGCCGGTATGCCAGATGGTCAGGGCAAGACTGTGCTGATCACAGGCGCGTCATCCGGGATAGGCAGGGCCACTGCCCTCTACCTGGCCGAGAAGGGCTACTCGGTCATAGGGACGAGCCGCTCCCTGGAGCGCCTGGCAGGGCTTTGCCAGGAGGCCTCCAGGAAAGGCCTGGCCGTCAGGGCCATGGAGCTGGATATCAACAGCGACGAGGCGGTGGCCGCCGTGATGCCCGGCCTGCTGGAGCAGGTCGGGGCCATTGACGTGCTGGTGAACAACGCGGGCTATAGCCTGTGGGGGCCTGTGGAGGGCCTTTCCATGGAGCAGCTAAAGGCCCAGTTCGAGGCCAACTTCTTCAGCGCCGTGCGGATGATCAAGGCGGTGCTGCCCGGGATGCTGGCCCAGCGCGGCGGCACCATCATCAACGTCAGCTCGGTGCTGGGCAGGCTGGGCACGCCCTTCAACGGGGCCTACGCCGCCAGCAAGTTCGCGCTGGAAGGGCTGAGCGAGTCGCTGCGGACGGAGCTATGGCCCTTCGGCGTGCGCGTCGTCGTCCTTGAGCCGGGGCTGTTCCGCACTGAGATCCAGCGGAACCAGGTGTCCGGCGAGCGCGCGCGCTCCAGCGAGCTGCCCTACTACCCCTACATCCAGAGGTACGACGCACGGCACGCCCGCTTTCACCGTCGCGCCGGCGACCCTATCCACGTGGCGAAGGCCGTCCACAGGATCATACGCTCGCGGCGGCCGGCCTTCCGCTATCCCGTGGGCATCGAGGCCAGGCTGGGCATCCTGGGCACCAGGCTGCTGCCCGAGCGGCTCTTCCAGGCCCTCCTCAGCCGCGCGACGCTGAGGTAGGGGCCAGTCAGCTTTCAGTGGGGAAGCTGACTGCTGACGGCTGGCCGCTGAAAGCTACAAAGGCGTGGCGGCCCTGAGCCTGCCGGATGCCACCCTGTCCATGAAGTCGGCGCTCTTCAGGTCGCGCTCCAGCAGGTAGCGGATGTAGCTGCGCAGCAGGCGCTCCATGTCCTCCACCACCGGGGCCGGCACCTTGAGGGACGACGCCTTTGCATAGTCCTCGCGCTGGAGAAAGCGGAGCACCTTCATGGCGTTGAGCGGCGCCGGCAGCATGGCGTCGGTGGACCGGGTGCGGCAGTCGGGGCACATGACGCCGCCGCGGCCACAGGCGAAGAAGTGGTCGGCGGGCTTGAGTTCGGCGCGACACTCCACGCACCAGTAAAGCTCTGGCCTGAAGCCCGAGTACTCTAGCAGCCGCAACTCGAAGTAGGCCAGCAGTTGCTCCGGCTGCTGGCCCTCCGTCAGCAGTCCCAGAGCGTCCAGGAGCAACTGGTAAAGCTCCTCGTTGGCCGACTGCTCCTGGGAAAAGCTGTCCACCAGCTCGGCCAGGTACAGCGCCCTGGACAGGCGGTGCAGGTCTTCCCGCAGTCCCCGGAAGCTCTGGATGGTCTCGGCCTCGGTGACCACGTCCAGGTCCCTGCCCTGGGCCAGGGAGACGTGGACGTGCATCAGCAGATCCAGGTGGCCCGTGAGGCGGCTGTTGGCGCGGCGCACGCCCTTGGCGACGGCGCGCAGCTTGCCCAGGTCCCGGCTGAAGAGCGTGAGGATGCGGTCCGCCTCGCCCAGCGGCACCTGCTTGAGGACGACTGCCTCGGTCTTGTAGCTCCTGGGCCTGGACATTTCTTTAGCTATCAGCTTTCAGCCATCAGCTATCAGTCCACCCCACACCGCCTGGGAGGCTGGCCGCTGACCGCTGATAGCTGAAAGCTCCCTAAAACTCCTGCCGCCCTTCGATGGCGCGGCTGAGGGTCACTTCGTCGGCGTACTCCAGGTCGCCACCCATGGGCAGGCCACGGGCCGGGCGCGTCACCCTGATGCCCAGGGGCGAGATGAGCTTGTGGATGTACATGGCCGTGGCCTCGCCCTCCAGGTTGGGGTTGGTGGCCAGGATGACCTCCTGCACCCCGCTCCTGAGCCTGGAAAGCAGCGGCTGTATCTTGAGGTCGTCGGGGCCGATGCCGTTCATGGGCGAAATAACGCCGTGGAGCACGTGGTAGAGGCCCTTGTAGGTGCGGGTCCGCTCCAGGGCCAGCACGTCCAGCGGCTCCTCCACCACGCAGATACGGCCCTGGTCGCGCTGGGGGTCGCTGCAGATGGCGCAGGGGTTGACGTCGGTGATGTTATAGCAGCGGGAACAGAGGACGATGCGCTCCTTGACGGCGACGATGGCCTCGGCCAGGGCGCGGGCCTGCTGCTCCGGCATGCGTATCAGGTAGTAGGTAAGGCGCTGAGCGGTCTTTGGCCCGATGCCCGGCAGCTTGTTCAGCTCCTCCACAAGCTGGGCCACGGGCGCCACAGCCGAGAACCCGTCAGATGTCATGGGGCTGACTCCGGCGTCGGGTAAGATAGGTTACCTGCCTCTATTTTACCTGAAATCTGGCGCAAAGCTGAAATGGGCGGCCCGTTCCCGCCAGGTAGCCAGGGGCTTGCGGCGCGGGGATCGTATAGCGGCGCTACATCAGCCCCGGTATCTTCATGCCGCCGGTGAGGGCGCTCATCTTCTGGGCGGCCAGCTCCTGGGCCTTCTGGAGCGCCTCGTTGACGGCGGCCATGACCAGGTCCTGGAGCATCTGCACGTCCTGAGGGTCCACTGCCTGGGGGTCTATGGCCAGCGATTCCAGTCGCATCTTGCCGCTGACCACCGCCTTGACGACGCCGCCTCCGGCCGTGGCTTCCACCGTGGCGCTCTCCAGTTCCTCCTGGAGCTTCTGCATCTGTTTCTGGAGCTGCTGGGCCTGGCGGAGCAGGTTCCTGTTCATCATGGCTCTTGTTCCTCCTTCTCTTCCACCACCCGGGCGCCCATCATCTGGGCGGCACGCACCAGGTGGCTCCGCTGGGAGACGCTCTGCCTCGGCCCGGCGTTGTCGCCAGCCAGCGCGATCTCTACCTCGTAGGGGCTGCCCATGGCGCTGGCCACAGCGTCCTTGAGCGCCTTGCGGGTATCGGGGTGCTCCAGTTCCTGCTGCATACGCTCCACGTGGGAGCGGTGTGAGAACTTCAGCCGCACGACGCTATCGGCTACCTCTCGCTCCTTGCAGCCACGCAGCAAAGCGTCAAGCTTGAAGCGTCTGCCTTTGTTGCGTAATGCTCTCAGTATAACGCTCCACTGGGCCTCAAGCCTAGCTGCCGGCTCAGATGGCAGCTCTTCCGGCGGCACGACGCGGGGCGGGTCGGGCTGGG
>DAOUAM010000038.1:0-44488 GCA_034433305.1 Dehalococcoidia bacterium | reverse complement strand
GACGCTGGCCTGGCTGCACCAGTTCAGGCGGCTGCGCATCCGCTATGAGCGTAGAGCGGACATCCACGAGGCTTTCCTTTCTCTCGGTTGTTCCCTCATCTGCTTCAGAAGGTTGACTTCATTCTGTTAGGGGCTCTTAGTCAGACCTAGCTCCGTAAGACCTACTTCCTTCTCTGAAACTCGGTTGTCATCGCCTTTCCTGGCGGCCATCGCAGGAGAGGCCAGGCCCACCGCTGGCCCGCCATGAGGCCCTGGCACGTGTCGCCAGGGCTGCTGGATGACTTTCTGACGTGAGGAGGTGTGCCTTGAAGCGGCCTTTCAAATGGCTAGGTCGTGTAGTGCTTCCCTGTGTCCTGGGAGTGCTGGCTGTGGCGTGCGCTGGGGCTGAGCCTGTTAGGCAGGAGCCAGCCACACCGCTGCCAGCGCCCACCGCCGCGCCAGCGCCGACCACGGCGCCTGTGGCGGCTCAGCAGCCCCCTACTCCCCTGCCAGCGCCCACCGCCGCGCCTATTCCCGCCATCTCGCCCATGGTCCCCGCCGCCACGCCTGGCAGAGTCGAGCTCAGGATGTTCCCCACGCCCGCGCCGGCGACCGGAGCGGCTGTCCGTGGCGGGCGCATCGTCCAGGCCCCCGAAGACCAGCCGCCGCTGGACGTCTACCATGCCAGTCCCGCAGCCGATGACCTGGTGTTCTTCTCCAATCTCAATGCCTACCTCATCAGGCCCAACTCTGAGGACAGGACTACCCTTGAGGGCGACCTGGCCGAGTCCTGGTCCCTGAGCGAGGACGGCCTGGCCTGGACGTTCAGGATACGTCCGGGCATCAAGACCCACAAGGGCCAGGTCTTCGACGCTGACGACGTTGTCTATAACATGCAGCGGATGCTGACTCGCCCCAATGGCCTGCGCATCGAGCGCCAGCGCTGCTTCGGCGAGCTGGTGAAGCCCTGGCCCGAGGGCGTGGAGAAGGTGGACGACCTGACCGTCAGGGTACACCTGAAGGCGCCCAGGGCGGTCTTTCCGGCCTGCCTGTCCAGCGGCTGGCTCCAGTTCCAGCCCATGGGACTCATCAAGGCCAAGGACGAGGAGGCGGCCCTTCGCGACCTGGCCCCCAGCGAGGTTGACGGAGTTGGCCCGTTCATGTTCGACGCCTCCAATTTCGCCCGCGACAGCCGCATCACTTTGCAGCGCAACCCCAACTGGCACCTGGGCAATAACGGCGAGCGGCCCTACCTGGACGGCATAGACATAGTGTACATATCCGACTACTCCACCTTTGTGGCAGCCACGCGCGTCAAGCGCATCAGCTTCTTCGACATCTTCTCCGGCTTCACCAAGCCGGACGCCGACTCCCTGCAGGCACAGTTCGGCAACCAGATCAAGCTCTACAGGCTCATCGCCCTGGGCTGGACGGGGCAGATTATCAATGTCAACCGCCCGCCGCTGGACAACCGGGACATCCGCTGGGCGGTCCAGTTGACCATAGACCGCGATGAGATGAACAAGCTTGCCAACGACGGCGTGGGCTTCTTCTCAGGCTATTACTTTGGCCTGTGGGACTGGATTTACGGCTTTGACGACTACGCCACCTTCCCGGGCGTGCGCCAGGACAGGAAGGCCGAGGACATCGCCGAAGCCAAGCGCATCATGGAGTCGCTGGGCTATGGCCCCAGCAATACCCTGAAGGTGTCTGCCACGGCGCCCACCAGCGGCTTCAACCTGCGCCAGGCCGAGGTGGCGGCTGAGCAGTTGAAGCAGGTCTACATTGACGTGGAGGTGCAGCGGCTGGATGGGGCCACCCTCAATGCCCGCCAGACCAGCGGCGACTCGGACATCTTCACCGTGACCTTCGGCGCCGAGTTCGAGGACCCCGACGCCTTCAATACGACCATGTGCACGCCCATCGGCTCCAGGAACTATGGCGGCTGGACCAACCAGGAGTGGATAGACCTGTACGAGGAGCAGAGCGTCCTTCAGGACCAGGCCAAGCGTGGCGAGATACTGCGCAAAATGGCCCAGATACAGCACAACGACGCGGCGTGCATCGCCTGGATCCGGCCGGCCATCTTCCAGGGCCACTGGTCTAACCTGAACAACTACTTCCCGCCCAGGTACCACCATTCCCAGTACATTCTTGGCAATGCCTGGTGCCAGGGAGGGCGATGCACTCCGTAGCAGGACTGTGGGCAGCTACATGGGCGGCCGGGGCATTGGTGCGTGACAGCCGGCCGCCCATGTAGAGCGCCGTGGAGTAGTGCGCCATGCGTAAGTACATCTTTCGCAGGCTGGCCCTGTTCATACCCAGCCTGATAGGCGCGTCAATAGGCATATTCGTGCTGCTGAGGGTCATACCCGGCGACGTGGCAGCGGTGATCCTGTCCGGCCCCAGCGGCGAGGCCAGCTTCACCCGCGAGCAGGTGGAGGAGTTGCGTCACGAACTGGGCCTGGACCGGCCCATCGCCATGCAGTACGTGGACTGGGTCTGGGGCCTTGTGCGGCTGGATATGGGCACCTCCTTCCGGGACAACTATCCCGTAGCCAGGACGCTCAGCGAGCGCTTCCCCAGGACGCTGCAGCTCACGGCCATGACGCTGGTGGTCATTGTCGCCATAGCCATTCCGGTGGGTATACTGGCGGCGCTGAAGCAGGACACCTGGCTGGACTACATCCTGCGGGGGATAGCCATCATCGGCCTGGCCGCGCCCAGCTTCTGGGTAGGCCTCATAGTGGTCCTGGTACTGTCCAGGTACTTCAACTACCTGCCGCCCCTGGGCTTCGTGGACCTGTGGGATGACCCGGTAGTGGGGTTCCAGCAGCTTATTTTCCCGGCCGTGGCCCTGGGCTTCTCCACCAACGGCTTGCTGCTGAGAATCACCCGTGCCCAGTTGCTGGAGGTGCTGCGGGAAGACTACATCCGAACAGCCCGTGCCAAGGGCCTGCGGGAGCGGCTGGTGGTGTTACGCCATGCCGTGCGCAACGCCCTGCTGCCGGTGGTGACTATAGGCGGCTTTCTGGTGGCCGGGCTGCTCTCCGGCTCAGTAGCCATCGAGCTTATCTTTGGCATACCAGGTATGGGGCAGGCCCTCATCACCGCCATACGCCTCCGCGACCTGCCGGTGGTGGAGGTCTTCGTGATGTTCGTGGTGCTGCTCTACCTGGTAATCAACCTGGTCATTGACATTTCCTACGCCCTGCTGGACCCGAGGATCAGGTACGAGTGAGCAGTGCGGGCTGTAAGGATGGCAGGGGCGGGCTGAGCGCCCAATTAGCTAGCATCGCGGGGGAGTGGACGCTATGGAAGCGCAAAGAACAACGGTAGTGGCATTGCCCCGGGTGGCCAGGAGGCGCCAGCGTACCTGGTACATCCAGCTCGGGCAGTTCATTCTGACCAAGCCCCTGGGCGGGACTGGCCTGATAATTCTGGCCGGCGCATGCCTGGTGGCTGTCCTGTCGCCCTTTATCGCTCCCTACGATCCCTACGCCATCAGCTCCAGGAGCCAGCTACTGCCGCCCGGCGCCCAACACTGGTTCGGCACCGATGTCCTGGGCCGCGACGTCTTCAGCCGGGTGCTTTATGGCACCTGGGTCTCCATGGTGCGAGTGGGGCTGCCAGCCATGCTCCTCAGCACAGTGGTGGGCACTGTGCTGGGCATCACCAGCGCCTACTATGGCGGCAAGTACGACCTGATTCTCCAGCGTTTCGTGGACGTCCTCAGCGCCTTCCCGTCCCTGGTGCTGGCCATCGCCATCATGGCGGCCCTGGGCCAGTCGCTGAACAACGTTGTCATCGCCATCACGGTGGTGCTGGTCTACCGGATCATCCGGACGGTGCGCTCGCAGGTGTTGAGCGTCAAGGTCAGCATGTACGTGGACGCGGCCAGGGCCATAGGGGCAGGCGACCTGCGCATCATGTACCGCCACATACTGCCCAACACCTTCGCGGCCTTTGTGGTGGTGTCCACGGCGTCCCTGGGCAGCGTCATCGTCATCGAGGCGTCGCTGAGTTTCCTGGGTGTCGGCAGCCCCAGCAGCGTCATTTCCTGGGGCTCCATGCTGAGCATTGACACGGCCCAGTACTTCGCCACCTCGCCCTGGATAGGCATCTTCCCCGGCCTGGCGCTCACCATCGTCGTCTTTGGCATCAACGTCCTGGGCGATGCCCTGAGGGACGTGCTGGACCCACGGCTGCGGGGCAGCAGGTAGCGGGCGGCTGGTGCCTGGTCTCATGGCCAGGTGGGCAGGAACACCTCCCAGGCTTCACCTTCACGTTGGTCTTCCCCTCACGGCCCTTGGCGGCGGCAGACTATATACTGGAGGTATGAGCACTGGCGGCGCGCGGTATATTCTGCATGCCGACATGGATGCCTTCTATGCGTCCGTGGAGCAACTGGACCAGCCCGGCCTCCGCGACCGGCCTGTCATCGTGGAAAAGCTGACCAGGGGAGAGCGGACGGTGGCTTCGGCGTCCTACGAGGCCCGGGCTTTCGGGGTAGCTCCTGGCATGCCGCTGTCCATGGCCCTGGCCCTGTGCCCGCAAGGCCAGGTGGTCAGCCCACGGCGCCAGCGCTACAGGGCGGCCTTCAGCCAGGTGCTGCAAGTGCTCCAGGCCTTCACGCCGCTGGTGGAACCTTGCGGCCAGGACGAGGCCTACCTCGATGTCACCGAGCAGCTCTCAGATGCTGGGCCTGGGCCTCTGGCGGCCTGGCTGAAGACCAGGATGCGTGACGAGACCGGGCTGTCCGTGTCCATCGGCGGCGGCACCTCAAGGACCGTGTCCAAGGTGGCCTGCGGAGCGGCAAAGCCTGCCGGAATCCTGCTGGTGGCGCCGGGAAACGAGCAAGAGTTCCTGTTTCCCCTGGACGTGGCGCTCCTGCCCGGAGTGGGCGCCCACACGGCTGGCCTGCTCAGGGCGCGCGGGGTGAGCACGGTGGGAGACCTGGCCAGGTGCGATGACGCCTGGCTGAACCAGGTGCTCGGGCCGCGCGGCGCCGTGCTGAGGGCGTGGGCGCGGGGCGAGGATACCGGCACCATCGGCCCCCACGGCGTCCGGCGCTCCATGAGCGCCAGCGTGGCCAGCCCTGGCGCGGCGAACATGGTCCCGCGTCTGGCCGGCATGCTGGCCCGCGCCCTGGAGCGGGACGCGCTTCTGTGCTCCGCCGTAAGGGTGACGCTTCACCAGCGGGGTGGCCGCACCTTAATGCATCAGGCCTCGCTGCCGGCCCCGACCTGCCAGGAGCAGGCCATAGTCGGCGCCGTCCTGGGACTGCTTGGACAGGCGGTCAGAGGCGATGAGGATGTCCACCGTGCCGGTGTGGAGGCGCTAGGCCTGGTGGACGCTTCCCCCACTGGCGCCGGGCCTTCAGGCGGGGCTTCTTGAGGCCTTTACATCCGGCTGTAGCCGCTGCCTGGCCTGCTGGGGTCAACGCCGGTGCCTTTGGCCTCGGTTATCCAGCCGTACTCCTTGAGGAGTTGCTGACTGTAGGTGACGCGTCCGGTGACCTTGTCCAGCGGCTCGGTGGCCAGCAGGAGCGCGGCCCGGGCCATGTATGTAGGCGGCTCGCCGCGAGGGTCGTCCAGGCCGGTAACCAGGCGGTGGTACACCGTCCCCGGCGTGGGCACCACCTGGGAAGGCGAGACGCAGGTGACCGAGACTCCGTAGCGGTAGACCTCCATGGCCAGGCCCTGAGTGAAACGCTCCAGGGCCGCCTTCTCGGCGCCGTAGCAGGTGCCGCCGCTGTTCTCCGGCGCGTTGGGGTATGGCCCACGGCCAGGGCCGATGGCCGCGCCTGAGGAGATGTTCACGATGCTGCCGCTGCGGCGGGGGACCATGTCCTGTAGCACGAGTTGGCTCAGGATGAAGGGCGCGTGGAAGTTCACCGCCCAGGAGCGCATCCAGCGGTTCACGGGGAAGTCCTTGACCGGGATGAAGTAGGTCAGGGCGGCATTGTTCACCAGCACGTCCACCGGGCCATAGGTGTCGCGGGCTGCCTTCACCAGCTTCTCGCACTCCTCCGGCAGCGAGATGTTGACGGCCACGGGCGTCGCCTCACCGCCGGCGGCCCGTATCTCGCTGACCGTGGTCTCCAGTGAGCCTTCCAGGGGGTGGTCGCCCTCCTTGAGTGTCCGCGCCGCGCATATGACCTTGCCACCCTCGGCGGCGAAGACTCTGGCGATCTCCTTCCCGATGCCCCGGCTTGCGCCCGTCACGATGACTACCTTGCCGTCGAGCCTGCCCATGGTCACCTCCTCTTCAGGTCTTGTGGCAACTGCCTACACGCCAAGCCTGGTTGCCAGGTCATGGAAGTCGCTGGCTACAACATCGAAAGACGGGTCTGGCGTCAGGTCCGGGACGCGGTCGGGGCCGAACTCGCGGGGGCGCGTCACGAAGGCCGCCCTGAAGCCCACCTTCTGGGCCGCCCGCAGGTCGCCCTGGTGCGCCGCCACCATCATAACCTGCTGTGGCTGAAGGCCCAGCAGCGCGGCGGCGGTCAGGTAGGCTTCAGGGTCTGGCTTGTAGTGCCTTGCCAGCTCCGCGGACAGAATGCAGTCCCAGGGCAGGCCCGAGTGTTTGGCCATGTTGGTAAGCAGCGCCACGTTGCCATTGGACAACGTGGCGACGATGTACTTGCGGCGCAGCCGTTGCAGCCCGGCGACAGAGTCGGGCCAGGGCACCAGGCGGTGCCAGACCCGGTTCAGGTGGTCCCTGTCGGCCTCGCTCAGCCAGGCGACGCCGTACTTCTCCAGCAGGCCATCCAGGATGGTGCGGTGAAGGGTGTCAATGTTTGTCCAGGCCAGCTCTCCACGGCGGACGCGGTCCATGGAGGGGGCGTAGCCGGCACGCCACTCGTCGGCGAACCTCGCCCAGTCAATGTCCACGCCCTTTGGCTTCCAGTACCGCTCGCCCTCGCGGATAATGCTGCCGCGCCAGTCCACCACAGTCCCGAAGACGTCAAAGGTAAGGGCTTTTACATCCGTCAGGTCCATTATGCGCTCCCACTGTCCGATTCAGGGTGTGCCCCGCGCGGCCCGGGCGCGCTCCTGCTCCACCAGCACCCGGCGCAGGATTTTGCCCGAGGGCGACTTGGGTATGGTTTCCAGGAACTCCACCTCCCGTATGTGTTTGAAGGTGGCGATCCTGCGCGCCACGAAGCCCATAAGCTCCTCGGCGGAGGCGTGGGCGCCCTTCTTGAGCACGACGAAGGCCTTGGGGACCTCTCCAGCCTCCACGTCGGGCTTGCCGATGACGGCGGCGTCGGCCACGGAGGGGTGCTCCAGCAGCAGCCCTTCCAGCTCGGCGGGCGGCACCTGGAAGCCCTTGTACTTGATAAGCTCCTTCTTCCTGTCCAGTACCCACACGTAGCCGTCCGGGTCCATGCGGACGATGTCGCCGGTATGGAGCCAGCCATCTTCGGTAAGCGTCTCGCGGGTTGCCTGGGCGTTGTTGAAGTAGCCCTGCATCACCTGGGGGCCGCGAATGAGCAGCTCGCCGGGCTGGCCTGGAGGCACCTCGCGCCTGCCGGTCTCCAGGTCTACCACCTTTTCCTCGGTGTCGGCGAGGGCGGGGCCGACGGAGCCTGGCCGTATGCGCTCAGGCTCTACGAAGTCACAGTTGGTGACAGGCGAGGTCTCGGTCAGCCCATAGCCCTGGACTATGGGGAAGCCTGTGGCTGCCCACACCCGTCGCTGAAGCTCAGCGGACAGCGGGGCGGCGCCGAACAGGCCCATTCTGACACTGGACAGGTCGAAGTCTTTGATGGCGGGGTACAGTGTCAGCCCCAGGCCCACGGGCGGCACGCTGAACATCTTGGTCACCCGGTGCGTGGACAGCAGGCCCAGGAACTGGGCCATGTCGAAGCGTCCCATCATCACCTGTGTCGCTCCGCAGGCGATGGACGTGTTCATAAGCACATTCATACCGTAGATGTGGAACAGGGGCAGGTGGACCAGGATCACGTCCTGCTGCCTTATGCACGTGGCCTCGTTTTCCCTTTCCAGGAACTGCGCTACGTTGCTGGTAAGGTTGAAGTGGGTGAGCATAACGCCCTTGGACAGGCCCGTGGTGCCGCTGGAGTAGGGCAGCACGGCCACGTCTCGCCTGGGGTCCACGGCTACCTCTGGCGGCTGCGCGCGGGCGCCCTCCATGAGGCCCCAGAACGACTCGGGGTCTCTGGAGTCGCTGTTTATGACGATGAGGCGCTGGAGTCCGGGAGTGGCGTCGCGGGCAAGCCGCGCCATCTCCAGCAGGGCTGCATGCACCACCAGCACGCGAGCGCCGCTGTCGTTGAGCTGGTGGGCAATCTCCCGCTCCCGGTAGCCAGAGTGGATAGTGGTCACCACGGCTCCGGTCTGGACAATGCCATAGAAGGCTATGACGAACTCGGCGCAGTTGGGGGCCAGCAGCGCCACCGGCTCGCCCTTCCTGATGCCCAGCGTGGCCAGCGCGGCGGCGAACCGGTCGCTGTACTCCTGGAGCTGGTAGTAGGTGAAGCGGCGCTCACCATCTATCACGGCCACCTTGTCGGGCAGCCGGCGGGCGGTGCGCCGCAGCAGGAGAGGCAATGGGCACACCTCGTAAGGGGCCAGAGAGCGGCGCCAGGGGCTGGCAGTGGTCGCCATAGTCCACCTCCTACGCAAGGGATAGCCGGCGGCTTCCGGCTGTCTGTGATCTACGGCACGCGTCCTCGTGCAAAGCTGTCTGCTGAAAGCTGACAGCCCTTCTAGGCCAGGTAGAGTGTCACTCCAGCGTGTGGAAAGCTGACCTCTAGATTAGCACGCCGCTCCCTCTGAAGGGTATAGGCATAGTCCACGTGGCCAGGTGCGTCGCTGGGCAGGTTGTGTGGGCACGGCTGGCGACGTTCCTGCTGCGGGCACAGGTGCATGTCGGCCTGGTGGTCCCAGAAGCCTACCAGCTTCATGGGGAAGTACAGCGTTTCGGCGACGGTGCGCAGGTCGGCCAGGACCTCGCTGGCCCTGGCCTTGCCCTGGGTCTCCAGCCTGACGACTACTCTTTCCATGAGTGGCTTCCGTGCGCGTCAGCGTTCCAGGTCATGCCGCATCTGCTCGTACTGCTCACGCGTGATCTCGCCGGAGGCGTACCGCCGCTTGAGAATGTCCAGGGCATCGCCGCTCTGCCCGGCGGCGTGGGACTGCGGCCTCCTGAACAGCTTCATGCCCAGCCACACGCCGACGCCAATCCCTATGAATTCGAAAGGTGTTGCCACCAGCAAAGCGATGGCAGCCAGCACTATCAGGAGCCAGATGCCGCCCTTGCTCATAGCTACATGTCAACCTGGTCCGGGACTGGTGCGGGCCGGCGCGGCCACACGGCCATTATATACTGGCGGGCGCCGACAGGTGCAGGCATCCAGGACTCATCCTCGTGGCCGCCTGTCCACGCCGGCTGGGCCCTGGCAGACCGTGGTGAGGTCGCGCGGAGGTCGTCAGGGCGTGGCGACGACCACGGTGCCGGCCACGATGGCCGGAGTCAGGGACGCGCCGGTGCCATCCGGGTCAAGCCTGCGCAGCCCCGAGATGGCCAGCCGGGCCTGCCCTGGCCTGTCCAGGCGGACTTTGACGGTCACCAGTACCTCTCGGGCAAAGGCCCCTTCCAGCCTGTGACTCAGGTCCAGTGCCCTGACACCCACGGTAGTGCCTGGCAACGGGCCGGCCACGTGGGTCAGCTCTATGCCAAAGACCGGGTCCCTGTAGGACGGGAACTCCACCTGGACGATTTTGGCGACATCGGCAGGCTGGCCCGGCAGGGCCTCCAGGGTCACCTGGAAGTCGAAACCAGCGACGCCACTGGTAGCGTTGTACAGCGCTATCTCCACGGGGACGACCTGGCCCACCACGCCCCGGGCGTCTTGTGCTGTCAGCATTAGCCCGGAGGATGGCGGCGTCGCTGTTGGCGTCGCGACCGGCGTTATAGTTGGCATCGTGCCAGGGGGCGAGATTGGCCTGGGCTGGTCCCTGTGCCTGTCATCGTTGTCGCGGCCCTGGCCGCCTGAGCCACTGTTCGGCGTCGGTGTTAGCGTGGGCATCTCCGTGGGAGTTGGCCTCGGTGTGGCGGCAGGCGTGGGAGTCCGGGTCACGGTGGGCGCGCCAGTGCTTGTTGGCGACGGTGTCGGCGTACTGGTCTGTGTTGGCTCGGGTGTTGGCAGGGGCGTCGGCGTGGCGGTGGCCGCTTGGGTGGGGGTCGCCGGCGGGTCCCTGTCCACTGTCATGATGGGCGTGGCCGTGGGCGATGGCGGAGGTGTTCTTGTGGGGGTCGTGGTGGCCGATGACGCCTGGCTGGTACTATCAGGCCGTGCGGGCGTTGGCGTGCGCGTGGGCACGGGCGTCGCAGTATGCTGGACAACAACGGTGGGTGTGACGGTCAAGCCCTCTGGCGTCATATCCGCTGAAGACACGGTAGTCACGACGCAACCTGTCAGCGCCAGCAGGGCCCCGAATACTGCAAAAAGTTGACGCACTCCCCTCATACCTCACCAGGCTCTGCAAGTCTTGTGCCTCTGCCCCGGTCCGCCGTGCTGGCTTGCGGATTGCACAAAGCACGCCGTTAATATAACGAGGGAACAGGCGCTCCGGTTACAGGGGGACAAAAACCCTGGCAGGAGCCTGTGGAAGGACATACTTCATGTGTGCGGGGCCTGGCGGATTTACCTGGTGGATGTGAGCTTGCCCCACCACCCGGTCCCCCAAGCCTGTTTGCAAGCAACACTTATCCGGGGTAGGCCGTGGTCAATTATGAAGGCACAGCCCCAGTGAGGAAAGTGGTTGCTGGCCCACTTTCTCACGAGTCCAGGCAAGAGCGGACGCTAGCCGCCAGTCAAAGGGGTCAGGTGCATCTCGGACTAGCGTCTGGTGGCAGGTCCCTGGCGCTGCTGGTTATAGCAGTCGCTGCAATACACCGGGCGGTCGCCTCTGGGCCTGAACGGCACTTCCGCCTGCTTGCCGCACCGGTCGCAGACGATAGGGTACATCTCTCGCTGGGGTCGGTCGTAGGAGCTTACCTTGTAAGAGCGCTCCAGCCTTCGGACCTGGCGGCACGATGGGCAGCGCTTGGGCTCGTTGGTGTAGCCCCTCTCAGCGTGGAATGCCTGGTCGCTGGCGCTGAATACAAAAGACTGTCCGCAGTCGGCGCAGGTTAAGGTCTTGTCCTGGTATACCACCGGGGACCTCCTTGAAGTCTTGAGTGCCGCTAGTGACGGTAAGGTCTCCCGCTGGTAAGAATTGACGCTGGGGACTAACCGGTCACTGGTGACGCGCAATAGTATACCACATAGCGCCGCTGTCAAGCGTCACAGCGGGACGCGGAGAACGGCCATGGGCAAGCCTCGGTGAGCGGCCAGGTCAGCCCCGCGTTGGAGGGAGCGCGCCGGACACACATATATCTTCTTCTACCCTGGCGGTGTCTGCCATCTGGGCCAGGACTCCCTGCGCCGCATCGTTCCCACGGGTGCGGCCCTTTGACTGTGGCCCCATAGACACATATAATGGGCCACATCACGACCTAGCACGCGCCCAGGCACTCACACCTGATGTCCCAGCCTCTGGTGCATCCAGCTTGTCTCACAGGACTTTCCCCGGAATCGCTCTCAAGACAGCGGAAGAGGAGTGGTTAGATGGGTGGGTCAGAAGAACATGCCCGTGCCAGGCCACCTGAGGACTTTGGTGTCATACGCCGCCAGCTAGACGCCATCAAGGAAGCACTGGCCCTGCACGGCGAAGCAGGACTTGTGGCCAGCCTGGAAAAGCTACAGGTCAGCTACGAGGCCCATTGGGCCGAAAGCCAGGAACGGCACAGGACGCTGCTGGCTATGGCCCCTGATGTCATCTACAGGGTCTCCCATGACGGCTCCCTCATGGAACTGAGTCCTGCCTTCGAGGGCCTCACGGGCTGGGCCGTGGGCGACTGGCTGGGCAGGAACTTCCTGGAGCTTATTCACCCGGACGACCGCCAACTGGCCCTTCAGGTCTTCCAGAAGGGCCTGCAGGGCAAGGCACAGGGGCCTTTCGAGCTTAGGGTCCTCTCCAGGAGCGGCGAATACCTGGTAGGGGAGTTCAGGAGCGGCCCCTGGGTGGATGCCACGGGCCGGACCGTGGGCAAGATCGGCATCGCTCGCGACGTCACCCGACGTAAGCGGGAGGAGGAGGCCCAGCGCCTACTGGCGGAGGCCGGGGCGCTGCTGGCGACCTCCCTGGACTACGAAACAGTCCTGTGCAATGTGGCTGCCCTGGTGGTCGGGCACATAGCCGACTGGTGCGCCATACATCTGGTGGACGAGCAGGCCGCCGCTGCCCGGCGGCTGGTGGTAATGCACAGGGACCAGGCCAGGGTAGCCAGGGTAGAGGAGTTGCTCCACAAGTACCCTCCATCGCCTGATGCTCCCCATGGTGTGCTGCACGTCATTCGCACCGGCCGTTCGGAGCTTTTTCCTGAAGTCACTGACCAGCTCCTGGCCGCGTCAACCAGGGACGCTGAGCACTTCAGGCTCGTCAAGGAGCTGGGCCTCTACTCGGCGATGGTGGTCCCCATGGTGGCCCGGGGCAGGACGCTGGGTGCCATCACCATCGCGGCCGCCGAGTCCAGGCGTCGCTTCACCCAGGAGAGCCTGAGCCTGGCGGAGGAACTGGCCCGCCGCTGCGCCCTGGCCTTGGAAAACGCCCGTGCCTACCAGGCCGAGCAGCAGGCTCGGCGCGAGGCGGAACTGGCCGCCAACCGGCTGGCCAGGCTTCAAGCCGTCAGGACTGCACTGGCAAGCGCACCCACCGAGGGCCAGGTAGCGCAGGTGATTACCTCCCAGGGGGTGGTGGCGCTGGGCGCAAAGGCCGGGTCGCTCATGCTCCTGACTGAAGATGGCAGCGCCCTGCGGCTCGTGGAAGCCATCGGCTATTCCCAGGAATTGCTGGACCAGTACAGTCTGTTGCCTTTAGGCGCGCACATCCCGCTGGCCGATGCGGCACGTACTGGTCAGCCTGTATGGATTGGCTCCCCTGGAGTCCTGGCCGAGCGCTACCCTGAGTTGCAGTCCGTCGTGAGTAAGACTGGCAGCGTCGCATGGGCGGCCATCCCCCTGGTGCTGGCTAACTCGGTGCTGGGCGCTATAGGCTTCAGCTTTGCCCAGGCCCGGGAATTCGCGGAGGGAGACAGGGACTTTATGCTGGCTCTGGCCTTGCAATGCGCTCAGGCCCTGGATAGAGTACGGCTCTACGAGGCATTGCAGCGGCGTGAGCAGGCATACAGGACCCTGGCTGAGAACTTGCCCGATATTGTTGCCCGCTACGACAGGAACTTGAGGCACGTGTATGTCAACCGGGCGGTAACCGGGGTAGGGCTGTCGCGCGATGAGCTCCTGGGCAAAACGCTGGTGGAAGCCTGGCAAGGGCAGGAGTTCGCCAGGCAGCTACAGGAACACCTGGTCCAGGTCTTCAGGACGGGTGAGGGAAGTGCCATCAGGTACGAGGTCCTGACTGCTCATGGCTCCAGGACGTTCCAGTCTCTCCGCGTCCCGGAGTTCGGCGAGGATGGCTCCGTCCAGTTCGTCATCGGGATTGCCCGTGATATCACCGACCAGGTAGAGGTGGAAGCACGCCTGAGACGGAGCGAGGAGACGGCAAGAACGCTTGCCAGGGAGAACGAGGTCCTGGCCGGCATAGGCCGCATAATTTCCTCGTCCCTGGAGCTGGAGGAGGTATTCGACAGTTTCGCCGAGCAGGTGCGCGAGCTTATTCCCTTTGACTGGATTTCTGTGGAAACCGTTGACCATGAAAGGCAATTTCTAGTCATTAGAATGTGCGCCGCTGGCGTCCATGTGCCAGGCTTCGAGAAAGGGAGAGTGCGCGGACTTGTGGGCACGCTGGCAGAGGAAGCTATTCGCACACGCAGAGTAGTCTGCGTTGGACTCCAGGACGTGGACTGGCTGAAGGAACGTTACCCGGGACTCCTGCCCTTTGCCGCTGCCGGCCTCAAGACCAGGATGGTCATACCGCTCATTTCCGAGGGCATGGCCGTGGGTGCCCTGGCCCTTTCATCGCTTCAGGCAGATGCTTACACCCCTCGCGAGATAGCCCTGGGTGAACGGATCGGCATTCAGATAGCGGGAGCGGTGGCTAGCGCCAGGCTTTACACACAGATGAGACAGGCGGAAGAGGCCCTGCGTGAAAGCGAGGAGCGCTACCGTACCCTGGTGGAGCTTGCGCCGGAAGCCATCTTCATCTACTCACCGCAAGAGGACGGCAAGGTACTGTACATAAACCCTGCCGGGGCGGCCATGCTGGGGGCGCATGACCCTTCCGAGGTCATTGGCCGGTCGCTGCTGGACTTTATACGCGCCGACCACCGGGCGGCTATCTCGCGGATGCTGGAGCTTATGCTGGACAGCGAGCCGGTGCAGCGCAATGAGGGGGTGTGGTTGAGGAGGGACGGAAAGGCCGTCTACTATGAGACGGCCGGCATATCCGTCACCTACCAGGGCAAGCAGGTAAGGCAAGTCTTTATGCGCGACGTCACCGACCGCAAGCTCATGGAGGCCGCCCTCAGGGACAGTGAGGAAAAGTACCGCAGGCTCTTCGAGGAGTCCAGGGATGTTATATCCATAGTCGGCCCAGATGGCACAATCCTGGACATAAGCCCCTCTTGTCTGGACATGCTAGGCTACACCAGGGAAGAGCTGAAGGGTACGAATATCAGGCAACTATACGCCGATCCCCAGGACAGAGAGAAGTTCATCCAGGAAATCGAGCGCGCTGGCTTCCTCCGCGACTACGAAATCAAGGCCCGCCACAAGGACGGTAGGACCCTGAATACCTTGCTAAGCTCCGTCCTGAGACGGGGGCCTGATGGAGAGGTAGCAGGCTTCCACAGCGTTGTCCACGACATCACGGAGCTGAAGCAGGCCCAGGAAAGAGAAAACCAGGCCAGGATGCAGTTCCTGAGTGTCCTCACCCACGAACTCAGGACTCCACTGGCCCCGCTGCTGACCTGTGCAGGCATGCTGGGAGAGGTGATCAAGCCTCAGCCGGGCACCATCGAGGAGCGCTTGCTCGAAAACATGATAGCAGGGGCGGAGACCCTCAGGGACCGCATCAACGAGCTGCTGGACATTGCCGCCATACAGGCAGGCAAGTTCAGAATGAGCCTCAGCCAGTTCGACGTCAAAGAGGCCATAGAAGAGACTTGCGAGTTCCTGTGGCCCCAGGCCACAAAGAACGGGCAAGAACTGGTGCTGGACATAGCCAGAGGGCTACCCAGGGTACAGGCGGACCGGCGGCGCTTCCAGCAGGTCGTCTCCAATCTTTTGCTCAACGCCATGAAGTTCAGCCCGGAGAAAGCGTCCATCACCATCAGGGCCAGGAGGCAGAATGGCTCGCTGCTGGTACAGGTGCAGGACCTGGGGCCTGGCATAACCAGGGAGGAGCAGGAGCGGCTATTCCAGCCCTACTTCAGGACTGAGCAGGACAGGCAGCGCTTCCCCGGGCTGGGGCTGGGCCTGGCGCTCTCCAGGCAGATTGTGGAAGCCCATGGTGGCAAGATATGGGTGGAGAGCGAGTTGGGTAAAGGCTCCACCTTCGCCTTCTCCCTGCCCCTGGCCTCCTCCCGTGGCCGCGCCAGAGGCTAGCCCGCGCTCCAGGCCCAACGGTCAGAATCCGGGCTTGCCCTGGCCTGAAGCTTCGAGGTATGCAGCTAATGTTAGGGCAGGTTTTGCAACCCGCTTCAGGGATGCCATCTTGCGCATGCCTTCAAGGCAGGTGGAGCGCGCCCCACGCAAATTAGCAAATAATGCACTGAGCATGGACAGGGTGCGATGTCAGGAATCGTGTCGCTGGGCGAGGTTAGCAACGAGGTTGTAGGTGAACCAGCCATCGCCTGTGCTGAAGCGCTGTGGCTTTGCTGAGGCCGCGTCGCGCATGATCCCTATGCCGTCGTCAAAAGGTTCGAAGGCCACTATCTTTGAGTACGGGACTCGGAACTTCTTGCGAGACCCGATAAAGTAGATATGCTTGTTAGTTATGCCCAGCGTACCCGTATCCATGAGTTCCGTCTCCACTCGCTCGACTGGGCGTCCCCTGAAGCCGCCGGTGCGGTAATACACCCCCTTCATCACCCGGATGCTCACGCCGGAGTACCCGCCAACGTGTTCGCGGTACGTCCTCTCCTCGTAGTACTTGACGCCATTGAATACCCACACCAGGGTTTCGCTCTTCTGGAGGTTGAAAAGCATCGCACCTGTGACTGCCACGCGTGACGGGAGGTTGCCAGCCAGCACTTCCCGCAGGACTGTTGCTTTCACCATACGCGTGTAGGCGCCGTGGGCGTCCATGTCCTGCTGTGTGAGCTTGAACAGGCCCATGATAGAGCGAAGGCGCTTCTCTTCCTTTTCAGAGAGGACCTGGTCGTCCAGGAATGCCTCTACTGATTGCTCCCACGCCTGGACCACCAGGTCGCGGATGTGACCTGGTGGCACGTAGCTCGCCTGTACAACTTCTTGGACTCGAGTAGTCAGAGACCCCATGTCTTCCTCGCCACGGGCAGCCCTGACCACCAGGCTGATAATGTTATGGCGGCCTGCCTCGTAGCGTGCCTCGCACTCACCATGGGAATTGCGCAGGAAGCCCGCGTCCTTGCCGCAGTGGCGACAGTTTCCCAGAGCAGTCCTCCTGGTAATACCTGACTGGAGGGATGTTTCCCTGATAGCCCGGGAGTGTATCTAGACTGTAGCCTTCCAGGGGTAAGGCGGCATGTGAAGCAGCCCACCTCGGGCCGTCGTGCATGGCGGGCCAGGTCTGGAGGGACTGCTGGCCCTTTCGCCGATGGGCCGTCAGGGCGGCAGCCTTCGGCCATAAGCGCGGCACTGGCTAGCGACGGACGAGGGGGTCTGGTACCCCTGGTGGGAGTCGAACCCACGACTTGCGGTTTAGGAAACCGTCGCTCTATCCACTGAGCTACAGGGGCACGCTGAACAGGACGATGAGCAGGTACCTGCTACATCAGGCACTATTTTACCAGCATTTGCCCAAATCACCAAGCCCTTTCTTGCTGGCCCTGTACCGGCAGTGGACTGAATACCAGGCACGGGCGCTGGGGCGTGCCACGCCATGCTTTGGCGCCTCGCTTGCCAGCAAGGACTGGTGTAGCCGTGTCTTCCGATACCGACTCTGAAGGCCTGAACACTTTCCTGCAGGAGACAGAAGAGCAGCTCCAGCGCCTGGACGAAGACATCGTGCGGCTGGAGAGGGAGCGCGTCAATCCGGTGCTGCTGCAGGAGGTCCTGCGCATAATCCAGGGCCTCAAGGACTCCTGCCAGTCGCTGGGACACCACGAGATGGCCAAGGTGGCCGACGCCATGAAAGGCATCGTGGAGCGAGTCATTAGCGGCACGCAGCCCATCGGCACCCAGGTCATTGACGCGCTGCTTGACAGTCTGGACACCTTCATCACCCTGAGAGAGACACTGGTAGACCCGCAGGCGGAGGCTTCCGCGCTACCCACCCAGGCCGATGCCGATGCTTTCCAGGAGGCGCTGGCCGTCCAGGCAGAGGCCTCGGCCGCATGGACCGAGTCCCGGCCTCACGTCGCTCAGGAGGAGACCCAGCCTGTGCATCCCAGCTCTCGCTCCACCATCACTCCCCCGGCTCCTTCTTCTCCCGTGGAAACCGGCCACGCGCCGTGGGAAGCCATTGCGCCCCTGATAGTCCAGTTGGCCCTGGCCCGTGGCGTGGTGGAGCGCCTGATCAGAGTCCAAAGGGGCCGGCCCAAGAATGATACCTCAGGCAAGGGGACTGATGCCCTGGCCCAGATTGCGGACATCCTCACAGAAGCCCAGGCGCATGTGCTGGATATCGTCGCAGGCGACAGCGTGCGTACCAGGGCCCTCCTGACCTACTGTGGCGGTGTGGCTTTTGCCATACCTCTGGAGAACGTTGTCCAGGCGGTGGTGCTCGATCAGGGCGGCCCGGCCACGCCCGTGGCGGGGGAGTCCTGCACATTCCAGGGCAAAGTCATCCCCGTCTTGAGGCTGGACGCGCTCCTCCGGACAGGCCCTAGCCAGGAAGCATCACCATCAGGCAGCTCAGCCTTCGGGGTCGTAGTCACATATGGAGGAGACACCGCCGTGCTGGCGGCCGACTCCCTGCTGGAGCCTTGCGAGCTCCTGGTGCGCCGCGTCAATGGCCGGGCGGCCGGCGCTGAGTGCATCGGCGGCGCGGCTATGCTGGACAGCGGCGAGGTTGTGCTTGTGCTGGACATGGCGGCGCTGGTGGGCGAAGGTACGTCCCTTTCGGCTGAGGAGCAAAGCCCTCTCCCCGGCGGAGCGCGCTGGGAGCAAAGCCAGGGCGATCCTTCCCCGCAAGACAGCGGCCTGCCCTCCCTGCCAATGTGACCCAGGTCAATCGCAGCCGGCAGCCTCACAAATGAGAAGCCGCCTGTGCGAGTCACAGGCGGCCCTGCTGTAAGCCTTCCGCAAGTGACCCGCCTCGGACTCGAACCGAGAACCTACTGATTAAGAGTCAGTTGCTCTGCCAGTTGAGCTAGCGGGCCATGCTTGACCAGTGTGAGGTCGGCCTTACCGTAGCCATCCCATTCTAGCTTTCAGCGTGGCCTGCGTCAAGGCGATGAGGGTGGCCGGGGCCGCCTCGGCCTGATATGACAGGCGCGGCATGGCGCCACGTACACCTGGAACAGTATTATGTGTTACAATCTGCGTGCAGACGCACGCTTCGTCAGGCTTCACGGGGGCGGTGAATGGCTGTTGGCGCTACGAGGGCGACTGTTCGCCAGTTTCGCTGGAGCGACCTGGCCCAGTTTGTGCCGTTGTATAACGAGGTGAGGGGCACTGCTGGCACGGAGAGAGCCTTCGACCTGGAGTCCATGGCCCAGGAGCTGGCATTGCCGCCACGCATTCCCGAGGAGCACTGCTTTGTGGCCGTGTGCAACGGGAGACTGGTGGGCTTCGTCCTGATGACACCAGAGACCCGCATAGGCCGCGTCGTCGCCAGTGGCGGCGTGCTGGCGTCGCACCGAGGGCAGGGCATCGGTAGAGGCCTGTTGATGGCCTGCATCAACTTCGCCAGCACCACTGGCGCATCCTTCCTGCACACGGAATCGCCTCACCAGGACGATGCTGCTGGCCGGCTTCTGGAGTCGCTGGGCTTCGCCGTGGTGAGGCGCTACTGGCAGATGAGATGGGAGGGCCAGCAGGCCCCCATGGCCAGACTCCCCGCTGGCTTCTACATGCGCTCTTTCTGCCTGGGACAGGACGAAGAGGCGCTGACAGAGCTCCAGAATGCCGCCTTCAGCCACAACTGGGGCTTCTGCCCCAATACCGTCGAGGAGGTCAGCGCCCGGGTCAGGCACAAGCGCTGCGACCCCCAGGGCATTATCTTCGTGACGGATGGCAGCAGGCTGGCGGGCTACAACTGGACTCTGAGGGCCGCCTCCGCCGGCCAGGCCGTGGGATGGATATTCATGACGGGCATCCACCCGGACTATCGCAGGCGCCGGCTGGGCCGCGCCATTGTCCTGGCAGGCATGGAGTACCTGAAGTCCAGGGGCGTGGACTGCATCGAGCTGGATGTGGACGAGCAGAATTTACCCGCCAGAAGCCTCTATCAGTCCATTGGCTTTCGCAAGGTGGGGCAGACCCTATGGTACGAGAAGCGGCTGAGCGGGTAGCGCCGCTGCCTCATGGGGCCACTCCCGGCTGTGCCGACGTCAGGCCCCCTTCGTCTCCGGGGCGTGCGGAGCGATATTGGCGGCGCTGTACACGCCGACGTCAGCCGAGTTGGTCAGCATGTTGGGGAGCACGACGCCACAGGTGAAGACCATCTTCATGGCGTCCTCCATGCTGATGTTGGTCTCGATGATGTCTTCCTTGCGGACCAGGGCCAGGATGCCAGACGTCGGCGTTGGCACCGTGGGGATGTACACGACCACCATCGGCTCGCCGTGCTCGTCCGGGACATAGCAGTGGCCGGTGACGAAGGCCAGCGACCGCAGGCCCTTGTGGGGCCACTCCACGAAGACCACGCGGCTAAAGTACTGCCCCACCGGCGAGGAGAGGGCGTCGGTAGTCTGCTTGGCGATGCTGTAGATGCTCTTGACCACCGGTATCTTGCCCAGGATGAAGCTTTGCCAGTCCAGCGCCTTTCTGCCGGCCTTGCTGGCGACCAGCAGGCCCGTGACATATAGCAGCGCCAGGCTGAAGGCTATCCCGATGCCAGGAAAGTCCAGGATAGTCTCGCGCACCAGCGGTCGGAATATGCCGTCCACCGAGTTGAAGACAAATCGCAGCACCAGGAAGGTGACCATTAACGGGATGAGCACCAGGAAGCCGGAGAACATGCGCTTCCAGAAGTGACGCTCCAGTTGCTGGAAAATGGACTGTCCTATGACTTGCGGACTGCCACCCGTCCCAGGATGTGTCGGATTAATCTGCCCTTCCACCACTCACGCTCCTGCAACACTTTCCCACCTCGCCCTTGTCAGGCGGAAGTAGAAATCTAGCATCCTGTCAGCCACTCCACCCCAGCCCATTTCCTGGGCCCTGGCCCTGGCCGCTTTGCCCATGGCTTCCCGAAGCGCCTCGTTGGCCAGCAGCATGTCAATGCGCTGGGCGAAGGGGTCAGGACAGCGCCAGGGGATGAGGTATCCTGTCTCACCGTCCCTGACGAAGCTCTTCAGGCCGCCTACTCTGGAGACGACCACTGGCGTGCCGCAGGCCATAGCCTCCAGGGCCACCAGGCCAAAGCTCTCATAGTAGGAGGGCAGAACGAACACGTCGGCGGCGCTGTAATACCTGGGCAACTCGGTCTGCTTGACCGCCCCGGTAAAAGTCACCCTGTCCTGAATACCCAGGTCCGAGGCCAGTGCCTTCAGGCGTTCCAGCTCGCTGTCCTGTCCAGGCTTCCCTCCCACGATGAGCAGCCGCGTGTCCCGCGTACATTCCAGTTGCGGTATGGCCCTCAGCAGCAGGTCAAGCCCTTTGAGTGGCTCGATGCGTCCTACATATAAGATAATCCTTTTCTCTACTAATTTTAACGCCTGTCTGGCGGCAGTTTTATCCACCGGCCTAAATAGTTCCAGGTCGACTCCCGCCGGTATGACCTGGACTTTGTGGGGAGGCACCTGGTAGAGCCGCACTATGTCGTCCTTCTCCTGCCTGGTGGCGGTCACGATGGCGTCCACGCTATCCATCACCAGCTTCTCCACCGACATGCGCAGCTCTGGCTCGTGCTCGCCTACCCTCGCCCTGAGCTTGATCTTGGCCAGCGTATGAAAGGTGGTGACGTGGGGCACGCTCCACTTGCGGCTGAGCGTCATGCCCGCTCGCCCGGACAGCCAGTAGTGGGAGTGGACCAGGTCATAGGCCAGTCCAGAGGCGCAGGTGAAGCTGCACAGGTTGCTCAGGAACTCCGGTATGTAGCTGTACAGGCTCTCCTTGGTGGCGTCGTAAGGCCCCGCCTTCAGGTGAATCACCCTGGCCTTGTCGCTGAGCTGCACTACCTGGGGATCATTGGGGTCATGGTAGCGAGTATAAACGTCCACCTGGTGGCCCCGGTGGGCAAGCTCCCGGGCAAGCTGAAGGACATACACGTTCATGCCACCGGTGTCTTTCTCGCCCAGGCGGGCCACGGGACAGCCATGAAAGCTCAGCAAGGCCAGTTTCAGCATTCGACTACTCCAGAGAGCAGGACTGGGTGTGGCAAAAGGCGGCCAGCGTTGCACGTTACCGGCGGCGCCGGGCCACCGGCCACTACGGCAACGCCACGACGCCCCGGCGCGGGCGTGGCCATGTGGGGCTGCGGGTCCCCCAGACTGCGATTTTGCCTATGGAGTCAAATCATACAAGTGTCAGCGGCGCACCGTTAGCCGATAAATGACCCGGTCCGTCCCGCCCAGGTCGTACTTGTAGCGCTCTGTGCCCCTCAGGAAGTCGAAGTACTTTCTGCCTTCCTCGATGGCCTCCTTGAGGCACAGGGCCTTGTTGAGCAGCCCCACGCTTAGAGCGGAGTAGCTGGGGTCGTAACCACTATTGTACAGCAAATAGCTGTCGGCGTGGTCGAAGCAGATGCAGGCTGCGACGCGGACCCCCTCGACCTCCAGGAAGTAGAGCCTGAACTGGCCCCGCCTGGCAAGCTCGGCGGCCACGTCCCTGAAGAAGCCCTCCCGCTCTGGCGTCAGGAACTCCTGCTTGTTGGGGTCGCTGGCCCGGAGCAGGTGAAAGAACTCCTGCATGGAGGCGGCGACCACATCGGGCATGGTACACACGTACTGCCGGCTACCGCTGGCCTTCTCCAGCCGGCGCAGCTTTCTGCGCAGCTCGTGGCGGTCTTTCTTGCTCAGCCTCTCCAGGTACTCCTCCCAGGTGGACGGCAGGACAGCGATGGGCGCTCTGTCCTCCTCCTTTAGCTCCACCGCGAACCCCTTCCTCCCAGCCAGCGCCGGGACGTAGCGCAGGGTGGGAGAGTCCTCGGGCACTGACTTGAGCTCAAGGGTGTGCCAGTCCAGACTGAGCAGGAACTCGCACAGCGCCGGGTAGAAGGCGTCCTCCTTGCCTCGCGGCACGATGAAGTCGTGGTAGTCAAACAGGTCGGTGTCGCCCAGGAAAGATACCACGCCATCCCTGAGGACCAGCGGAGCGATGCCCAGGACGGAGCCGCCGTTGCGCACCGACGCTATGCACAGCTCAGCCCCAGTGCCAAAGCGTTGCCACCAGGCCGCCTGCCACCAGGGGGTGACGAAGATGGTATTGGTCGTACACTCCGGCAGGAGCTCCGCCCACTCGCCCTGGATTTCGCTGAACCCGTGGACCTGCACTGAAAAGGGCATGGCTTCAGGACTCCCGCAGCAAGGCCAGGAACTCCTGCCTGGTGGCGACCAGGCTCTTGAAGCTTCCCCGGCTGGCCGAAGTCAGCACCTTGCTGCCGGGCTTCTTGACGCCGCGCAGCGACATGCACATGTGCTCGGCGGATATGACGGCGGCTACACCCTCTGGCTGGACAGTGTTGTAGATGGTGTCCACAAGCTGCCGGGTAAGCCTCTCCTGTAGCTGTGGACGGCGGGCCAGGATGTCCAGGGCGCGGGCCAGCTTGCTCGCCCCCACGACGCGGCCCTTGGGAATGTACCCGATGTGGGCCGACCCATAAAAGGGCAGGAAGTGGTGCTCGCATATGGAGAAAAAGGAGATGTCCTTGAGGACGACTATCTCTGTATGGCCTTCCTCGAACCCGGTGCTGAGGACTGCTGCCGGGTCCTGGCCCAGGCCAGCGAAGAACTCGGCATACATCTGGGCCACGCGCCTGGGCGTCTCCAGCAGTCCTTCCCTTTCCGGGTCCTCGCCTATGGCAATGATGATGGAGCTAACTGCCTCTTTAATCTTTTCCTCGTTGATCAATGCAACTCCCTGCATGTTGCCCTGTGTCTGGTCCCTGCGCGGCCTTCGGTCAAGGCCAGCCCTCAGGACAGTGCCAGCGCCCGCTCCACGGCTGTCATGTCCGCTGGGCACTCCTCCAGCGGGGCGGTGCTTAGCTCGTTGGCCATGTCCGGGTCTTTGAGGCCCGACCCCGTTATGATGCAGACGACCTTCTTTCCTTTGAGATGCAGGCCGGCCCTGGAGAGTTTCAAAAGCCCGGCGACACCGGCGGCGGAGGCAGGCTCGCAGAAGATGCCTTCCATCTGCGCCATCAGCCTGTAAGCCTCGACTATCTCTCTGTCAGATACCATGTCAATGGCCCCACCGGACTCGTCCCGCGCCTTGAGGGCACTCTGCCAGCTCGCGGGGTTGCCCACGCGGATGGCCGAGGCGATGGTCTCAGGCTCCTTGATGGGCGTCCCGCGCACAATGGGCGCGGCTCCCTCTGCCTGGAAGCCCATCATCCTGGGGTGGACTGAGGTCCACCCCAGAGAACACGCCTCCTTGAAGCCCAGCCAGTAGGCTGTGATGTTGCCAGCGTTGCCTACAGGGATGAAAACGTAGTCTGGAGCGCTGCCCAGGTCCTCCACTATCTCGAAGGCAGCCGTCTTCTGGCCCTGGATGCGGTGGGGGTTAATGGAGTTCACCAGGACAATGGGGTGCTTCCTGGTCAGGGCGCGCACAATGTCCAGGGCGTGGTCGAAGTTGCCCCGTACCAGAATGATGCGCGCGCCGTATGCGATGGCCTGGGCCAGTTTACCCCGCGCCACGTTGCCCTTGGGAACGAAGACGATGGTGGGCACGCCGCAGTAGGCCCCGTAGGCCGCCGCCGAGGCGCTGGTGTTGCCCGTGGAGGCGCAAACGATGCTGGTGCCGCCTTCTTCAATGGCCTTGGCGACGGCCACCACCATGCCTCTGTCCTTGAAGGAGCCTGTGGGGTTGCACCCCTCCAGCTTGAAGTATAGCTCCTCGCAGCCCACCTTCTGGCCCAGCTTGCGGGACTTCACCAGCGGCGTCAGCCCCTCGCCCAGGCTGAAGATAGGCGTACGCTCCGTCACGGGCAGGTACTTTCTGTAGCGCTCCAGTACCCCTTGTCGCATCTTGCTCCGATTTCTAGCAGCGCCGGGCCTGAAAAACGGGGGCCTTCACCGATGTCACGCGCGGCGCTCGGGGTTAAATTCCTTCTCAAGCTAACACATCGGCAGGTTGGCGGGCAATCCTGCACTTCGCGGTGCTGGACATACTGTACTTCAGGCTAGCATACGTGACAAGTAGCCCGGCGTGCAACCTTGAACACCGACACACCCGGCCATACAATGGCAATCAGCAGAGGTATGTCCAGGCGCCCTACTTGAGCAGAGGCCTGTCGCAGAAAGGAAGGAGGTGACTATACCCCTCAGGGCTGACCGGTATTTACCCTGAAGGGCCAGGAAGCATGCCCCAGGCAGTCCCTCGAAAGGCCAGGCTTGCACGTGCCGGGGTGAGTCGGCGGACCGTTTCTTGTCCAACAAAAGGAGGGCCCGCATGGACATCAAGATTTACACCAGGAACCTGGAGCTTAATGGGCAGGCCGAGGACTACATAAGGAAGAAAATCCACAGGCTGGAACGCCACCTGCGCCCCATCTCCGACGCCAAGCTGGAGCTTGCGCGCACCTCTGCTCGCTCCCAGGACGAGCGCATCGTCGCCCAGATGACCCTCTACGCCGGAAAGCATACCCTGCGGGGCGAGGAAAGCGGCCTCAACCTCTTTGCTGCCGTGGACGCCGTCGCCGACGTTATGGACCGCCAGATACAGCGCTTCAAGGACAAGGTCTATCGCACTGCCCAGGCCAGAAAGGCCGCCAGGGCTACCGCCCTGGCCGATACGACCGAGGAGGCCGCGCCCGCCCTGGAAGAGACGGACGAGGTGGCCCTCCACCAGTCTGGCAGGGTAGTGCGGACCAAACGCTTCCGCATGACGCCCATGACGGTGGAGGACGCCATCCTCCAGATGGAACTCCTGGGCCACGACTTCTTCCTCTTCTATAACATTGACTCCTCTGAGTACAACGTCGTCTATCGCCGCCGCGACGGCGACTTTGGCGTCATTGAGCCTGAGCTTGTATAGCTGCGTTGACGCGGGCACTGCCGGGGAATAGACTAGAGGCCGACCGCTGTCAGGCAAGGAGCGAGGACGGACATGAGCATTCTGATGCAGCGCGACCCTGAGGTCGCACAGGCCATCCAGAAGGAGATAGAGCGCCAGAGGCGTAACATTGACCTGATAGCCTCGGAGAACTACGCCAGCAAGGCTGTGCTGGAGGCCCAGGGCTCCGTCCTCACCAACAAGTACGCCGAGGGCTACCCGGGCCGCCGCTACTACGGCGGCTGCGAGTTCATAGACGTGGCCGAGAGGCTGGCCATGGAGCGGGCCAAGACACTGTTCAACGCCAAGCATGCCAACGTCCAGCCTCATAGCGGCGCCCAGGCCAACATGGCCGCCTACTTCGCCCTCCTCAAGCCCGGCGACACCATCATGGGCATGCGCCTGGACCAGGGAGGCCACCTGACCCACGGCAGCCCGGTCAACTTCTCCGGCCAGCTTTACAGGTTCGTGTCCTACGGCGTGGACCGGGAGACGGAGCTTATTGACTACGACGAGGTGGAGCGCCTGGCCAGGGAGCACCGGCCCAGGCTCATAGTGGCCGGGGCCACAGCCTACCCCAGGGTCATAGACTTCCCCCGCTTCCGGGCCATCGCCGATGAGGTGGGCGCCAGGCTCATGGTGGACATGGCCCACATTGCCGGCCTCGTCGCCGCCGGCGTGCATCCGTCCTGCCTGCCCCATGCCCAGATTGTCACGTCCACAACCCACAAGACGCTGCGGGGGCCTCGCGGCGGCCTCATCCTCTGCACCGAGGAGCTGGCCAGGGATGTGGATAGGGCTGTCTTCCCCTACACCCAGGGCGGGCCGCTGGAGCACATCATCGCCGCCAAGGCCGTCGCCTTCGGCGAGGCTATGAAGCCCGACTTCGCCCAGTACCAGCAGGCCATCGTCGCCAACGCCCGCGCCCTGGCCGATGGCCTTCGCGCAGGGGGCATACGCCTGGTATCAGGCGGTACCGACAACCACATGGTGCTGGTGGACCTGACGCCACTGGGCATCACCGGGCGCGACGCAGAAGAGGCCCTTGGCCGGGCCTACATCACGGTGAACCGCAACGCCATTCCCTACGACCCCAGGCCGCCCAGGGTCACCAGCGGCCTGCGGCTGGGCACGCCGGCCGTCACCACCCGGGGCTTTGGCCCGGCGGAGATGGCCCAGGTGGCAAGGCTCATCCTGAAGACGCTCAGCAACATCGGCAACGAGGCCGTCGAGCGCCAGGTGCGCGAAGAGGTCGTCGCCCTGACCTCCCGGTTCCCGGTGCCCGGGATAGACATATAGGCCGCCGCTCCGGTCTGCATCGGCGGTATGTCACGCCCGCCCGGAAGAGCCGAAGAGCCTCAGCTTGGCGATGACTACTGCCTGCATGGCCGACACAGCCGCCTGCATCAGCTCCACCAGGTCGGGAGTCCTGGGCGACGCCAGCCGCTCCTTCAGTGTGCCGATGTAGGCCTCGCGCACCTCAGTGTTCACGTTGAGCTTGCACACGCCCAGGGCGATGGAGCGGCTTACCAGTGCCTCTGGCAGGCCCGAGGCGCCGTGCAGCACCAGCGGCACGGGCACGGCCTTGTGGATGGCAGCTAGCCGCTCCAAGTCCAGCCGTGGCTCGCCCCGGTAGCGGCCATGGACGTTGCCGATGCAGACAGCCAGGGCGTCAATGCCCGTCCTCGCCACGAAGTCAGCAGACTGCCCGGGGTCGGTAAGCCTGGCCTCGTACTCAGCGACAGTCAGGCCGTCCTCGGTGCCGCTGAGCCGTCCCAGCTCCGCCTCCACGGCGCCCCCGTGGCCGTGGGCCAGCTCGGCCATCCGGCGGGTGAACTCGGCGTTCTCCTCGTAAGACAGGTGGGAGCCGTCGGCCATGATAGACGTCATGCCAGCGGCCAGGGCGGCGCGAATGTCCTCGGCGGAAGAGGCGTGGTCCAGGTGGACGGACATGGGCACCCTGGCTTCCCTGGCGGCGGCCAGGCACAGGGCCACCAGCGGCGGCCCGCCCTGCTTCAGGGATGCGGGATGAAGCTGGAGCATGGCCGGGCTGATTTCGGCCTCGGCGGCCCTCACCACCGCCTGCACTCCCTCCAGGTTATAGACGTTGAAGGCGCCGATGGCGTAGCCGCCGGCGCGGGCCGCGCGCAGCAGGTCCAGCGTGGAGGCGAGCATTGGTGTCCTCCTGATACCTGGTCTGCCCCAGAGCAGCCGCTATGCCCTCTCCATTGTCGGGAAAGGACTCAGGTGAGGGTGAAACCTGTGGATGGTGCCAGGTCTCCCCCTCATCCTGGCCTTCTCCCGCCAGGGGAGAAGGGACTTTACCGCCACTTTCAGGCAGAGTCAGTATTATAGCCCCTTACGGTGGTGAGGCCCGGGCGCTGAGCCTGTCCACGACCTCGGCCAGCGCGTCCGGGCCGCCCACGTTGCCGGGGAAGACCACGTAGGCCAGGCCCGGGTAGCGGCTCTCTGGGCCGAGGCGCCACACGGGCACGCCCGGCAGCACCTGGCCGGGCACCAGCGCCCGCCGGACTCCCAGGCCCTCGGTGGCGATGCGGCTGGAGGTCATGCCGCCCTTGGCCAGAATGTAGCGCGGCCTGGCGGCGATGCCCTGCACGATGGCGATGAGGCCGTCGGAGACGCGCTGGCCTATGGAGAGGCTGTCCTCGGCATCGCTGCCCGTGACAAGCTGGCGGCTGGTGTACACGACGACGTCGCGCCCGCCCTCCAGGGCCTCGCCGGCCTGCTGGGCCACGCGCCAGACCTCGGCGGCGTGGCGTGCCTCGGACAGCAGCCCTGGCACACTGACCTCGATTCCCTCTATCCCCGGTCTCTCCAGGAGCCTGGCAAGCTGGCCGGAAGTCCTGGGCACGTGGGAGCCGACCACTACCAGCGCGCCCCCCTGAGCGGGCAGGGCCAGCTCCTCCCGTGTCAGCAGCGGCCGGCTATACAGCCCCATGCGCGCCCGGATGAAGGACGCCGCCGTGCGGAACAGGAACCTGCGCCCCCTGGCCTCGGCGTCCAGCAGCCCCAGCACGAAGACCTCCAGGTCGCGGTAGCTGGCGGCATTCACGACGCACACGCCGCCAGGAGGCAGGCACAGCAGGCGCCCGGAGACGCGCTCCGGCCCGCCGCGCCTGACGTCCTCCAGGGAGACGCAGGCCACGTCCTGGGCACGCACGCGCCCGCCCGTCTTCTCCTCCACCCACAGGCGCAGGTCCGAGGCGCGGTAGCCGAAGGCGGGGTCCCGCGCGAACTCGGTCTCGCCCGCCGGGACCAGCCAGTCGCCCTCGGCCACGTAGTGTACGTTGTCCAAGGTGTAGCGCCCGCCCTCCAGGAAAAAGGGCACGAGCACCCAGGCGTCGAAGCCGTTGCCCAGGGCCCTGGCTAGCGCCTCCACCTCGCCGGGGAAGTGGCCCCGCAGGGTGGAGTCGCTGCGGCTGACTATGGTGAAGGGACGGTCTGCCTTCCGTGCCGCCTCTAGCAGGTTGTGGCCTATCTCGGCGTTGAGGGCGCTGGCCGCCGATGGCGCCAGGCCGCGGGAATTAGTAAGGACGTAGAAGGTGGAGGACTCGCCGCCCAGTTCGGCGGCCAGCGAGTCCACGTCCCAGCGCGTCAGCACCGGCACGCCGTACACCGTCTGGGCGCCGGTGGGGTCGTCGTCCAGCACCGCGACCTTGCGCCCCGACCGGGCGATGGCCTGGCGGATGGCGGGTATGGGGTCCTGAGGCCACTCGGGCGGCAGCGCCTTCAGCGTCTCCGCTAGCGGCAGGCGGCGTATGGTCATGTACTTGCTCCGGCTCCAGAGGATGCGGTACCCATTATACTTGTCTCACTCCTGGGGATGCAGCTTGATACAGCAAGGGGAGCCTGTAACAAGCTAGCAGGTGCTGCCTTCTCGACCCCCTCCTGGTCTCCCCCTTGCTGGACAAGGGGTGACGTCTCGGGTTGCAGTCCTGCCTCGCCAGTGCCATAATCCCCATGACCGAGGTGCACATGAAGCGGGCGTTGGTCATCCGGCACGCGGCCCCGGAGTCGCTAGCCAGGAATTTCACCGAGACGCTGAAGGGACTTGGTTTCCACCTTGAGCCTCTGAATGTCTTCGAGTCAGCGCCGGCGTACGACCGTTTCTCGCCGCCAGGGCCGCGCGATGTTGACCTGATTATAGCGCTGGGCGGCCCCATGTCGGCCAACGACGACTATCCGGCCATTCATGAGGAGCAGGCCTATCTCAAGGACGCCATAGCCCGGGGCAAGCCTGTGCTCGGCGTGTGCCTAGGGGCGCAGATGCTGGCCAGGGCACTGGGTGGAGTGGTGGGGCCCACAGGCGGCTACCAGTTCGGCCTGCGAAAGCTGTGGGTGACCCGAGAGGGCGACGCCGACCCTGTATTTGGCAAGATCGCCATCCCCCTCGTGCCGACGCTTCACGGCGAGTGCTTTTCCATCCCTCCAGGGGCCGTCAAACTGGCAGAAGGCTACATGCTGTGCCGTGACGGGACCTATCGCAAAATCAACATGGCCTTCCGCTACGGCGACTCCTACGGCTTCCAGTTTGAGCCGCAGCTTACCCTGGAAGAGCTAGAAGTGTGGGACCGCGAGCTTGCTGACGACTACAAGCTCATGGGCAGTCAGTTTGACCCGCTGGAAGAGTCGGCCAGGAATATCCGCGAGTTCGCCAGGTACGCGCCCTACTACGAGGCGCAGATGCGAGAGATGCTGCTGGCGTTCTTGCGCAATGCGAGGTTGACACGGCTATAATCGGTACGAAAACAGCCAGAGCTTTTCATCCGTTCTTCATGCTGGCTGCGACAAGGCTGTCATAGTCCCTCCAGTCCTTGATGGTCTGGAGAGGTCCAACGGAGGAAGGTGGTATGGCCACGCTGCCCAAGACCCGAGCAGACCTGAGGTCAGCCCTGCCCGACACCTCCAGGCCCCTGCGCCTGAAGGGCCTGGAGGCCCCGGTGGAGATATACCGCGACCGCTACGGCATTCCCCACGTCAGGGCGCGGACGGCCCACGATGCCTTCTTCGGGCAGGGGTTCGCCGCCGCCCAGGACCGTCTGTGGCATATGGACTACGACCGCCGCCGGGCCTACGGGCGCTGGGCCGAGTTCGCCGGCGCGCCTGGCCTGGCCCAGGACCTGATGATGCGCCGCTTCCAGATAGCGCCCACCGTCCGGGCCGACTACCAGGCTGTCAACGCCGAGACCAGGGCCATGTTCGACGCCTACGCCGCCGGCGTCAACGCCTTCATCCAGTCCACCGACAGGCTGCCCATCGAGTACAACCTCGTCGGCGGCAACCCGGAGCCGTGGCAGCCCTGGGACTGCATGGCCGTCTTCAAGGTGCGTCACATCCTCATGGGCGTCTTCGAGGGCAAGCTGTGGCGGGCCAGACTCCTGCGTGCCCTTGGCCCCGAGGGGGCTGCCCGGCTCCTGCGCGGCTACCAGCCGGGCCACCTGCTCATTGTGCCGCCCGGCGCGGTGTACGATGGCCCCGCGCTGGACGGCCTGGAGGAGCTGCGCAAGGGCATGGCGGCCATCGCCCCCTGGCACCCCGGCCAGGGCCACGGCCAGGACTCCGACGCCGGCAGCAATAGCTGGGTGCTGGCGGGCAGCCGCACGGCCTCGGGCAAGCCGCTGCTGGCCGGTGACCCCCACCGCGCCCTGGACGTGCCCAACGTCTACTACCAGGGCCACATCGCCTGCCCGGAGTTCGATGTCATCGGCATGTCCTTCCCCGGGTGCCCTGGCTTCCCCCACTTCGGCCACAACGCCCACGTGGCCTGGTGCGTCACCCACGCCCAGGCCGACTACCAGGACCTGTACCTGGAGCGCTTCCAGCCCGGCGACCCAACGCGCTACGAGTACATGGGCCAGTGGAGGAAGGCCGAGGTGCGCCACGAGTCGGTCAAAGTCCGTGGCGGCCAGGAGGTGGAGCTGGACGTGACCGTGACCCACCACGGCCCGGTCATCGAGGGTGACCCGGCCAGGGGCTACGGCGTCGCCTTCCGGTACACGGCCACCGCCGAGCCAGACCTGGGCTTCCAGTGCATACGCAAGATGCTCGCGGCCACCTCCGCCGACGAGCTGGACGAGTCCATGCGCGACTGGGTGGACCCCTGCAACAACTTCCTGTTCGCCGACGTCCATGGCAACATCGGCTACCTGGACCGGGGCAAGGTGCCCGTCCGCTCGGCGGCCAACGCCTGGCTGCCCGTGCCCGGCTGGACGGGCGAGCACGAGTGGCAGGGCTACATACCCTTCGAGGCGCTGGCCCGCTTGCGCAACCCGGACACGGGCTACATCGTCACGGCCAACAACCGCATCGTGGGCAAGGACTATCCCTACTACATCGCCCTGGACTTCGCCCCCGAGTACCGCGCCCGCCGCATCACCGACAGGCTCAACCTGCTGCGGCGGGCCACGGTGCAGGACATGGCGTCGGTCCACGCCGAGCGCGTGTCCATCCCGGCCCGCGCCTACGCACGGCTGCTGTCCAGGGTCAAGCCTCAGGACGAATGGTCGCGCAGGGCGCAGGAGAGGCTTTCGGGCTGGGATGGCTCCATGGAGCGGGACGCCGTCGCTCCGACCATATACAGCGCCTTCCGCATGAAGCTGCACGAGGCCGTCATCGGGCACCTGCTGGGAGACCTGGCCCAGGAGGCCTTCAGCGCCAGCGGCCGCGGCGCGCCCAACCACGTGCGCCAGCTTGCGTCCCTGCTGGTCACCATGGCTGAAAAGGGCGACACGTCCCTCCTGCCGGCCGGCAGCGACTGGCCTTCGGTGCTGGCAAAGGCCCTGGCTGAGGGCGTCGCCTACCTGCGCCAGCGCCTGGGCGACAACGTGGACACCTGGCAGTGGGGCAGGGTGCACCACACCAGGCCGAAGCACACGCTGTCGGCGTCCTTCCCGGAGCTTGCGGCGCTGCTGGACCCGCCGTCGGTGCCCATGGGCGGCGACGGCGACACGCCCCAGGCGGCCAGCTACCCCCACGCCGAGCCTTTCGTGGTCAATGGCATGTCGGTGGCGCGCTACGTCTTCGATACCGGCAACTGGGACAACTCCCGCTGGGTGGTGCCCCTGGGCGCCTCGGGGCACCCGGGCAGCCCGCACTACGCCGACCAGGCGCCGGTATGGGCCGAGGTGCGGCTGCTACCCATGACCTATAGCTGGGACAGGGTTACGGCGGAGGCGGAGTCCCATCAGCGGCTGGACAGGGCCTAGAGCGTTTTCAGGGCGGGTGTACGCCATGAATGGCTGGGCCACTTCCCCAGGGCAATGCAGGGGCAGGTTTGAAACCTGCCCCTGCATACTGCCGTGCAGACGCAACGCAAAAACGCTATAGGCCCGGCAGGGGTTTTGACTTCCATTCACCTGGCACTTAAAATGCAGTTAGTCCAGGCTAGGGAGGGCTGTCACCATGGAGAGTATCCGGTTCGACATCTACGCCGACTATTCTTGACCCTGGGTGTATAACACAGCCGTGTGGCTGGACAGAGTAAAGAAGGTATACAAAGACAGGCTGGAGGTGACCTGGAAGAACTTCTCCCTGGAGCAGGTGAACTCCAAGAACGGGCCGGAGTGGAAGGTGTGGGAGCAGCCTGAGACCTACGATGCCCGGTCGCTGTGGGCAGCGAGGGCAGGCGAGGCAGCCCGTCGCCAGGGCCAGGAAGCCTTCGAACGCTACCACCTGGCGCTGCTGGCGGCCCGGCACGCGCGGCCCGTGCAGAAGGGAGAGGGGCGCTTCCCCCTCAACAAGCCCGAGCCGCTGATAGGGCTTGCCAGGGAGGTGGGGCTGGATGCCGGCCGCTTCGCCGAGGATATACGAGACCCCGAATTGCTCCAGGTCATTGGCCGCGACCACACCGAGGCCGTGGAGAAGTACGGCATCTTTGGTACTCCCACTTTCCTCTTCGATAACGGCGCTGCCGCGTACCTGAAGGCCTTTATCCCCGCCGAGGAAGACTCCATTGCTGCCTTCGAGCATTTCCTCTCGGTGGCTTACTTCAGGCCATTCATCGGCGAGATCAAGCGCCCACAGCCACCCTGGCCCAAAGGGGCCTTGAGGTAGCCGACTCAGCCATTATGGGCCAACTGGAAGAGCTGGAAGCAAAGCTGGGCGTGACCTTTCGCCAGCGTGGGCTGCTGGAGCTTGCCCTCGTCCATAGCTCCTATATCAACGAGTTTCCGGGCATCGTGCCGGAGTCCAACGAAAGGCTGGAGTTCCTGGGGGACGCTCTGCTGGGCCTGGTCATGGCGCACGAGCTATACCAGCGCTACCCGGGCCGCTCAGAGGGAGAGCTTACCTCGCTGCGCTCTGCCCTGGTGCAGGACGAGGCCCTTGCCCGAGCAGCCAGGTCGCTGGACCTGGGGCGCCATCTCGTCATGGGCCGGGGCGAGGAGGCCAGCGGCGGCAGGGAGCGGCCATCCAACCTGTCCGGCGCCTTCGAGGCGCTGGTGGGGGCATTGCTCCTGGACCAGGGCTACGAGCCAGCCCGCGCCTTTGTCCTGCGCGCTCTGGGACGCGAGATCGCCGAGGTAGGGCAGCGCGGAGCGCTCCAGAACCCCAAGTCGGCGCTGCAGGAAGCCCTTCAGGGCAGAAAGCAGCCGCCGCCATCCTATCGCATTGTGGAGGTCAGCGGCAAGGACCACGCTCGTACCTTCACCGCGGAAGTGCTGGTCTCGGGCCAGGTCATGGGACGTGGCACCGGCCGGCGCAAGATAGATGCGGAGCAGGAAGCCGCACGCGAGGCGTTGAAGGCCCTGGGGTACGTGCTGACGTGACTCCATCATAGGGGCACAGGTCGCAGGGCAGCGCATGGCATGGCCCGCGCACCCCGGGAGGGAAAGGAGTGCTGCCATGAGTGCTCTGGAGCATGCCATTGGCGCGGTCAGGGGCATGGTGGGCGTGGCCGCTATGCACCTGGAGACTGGAAAGCAGCTACGCCACAATGCCGACAAGGTCTTCTTCACAGCCAGTACGCTCAAGGTGCCCCTGCTGGTGGAACTTTTCCGCCAGGTGGACCAGGGCAGGATAGACCTTGACCAGCGCATCTCGCTGACCGACTCCATGCGCGTGCCAGGCTCAGGCGTCCTCAAGGAGCTGGGCGTTGGCCTCCAGCCCACCATCCGGGACCTGGCGGTGCTCATGGTCATCATCAGCGACAATGTCGCCACCGACATACTGTACAACCTGGTGGGCCGGGAGAACCTGGTCCAGATGCTGAGGGAGCTGGGCCTGAGCAAGACGCGCATCCCCATGACCACTCGCGAGCTACTCTACAGCATCGTTGGGCTGGACCCTGGCAACCCCACCCACAGCTACAGGCTCGCCTCGGACAAGCTCTTCCTGCGCCAGTTCGTGCCCGAGGCCGACGGCTTCTCCGAGGAAAAGTCGGACGTGTCCTCTCCGGAGGACATGTGCCGGCTGCTGGAGCTTGTGTACCGAGGGCAGGTACTCTCGCCCCGGTCCCGCGAGGCGGTGCTGGACATCCTGTCCCGGCAGCAACTGAACACCGTAATACCGCACCGGCTACCTGTGGGGACCCAGGTAGCCCACAAGACGGGCAGCTACCAGGGCGTGCGCTGCGACGTGGGCATCGTCTACGCCCCCAACGGCCCCTACACCGTCGCCATCATGGCCAAGCGAGTCGAAGGGGACCGGCTCGCCACCGACCTGGCCCTGGCCGCCGTTTCCCGGGCCATCTACGACGAGCTAGCGTCGTAGATGGAGCGGCCTGGCGCCGGCCGAAGTGTTGCCGTGTGCCTGGCCCGAGTGTTGCCCCAGTCCATGGTTGCGCGAGTGGATGTAACCTTTTGTCAGGCGCTTGTAGTGAGGACATCTCCTTCAGCTTGGCCATGACGCAGGTGGATAAACCAGTCAGGCTAGCCGAGCTTATAGCGGCGCTATCCCTGGCCACAGACCTCGGTATGGGCCAGCCGATGGAGCAGGCACTCAGGACCTGCCTGCTGTCCATGAACGCGGCGCGTGAGTTGGGCCTGCCGGGCCGGGACCTGGCCGATGTCTACTATCTGGCCCTGCTGCGCTTCGTCGGCTGTACGTCCGATGCCCACGAGGCAGCCGCTGCCGTCGGCGGCGACGACATCAGCGACCGTGCCGGCATTGCGCCGGTCATAATGGCCGATATGCCCGAGTACCTGGCCTACATGGTGCGCCACTTCGCTGCCGACAGCCCACTGGTTACCCGCCTCCGGCTGCTCGCTGGCGCCCTCACCGACGGTAGCAGCGGCGCCAGGCGGGCCATTGCCGCCCACTGCGAGGTAGCGCAGATGCTTGCCAATCGCATGGGTCTTCGCGAGACCATCGGCAGATTCGTCGGCTCCACCTTCGAGCGCTGGGACGGCAAGGGCCTGCCCGGCCTGCTCTCTGGCGAGGCCATCCCAGCTCCGGCGCGCACCGTTTCCCTGGCAAGGGATGTCGAGGTGTTTTATCGCCTGGGTGGTTGGGACCTGACACGGGACGTGCTGCGACGCCGGCGCGCCAGGGCCTACGACCCCGCCATGACCGACGTTTTCCTCGCTCGCGGGGAGGGCTGGCTGGCCGAGGCAGCCGCAGGCCCGGTCTGGGACGCTGTACTCGCGGCTGAACCGGCGCCGCAGGAGTCCGTGGACGACGCCCGCCTCGACGCCGTGCTCGGCGCCCTTGCTGACTTTGCTGACCTCAAGTCACCCTACACTCTTGGACATTCTTCCCAGGTCGCCGAGCTTGCAGCAGCCGCGGCCCGTAGCGCCGGCCTCTCCGCGGCGTATGTCCTGGACATACGCCGCGCTGCCCTGGTCCATGACCTGGGCAAGACCGGCATCCCTAACGGCATCTGGGAGAAGCCGGGGCCGCTGTCCACAGCGGAGTGGGAGCGTGTGCGCCTCCACCCCTATCTGACAGAGCGAGTCCTCTCGCGGTCACCGGTGCTGAGCAGAATCGCCTTTCTCGCCAGTTCCCATCACGAGCGGCTGGACGGCTCGGGCTACCACCGCGGCATCAGCGGTGGGGCGCTCCCGATGCCGGCGCGCATCCTGGCAGTCGCCAACGCCTATCAGGCCATGGGGCAACGCCAGCCCTATCGCCCGCCCCTGGACGAGCAGGCGCGCGCTGCCGAGTTGCAAAGGGAGGCGGACGCAGGCCGCTTCGACCGCACCGCCGTGCGCTGCGTGCTAAACGCCGCCGGCCAGGCTGTCCCGCGCGTGCGTGCGCCCTGGCCCAATGGCCTCACCGACCGCGAGGTGGAGGTCCTGCGGCTCATCAGCCGTGGCGTCTCCAAGCGCGCCGTTGCTAGCCAGCTCGTCATTTCCCCCAAGACCGTCGGCCGCCACGTAGAAAACATCTACGCCAAGCTCGGCGTCTCCTCCCGAGCATCCGCCGCCCTTTTCGCCCTCCAGAATGGCCTCCTCCAGGACTGACCTCTGCTAAAGATGGGGCGATCGCCCGATGCGACCGCCGCCGGGGCGGCGCATGCTATGTCCAGGGATGTCCACCCAGTCCGGACGTCACCATGAAAGGGGGAGGGCGATATGAACAGGTTGGTTGATATCGGAGATACGAGGTTGTACTGCGAGGTGCATGGGACCGGCCCATCGCTGGTGCTTGTGCCGGGCGCCAGCGGCGACGGCGGGTACCTGCAGCCCTTGGCCGATGCCCTGGCGGACGAGTTCACGGTAGTTACCTACGACAGGCGCGGGAACTCACGAAGCCCACGACCGGAGGGATGGACCCGGACGTCGAGCGAGGAGCAGGCGAGGGATATCGCGGGGCTAGTACGGGCGCTGGACGTCGCACCGGCGGTGGTGTTAGGGAATAGCAGCGGTGCTATCATCGCCCTGTACGCCGTCATGGAGCACAAGCGCCTGTTCCGTGGGGCGCTGTTGCACGAGCCTGCCCTGCTGTCCGTACTCCAGCACCCGGAAGATGTCATGGTGGTGATGCAGCCGATGATCAAGGATGCCATGGCCAAGGGCGGGCCGCGCGCAGCCATGGAGGCGTTCGTGGGGTTCGCCGCAGGCGAGAGCATCCGGCCCCTGCCTGGGCCTGTCATCCAGCGGATGCTCAATAACGGGGAGGTCTTCTTCGGCCTGGAGTTCGGCACCTTCGAGTCCTGGCGTCCAGACGAGGAGCGCTTGCGGGCTTTATCGGTCCCGGTCAAGCTACTGGTGGGAGAGGAGAGTCCGCCATTCTTCGGTGAGATCGGCTTATGGATTGCCGAGCGACTGGGAAACGAAGTTGTGCGGGTGCCAGGCGGTCATGTCGGGATGATTGACCGATTGCACGATTTCGTTGAGGCCGTGCGTCCTTTAGTCAGGGCGATGGCATAGCATGTACCCTGCTGTGTGGCTGCGCGGCCCACCAGACACTCGCCTTTAGCTCGCAATGGTAGCCCGTACAGCTATAAGGGCAGGGTCTCTTCAGGTAGGCCTGGTGTATAGCTGTCCCTGGAAGGCAGGACGGTAAAGACAAATCTGGTCGGGGAGACTGGATTTGAACCAGCGACCCCTTGCACCCCATGCAAGTGCGCTACCAAGCTGCGCCACTCCCCGACCGTAGCTAAGGATAGCATAGCGCTGCACGTCCTTCAAGGTTCCTGGCGTTTCCAGTCTGGTGCGGCTTCCATCGTCGTACTGGCCCACGCCCCCAGGGGACTAGCAAAGACTGCCCCGGCTATGTGGGCCCAATGAGTCAGTCGCATGGCGTCGCCTCCGTATAGACTGGGGTTGCAGGTGCCGCGCGCCTGTATTCTCACTGGAGGCCGCCATGAAGTACACCGGCCCGAAGACCAGGCTTTCCCGCAAGCTGGGCATCGCCCTGACGCCCAAAGCCTCGCGGGTGATGTCCCGTAAGCCCTATCCACCCGGAGCGGCTGGTCCTTCCGCCAGAGGCCGGCGTTTCCGCATGTCCGACTACAAGCGCCAGCTACTGGAGAAGCAGAAGCTGCGGGCGCAGTACAATCTCAGCGAGCGCCAGCTTGGCAACCTCTACCGCCGGGCCTCGCAGCATCCCGGCACGACCACCGAGGTGCTGGTTCAGCTCCTGGAGACGCGACTGGACTCAGTGGTGATGCGAGGCGGGCTGGCACCGACTATCTATGCCGCCAGGCAGTTTGTGGCCCATCGCCATATCCTGGTCAACGGGCAGCGGGTCAACCTGCCATCGTACCAGGTAGCGCCAGGGGACGTGGTGTCGGTGAGGCCGGAGAGCAGGCACATTCCTGGCATGCTGGAGGCGGCCCGGTCGGCCAGCCCGCCGCCATACCTGGAGCTGTCGCCGGACGAGCTTTCGGTCCGGCTGCTGCGCCTGCCCAGCCTGGGAGAGGTGCCGCTGCTCTGCGAGCTTCCCCTGGTGGTGGAGTTCTACTCCAGGAGGTAGCGCTACCGAGGCAGGCCCAGGATGTCGCGCAGCACCAGCCTGGCCACGGCCTTGTCCAGCGGCTGGTTGTTGTTGCCGCACTTGGGCGACTGGATGCAGCCCGGGCAGCCGGCCTCGCAGGGGCAGTTTTCTATGACGTCCAGGGTGGCCCGCCACAGGTCCTCTATGACCTCGTACCCACGCTCGGCGATGCCCACGCCACCCGGGTGGCCATCGTGGATGAAGACCTGGGGTCTGCCTGTGTCCGGGTGCAGGGGCGTGGAGATGCCGCCTATATCTCTGCGGTCGCACAGGGCGAACAGAGGCAGCACGCCGATGGCCGCGTGCTCGGTGGCATGCAGCCCGCCAGCCAGGTCCAGCTTGCTGGCGTGGATGTGGTCCAGCGTGTCCCTGGGGATGTCGAACCACAAGGCGATGGTGTTGTAGCTCATGGGCGGCAGGCTGACGTACTCCTCACCCAGCACCTCCTCGGTGAAGTGGGCCTTGCGCTTGAAGCCCAGCACGGTGGTGGTCACCTCCACCTCGCCCAGGTAGGCCGTGGTCCTGCCGGCCGACTTGTGCTTGAAGACGTTGAGTACCCGCGTGTCGGTGAAGTCCCGGACCTCGGTGTAGTAGGGCACCTCGGTCTTGACGGCATAGGCCGTGCGCGACTCCAGGTCCAGGTCGGTGATAAGGTAGGACTCACCCTGGTGCAGGTACACGCCTCCCGGGTGCAGCTCCAGGAAGGCCGACGCCTCGTCCACCGTCTCCAGGACCACGCCGCTGTCCTGCTCCACCAGGGTGTAGAAGTGGCCCGACGTTGACCTGATGTTCACGTCCTGGGCAGGGTAGCTCACGCCAGGCTCCAGGTGCCACAGCTCGCCCTTCCTGCGCAGGAAGCCATCATCGGCCAGGGCCAGGGCCTGCTGCTCCATGCCGGGGCCGAAGAAGTCGCGGTCGTCCTCGGTCAGCGGCGCCTCGTAGGCGGCGCAGAGCAGGTGTGGCCTGAGGATGTAGGGATTTTCAGGAGAGATGCGGGCGCTCTCCATGGGCTTGCCAAAGAAGGTCTCCGGGTGGCGCATGAGGTACTGGTCCAGGGGGTTGTCCAGGGCCACCAGGACGCTCAGGGCGCGGTGCCCGCGCCGGCCGCTGCGGCCGGCCTGCTGCCAGGTGCTGGCGGTGCTGCCAGGGTAGCCCACCAGGATAGTGGCGTCCAGGTCGCCGATGTCTATGCCCAGCTCCAGGGCGTTGGTGGTGGTCAGCCCCAGCAGGCGCCCCTCGAAGAAATCGCGCTCGATGCGGCGTCTGTCCTCAGGCAGGTAACTGGCCCGGTAGGGCGCGACGCGGCTGGCGACGGCGGGGCTGGACAGCCTTAGCTGGTCCCGGACATAGATGTACAGTAGCTCGGCTGCGCGCCGGCTGCGCACGAAGGTCAGCGTACGCACGTGGCGGCGCAGTAGCTCTGCGAATATGAGCACGGCCTCGCTGTTGCTGCTGCGGCGGCTGCCCCTGGCCATGTCTATCATGGGCGGGTCCCAGAAGAGGAAGTCCTTGCCACCGTAGGGCGAGCCGTCCTCCTCCACCACGTGGAAGGGCAGGCCCACCAGCCGCTGGGCGTGTTCGCCCGGGTTGGCGATGGTGGCCGAGCAGAGGATGAACTGGGGCCGGCAGCCGAGCCGCTGGCAGATGCGCCGCAGCCGCCGCAGGACGTTGGCCACGTGGGAGCCGAAGACGCCACGGTACACGTGGGCCTCGTCCAGGACTACGTAGCGCAGCCCGCGTAGCACGTGGTACCAGGCCCGGTGGTTGGGCAGGATGCCCAGGTGCAGCATGTCGGGGTTGGTGAGAATTATCTGGGAACTGCGGCGTATCTCGCCCCTGTCCTGGGAAGGCGTGTCGCCGTCGAATATGCCGTGGCGCACCCGGACGCCCTCGGGCAGCAACTGGGCCAGGCCCCTGGCCTGGTCCTGGGCCAGTGCCTTGGTGGGGAAAATGTACAGCGCCCGGCTGGAGCGGTCTTCCAGCAGGGCCTCCAGGACGGGCAGGTGATAGCACAGGCTCTTGCCGCTGGCGGCCGGCGTGGACACTATGACGTTCTCGCCCCGCCGCAGCGCGTTGATGGCCTCGGCCTGGTGCCAGTAGAGGAAGTCAATGCCCAGGGCGTCCAGGGAGCGCCGCAGCGTGGGGTGCAGGGGCCTGTCCAGGCCGCCGGGGATGGCCGACCGTGGCGGAATGTCCTGGTGGTGTACTATCTGGTCACGGTACCAGGGCATGCCTCGCAGGTTGTTGAGAAAGGAAGCAACGTCCATGAAAGGGCCAGCAGGCTCTGGCCGCTGAGGCTAGAAGCCGGAGATGGTCTCCTGCTCGTAGTCCAGCAGCTCCACGTCTTCCTTGATGCTTTCGATATAGGCGACCACGTTGTTCAATACCTCGCCGGCGTGGCGCGAGTGGTTGCTGACGCAGCTTATCCCCAACGTGGCGATCTGCCAGACGTCGTTGTCGTCCACCTCCGCGATGGAGACGTTGAACCGGTGGCGCACACGGTCGCACAGGGAGTTTATGACGCGGCGCTTTCCCTTGAGGCTGTGGTTCTCAGGGATGCGGAGGGTCACCTTGCAGATGCCGACGTTCATCCTGTCCTCCCGGCGGGTACAGGGCCCGCCCCATGGCGAGAGGCTGGCACACCAGCATTATAGCACCCCTCCTGAATTGGCGTGTTTTCACACTTTGTCACTCCGAGGATTTAGAAATGCGCTAGAATGAGTGTGCAGCCTGCCTTGCAGTATGCTGACTCCTGGTGGTAATCGCCGCGCCGGCGGGCTGTGGCAGCATGGCCCAGCCGGTCGTCGGCAGCATGCGTGGGGCGCCTGCTGGAGGTCTCCCGTGAGTACAAAGCCCACGTCTGCTGCGCTCCTCTCGATACGGATGGGTGGGGTGGTGGCTTCCATCTCCACTCTGGCCCTGCTGACCTGGCTCCTGGTAAGGGCCGTCACCACAACGGCCAACACATCCCCTGGCGAGGCCGTGTCCGGCTGCAGCCCCGGGCGGGAAGAGGTCCTGCCGCTGTCTGCCGACCTGGAAGGGCCACTTACGCTTACGCTTCAGGGCGAAAGCATCCCCATTGGGGCCACGGCTGCCTTGCCCCTGGTGCTGGACCAGGCGCCCGATGGGCTGGCCGGCTTCCACATCGAGGTCCGCCTCACTGACCCCACGGTCGCCCGCATCACAGGGGTGGAGTTCCCTGGCTTCGGGCTTTCGCGGGACTTCCTGTCCAATGGCTCGTCCATCCGGATTGCGGCGGCCGACCTGCTGAAGCTGGCGCAGAGCGGAGCCAGCGGCACCACGCTGGCCACGCTACAGGTGGAGGGCCTGAGGGCTGGCACCGCCGAGTTCCAAGTGCGCGTCCTACAGATGGACGACGACAGCGGCGGCCCCATGGCGCCTCGCGCGGCCGTGGTGAGGCTGCCAGTGTGCTAGTCTTTAGCGCCTAAGCTGCCCTTTGCGCGCTGGCCGCTCAGGGAGTATTATTGTCATGGGAGTCACAATGCAGGCGGAGGCGCATGTTGGCTGACAGTCGTGACCAGCTAGCGGTCCAGGGGCAGGCCCCATCCACGACGCGCCAGGAGGCGGGACCGCCAGCCAGGCTCCCGACCTTCGCTCACCCCAGCGAGCGGGAGTTCGCCCAGATCCTCGACTTCTATGGGGTGAAGTGGCAGTACGAGCCACGCTCCTTTCCCCTCCGATGGGAAGAGGGCCGCGTGGTGGAAATGCTAACCCCGGACTTCTACCTCCCCGAGCTCGACCTCTACATCGAGATTACTACCCTCAAGCAGAGCCTGGTCACCGAGAAGAACCGCAAACTCCGTCGCCTGAGAGAGCTTTACCCGGACATCAACATCAAGCTGCTGTACCGCCGGGACTACCATCGCCTGCTGGCCAAGTACGGCTTCGGGCCGCTGGCCCAGGCCGAGGTCACGGGCATAGACCGGGTGCTGTTTACGGCACGCCAGGTCCAGCAGAGGGTGGGGGAGCTGGGGCGGCAGATCTCGCTGGACTACAGGGACACGAAGCCTGTGCTGGTGGGGGTGCTGCGTGGGGTGCTGTGCTTCATGTCCGACCTGATGCGGGAAATCTCCCTGCCAGTGGAGGTGGACATGATGTCCATCTCCCGCTACAACGGCGGGGGCCATGGCGTTCACATCACCAAGGACCTGGACCTGGACATCTCGGGGCGGGACGTTATCCTGGTGGAAGACATCGTGGACAGCGGCATGACCCTCAACTACCTGCTGGGCCACCTGAGGGCCAAGGGGCCGGCCAGCCTGGAGATATGCGCCCTGCTGGACAAGCGCGCGCGCCGGCTGGTGGACATTCCCATCAAGTACGTCGGCTTCGAGGTGCCCGACGAGTTCGTGGTGGGCTACGGCCTGGACTACCTGGAGAAGTACCGCAACCTGCCCTTCATCGGCGCTCTCAAGCCCGAGTCCAGGGAGTAGCGCCCAAAAATAAAAGTCCCGCGCGGAACCGCCTATCTACGTCCCGGCCCTCGGTGCCAGCGCGGTCGCCCGCGCCGCGCCCCGCGGCTTTCTGCATTCGGCGAAATCCTACAGGACTTTTATGCGTCCAAGCCTATTCTGTGGTGCGAAGACCTGTCAAGCAGAATTGGTGCCATGACGAATCCTGTTTTACAGGCCAGTGCCCACAAAATAGATGTCCCAAGTGACCCCGGACTTGCTCGCCGCCTCACTGGCCCACTTCAGCAGAACCTCAGCGGGCCTTATGGTTCCGGCGTCGTGACCACCTGTGGCCGTTGCCCGACAGACTTGCCAGCCTGAGCTGGCCTGCCCTGACGGCTTCGACCACTGGCGGTCTAGCCTTCACCCCGGAATGCTGCCGTTGGACCGGCTGCTTCCAGAGGCATTGAGCATTTCGCTCAATCACTTGGGACAGTGTTAATATTAATGCGAAGTTGATGATTTGTCAAGAGTTTTTCGTGGTGCGATGTCGCCCTCTGGGCCGCGCCCACTTGACACCGGTAACACAGGTATCTAGCATCGGTAGTGAGGTACCGCCAGACTGGTGGTGCCAGGCACAGAGCAGGACAATGGTCCACGACGAACGCGACTGGAGACGGGCCATCGAGCAGACCTGGGTGGTGCGCCATCCCAGGCAACAGTTGGCTACATTTGGCGTCACCAACATCTCCTATTACGTGGTCACCCAGCCGGTGTACCAGGACGCTGACTCCAGCAAGCAGGAGGGCGTCATCAGGACAGGCAGGGTCATAGCAGAGCGCCCGGCCATCGTCACTCCTACCTATGCCCTGAACCTGGAAGGCTTCAGCCCGGAGGCCTACGAGTACCTGCGGGACGTGGCGCTGAAGTACGGCCCCAACAGTCCGGGCATCCTGTACCGCTACCGCAACCTGGCTGAGAAAATGGACATCGTCAGCGGCTTCGTTGGCGAGATAGCCCAGCGCATAAGCCAGGACCTGGACCGCCGTTCGGAGAACACGGCGGTCGTCATCGTGGGTGTGGACGACCTGTGGGACGTGTCCCTGATGAAGTTCATGTACGAGTTCACGTCCACATCGGT
>DAOUAM010000037.1:0-4958 GCA_034433305.1 Dehalococcoidia bacterium | reverse complement strand
CATAATGGTGAGTTACGACCTGGCTACTACCAGTCCCAGGAAGGACAACCTTTTTCAGCAGGTGCTCCTGGCATGTGCCATCTCCCCTGTAGATGAACTGGGCTATTTTAGCGCTAGTGACGTCCGACGGCCCATGTCAATGATTATGCACCGCAAGTACGACATATCTGCCTTTGCGCGTCACCTGGACCAGTTCTGCGATGTGGCCAGGGGAGCTGTGCTACAGAAAGTTGGGAGCCGACGGAGGTACCGCTTCAGGTTCCGAGACCCGTTGCTACAGCCCTATATTCTGATACGTGGACTTTCCCAGGGCCTCATCACTCCAGAGATGCTCGAAGAGCTCCGTAGCGGCGAGGCGGAGGCATAGATGGTACAGGCAGGCAAGATATGAGTGACCAGGCTAGCAGCTTCCGGGGCAAGGTCGCCCTGGTGACCGGAGGCTCCAGGGGCATCGGCAGGGCCATAGCCCTGGAGCTGGCCCGGCGCGGCGCCGACGTCGCCTTCAACTACCTGCGCAACCACCAGGCCGCCGCCGAGACCCAGCGCGACATCGAGGCCCTGGGCGTGCGCTGCCTGCGCGTCCGGGCGCACTTGGGCGAGTCCAGCAAGATCAAGGAGCTTTTCGCTCAGGTGGAGCAGGCCTTCGGACGCCTGGATATCCTGGTCAACAACGCGGCCTCGGGCGTGCAGAGGGCGGCCGCCGACCTGGAGGAGAAGCACTGGGACTGGACCATGAACATCAACGCCAGGGCTCCATGGCTGTGCGCCATGGAGGCCGCGCGCCTGATGCGCGACGGTGGCAGCATTGTCAATATCACCAGCCTCGGCTCCCAGCGTGTGCTGCCCTACTACTTCTCGGTGGGCACGTCCAAGGCGGCGCTGGAGGCCATTACCCGCTACCTGGCCGTGGAGCTTGCCCCCAGGGGCATCGTGGTCAACGCCGTCTCGGGCGGCTACGTGGAGACCGGAGCCCTGGAGCACTTCCCCAACCGCCAGGAGATGCTGGCCGAAGGCACCAGGAACCCGGCGGGGCGCATGCTGACTCCTGAGGACATCGCGGCGGTGGTGGCCTTCCTGTGCAGCGACGACGCGAGGATGGTCCGGGGACAGGTGATTGTGGTGGATGGCGGCCTGTCCCTTATGGCTTGAAGGGTAACTCCTCCAGCCTGGCCGCTATCTCGCCCTGGACGGTCTCAATGGTCACCAGCCCGCCGGGCTGGGCCACTTCCCTGCGCACGTACCCCAGGGCTATCCCTCTGAGCCTCGGAGAGCAGGCTACCGAGGTCAGCACGCCTACCTGCCGGCCATCCAGGAGCAGCCTGACGCTGGTGGGTGGCAGGCTGTCGGAGCCCCAGGACAGGCCCATCAGGCGCTTCTGGACCTTCTTGTAGGTGTTCAGCCTGGCTACCACTTCCTGCCCCACGTAGCAGCCCTTGCTAAAGCTGACGAAGCCGATGAGGCCCGCTTCCAGGGGATTGAAGTCCTCGCCCAGCTCCCGGCCGTACAGCGGCACGCCGCGCTCGACACGCACGGCCTCCAGCGCCTCCATGCCCACGGGACGTATCCCGTACTGGCTGCCCCGGTCCAGCAACTCTTTCCAGACGCGCACACCCTCCTGTGCTGGCACCATGATATCGTAGCCTGGCAGGGACAGGAAATCGGAGCGGGTCACTATGGCGTCCGCGCCGCCGATGGGTATGCACAGGGAGCCGCCAGGGGCCAGGGCTGAAGCCTTCTGGCGGGCCATCCTGTCCAGCAAGTCGCCCGCCCGAGGGCCGACCAGCCCCAGCATGGCCGTGGCGCCAGTCACGTCCTTCATGGACACCTCTTCGCTGAAGGTGTAGAAGTCCACCCACTCCATGACCTTCTGGCGAGTCTCGGGCGAGGTCACCACCAGCAGGCTGTCCGGCAGGCACAGGACAAAGAGCAGGTCAACGATGCGCCCCTTGGGCGTCGTGAGCACCGTGTGCATACCGCGCCAGGCTGAGAGGTCGGCCAGCTTGTTGGTGGAAAGCCGGTTGAGCAGGTCCAGCGCGTCCTTGCCCGACGCCTGTAGCCTGCCGGTGTAGGAGCGGTCCACCAGCCCGACGGCCTCGGTGCAGGCCCGGTATTCCTCCGCCAGCGAGGAGTACCGGCGGGGCAACTCCCAACCGTGGGCCTCCACCATGACCGCGCCGGACTGTTTCTGCACCTGGAGGACTGGACTGGTGAGCATGACAGCGCCCCCTTGCAGCAGTCCGCCCCGATGCGTCGGGGCGGACTGGATAACTATGTTGCGACTGCCTGGGCGTGGCTATACGCTGAAGGAGGTGCCGCACCCGCAGGTGGTCTTGGCGTTGGGGTTGTGGAAGACGAAGCCCTTCCCATTCAGCCCGCCGGAGTACTCCAGGATAGTGCCGGCCAGAAATACGTAGGACTTCTTGTCCACGAGCAGCTTCAGGCCGTGGGCCTCGATGACCTTGTCGTTCTCGCCAGGCTCGTCCACCAGGTCGAGGACGTAGGTGAGGCCGGAACAGCCTCCGCCCTTGACGGCTACACGCAGGTTGGCATTGGGCTTGCCTGCCTGCTGGGCGAAGCGCCGCACATGGTCGGCGGCCTCCTTGGTTATGGTGATGGTCAGTGGCTGCTGTGCCTGGGGCATCAAGTACCTCCCTGGTGCCGGGACACTACTGGCTGGTACTTTCCTCACTATTCTATAAACAAAGCATGTTTAAGTCAACGTAAATACCTCTGGCGGCCTGCCCTACAGCAGCCCCATCTGGAGCGCCGCGCGCACAGCTATGAACAGGCCAGAAGCCAGCACCACCAGTGCCGTCACCAGCGGCAGCAGCCGTGCGCCCCGCTGGTCCAGCGGGGCCTGTGGGCCGAAGCGCTCCACTGCCCGGCCAGCGTACACCAGCAGCAGGCCGACGCCCGACAGCACGGCGGCCATGCCCGCGCTGAAGGCCACGATCAGCAGGACGCCGAAGCTCACGCGGTTGAGGGATATGGCTGCCAGCAGCACCACCAGCGCCGAAGTCGAGGGCAGCAGCCCTCCAGCCACGCCCAGCGCCGTCAGGTTCCGCCAGGTGATGCGCAGGGCGTCACCGCCGGCGTGCGGGTGGGGGTGGCTGTGGCCGCCAGCATGGGCATGGTGGTGGCCCGCCATGCCTGCCCAGCCAGACGCTTCCATGGCGTGGGCCAGGCCGTGCCGGCCTTCCCGTAGCCTGGACGCCAGCAGCCACAGCCCTATGTCCACGATTATAGCCCCCGAGACCAGGCCAAGCCACGGGTACAACCGCTCCGGCGCGATAAGATGAGAGGCGTAGAGCGTCACCAGGCCCAGGGCCAGCACGCCCAGGGTGTGGGATACGGTGACCGTCAGCCCCAAAAATACCGCGTGCAGCGCGGTGCCGCGAGTCCCCACCAGGTACGCGGCCATGATGGTCTTGCCGTGGCCCGGCGAAACGGCGTGCAGCGCCCCCAGTCCGATGGCCGCCAGCAGCGACAGCAGGACCACGGGCAGGCTCAGGCTGTCGGCTGATACCAGGTCCGTGAAGGCGTCGCCTCGGCCTGGGGATGTCGTGGCGGGCGTGGTGCCAGCCTCGGCGGCGGGCTGTCCCTGGCCAGCGCCGTCAGCCCCCAGGACCACGAAGGTGGCATGCGCCTCGGTGTCGGTGGGTGCGCTGGACAGCAGGTCCTGGGGGTAGCTGCGTAGCTCTCCGCTGCGGTCCTCCTGCGGCACGCTGGAGGCCAGGAGCGTCACGCCATCCCCTGCCTGCACCACGATCTCCTTCCACCCCAGCCGCTCGGCGTAGTTGGTGTCCTCGTAGTCCAGGCGCTGCTGGCCCTCCCGCCGGGGTAGCTCCCCGGACAGCAGGAGTCCCAGGCGCAGCGTGGCCAGCCCGCCCTGGCCTGGCGGAAAGTCCAGCTCTCGCTCCAGGGCCTGCAGGGGAACAGCCGCGCCGTTGATGGCCAGCCGCAGGCCGCGGCGCAGCTCCTCCGCCTTCTGCTCCAGGTACCGCTCCCGCTCTGCGTCGCTTACCTGCCCATCGCGGTCCGCGTCAATGACTGCTATCTCCTGGAAGGCTGGTATCTCCGCCATGTCCACCACGTAGCGGACGCGTATGCCTCCAGGCGCAAGCTCTATGCGGCTGTAGCGGTTGATGGTGAAGTTGCCCAGGGGGTGCGCCAGCGCCGCCTGCGGCTGGCGCGCCAGCAGCGAAGCTGCCAGGAGCAGCAGGGCCACTCCGAGATATAGCCATCTGTATCGCCCGCGCCCGTCACGCCTCATTGCCCTGCCCTTCCCACTACCGGCGTACTACGCCTCACCGCAACTCCTTGAGGGTGAGCCTGGCGGAGTGGGCGAGGAGGAAGGAGAAGTGAGGGTTGAGTTCCAGGGCACGCTCCAGGTAAGCCCTGGCCTGCTCCCTGTCCCCCAGGGCGTAGTATACCATTCCTGCATGGTAGAACAGGCTGGCATGACGTGTCCCCAGCTTCAGGGCCTGCTCCATGGCCTGTAGGGCCTCGGCATGGCGGCCATTCTTGAACAGCGCCCAGGCCAGGGCATCATAGCCAAAGACATCCTTGCGCACCTCAAGCTCCTGCTGGGCCATGGCCAGGGCCTGAGGGAGATGGAGGTCATGGTCGGCGTAGAAGAGGACCAGTTCACGGTTGTAAAGCTGCTGGTTGAGGGCCTGGAGGGAGGCGATGAGGGAGATGGTGTCCAGGAGGGTCTGGGCTTGCTGGGAGTTGCCAGTGCTGGAGTAGATGTCGGCCAGGGCGGCGAGGGCTGAGGGCTGAGGGAGGATGGCGATGGAGCGCTGGTAGAGGGAGATGGCGTCGTTGAGGTTGCCCTGGGCGGCGCGTGCCCTGGCGAGGGAGGAGAGGGCGAGGTAGTAGTTGGGGAAGGCGGAGAGAGCGGCCTGGAAGTGGGCTGCGGCCTGGTCAATCTGGCCTGTGTTGAAGTATAGCTCCCC
>DAOUAM010000036.1:0-27915 GCA_034433305.1 Dehalococcoidia bacterium | reverse complement strand
TCCAGTCGGCCTTGGTCCACCTGGAGGAGGGAGACTGCTTCCCCAACGCTTATCAACTCCCCCTGCCGGGCTGCGATACACCTCCTTACCCAACATGAGGTTTTATCGGACAGCATAGGTCTGAGACCCGCCCCTACATTACACCATATACACCTAACTCAAGAAGGCTTCAAGCTACCAGCACTCAGCCGGCCCATGCCCTTGTGTGCAGGACCGCGGCCCGGCGCCAGCCGCCCAGCCTCGGGTGGGCGTCACATCTCGCTCCTCGCCTTCTCCTGTAGCTCGTAGAGCTTGTTGATGGCCTCGATGGGCGTCATGGAGCCGATGTCCAGGGACAGCAGCTCCTCCATGAGCGAGGGCGTCGCCCCCATGAGGGACAACTGGGCCGCGGCCGGCGCCCTGCCCCGGCGACCAGCCCTGGCCTGGGCCAGGCCCGCCGGCGGCGCGATGTGGTGGTTGCGGTTGCTCTCCAGTTCGGCTAGCACCTCCCAGGCGCGGTTGATGACGGCAATGGGCAGCCCGGCCAGCCGCGCCACGTGGACACCGTAGCTGCGGTCGGCGCCGCCGGGCACGATGCGCCGCAGGAAGACCACGTTACCCTGGTCTTCGGACACCGCCACATTGAAGTTGCGCACACGGGGCAGGTAGTCGGCAAGCTGGGTAAGCTCGTGGTAGTGGGTGGCGAAGAGCGTCTTGCAGCCCAGGCGCGGGTGGTTGTGGATGTACTCGGCCACGGCGCGGGCGATGGCCAGGCCGTCGTAGGTGCTGGTGCCCCGGCCTATCTCGTCCAGGACGATGAGGGAGCGGCGAGTGGCGTGGTGCAGGATGGCCGCCGTCTCCACCATCTCCACCATGAAGGTGGACTGGCCTACCGCCAGGTCGTCCTGGAGTCCCACGCGGGTGAAGATGCGGTCCACTATGCCGATGGTGGCCGACTGGGCCGGGACGAAGCTGCCCACCTGGGCCATCAGCACAATGAGGGCCACCTGCCGTATGTAGGTGGACTTGCCCGCCATGTTGGGGCCGGTGAGGATGATGAGTTGGTCATCGAGAGTGGACATGCGCGTGTCGTTGGGCACGAAGGAGCCTGAGGGCAGCATGCGCTCCACCACGGGGTGGCGGCCCTGCTTGATCTCGATGACGTCGCCATCGTTGAGCTGGGGCCGCACGTAGCCGTAGCGAGCGGCCACGTCGGCCAGGGAGCAGAAGACGTCGGCCTGGGCGATGGCCTGGGCCGTCGCCAGGATGGAGGGCGCGGCCTCGGCCACCTGCTGGCACACCTGCCGGAACAGCGACGCCTCCAGCTCGCTGATGCGGTCCTGGGCGTTGAGCACAATGGACTCGTACTCCTTCATCTCCGGCGTGATGAAGCGCTCCCCGTTGACCAGCGTCTGTCTCCGGATGTAGTCGGGCGGCACCCTGTGGAGGTTGGGCTTGCTGACCTCGATGTAGTAGCCGAAGACCTTGTTGTACCCCACCTTGAGGGAGTTGATGCCCGTGCGCTGGCGCTCCCGCTGCTCCAGCCTGGCGATGTAGTCCTGGGCGTCGCGGGAGGATGTCCTCAGGGCGTCCAGGTCGGGCGAGAAGCCCGGCCGGATGACGTTGCCGTCGCCTACCGATAGCGGCGGGGCCTCGCTGAGGGCGTTCCTGATGAGGTGGACTGTCTCGGCGTTGTCGCGCATGCTCTCGGCCAGCCAGGCGACCTGCGGCGTGTCGTCGTCCTCCTGCAGGACAGCCCTGACCTGCGGCACCACCTCCAGGCTGTGGCCCAGGGCCACCAGGTCGCGGGGCGTGGCGCTGAAGCCCCGCACCCTGTTGACCAGCCGCTCCACGTCCGATACCGACTCCAGCAGGGCCAGGACGCGCTCGCGGCGCAGGGCGCTGCGGTGGAACCAGGCCACGGCGTCCTGCCTCCTGACGAGCTGGGCCACGTCCAGCAGGGGCTGGCCCAGCCACTTCCTCAGCAGCCGCGCTCCCATGGGCGTCCGGGTGCGGTCCAGCACCGAGAACAGCGACGCGCTGGCCGCGCCCCAGCGCCCGCCCTGGAAAAGCTCCAGGTTGCGTCGCGTCTGGGGGTCCAGGACCATGTAGGAGGCCGTGGAGTAGGTGTACAGGGAGGTGACCTGGGCCAGGGCCGGCTTCTGGTTGCGGCCCAGGTAGTCCAGAATGGCGCCGGCCGCCCGGATGGCCAGCGGCAGGCTATCGCAGCCGAAGGCCTCCAGCGACGCCACCTTGAAGTGGGCCAGCAGCGCCTCCCTGGCCCAGTCCAGGTTGAAGGCGTCAGGCTCCAGGGGAGTCACGGTAACGCCTGGCTCAACCGGCAGGCCCTCGGTGCCTTCCACTACCAGGACCTCCGAGGGCATGAGCCTGCTCAGCTCCACCGCCAGGCTTCCCAGGGGAAGCTGGCTGGTGGCGAACTCGCTGGTGGTGATGTCCACGTAGGCCAGGCCCGCCTCGTCGCCCTCGATGACCGCCGAGGCCAGGTAGTTGTTGGCCTTGCGGTCCAGGATGGAGTCCTCGATGACGGTGCCGGGCGTCACCACGCGCACCACCTCGCGGTCCACCAGGCCCCTGGAGGTGGCCGGGTCGCTGGTCTGCTCGCAGATGGCGACGCGGTAGCCCTTCTTGACCAGCCGTGCCAGGTATGACTCCAGGGCGTGATAGGGTATGCCGGCCAGGGGCACGCGCTGGCCGCGCCCCATCTCGCGGGACGTGAGGGCGATCTCCAGCTCGCGGGAGACTATGCGAGCGTCGTCGTCAAAGGTCTCGTAGAAGTCCCCCATGCGGAACAGGAGGATTTCCTTGGGGTGCTCCTTCTTGATACGCAGGTACTGGCGCCTGGCCGGAGTGGTCATAGCATCGGCACGCCTCGAATATCCAGCCCAATTGTACTGAAGGCAGGGCCACGGCGAAAGGCCGCGTGGGCCAAGTTCCCCGTGGAGGCAGGCCAGGGACATGGCGGGGCGACCTCGCCTCTGGTGTCCAAGATGAGGGGGCCTTGGAGATGAGGTCCGCCGTGCCATCCATCTTGACGCCGCTCCTGGCGGGGCCTATAGTGCATCTATCCCCTGGCATGCTTCTTCCTGGCTGTTCTCTTCCTGGACTGCTGCCGAAGGAGGCGACCATGCCCAGAGTCTACGACCGGGGCGGCTGGCCCACCGACGGGCCGATAGACAAGACTGACCACCCCAAGGCCGACTGGGAGGTGCGGACCCACGCGCTGAATATCGTCCTGGGGAGGAAGGGCATCCGGCGCACCGACGAGCTGCGCCGGGCTATCGAGAGCATCGAGCCGGCGCAGTACGAGGCCATGAGCTACTACCAGCGCTGGGCAGAGGCAACCAAAAGGCTGCTGGTGGAGAAGGGCATCCTCACCGAGGCGGAGGTCGCCCGCAAGGTGGCGGAGATTGAGCAGCGCGGGAGGCTGTGATGGAGGCGCTGACGCCCCGCTTCCGCCCGGGCGACCGCGTGCGTGTCCGCGCCGACGAGCCGAAGGGCCACTGCCGCACGCCCCACTATGTCCGCGGCAAGGCCGGGCGCGTGGTCAGGCTGCAGGGCGTGTTCCCCAATCCGGAAGGCCTCGCCTACGGCGGCCAGGGCCTTCCCCGGCAGCCCCTCTACCTGGTGGAGTTCGACCAGCCCAGCATCTGGGAAAACTACGCTGGCCCTTCAGTAGACAAAGTCTGCGTGGACATCTATCAACACTGGCTGGCACCGGCTTAGCGCAGCCCACTACAGACGAAGGAGGGCACCATGAGCGAAAGGCATGACGGCGACGGCCACGCCCACCCGGGCATAAGGCCGGACAGTGAGTTGGACTACTATGGCAGGCTGGCGAAGGCCCTGGAGGAGCTGCTGGTGGAGAAGGGCGTGGTCACCAGGGAGGAGGTCCAGCGGGCCGCCGACGACCTGGAAGCGCGCTCGCCGGCCGACGGCGCCAGGGTCGTTGCCCATGCGTGGGCAGACTCGGAGTTCAGGGCGCGCTTGCTGGCGGCCCCAAAGGCGGCGCTGGCCGAGCTGGGCTACACTTTCGAGGGCGCTGAGCTAGCTGTGGTGGAGAATACAGACAGGGTACATCACCTGGTGGTATGCACCCTTTGCTCCTGCTATCCCGTCAGCCTGCTGGGCAGGCCACCCGACTGGTACAAGAGCCTGGCCTATCGCTCCCGCGCCGTGGTGGACCCGCGCGGGGTGATGCGCGAGTTTGGCCTGGAGCTGCCCGCCAACGTGGAGGTACGGGTGCTGGACAGCACCGCCGACATGCGCTACCTGGTGCTCCCCAGGCGTCCGGCCGGCACCGAGGGCATGAGCGAGGAGGAACTGGCCAGGCTGGTCACCCGCGACAGCATGATCGGCGTCGCCGACCCGCGCTCGCCTGAGCCAGCGCCTGCCAGCTAGGGCGCGGCTAGTCTTCCTTCCAGAAACGCTCTTCCTTGAAGGTGTAGCCCCTGGGCACCATCCGGGCCTTCACGTCCTCGATCATGCCTGGATGGCCGCAGGCATAGACAATGGTGTCCTTTGGGGTGAGGCACCACTTCTCGGCGTAGCGCTCCACGATGAGGTTCACGCGCCCGGTCTCGGCGCACCAGCGCCGGTTGCGCTCTTCCCTGGGCCGGCTGACGGTGGGCACGTAGGTGACCATGTCCGGGTACTGGGCCGCCAGTTGCTGCAGCTCGTGGTCATAGGCGAACTCGTCGCAGTAGCTCGCGCCCTGGAGCACATAGAAGCGGTGCCCGTTGCGGTGGTTGTGCAGGTAGTCGCGTATGTAGCTGATATATGGGACGACGCCGGTGACGGTGGCAACCAGCAACTGGTTGGGCAGGCTGGGGTCGAAGGTGAAGATGCCCTTGGCGCGGGGCCTGATGGTGAGCTTGTCCCCCACTTTGAGGTGCCAGAGCCTGGGGGTCAGCACCCCATGAGGCAGAGGCACCAGCTCGATAAAAAGCTCCAGGGCCTCTTCATATGGCGCCGAGGCTATGGAGTACGCCCGCTCGATTCCATCCAGGCCGATGGTGCAGTACTGGCCCGCCTTGAAGGAGAAGCCCTCAGGCCGCTCCAGCCACAGCAGCATCAGGTCCGGGGTCAGGTCCACTCGCCGCAGGACTTTCGTCTCCGCCAGTGTCGGTATACGCTTGTTTCCCAGTGTGGTCACCTTGTACGCGCCCTCCCACCTGTTACTGGGTGGCACAAAAATAAGGTGAGCTGCGGTTGCGCTCACCTGTCGTGCCCCACCAAACACATTGTACAGGTACTCCAGTCCAGATACAAGACGGGGCAGGAGTGCGTCCCGTTTGCACGGGAGTGGGTTTGGTGGGCAAGCCCAGGCCCTGGCCGGTCAGGCCCGCGCGTCGCCGGCGGCCCGGTTGGGGCATATAATACAGCAACAGGCCGGGCCAGGGGTGTGAAAGGAGGTCAATGGGCATCCCATGAAGGTCACCGACATTCGCATCGAGGTCGTCAGTAGGGAGTTGCCGGCCACCGGCCTGACGTCAGACCTGGGCCGGTTCTCTGGCACCACGGAGCAAGGAGTCCTGCGGGTATTCACCGACGAGGGCATCGAGGGGAACGCCTTTGTGGGCGAGTTCCGGCAGGGTGGCCAGGCCCACTTCAATGCCATCCTGAAAGTGCTGAAGCCAGAGCTGCTGGGGCGAGACCCGGCGGAGCGGGAGTGGCTGTGGGACCGCCTGCGCCTGCTCTCGGGACGCCGGGGGCTTACCATGCTGGCCTGGGCGCCGGTGGACGTCGCCCTGTGGGACATCGCAGGCAAGGCCGCCGGAATGCCCGTCCACAAGCTGCTGGGCACCAGGCGCTACGAGACTGAGGTCTATGCCACCTACCCGCCGCGCCACGAGACACCCCAGGGCTACGTCAGCGAGGCCGAGGAGATAGTGGCCCAGGGGTTCCGCGCCTACAAGATACACCCGGGCGTCATGGGCACGCGGGAGGTCATCCGCACGGTGGGCGAGGTGCGCCGGGCCGTGGGCGACGACGTGCGGCTGATGCTGGACCCCAACAACGGCTACACCTTCCGCAAGGCCCTGGAGGTTGGCCGAGCGCTGGACGCCAACGGCTTCTACTGGTACGAGGACCCGGTAGCCTGGCACGACTTCGACGCCATCGCCGAGCTAAGCCGCAGGCTGGACGTGCCGCTGTGCATGAGCGACGCGCCAGAGCTACAGTTCCCCCAGGGCGCGCACCTGGTACGCCTCCAGGCACTGCGCCTTGTGCGCGGCACCGCCCGCAAGCTGGGCATCACCGGCCTGAAGAAGCTCTGCTCCCTGGCCGAGGGCTTCGGCATGAACTGCGAGATTGGCACGGCCGGCAACTCTCTCATGAACGCCGCCAACCTGCACGTCATCCTCTCGGTCAGTAACTGCGACTACTTTGAGTACTGGATGCCCCAGGCGGCGCACCAGTTCGGCCTGGTGCAGGACATCCGGCTGAACGAGAGAGGCGTCATCGAGGCGCCCACGCAGCCGGGCCTGGGCTTTGATCTGGACTGGGAGTGGATAAAAGCGCATACCGTGGCGACGCTGGAGTAGCGTCCCGGGAGGCAAGCATGACGCAGCCGGAGGGCGCTGACCTGGAGATTGTCATGGAAAGGCTGCACAGGGTAGAGAGGCAGAACCGTGTCCTGATGGCCATTGCCATTGTCGCCTTGGCGGTGGCGGCCATCGTGCTCCTGGGCCAGGTGCTGCCCGGGAGCGGAGTCCTGACGGGCCAGCGTGTGGTGCTGACCGATAGCAACGGTACACTCAGGGCCGTCCTGGGTGTGTGGGAGGACGGCTCCTCCGGGCTGCTGGTGCGCGATGCTCAGGGCCACGACCGCGCGGTGTTCGGGATTTGGCAGCAGGGCCTCTCCGGTGTCCACCTGTTCGACTCGGCGGGAGGCTCTCGCGTTATCCTGGGGACACAGGGCAACGGTGACTCGGACCTGGTGGTAAGGGGCGCCGACGGGCTGATATTTCAGGCACCGTGAGTCGGCGGCCACCGACCTGCTTCCACGACGCCAGGCACAGCGCCGGCTGAGCTATGGCGCCCTGTTCACGCATAGCTCAAAAGCGGACGGTCCTTGAGGGTGGCTGGGAGGCGGCCAGGCCGGGCCGACCTCACCCATGGTGTTTAAGGGCACCACGTTGGTCAATCTATGGCCCCCTTCTCCACTCTTCGGCAAGCTCGGAGCAGGCTGGAGAGAGGGCCACAGGCTGGCCGATGTCTTGCCCTTGACTGTCGGGAGTCCAGGACAGTTTGCCGCTCGCCCTGGGCCTGAGGTGCCCAGCCAGTGGATGGCAACAAGCTACAGGCGGCCCTGGAGGACATCCTCCATGAAGGCCCTGAGCGCCTGGAAGTAGGCCTCGCCACCCACTATGTAGGCGTCGTTGTGATGGGCACCCGGGATGACATGGAACCGCTTGGGGCTGTTGGCGGCCTCAAAAAGCTCTTGCCCCATGTCCAGGGGTACTATCTCGTCCTGGTCACCGTGCAGGACCAGCAGAGGGGCATGGACGTCCCTGATCCTGTCCAGAGAGTTGTAGCGGGTCTCCATGAACAGCGCAATGACGCTGGCGGGCAGGTACGGGTACAGGCGCTGCGCCAGGGCAGGTATGGAGGTGAAGGGCGACTCCAGCACCACGGCCAGGACCTGGTGCCTGGCCGCCAGCTCCACAGCAATGGCGGAGCCGATGGAACGCCCGAACAGGACCAGCCTGGCGGGGTCAACGTCCTGGCGGGAGCGCAGGTAGGCCAGCGCGGCCTCGGCGTCCAGGTAGGTGCCCTCTTCTTCCGCGTGGCCCTCGCTCTGGCCGTAGCCACGGTAGTCGAATATGAAGATGTTGGCCCCCAGGTGCCGGCGTAGCAGGGCTATGTTCTCCACACGGTGGCTGATGTTGCCCGCGTTGCCATGGAACCAGACCCACGTCGTCGCCTCGGTGCCAGGGATGAACCAGCCATGGAGCCTCACTCCGTCAGACGCCGTGAAAAAGACGTCCTCGTAGGCCAGGCCGGCCGCGCCAGGAGTGAGGACAAGCTCGCGCTCAGGGAAGAATACGAGGAATCTGTCAATCAACCCAATACGCCTTGTGACCATGCCCACCACTATCAAGGCCAGCAGGCTATAGACCGTGCCTACCAGGACCGTGCGAAGAAGGAGTCGAAGCATCTAACGCAGAAGACGGGCGGAATGTTACAGGTAATGCTCCTGGTCCACTTTTGCCAAAAAGGAAGGTACCTCCTCTATCTCCACCGGCTTACAGGGATGTGTATTGCCCTGACGGCAGCCTGTATGGCCTGGTGAAGCCTGGGCGGACACCGTGAGGCATGGCATGGGCGATTTGCACACCCCTGTCAGGCCACCAGGGGAGAAGGGACGTTACCACCACCTTCACACAGAGGCGGTATAACCTGAGGCAGTGGCGAAGCCAGTAGCCAACGGCCCTAGGCCGGCCGAGCGTCCCTGAGCATGGCCCTGAAGACCTCCTGCCCCTGGCGGAAGAGGTCGCTCACCTCCCGGCGCTGGCTGTTGCTGTAGAACCTGCCCCTGGTGCGCACCCACTCCAGCGAGCGCTCTATGGCGCCGTCGAACCACGCCGCCGCGTCCCTCTTCTCCTGGCTGTCCACTCCCACTCTGACATAGACAGGGCTGGTGTGGGCAAATACAGGCTGGAAGAAGCTGTCCCGCACGTCGCTGCTCAGCCTCGCCGCGAGCCAGCCGTCGGACGTGGCGGCGACGTCCGCCTCCAGGTGGCCGGCGGTGGAGCCATCGGGGAACGCCTCCCGTGCGACGACGTTGCCATTGAAGAGTAGCTCCACTCGCTTGATGGCATAGTGGGACTGCCAGTTCACCAGTGCCGACAACCGCTCCCCCTGGCGGGCCTCCATTTCGCTGCCCGGCCCCTGGCCCTGGATGGACAGGTGCAGCGCTGGGCCGTTGGTGATGAAGGTCCGGCCAGCCTTAAGCCCATTCACCCAGTCCGCGTAGTCGAACTGGCCGCCGGTGTGGACGTACACGCGGTTGGCCGAGCTTATGAACCAGTCGGAGCCGGTAGAGGCTGGCAGCTTCAGGCCGGCGTTGAGCATCCGGTAGTAGATGTCGTACTCGGGGTCGTTCCAGTTAGGGTCGAAGAGATTGAAGGCGTCCAGCTTGCCCAGCGCTGCGGCGACCGGCGCCTCCATGCCCTGGCCATTGTGGCACCAGATGACTATGCCGCCCTGGCGTCGAGCGTCGTCGCAGGCATAGGACAGGGGTGGATAGTCCGGGTCGAAGGGGTCCACCAGTACGCCACGGCTCACCGGCGCCACCACGTTGCGTATGTTCAGGAACATCACGTGACCATAGCCGACGGTCCATGGCTCCGCGTTGTGCCTGTTCTCCTCGCCACACTGGACGTAATGGTGCGCCGAGCAGAACTCGGTTAGCACGCCCGGCGGGTACTTGTTGGTGGCGTACTTCAGGTCCCAGCGCTTCAGGATGCTAACGGCGGTCATCCGGAGGTCTTCCACCCGGGGGTCAAGGCGCAGGCGGTCGTCGGGGCGGGCCTCCTTCTCGTCGTAGTGGATGTGAGTGTTGCCCGGGTGCCAGCCATGGTCGGGGAGGTCGGTCCAGCGCCGCAGCGGCAGGTCCACGGCCACGGTGCCCTGTGCCGGCATCTCCAGGACTGCTCGCGCCGGCACGTACTCGGTACCCTTCTCGGCGACGATTTGCGTAATGCCGCGAGGCACATCCACTTCAAATGTGCCAGCGCAGTAGAAAAAGGGCATGCCGGGACCTACCTTGAGGAGCGCCCCCTGAGGATGTACGGACTGCCCGCTGGAGGCGAGCACCTGCACTCGCGCCTCAGTCCTTTCGCCGGTTGCCTCGTCTATGACTGCTCCGACCAGCTTTGCCACGGTAAGACCCCTCCTTCCAGGTCCACTCTGAGCGGCCAGCACACCTTTTGCACATGCCGTATATCGGCCTGTTGTCTCGTCGGGCCTTGCAATGCGTGCAGCCCATGGCAAGCGCCCTGGCGGGCCTTCGCCGGCCCATGCCGCCACCGCCAGCAAGGGATTTTGGGTACAGGCCACTGGGTAAAAACACTCAGTTACCTGGGTGTTACTGGCAAAACGCTTGCGGGCTGGCCGCAATATGAAATACGTAGTCTCCCAGTATATGGCCTTGCGAAAAGCATATTACCGTTAACTCAAGATTATATGACGGTTCAGCCACCCCAGACGCCAAGAAGCCGATGGTTTTCGGATTCTTAGTCTGGTTTTAAAAAAAATTTAGAGTTTGCTAATACGGGTGAATCCGACGACAATGGTGAGCACAACAGGTACGGAAATCACTCAACTTCTCGATAGTTACCGACGAACTGGCGATATCAGTGCTCGTGAAAGAGTGGTGACCAACTATGTCCCCCTTGTCCGGCGACTGTGCCGGAGGTTCCGCAACTCCAGAGAGCCCCAGGAAGACCTTTTCCAGATTGGCATGATCGGGCTGCTGAACGCCATTGAGAAGTTCGACCCGACACGAGGCACCAGCTTTTCCTCGCTGGCCATCCCCGAGGTCCTGGGTGCCATCCTGAACTACCTGCGTGACCATGGCAGCCTCATCAAGGTGCCCCGGACGCTCCGTCGCAACAAGCTTACCATTGACAAGGTATCCGAGTCCCTGGCCTCTTCCCTGGGACGCTGGCCGACGGTCACTGAACTGGCCCAGGCCTGCGACCTTTCGGAGGAGGAGGTCTGTGAGGCAACGGAACTCGGACGCATTGGCGACCCTCGCTCTCTAGACGAGAACGTGGAGTCGGAAGACCTGGACGGCACGGTAACCCTCTCCGAGTACCTGGGCTGCGAGGACGACCAGTTCGACCTGTCCCTGGACCGCCTGACCCTGGCAACGGCGCTGGATGCCCTGCCGCCACGGGAGAAGCTCATCCTGAAGCTGCGGTTCTACAAGGAGATGTCCCAGCGGCAGATCGCCGAGCGCATCCAGATATCCCAGATGCACGTTTCCCGGCTGGAGCGCAGCGCCCTGCAGAAGCTGAGGGCCATCCTCCAGCAGCGCAGCACCGCCTACCTGGACCACTCGGAGGTGGAGGCCCGCACCAGCACTCGCGGCTCTCTGCCAGCCGCCGTGTGACGCTCTCGCCTGCGCCAATTCAAGGGCCACCAGTCACAACTGGTGGCCCTGGCCTTTTCAGCACCTCAAGGGCTTGCAGCGGCCGTCCCCTGCCCCGGGCCTATGGCATTTTTGAGGGGCAGGTCTCAGACCCGCTCCTGCATTGCCCTGGGGCGTAGCCTGGCCATTCATAGTCGGCCTGAAGACGCTCTAGCGTACCCCTTCGGCTGCCAGCAGCGCATGAAGGCGCTCCAGTGTCTGGCTGTTCTCCTCCAGGGTGAAGCCGTCTACCTTGTAGTCAGGCTTGGTGGTGATTCCGTCCACGGCGCCCATGTTGACAGCCCGCTTTATCCAGTCCTGCTCCGTCTTTACAGAGGGGAGCAGGTCCTTCCTGGCCTTGCGGGAGAGGGCAGCCACCAGCCCGTAGCCACCCCAGTTGGAAACGCTGCTGATGACCAGCCTGGACACAGGCACAACGCACGGCTGCTGCACCAGGGATGGCACCGTGGGCACCACCGATGCCAGGTTGCCCATGCCGATCTCGTTGCCTCCGTCGCCTATCCCGACAGTATTCTGGGACTCCAGGAACAGGTAGTCCAGCTTGGCGTTGTACTGGGTGATGTCCATGCCGCGCATGTTGCGGTACAGGCCAGGCGTCTCCCCCGTGAGGCCGCAGCGCTCGATGGAGACCAGGACCGTCGGCTTGAGCTGGTCCAGCAACTGCTGGGCGTGCTTCCTGCTGGCCTCATAGTCCAGGATGGGAAAGTCCACCACTTTGGCCCTGGAGCCGACCAGGGCCGTCATGACTGGCGTGGTGAACCGGTCCGTGACGTAGGTAACCTCGAAGCCCAGCGCCTGCAGCGCCTCGCCGATGGCGATAGCCCCGGGCGGGCCGTCGGTCTCGCAGGCCTTGGCCGCCAGGATGTAGAACCCCGTGGCGATGATGGCCCTGCCAGGGTGCTCCAGGATGAAGCTGGCCGCCTGGTCGCAGAAGTCCGGCGGCAGATGGGGCCTCAGCGCCGAAATCCCCCGGCGGTCGCGGTCCAGGATGATGTCCTCGATAGTCATGGCCTGCTCCTGGAAATGTCTAAAAAACGGCCAGGTCTTCGTCGCGCATGTCAGTGATGAACATATGGCCTGGGGAGTGGGTTATCATCAGCGGTGGCCTGGACTTCATGGCCACCGCCTGGGGCGTTACGCCGCAGGCCCAGAACACCGGCACCTCGCCCTCCCGTATCTCCACCGGGTCGCCCAGGTCCGGCCTGTGGATGTCCTTGATGCCGATGGCCTCTGGCTCACCGATGTGTACCGGCGCACCGTGGACCGCCGGGAACCTGGAGGTCACCTGCACGGCCCTCACCACCTTGTCCCTGGGTATGGGCCGCATGGACACCACCATGGGGCCGGCAAAGGCGCCCGCCGGCGTCGTCTGGATGCTGGTTATGAACATGGGCACGTTGGTGCCGCACTCCATGTGACGCACCGGCACGCCCGCCCGCAGCAGCGCCGTCTCGAAGGAGAAGCTGCACCCCAGCAGGAAGGACACCAGGTCGTCGCGCCAGTACTCGGCGATGTCGGTGGGCTCGTCAATGAGCTTGCCATGCTGGTAGACGCGGTACCTGGGCACATCGTAGCGCAGGTCCGCGCCGGGGGCCATCTGCTTCGGCTCGGTCTGCCCGGCCTCTACGACCTCCAGCAGCGGACACGGCCTGGGGTTCCGCTGGCAGAACAGCAGGAAGTCAAAGGCCTGGTCCCTGGGCAGTATGACCAGGTTGGTCTGGACATGGCCGGGCGCCATGCCGCTGGTGGGCCTGGCCAACTCGCCCCGGCGTATCAGCCCCCGCAGCTCTCTGGGCGACGACGGCAAAGTGGTAGTCTGCATTGCGCACCCCCATATATTGCCAGGCGCCGCCTCCAAGGGTGTGGGGAGAGTCAGAGAGGGGGCTGGCGTCTGGCCCCCTTCCTGGCCTTCCCCCGCAGGAGGAGGGGACTGTTCTCGTCCCCTCTGGATGCGTGATGCACTTTGGAAACGCTGGCTCAGGCAAGCGCCTCCCCCTCAGTCCAGTCCTCTCCCGCCAGGGGGGAGGAAATACCCCTTCTCCCTAGACGGGAGAAGGTTGGGATGAGGGTGAAGCGCCCCATAATCAGCCCTGTCCTGTTAATATGCATCACGCGTTTTGGGGGAGAGTTACAGAGGGGTCCCAGCGCTAATATCCACTGCGCCCCTGTTAAGGGTAGCGCTCTGGCCTCTCCCACACCCTCCAGGCGCCTGATTTTCAAAGCCTGCCAAAAAGACCGCACGACGCAGTGAAAGTATAACCCCTTCCAGGCCGCGAGGCTACTGGGCCAGCGTGCCTCCGTCCATGATGAGTGGCGCGCCGGTAACGAAGGACGATTCGTCCGAGGCCAGGAACAGCACGCCGTAGGCTATCTCCCTGGGACTGGCGAAGCGCTTGAGGAAGTTGGAGCTGGCGGCCTGCTTCAGGAACTCCTCGCGGTCGGCGCCCACGAAGCGGCGGTGCCGCTCGGTGGCCTGCGTCAACACGGCCCCGGGGCAGACGGCGTTGACGCGGATGTTGTAGGGCGCCAGGTCCAGGGCCAGGCAGCGGGTAAGCTGGAGCAGCGCGCCCTTGGAGGTGTTGTAAGGCACAAAGGCCGGTTGGGCGATGAAGCTGCTTATGGAGGCGATGTTGACGATGGCCCCGCCGCCGGCCGCCTTCATCACCGGCAGCACGTGCTTGATGCAGTAGGCCGGCCCCAGGACGTTCACCCCCAGCACCTGCTGCCACTGGCTGTCGGTGACGTTCTCCACCTGGCCGAAGACGAAGGCCGCGGCGTTGTTCACCAGGACGTTCACCGTGCCGTAGGCCGACACGGCCGCCTTGACCATACTCTCCACCTCGCCCTCGATGGACACATTGGTATGCACATAGGAGGCCTCGCCCCCGGCCGACTTGATCAGCCGCACCGTCTCCTGGCCGCCGGCGTCGTCAATGTCGGCCACCAGCACCCTGGCGCCCTCCTCGGCGAAAAGCTCACAGATGGCCCGTCCGATGCCCGCCGCGCCGCCTGTCACTATGGCGACCTTGTCTTTAAGCCTCATGCCAAGCCTCCGGGACTGGTACCAGGGGCCTAGTCCAGATGGAAGACCTCTTGCAACTCCACCATCATCTGGTCAGGGCGCGCCCCCTGGGGTATCTCGAAAAAGGGCGCCATGAAGGCCTGCCAGCGCCGGTTGACCTCCTCCCTGGCCATGCCCTCCAGGGAGGCCTGGAAGCTCTCCTCGGCCTCGAAGTAGCCGAAGAGCAGGCCGTCCTCGCGCATGAACAGGGAGTAGTTGTGCCAGCCATTGCGGCGCAGGGCCTCCAGCATCTCCGGCCAGACGGTCTCGTGGTGCCGCCTGTACTCCTCTATCCTGTCCTGCTTGACCTTGAGCAGAAAGCCTACCCTCTTGATGGCAGCCTCCTTTCCTGTCCGCCACCGGCCATTCCACGGCGTCAAAGATAGCGACGGCCTGCCGCGCTGTCAATCCTGGTGGCGTGCCTCGGACTTGACAGCCTGACTCTTCCAGTAGAGAATGCCCCTTGGCCTGCCAGACTCCAGCACAGGAGGAAGTACAGCCCCATGACACGCATGCCCGCCGCCCTTGCCATTGGACTGAGGAAGCTGCGGTGCGACGAGGTGCCGGTGCCTGCGCCGACGCCGGGCAAGGTGCTGGTCAAGACCCGCCTTGCGTCCATCTGCGGCAGCGACCTGCATATCGTGTACATGGGCTGGAACGTCCACGAGTGGCCGCTGCCCCACGGCTACCCGGGCCACGAGGGGGTGGGCGAGGTAGTGGACGGCGGAGGCACCGAGTTCCAGCCCGGCGACCTGGTGCTGACCGTGCCCAACATCTGGGGGTCCAGGGTCTTTGCAGGCTACCAGCTCATCGAGCCGCGCTTCCTGCTGAGGCTGCCCCAGGGCGTCCCACTGCCGCACCTGCTCATGGCCCAGCAACTGGGCACCGTGGTCTTCGGCTGCCGGCGCCTGCCGCCGCTGCTGGGCCAGACCATCGCCGTCATCGGCCAGGGCTCGGTGGGCCTGTTCCACGACTTCATGCTCAGGCGGCTGGGGGCGCACCGCATCATCGCCATCGAGCCTGTGCCCGAGCGCCTGGCCGCGGCGAAGGCCATGGGGGTTGACGAGGCCATCGGCTTCACCGGCCGGCGCGCCACCGAGGCGGTGCTGGACCTGACCAGCGGCCAGGGCGCCGACGTGGTGGTGGAGGCCGTGGGCAGCGTGGAGACGCTGAACCAGGCCCTGCAGATGGTCAGACCCCTGGGCCGGGTGGCCGTCTTCGGCCTGCCGCCTACCATGGAGCGGGTGCCCTTCGACTGGGACACCTTCTTCCGCAAGCGCCTGGACATGCACTCGGTCTTTGGCGCCCAGGACGAGCCGGGCCTGCCAGCCTTCCGGCTGGCGGTGGACTACATCGTCCGGAAGGACATAGACATGGCCCCCTTCGTCACGCACCAGTTCCCCATCGAGCGGGTGCAGGAGGCCTTTGACCTGGCCGACGCCCGGGCCGACGGCGCCCTCAAGGTCTCCCTCACCTTCTAAGCGGGAGTGCTGGTAAGGCAAAGCCAGCCCCCTCTCTGGCTCTCCCCCAGAGGGGGCGAGGACCCTCTCTGCCCCCCGTGGGGGAAGGCCAGGAAGGGGGCCAGAGGCCAGCCCCCTCTCTGGCTCTCCCCCAGAGGGGGCGAGGACCCTCTCTGCCCCCTGTGGGGGAAGGTCAGGAAGGGGGCCAGAGGCCAGCCCCCTCTCTGGTCCTTCGGCAAGCTCAGGACAGGACTCGGAGGGGGCTATGGGGGTGAGGTCTCGCTATAGCTGTAGGCCCCGCCCTGGCGTATAATCACACCCATACTGGTGCGGAGGAGGGAGCTATGGTGCAGGTCCATGAGTTGACCGTCACCCAGGCTGCTGCGCTGGTGCGGCAGCGGCAGCTATCGCCCGTGGAGCTTGTGGAGGCGCTGCTGGCGCGGGCCAGCGCCCTGGAGCCTGCCCTCCGGGTCTGGGTCACCCTGGACGCCGAGGGCGCCCTGAAGGCCGCGCGGGAGCTGGAGCGGCACGGCCCGCGAGGCCCACTGCACGGCATCCCCATAGCTATCAAGGACATCTACTACACCAGGGGCCTGCGCACCACGGCCTGCTCGCCCATCTACGCCGATTTCGTGCCGGAGTACGACGCCACCACGGTAGCCCTGCTGAGGAAGGCCGGGGCCATCATCATGGGCAAGACCGTGACGACGCAGTTCGCCTGCGGCGACCCGCCGCCGACGCGCAACCCCTGGAATGCGGCCCACACTCCGGGTGGCTCCAGCAGTGGCTCCGCTGTGGGCGTGGCGGCGCGGATATTTCCGGCGGCCCTTGGCTCGCAGACGGCCGGCTCGGTAGTCCGGCCCGCGTCCTACAACGGCGTGGTGGGCCTCAAGCCCACCTTCGGCAGGATAAGCCGCCACGGCGTCATACCCGTGGCCTGGTCCCTGGACACCATGGGCACCTTCACCCGCACCGTGGAGGACGCCGCGCTGCTGCTCAACGTCCTGGCCGGCCATGACCCCAACGACGCCTCCACCTCCGCCTCGCCCGTGCCGGACTACACGAAGGCGCTGGCATCTCTTGACAGGCCACCGCGCATCGGCCTGCTGCGCCAGTTCTTCTACGACCGGGCCGACGCCGAGACGCGCCAGCGCACCGATGCCGTGGTGGAGCGGCTGGGCCGCCAGGGCGCTAGGGTGGAGGAGATCAGGGTGCCCTCGGACTTCGACACCTTGCTGGCCGCCCACAGGATAATCATGACAGTGGAGGCCGCCGCCGTCCACCAGGCCAGCTTCAGCGCCAGGCCCGACGACTACGCTCCCAACGTACGCGGCGTGGTGGAGGCCGGCATGCTCACCCCGGCGGTGGCCTACGTGCAGGCCCAGCGCCTGCGCCGCCGCTTCCGGCTGGAGATGGAGAGGGCCATTCAGCCCTTCGATGTCCTGCTGACGCCCACCACGCCCACACCGGCGCCCCGCGACCTCAGCACCACGGGCGACCCGGTGTTCCAGACGCCCTGGACCGCCTGCGGCTTCCCCGCGATTACACTGCCAACCGGCCTGAGCGCGTCGGGCCTGCCGCTGGGGCTGCAACTGGTGGCCGCGCCCTTCGCCGAGGAAAGGCTCCTGGCCGCGGCCCGCTGGTGCGAGGAGGCCCTGGAGGTGCGGCTAGCGCCTGCTGACCCCGCATAGGCGCGGACGGCTGGCGTTGCAGGTCGCCTTCATGCGGGCGTGGCGCGGCAGGACTCGGAAGTGCAGCGCGGCAAAAACGAGAATCCTTTCACAAGTAAAGCTGCCATGCTATAATTAATCCATCGTGCACCCTGGAGTCACCTGTGAAGATTACCCAAGAAGAAGTTGTGGACCGTCAGACTGTCCTCCACATAGAGCTGGAGGACGCCGACCTGGACCCGTACCTGGACAGAGGGTACAGGCGGGTCGTCCAGCGGATAGTGATCCCCGGCTTTCGCAAGGGTAAAGCCCCCAGGCAGATTGTGGAGCGCTACCTGGGACGCGAGGGCCTCCTCAACGAAGTGCTGGACTTCATGCTGCCCGACGTCACCAGCCGCGCCATCTCCGCCCAGAGCCTCGACGCCGCTGGTCTGCCCAAGATGGAGCTGCTGGACCTCAACCCAGTCACGGTCAAGGCCGTCGTCCCTCTCACGCCGGAGATAGACCTGGGCAACTACAGGGAGATACGGGTGCCCGTGGAGCCGGTGACCATAACGGAAGAGGACGTCCAGACGCAGCTCCAGGGACTGCGCGAGAGGATGGCCGCCTGGGAGCCTGTGGAGCGGCCTCTCCAGATGGGCGACATGGTGACCATGGAAGTCAAGGCCACCGTCGAAGGCCGTACAGTCCTGGCCGACGATGACGCCCTGTACTTAGCCGAAAGAGAGTCCGAGTTCCCCGTCCCCGGCTTCGGAGAGCAGGTCGAGGGCATGGAGAAGGGGCAGACCCGTGAGTTTACCCTCAAGGTGCCCGAAGGGTTCCGCCAGGCGTCCCTGGCCGGCAAAGACGCCCACTTCACCGTTACCATCAAGGAAATCAAGGGAAAGAGGCTGCCGGACCTGGATGATGAGTTCGCCAAAAGCGTGGGCGATGACTATGATAGCCTGGCCGCGCTGCGCGAGGACGTGGAGAAACGCCTGAGAGAGGAAGCGGAGAGGCAGAAGAAAGACGAGTACAGAGAAGCCGTGATGAAGGCCCTCCTGGAGCGCGCCAGCGTCAAGCTTCCACCAGTAATCATAGAGCACGAACTGGAGCACATTGAGGCGGACCAGGAGGATGTGCTGGGCAGGGCCAGGATAAGCAGGGACGACTACCTGCGCTACCTGGGCAAGACCCAGGAGCAGCAAAAGGAGGAGATGCGCCAGGAGGCCATCGAGCGTATTACCCGGACTTTCCTGCTGTCCAGGGTTGCCGAGGCCGAGGGCATCACGGTGTCTGACCAGGAGCTGGAGGAGAGGTTCAAGGAGGTCATGGGCGACGACGAGGGGCCACGGCGTGGGCGTCGGCGCAGCAACTCCCGCGACCCGGAGGAAGAAAGGCGGTACTACCGGCGATTGCTGCTGGTGGAAAAGACCCTGGAACGGCTGCTGGCTATCGCCAGGGGAGAAGCCCCCGAGCCGCCTGGGCCTGCCGCGCCAGCGCCGGAGGCACCGGCACCTGAAAAGACCGAGCAAGAACGCCCCCAAGGGGGAGGTAACTAGGATGCTGTACAGACCTGAAAACGTGATCCCGATGGTGGTGGAGAGTGGAGCAAGGGGAGAGCGTGCCTTCGATATCTATTCCCTCCTTCTGAAGGAGCGTATCGTTTTTCTGGGCACTCCTATCACGGACCATGTAGCCAACAACATCATAGCCCAACTCCTGTACCTGGACCGCGAGGACCCGGAGCGGGATATTAGCCTGTACATAAACTCCCCGGGCGGCGTCATCAGCGCGGGCCTGGCCATCTACGACACCATGCGCCTGGTGCGGCCAGACGTTTCCACCATATGCGTGGGCCTGGCCGCCAGCATGGCGACTGTGCTGCTCTGCTCGGGCACCCCGGGCAAGCGCTACGCCCTGCCCAACTCCACCATTCATATGCACCAGCCCATGGGTGGCGCCCAGGGCCAGGCCGCCGACATAGAGATCGCCGCCAGGGAAATCCTGCGCATGCAGGACAAGATCCGGCAGATTATCTCTTTCCACACGGGCCAGCCCTACGAGAAGGTGGCCAGGGACACCGACAGGGACTACTACCTGAGCGCCGAGCAGGCGAAGGAGTACGGCCTGATTGACGAAGTGCTCGCTTCGCCGGCCCGCGACTCGGCCACGTCCAGAACCTAATTAATCCTGGGTCATCGAGGGGAATATGGCTCCATCAATGAGCGGCCGTGCTGACTATCAGTGTTCCTTCTGCGGGAAAGGCCAGTCCCAGGTCAAGCGCCTGATAGCCGGCCCTGATAGGGTGTTCATCTGCGACGAGTGCGTGAACCTCTGCGAGCAGATTATCGCCGAGGAGACGCCTGCCCACCCGCGAGACTCCATGGGCAGCATGGCCAAAAGCCTGACCCCCAAGTGGATCTACCAGAAGCTGGGCGAGTACGTGGTGGGCCAGGAGCGGGCCAAGAAGGTCCTGAGCGTCTCCGTCTATAACCACTACAAGCGCGTCTGGTCCAACCAGCGCAACGACGATGTGGAACTCCAGAAGGCCAACATCCTCATGATTGGCCCATCGGGTTCGGGGAAGACGCACCTGGCCCAAACGCTGGCCAAGATACTGGACGTGCCCTTCGCCATCGCCGATGCCACCTCCCTCACGGAGGCCGGCTATGTTGGCGAGGATGTGGAGAACATCCTGCTCCGCCTTATACAGGCCGCGGACTACGATATTGCCCGGGCCGAGCAAGGCATAGTCTATATAGACGAGATAGACAAGATAGCCCGCAAGGAGGGGCCAAACCCGTCCATTACCCGAGACGTCTCGGGCGAGGGAGTGCAGCAGGCCCTGCTCAAGATCGTGGAAGGATGTATCGCCAACGTCCCGCCCCAGGGAGGCCGCAAGCACCCACACCAGGAGTTCATCCAGATAAAGACCGATAACATCCTCTTCATGTGCGGTGGTGCCTTCGAGGGCCTGGACCGCATAGTGGAAAGGCGCGTCTTCAAGGACCAGCAAGCCATTGGCTTCAAGTCCAGCATCGGCTCAGGCGCGTGGAGTCGCTCCGGCGAAGAGAACATACTCCAGTACGTTACCTCGGATGATCTGCTCCAGTTCGGCTTCATCCCCGAGTTCATCGGCCGTCTGCCCATAGTCGTGAGCCTGGAGGCCCTGGACAGGGACGCCCTTATCAAAGTGCTCACCGAGCCCAAGAATGCCTTCGTGAAGCAGTACCAGGCCCTGTTCAAGATGGACAACGTGGAACTGGAGTTCACGCCCGACGCGCTGGAGGCCGCCGCCGAGCAGGCCCTCAAGTACAAGACCGGCGCTCGCGGCCTGCGCACCATCCTGGAAAAGACCCTGCTGGACGTGATGTACGAGCTGCCCACCATGTCGGGCGTCACGCGCTGCATCGTGGACCGCGATGCCATCGTGGGCAAGTCGGACGTGCGGCTGCTGACGGCCAGGGGCGAGGTAGTGCCCATGCCCGCCAGGACTCAGAAGACCGCGTAGCTCCCCCCAGCACAGCCTCAACAATGGAAGGGCGGGAACAGCTTGCTACCCGCTCGATGCCCTCAGGTACCGCTCCACCTCGTCGTTGAGACACAGGCCGGCGGTGGGCTGGCCGCTCCCGTCCAGCACCCTCCTGTCGCAGACCTTGAGCCGGCCTGTGGACAGCGCCCGTAGCGTCTCCAGCAGCAGGGGCCTCTCCCGCCTCAGTCCCTCCTGGCGCACCAGCTTGAACAGGGGCTGCTCCTCGCCCTGTGCCTGAAGCTCAGCCAGGGTGTGACGGGATGCCTCCCGCCACAGGGGGTCGAAAGGCCCGCCACGGATGGGGAAGCTGCAGTAGGTCAACACCGGGCCGGAGTCCAGCTCCTCGGTGGCAACGTGGACCATGACGCCCGACGTGGTGGCCCTCTCCTCGATGAGCTTCCATATGACCTGCTGCCAGGTGCCCCGAGGCCCGCCAGGCAGGGCCGGGTGCAGGTTGAGCATGAGGTACTTCTGGCACATTTCCGGGCTGGTGATGAGCATATAGCCGGCCAGGACGCAGATGTCGGGGTGGAACCGGGATATGAGGTGCATCACTTCCCTGTGGAAGGCCTCACGGTGCCTGTCGAAAGGCCCGCCGCCGTGCTCGCGCCGCCAGCGCTGGGACGACAGCGTGACCAGCGGCAGGCCATGGCGCTCCACCAGTTGGAAGAACTGGTCGCTGCCCTCGGCCTCGCCGCGCTCGCGGTTGCTGAAGACAAACTCAATCCTGGCATCCAGCTTGCCGGCCTCTATCTGGCCCTGGACCAGCTCCAGGAAGCCTCTGGAGCCTTCGCCACGGCCCGTGGAAAACCACCCCAGCCTGAGCATTTGCTTTACTACTCCCGTTGCCACCATATTCCTGGGCAGGCTTCAGCGTGAGGGCAGAGAAGCAAGCAGCCTTATAGCCTCCAGCCTGGTGCCCCGGTCGCCAAGCTGAATGGCCCGGCCAAGCTCTGACCGCGCCGCCGGTATGTTGCCCTGCAGCGCCAGGACCTTGCCGCGCAGGAAGTGCGCCCTGCCCGATTGCGGCTCTAAGCTGAGCGCCTCCTCGACCTCGTCCAGCGCGGCCGCGTAGTCCCCCTCGGCGATGTGGCGTTCGGCCCGGCGCAGGTGGGACATGGCGGAGTCGTCCAGTGCCCCCGAGGATGCCAGCCCGGCACTGGCCACCAGCACCACGGCGGCCAGAGGCAGCACCCACCAGCGCCTCAGCAGCGAGTTGGCATCCCTCAGGCCGTAGGGAACGCCGAAGGGGTCTCTCAGCACCCTGTACTGGGGCGCCAGGGCCAGGCCAATCACGAATCCACCCACCAGCCCGCCCATGTGCGCCCAGTTGTCTATGCCCGGCGTCACGAACCCGAAGAACAGGTTGATGGCGGCCATGATCAGAATGCCGTAAAGGTTCTGGACTGCCATCCTGCCCAGGAAGTGCCGCTGCGAGACGAAGAAGGCCGCCAGAGCGCCCAGCACACCGAAGATTGCGCCGCTGGCGCCGGCCCCTATGGCTATGGCGTTGAAAGCGTAGCTGGAGATGCTTCCCGCCAGGCCAGCCAGCACGTAAATGACGATAAACCGGAGGTGCCCAAAGGTGCGCTCCACCAGCCGCCCGAAGATGAATAGTCCGAAGCTGTTGAAGAGCAGGTGCAGCAGCCCCACGTGGAGAAACATGGCCGTGAAGAGCCGCCAGTACTGGCCCTCGGAGATGTAGGGGCCATACATGGCGCCGAAGCTCAGGAGGACTTCCGGGTCCTGGGAGCCGCCCGAGACCTCCATGGCCAGCCACATCAGGACATTGGCTGTCAGAAGCAGGTACGTGACCGCCGGTACTCTGTTAACCCCGGGCAGAGGGAACCCCACCCGTGTACCCAGGCCCTCGTAAAAGTTGACCACCGCTCGCCTCACGCTGTGCTGTGCACTCTTACGATACACCCGCGGCGGACGGTGTTCAAGGAAAGGGCCGGAGCAGGCATCAGCGCCGGCGTTGCCCCAGCAGGCGCCTCTTGAGCTTGATGAAGGTGGTGGACACATGGACCAGCGGCGAGGAGGGATGGCCTACAATGCGTCCCTGGGCCAGGGAGCGCATGAGTCCCTCTGGAGTGCCATCGAACTCCGGCATCTCCACACAGGTGTGGCCCAGTTCGCCAACGGTGTGGGCGTCGCTCACCCCGGAGCCGACAAGGCGGTGCCTCTCGGCGAACTCCCGGGCCTTGCGGTTGTCGGCCTGGAAGGTGTTGCGGGAGTTGAATACCTCGATGATGTCAACGTAGGGCAGGACATCCTCCAGCGCCCGCTGGCTTATGACCTGTCTGCGGAGCCTGTCGAAGGGATGGGGAATGGATACAAGCCCGCCCTGGTCCTTGATACGCTTCACCGTCTCCAGGGGGGATAGCCCTCGGGGTATAGGCTCCTTGAGGAACAGGCCGATGATCTCCCCCTCCGAAGTCCCCACCTCCTCGCCCAGGACTACCATGAAGGGGGCGATGCGCCGGACGGCCAGCGCGCCCTCCATGGTGTTGTGGTCGGTCACGGCTATGCAGTTTAGCCCCATTTGCTGGCACCGGGCCACCATGCGCTCGGGGGAGATGACCGAGTCCCGCGAGAAGTGGGTGTGCATGTGAAAGTCGGCTTTCAGCAACTCACTCCTCTGCATCTGGTTGCACGTCCGCCAGGAGCCGCATCTGCTCGCCGTAAGAGGTCTGGACCTGGGAAATCTTCAGCTCGGCGGAGGCGAGCAACTCGCTGCAGAGACGGGCGAGCTTTACCCCGCGCTCGAAGAGGCATGTGGCGTCGGCCAGGGTCAGCCCACCCGTCTCCAGCGCCTGCACGGTCTCTTCCAGGCGGCCCAGGGCCTGCTCGAAGGTCAGGCCGTCGAGGTCAGAATTAGCGTTCTGCGAGTTCTTTACCATGCCAACCAGCCTTTAACTGATGCGTTGCCTCCAGGCGGAGCCAGGGGCGCTACGGGCCAAGGCGGAACGGAGGGTACCGGTCAGTGGTCAGGATGAAGGCATATGCCACCACCCGGTTGGACCAGCGTAGCGTGCCCACCACAAAGTCAAACAGGTCCCTGGGGTAGCGTCCTGTGAACAATATGATAAACCAGCAGATGATCACCACGACTATCACCGCAATGGCGAGGAATAAGAGCACAATGTAGTGAGGGATGGCCAGGAGCCATTTGACCAGGGGGAGCCAGCGGTTGAGGTCACGTGCCGCGTCGGGGTACTGGATGTCCAGGTGTACCGCTTGCTCCTCGTCGGTGGAGGGGTACTCGTCCCGCAGCAGCAGGTAGCTATTGACGCGGTTCTCGAACCTCAGCAGGGCCAGGTTCCAGTCGAACCACCAGCGTGGGTACTTGCGCCGGAACAGTATCATGAGCAGCGGGCCAAGAATGAGGACCCCACCTGCACCCGCTATAAACTGGAAATTGTCATCCTCGCCCGTAAAATACCCACCCCCTACGGAGCCCAGGACGATAGCTATGGGTATGATCACGATGATGCGGAAGAAGGTCGTGAGGCGGTTGAGGGGCCTGTTAGGATAGTCCACCGAGAACTGCACAGGATAAGCCTGCTGCTGGCCGACCATGTTGCTACCTCCCAATGGCGGATGTGTCAGTCTTGCCCGCGCCTGATTCCCCGGGTGGTACGGTATCTACTGCCAGCCCTGTAGCTCCCCGGCACACCCTGTACAACCCACCATGGGCCTGCCGAAGAATATCCTCGATGCGTACAAGTCTAGCACATCAGTGACAGCCCGCGTCACGCACGTCCGGGAGCCTTTGTTCGCGAGCGCGCCGCGCTATCTGAGGGCGCGGGGCTGTCCTTACCGTCGGCGGGTCGGGCCGTGGTCACCATGGCTTCCAGGGTGCCCTGGCTAAGGGTTATGTCCAGGGCGTCACCGGCGCCAGCCTGGGCGGCGTCGGTGACAACGGCGCCGCTCTGCCGTAGCTGCGCTATGGCGTAGCCCCTGCGCAGCGTTTGCAGCGGGCTGAGGGCATACAGGCGCAGCCGCAGGGCCTCCATGCTCTGCCGCTGGAACTCCAGGTGGTAGCGAAGGTGACTGGCGGCACTGCGCAGCAGGTCGTCTATGCGCAGTCTCAGTGAGTCGAGGTTGGGCCGGCCGCGGGCCAGCCGTGCCTTCAACTGGGCCAGCGCCTCGGTCCTGGCCGAGATGTGGCCCATCATGGAGAACGTCAGGGCCTGCTCCAGGGACCTGGCCCTGGCGGCCAGCTCAGCGGCGTCAGGCACAGCCAGCTCCGCCGCCGCGGAGGGCGTCGGGGCGCGCCTGTCGGCCACCAGGTCGGCTATGGTGAAGTCTGTCTCGTGGCCGATGCCGGTGATGACCGGCACCCGGCTGGAGTAGATGGCCCGCGCCACGGCCTCCTCGTTGAAGGGCCAGAGGTCTTCCAGCGAGCCGCCGCCACGGGCCAGGATAATCACGTCAATGTCCGCCTCCTGGGCCAGGGCCTGGAAGGCTTCCACGATGCCGGGCACGGCCTCCTCACCCTGGACGGCGGTTGGCGCCAGGGCTAGCTCCACCAGGGGATAGCGTCGGCCAATGACGTTCTGGATGTCGTGCCAGACGGCGCCGCTGGGCGAGGTTATTACGCCAATGCGCCTGGGGAAGGCCGGCAGCGGCCGCTTGCGGGATGGCTCGAACAGGCCCTCCTTCTCAAGCTGGAGCTTGAGCTGCTCCAACTTGAGTTGAAGCTCGCCCACCCCCTCGGGCTGCACGATGTCCACAATAAACTGGAGGTCGCCCCTGACCTCGTAGATGGAGACGCGCCCGTGGGCAATGACCGAGGCGCCGCTGGCCAGGTGCTCTCCACCGTGGCCGTTGCGGAACATGACGCAGCGCAGGGAGCTGCTGGCATCGCGCAGGGTGAAGTAGGAGTGCCCGGAGCCGGGGCGGGCCAGGTTGGCCACCTCGCCGGCAATCCAGATGTCCTGGAGCAGGATGTCCCGCTCCAGCAGCTCCTTGAGGTACGAGTTCAGCTCTGAGACGGAGTATACGGCCATCCCGACCCGGCTTCCTTGCCCCGGCCCTGCCTGCCGGAGCGCGTGACTGCACGGCGGTATGCAGGGGCAGGTTTCAACCCTGCCCCTGCATACTCTGAAAAAGCAGTCCAGTCATTCCTGGATGGGCAGACAAGCGGCATGTCTGGGTCCCACCGCTCTGTACAGCCACGCTCCTGGCACGCAAGGCACGGGACAAAGGGGGTATGCCCCTCACTAGACCCTGGAGAGGTACTGGCCCGTGCGCGTGTCCACCCTGACCGTGTCGCCTTCGTTGATGAAGAGCGGTACCTGGACCACCAGGCCGGTCTCCAGCTTGGCCGGCTTGGTGCCGCCCTGGGCGGTATCGCCCCGCACGCCTGGCGCCGTCTCCGCCACCTTCAGGTCCACCGTTATGGGCAGCTCGATGGCGATAGGCCCGCCGTGGTAGAACACCAGGTCCACCGTGGTCTGCTCCACCATGTACTGCGCCGCATCGCCGATGCTGTCCCTGGACATGGGGTACTGCTCGTAGCTCTCGGTGTCCATGAAGTAGTACAGGTCGTCGTCGCTGTACAGGTACTGGGCGCTGCGGCGCTCTATGGGCGCTGGCGTCAGCTTGACGTCGTAGCCGGAGAAGGTGCGGTCCACGACGCGGCCGGTGCGCACGTCTCGGAACCGGATGCGCATCACCGGGGCGCGCTGCTGCATCTTGGTCCGCTCGTAGTCCACCACAATGTAGGGCTGGCCGTCCAGCTCGATGGCCATGCCCTTTCTCAAGTCACCATACCCGATGGTCATGAAGGGCCTCCTGGAGTTGCACTGTACGAAGAAAATGCCATGGCCTGCAAGGTGAAAACAGGTGTTCCAGGGTGGCAACTTGGAGGGCGACAGCGCAGCACTCCCCCCACCCGTTTTACCTGGAGTGGCAAGCGGGCTGGACCCGGGCATGAGGCCGCCAGGCGTGTTTCCAGCAACCTGACTGTTCTTGCGTGGTGGGCCACCGTGGCTGCCTTAGCGAGCGCTCTGGCGCTTGTGGGCGCGGCTTATGATGCGTGCCCTGCCGTTCTCCAGCACGACCACGTCCTCGATGCGCACGCCGAACTTGCCTGACAGGTATATGCCTGGCTCGATGGTGAAGGCCATGCCGTTTTCCAGCCTGGCATCGGCCCTGGGGCCGACCCTGGGGAACTCATGGACTGCAAGGCCCACGCCGTGGCCCAGGCTGTGGCCGAAGTTATCGCCGTACCCGGCCCGGGCGATGATGTCCCTGGCGATGGCGTCCACCTCGCCGCCGGTCATGCCCTCCCGCACCTTCTCCTCGGCCTCTAGCTGCGCCTGGAGGACGATGTCATAGACCTTCCGGAAGTCGTCGCTGGGCCGGCCCACCACGACGGTGCGGGTCAGGTCGCTACAGTACCCCTGGTACCTGGCGCCCATGTCTATCACCACGGGGTCTCCCCGGCGGATGACGGTGTCGTCGGCCCTGTGGTGCGGGAGAGCGCCGTTAGGCCCCGCGCCCACGATGATGTCGAAGGAGAGGCTGTCGGCGCCCAGCTCTCGCATAGTCTTTTCCAGGTCCCATGCCACCTGGCGCTCGGCCATGCCCGGCTCGATGGTGGGGGCGACGCGCTCGAAGGCCTCGTCGGCGATTTCCACCGCCTTCGCCAGCAGCCGCAACTCCTCCGGCTCCTTCACCGCCCGCAGCCTGTCCACAAGGCTGGCGGTGGGGACAAGCTCCGGCTTGAAGCCGTCCTGGGCCTCATCTATGGCCTTGCGGAAGGCCGAGTGGGTGGCTACGGTCATGTCCTGGCTCTCGAAGCCAATACGCCTGGCCTCAAGCTGGGCGGCCAGCCTGGGGAACCAGTCCAGGCCGCTGGCCGTCCTCTCCACCCTGAAATCCGGGGCCTGGTGCGCGGCCTGCTCGACGTAGCGGAAGTCGGTGGCCAGGATAGCCTGTTGCTGGGATATCAGCAAATAGCCCGCCGAGCCGGCAAAACCGGACAGGTAGCGCCGGTTCTCGGCATTGGATATCAGGATGGCATCCAGCCCGTCTTCAGC
>DAOUAM010000035.1:0-12974 GCA_034433305.1 Dehalococcoidia bacterium | reverse complement strand
GGCAAAGGCGGCTCGGCACCTTCTCCAGGGCGGTCTTTGAACTGAATGCATATCGTGTAATCAGGTTGGGGAAGGGACTGTTCTCGCCCCCTGTGAGGGAGAGCAAAGAGGGATCTGACGCTTTGCCCCCTTCCTGGCCTTCCCCCTCTGGGGGAAGGGATTTTCTCGCCCCCCTTGGGGGAGAGCTAGAGAGTGGGCCAGGGGTAATCAGAGGCGTGTCCCCTCTGCCTCCGACTGCTCCCGCTCCAGGAACTCCCGCACGCGCTCCATGAGGGGCTGCCTGTCGTAGAGGGCGTACAGGGCGCTGGCCATGCGGGCCGGGTCGCCAAAGAAGAAGCGCTCGTAGAGCACCTGGCGCGTGCCGAAGGCGCTGCAGGCCATGTCCCAGGCCAGCCGGAAGAGCCGCGCCCGTTCCCGGCCCGTCATGGTGTCGGTGGACAGGTAGTGCTCCAGGTCCGGCCCGATGGGCGCAGCGAAGTCGGCCCTGGAGGGGATGGCCATCAGGCTGCTGGAACCCAGCAGGTGCAGCACCTCTATCATGCGCGGGTACATGCGGGGGAACAGGTTGCGGGCCACGTCCAGGGGCATCCTGCTGGGGCACATGACGCCCCAGCGGTCCAGGGCGGCGTCGGCCTCGGCGGCCCGCAGGCACGCCTTCATCACCTCCAGGTCCAGCATCAGTTCCGCCACCAGGCCCTGGACATGAGGAAGCTGGCCTGAACCCAGGGCCTCCACCATGAGGCAGGCCGTCCCCAGGACGAACTCGGACTTGGCGACGTTCTTGGTGACCACCTGGTGCATCATGTGGACCACGGCGTTGGTGGCGGCGAAGGCGTTATTGCATAGCTCCACGTCGCCTAGCAGAAAGACGCGCTCCCATGGCACCAGCACGTCGTTGAAGATGACTATGGCGTCCATTTCCTCGAAGCGCGACCCCAGAGGGTGGTCGAAGGGGCTGCGGCCCAGGTCGAAGCTCTCGCGGCACACGAACTTCAGCCCCGGCGTGCCGCAGGGCAGGGCGAAGGCCAGGGCGAAGCGGTCGGCGTCCTTCTCGGCCTTCAGCACCGTGGAGGGGAAGACCATGATCTCGTCGGATATGGGGCCGAGGGTCGCCAGCACCCGCGCCCCGTGGACGACCACGCCGGCATCGGTCTCTCCGACGGCCCGCAGGCCCACGTCATCGGCGCCTATGGTGGCCGATGCGGACCTGGTGCGCCGCAGGTTCACCAGGGTGTGGGTCAGGGCCAGGTCGTTCTCGCGGACGTACTCGTAGTACCGGCGGATGTTGTCCCCGGACTCGGGGCGGCCCCGGGCGAAGTAGTCGCCGGCGCAGGCCATGGCCATGAGGCTGACGTTGAGGTAGTCAGGCGAGCGGCCTATCATGCCACCGCTGGCCCTCGCCCAGTGGGCCATCATGCGCCGGCGCCGCTCCAGGTCTTCCGCCGTGCGGGGCACCAGGAAGGAAAGGCCCACTCTGCCGTCCATGGTGGGCGAGGGGTAGGTCATCTCTTCCTGGAGGGCCGGGTCGTGCTGCATGTCGTAGAGGGCGGCTATGGAGCGGGCGCCCCTGCGGAAGGCCGGGTGCGCGGCAACGTCCTCGACGCGCTCCCCGCAGACCCAGACCTCCCGTGGCTGGGCACGGAGTCCTTCCAGGTACTGGCTACCGGTACGCGCGGGCATGATGGACCTCCTGGAGCGGGGAGCGCTGCGAGGCGTGCCCCTGCCCTCCTGCCATGCGTCCGCGACAGCCTGCTAAGCAAGTGGCCTGAGGTACCAACGTCGCCCCCTTCCTGGCCTTCCCCCATAGGGGGAAGGGACATCCTCGCCCCCTGTGGGGGAGAGCTAGCGAGGGGGCGGGGCCGATGCTGGCACCTCAGGCTACCTGCTTAGGCCGGCGCCCTGGCGGACTCCTCCAGGCTATAGGGGAACCTGCCTGTGAACAGGTCGCCCTGCCTGGGCCAGCGGTCCTGGGGCAACTCGTAGAAGGCCTCGATCTCGTTCCCGTCCGGGTCGAAGAAGTAGATGCCCAGGGAGATGCCGTGGTCGCCGATGCCCCCTATCTTGACGCCCTTCTGCTTAAGCTCCCCATACAGCCGCTTCAGGTCCTCGAAGGACTCCATCTCCCAGGCGAAGTGGTAGAGGCCCACGCGGCTGCTCTCAGGCCCCGGCGCGTTGGCGCCCACGGACATCAGGGCCAGCTCATGGGAGGCGCCCTCCCGGGCGCTCATGAACACCATGCGGCCTGCCCGCTTGTTGGTGACGCGCAGCCCCAGCACGTCGGTGTAGAACTTCTCCGCCCTGTCCAGGTCGCGCACCCTCAGCACCAGGTGCCCTAGCTGCTTTGGTCTGACCATGGTTGTCTCCTGCGGCCCGCGATACCTGGGCCATCGTACTTTATGCTGTTTTAGCTCTCAACAGGTATATCTTTACAACCCTCTGTGAGGCGAGTGTACCAGCAGGCCACACCGGAGTCAACCGCCACGGGTTCCAGCAGCGCGGCCACATCTGCGATAATAGTGCTGGCCTTGCCCGCAACGCCCACGCAGGAGGTACGCATGCGCGCCATAGATATGCACGTCCACGTGCCGCGCCAGCCCGGCCTGCCGGAGCAGGAGGTGGTGCCCCAGATGCGGCGGTTCTTCCGGCTCCAGGCTGTGCCCAGCGACGCCGCTGAGATGGCAGCGAAATATAAAGACCTGGACATCTTCGGCGTCATATTCTCCATTGGCGACACCGAAAGCTCCACGGGCGAGCCGCCCGACGCCAACGACTACGTGGCCGAGATCGTGCGCAGGCACCCCGAGCAGTTCATGGGCTTCGCCACCGTGGACCCCTGGCGTGGCAAGCAGGCCGTGCAGGAGTTGCAGCGCGCCGTCCGCGAACTGGGGCTGAAGGGGCTGAAGCTGCACCCCGTCCACCAGGCCTTCTTCCCCAACGACACGCGCTTCTACCCCATCTACGAGAAGTGCGTGGAACTGGGCGTGCCGGTGCTGTTCCATACGGGGTTCGCTGCGGCCGGTGCGGGCATGCCCGGCGGCGCGGGCCTGAAGCTCAAGTACAGCGCCCCCATACCCTGCATAGACGACGTGGCCGCCGACTTCCCGCAACTCACCATCATCATGGCCCATCCCGCCTGGCCCTGGGTCGAGGAGCAGATCGCCGTGGCCCTTCACAAGCCCAACTGCTTCATTGACCTTTCGGGCTGGTCGCCCAGGTACATCCCTGAGGCGCTCATCCGCGAGACCAATACCCGGCTGCGGGACAAGGTGCTGTTTGGCTCCGACTATCCCTACATGCCCCCCGACCGCTGGCTGCGGGAGTTCGAGGAGCTGTCCATCCGCGACGAGGTCCGCCCCAAAGTGCTGCTGGAGAACGCCAGAAGGGTACTGAAGCTGGACGCCAGCCAGAGTACATAACCAGCCAGCAGCGCCTGCTCCGGTCCCGCACCAGTGCCCGCGCGGAGCTGACGCTACTGCATTAATGAAGCCTCTTGATGCGCTTTTGGGACGCGGCACTATCGCTCTGTCCCTGCTGGGACCCCACGACCAGTCCGGAAGAAGGGCAACCACTTGGAAAACGCCACCCATAATGGCCGCAACAGCCGCTATCCCTGACATTGGCGGCGCAGACCGTGGGATGTAATACCAGGTCGCTATGATGGTGCCATAAATCTTCTGGGGCAGGCCTTGTGCCTGCCATGGGCTTGGGTAGGCACAAGACTTGCCCCTACGAAATACGGCATTATCGCACAGGACCGGTATAACTCTGTGCCAGCCCCTGGTGAAAACCCTTGCTTTCCCTATCTCCTCCAGCAGTAAGATCGGGCCAAAAGTAAAATTTTCCTCCCTCTACCCACTTTCTACTGGAAAGGAAGTGCTTTAGATGTCACTGTTGTGCAGGCCCGCGCTTATTTTCCCCTGGATGCACGCTGGCAACACAGCAGGCGAAGCCGCCCAAAATGTAGCCGTCAACCGGCCCTCTACACCGGGAATATTGGCCCGATGAAACAGAAAGTGAAGTGTACGGGGCTTCCAATGTGACAGAATTCATATATAATGTGGTGAGAACTCAGAGCAGACTTGTATTCCCTGGGCCTGAGTTTCATACCAGTCATGCGTGACCAGGCCATGTTTTTGCAATGGCCCGGTGGCATTTCGTGTCCGTCCACCTGGCGCCACTGCCCCGGGAGGCGTGTTAACCAGGGCAGCCGGCGCAGTCAATCAGGGCTGGTATTGGACTGAGTGTCCTGGACAGCATCCAGTTTTTGAAGAGTCGTCAAGGAGGTAAAAATGCCCAGGTTCGAGGTAGTCTCCCTGCAAGAGGCAAGAGTCAAGTCCGGTACCGCCGCGGATTACATCAGGGAATACGTGGAGTACATTCAGCGGCTGGCCGTGGGACAGGCGGGAAGGCTGGTGGCCGCCGAGGGGGAGAAGGTAGGTACTATAAGGCGCAGACTGAACAGCGCCGCCAAGCTCGTGGACAAGAAGCTGGTGGTCCGACGACAGGGCAACGAACTCTATTTCTGGGAGCAGCCGGAGGAAAGGCAGGTGCGCCGCCGTGGCAGAAGGCGCAAAGTGGTCGAGCCGCCTTCTGATCGCCCCGCTGGACAAGGGGTGTAGTCTGCTCCTCCAGGTGCAACGCGGCCTGGCCAGAGCAGCCGGCCTGGGTTGACACGCAACTCATGCCAGCCCCGCTAGCTTTCTGACTTCGCCCTGAGGGGCAAGTATGCGCTGGACCAGCCGCCACGATGGGGCGATGCACCGCACCGATTTCCCCATCCTGAGAGCAGGCAACCTGCCTGAGCTGATGTGCGCTCCAACAAGACCAGGTTGACCATCCGCTGACTTTCCCTGAGAGGGAACCAGGGCCGTTTCCTCCGCATCTGACGCAGGTCGCACACTGGCCTGGGCCGGTTTAGGGATGGGATGTTTTGCCCCATCTTCAGCCCCATCTGACAGGGCATGCGCGAAGTCCCTCCCCTTTAAAAGTGCGTGATAATGCCGGGCATGCGGACCTCACCCCCGTTCTCTTTGCCCACGCGTGGACATGGAGCTACAGGGGTGAGGTCTGCGCCCGTCCCATCAGATGCCGCTTTTAAGTATTCTTCATTCAGCCCTCGACGTGGGAAGGTCAGGGCTTGCTCCTTGGGCAAGCACACCCTCTCAGGCCTGGCCTGGCGACGTCTCCTGGGCCTCCAGGTACTGTTTCAGGCTCCTCCAGTTACGCTCCTCCATTCGCTGGCCCATGCGCCTGACCAGTGGAGTCATCAGCTTGAGGACGCTGTGAAGCTTCATCTCCCACAACCACCGCATGCGAGTACCACCCTCAACGTAGTCAAAGGTCTGGGTCCCCTGGATATCCATGGCAGATGAGTGTACAAAGGACTCCAGTCGCCGGGGGCGGTCGTATGCGGTGATCTGGATAGCCCATTCTGTGGTCCGGCCCATGCTGCTGACCTCAGACCGGAACCGCGTGCCAGGGCCAATGGGGCCATCCGAGACCTTCTCGGCGCGGAGCATGCGTGGGTTGTAGCGCGGCTCGTTGCGCGCATCGGCGACGAAGTCGAACACGGTTTCAATGGGCCGGTGGATGATGATCTCGCCCTCTATGTGGACCATACCGCATCCCTCCCCAGAGTCTTTCAGGGCGTGTCCTGTCCCAGAAATGCCAGGATGTCCCTGGTTACCCGCTTGCCCGTGGGGGCGTGCCCGGCCTTCTCATACAGGGCCAGCCGGGCGTTGGGAATGCCCGCCGCAGTTTCCCGGAACAGGCCCGGCGAGTAGAAAGGGTCCCTGGCCCCGCCAATGACCAGGGTGGGCGCCCTGATCTCACCCAGCCTGGGCCGGAAGTCGAACTGGTCCTCCGCCTCGATGGTCACTATGTAGTCCAGGGGGCTGTCCGGGGCAGGGGACAGCAGCCCGGCCAGGGCGCGGACACCCCAGACGAGGGGCCTGGTCACTTGCCTGGCAAGGCCGCTGCGGGGCAGGAACATGAAGGCAAGGCCCTCGGCCATCACCGCGCCCCAGCGGCGCTCGGCGGCCAGCCGGGCCAGCCGCCTCTGGGACCGCCTGCCCTCCTCGCCCAGCCGGCAGGCGCTGGAGTACAGCACCAGCCGCCTGACCAGGCCAGGATGGTCGGCGGCGAAGACCTGGGCGATGGAGCCTCCCGTGGACAGGCCGACCACGTCCACGGGGCCGCCGAACTCGCCCTGCACCATGGCGGCGTAGTCGCGGGCCATGTCGGCCAGAGTGTAGCCGCGAGGGAGGCCAGGCCGACGGTTCACCGCATACACGGTGTAGCGCTGGGCCAGGGGCTTGAAGGGAGCGAGCAGCATGCTGGCCGTCATGCCCGACAGGGGCCTGTTCTCAGGGAACAGGCCCTGGAAGGCGACCAGCCTCCGGGGGCCGCCGCCGAGGCGGTTGTAGGGCAGGCCGCCCTTGAAGTAGCCAGCCTCTGCGTCTGACATCGCTGCCCTCGCGGTCGCCTGGTGTGCTATGCCCCCGGGTAGGCCGTGTACTCGCCGAAGACCTCCCGCAGGGCGTCCATCATCTCGCTGAGGGTGGCGTAAGCCTTGACGGCCTCGATGATGGGAGGCATGAGGTTGGCGTCGGCCCTGGCGGCGGCGGTCAGCGCCCGCAGCGTCCGCCTGACCTCCCGCGCCGAGCGGGTGCGCCGCACCTCCTCCAGCCGCGCTATCTGGCGGCGCTCGCCCTCCCGGTCCACCTTCAGCACAGGGATGGGCAGCCTCTCCTCCTGGTCCCGCCTGTCCACGCCTACGGTGACCCGCAGGCCGGCCTCCACCTGCCGCTGGAAGGCGTAGGCCGCCTCGGCGATCTCGCGCACGAAGAAGCCGTTCTCGATGCAGGCCAGCACACCGCCCTGGTCTGCGATGCGGCGGAAGTAGTCGCGCGCCCGCGCTTCCAGGGCGCTGGTCAGGTGCTCCACGTACCAGCTACCGCCCAGGGGATCCACGGTGCTGGCGACGCCCGTCTCGTGGGCGATGACCTGCTGGGTGCGCAGGGCAATGAGGGCCGCGCGCTCGGTGGGCAGCGCCCAGGCCTCGTCCATGGCGTTGGTGTGCAGCGACTGGGTGCCGCCCAGCACGGCGGCCAGCGCCTGCAGCGCCACCCGCGCGATGTTGACTTCCGGCTCCTGGGCCGTCAGGCTGGCGCCCGAGGTCTGGGCGTGGCAGCGCATCCACCACGACCGGGAGTTCCGGGCGCCGTAGCGCTCCCGCATCTCCCTGGCCCAGATGCGTCGGGCCGCCCGCAGCTTGGCGACCTCCTCGAAGAAGTCGTTGTGGATGTTGAAGAAGAAGCTGATGCGCGGCGCGAACTCGTCTATGTCCAGGCCGCGCCGCAGCGTCCAGTCCACGTACTCGAAGCCGTCGGCCAGGGTGAAGGCCAGCTCCTGCACGGCGGTGGAGCCTGCCTCCCGGATGTGGTAGCCGCTGACGGACACCGGGTTCCAGCGCGGCACGTGCCTGACGGCAAACTCGATGGTATCCACCACCAGCCGCATGGAAGGCCCAGGCGGGAAGATGTACTCGTTCTGGGCCGTGTACTCCTTGAGGATGTCGTTCTGGATGGTGCCGCCGAGCTGCTCCCAGGGGATGCCGCGCTTCTCAGCCACCGCCAGGTACATGGCCCAGATGATGGCCGCCGGGGCGTTGATGGTCATGGACGTGGTGACGCGCTCCAGGGGCAGGCCGTCCAGCAGCGCCTCCATGTCCGCCAGGGACGAGACGGCGACGCCGCAGGTCCCGAACTCCCGGCAGGCGCGGGGGTCATCGGTGTCGTAGCCGTAGAGGGTCGGCATGTCGAAGGCGATGCTCAGGCCCGTCTGGCCGTGCTGGAGGAGGAACTTGAAGCGCTGATTGGTCTCCTCGGCGGTGCCGAAGCCGGCGAAGAGGCGGTGCGTCCAGAGCCGGCCCCGGTAGCCCGTGGCGTGGATGCCCCTGGTGAAGGGGTACTCGCCTGGCAGGCCGATGTCCCGCAGGTAGTCGGTGCCCTCCAGGTGCAGGGGCGTGTACACGCGCTCCACGGGGATGCCCGACAGCGTCTCGTAGAGCCTGGCCTCCTCCGGCGCCGAGGCCGTTTCCCGCCTCCAGCGCTCCTCCGCCTGGCGCATGGCCTCCAGTCCCTCGCGTCCGAACACGCCGCACCTCCTGCTGACCGCTGCCCGGTGCCGGGCCGATGCCGACTACTTATATTGTCCCACACCCGGGCGCGAGGGTACATGGCCGGGGGCTGCTAGCGTGGACAGGCCCCCTTCCTGGCCTTCCCCCACAGGGGGCAGGGATAGTCCTCGCCCCCTCTGGGGGAGAGCCAGAGAGGGAGCCTGGCGCTAGTAGTCGAAGCAGCTTATGCGGCTGAAGCCGTAGATGTCCCGGCCGCGGAAGCCCGGCAGTGGGCCTCTGGCCGAGACCTGACCGCTGGTCTTTGGCAGGGCCATGTCGGCGGCGATGGTCTCCTTGCCGATGACGCGCTCCACGGCCGGCAGGCCCCTGGTGTGGTCGTCGTGGAAGAAGCGGCTGCCGGTGCTGACGATGGCGTCGGCCTCGGGCAGAGGCTCCAGGAGTGGCGGGCCGCCGCTGGTGGGCGGCTCCTCGCCTGTCAGGAACACCGTCTTGATGCCCAGGTGCTCGCACGCCTGCACCGTCCGGATGGTCTCCATGAAGTCGTTGCCGCCCGAGTCCCAGGTGATGAGGGCGCCTTTGGCACCCATCATGTAGGCCAGCTTGGCCGCCTGCTGGGAGGTCACGTCCTTCTCCATCTGGGACGTCCAGCGCGTGCGGATGTTGATGCAGCCCAGGAAGTTCAGGGTCTTGCCATGCTCTCTGTACAGGGACAGCACCACCGGATTGTTGACGTACATCCACGAGGTGGCCATAGGCCCGTGGTAGGGCGAGCCGACGCTGATGGCGCCGTCCAGTATTTCATTGGGGTGCAGCAGCCACGGCGGCGTCAGCCGGGTGATGCCGTAGATGGCCGTCCAGTGGGCGTAGGGCGAGTGGGAGTAGTGCTCCGAGGAGCGGATGCACCAGATGTAGACCACCCTGGGCAGCGCCGGGTCCACCTCGGTAAGCTCGTACACGTCGAGTTGCGGCGGCTCCAGGCCCTTCACCGTCTCGGCCAGGCGGTCGGTGACCAGCAGCGAGGCCGCGTGGATGGCGTCGTTCTGGTCGAAGATGCTGATCTGCCTGTCCGGCTCCACCACCAGGCAGAGGTTGAGGGTGGAGCCGAAGGGTGTAAGCTCCGCTGCCGGGCCGCTCATGTCCAGGAAGATTTCCACGGCGGCGTCGTAGCCCTCATACATCTCCACGTCGGCGCTCTCCACGACCGCGACGCCCTGGAGGCGGTGAGTCCTGCCCCGCCCTACCGTGGTGACGGGCCGGCCGCAGACGCCGGGGTACACGACGCCCGGGCCGCTGACCTTGACCCTCGGCTCCAGCACATCGCGCACCTTGGTGATGCGCACCGGCTCGCCGGGCCGGGCCAGTTGCAGGTCGGCGTGGACGATGCGCGGGTCCCTGGCGATGGCCCGCAGCAGTCCCGCGCGGTCCACCTCCAGCACGCCGTCCCGCCAGCGGTCCTGCCTGCCGAATACTACATCCTTTACGGGAAAAGTCCCCAGTTCCAGACGCATTCTGAAGTTACTCCTGACAAGCTATTAGCTATCAGCGCCCCCTTTCTGGCCTTCCTCCACAGGGGGAAGGTACTGTTCTCGCCCCCTCTGGGGGAGAGCTAGAGGGGGGCCAGCGCTGATTGCTATTCCTCCGCCGCCGGGTCGAAGAGGGTCGGGCCTGCGACGCTGGTCTGAAGGGCCTTGAGGGCCGTGTTGACGATGCGCATGCCGAACAGCCGGTCCTTCTCGGGCGTGAGGTTGGGGTTGCCGCACACGTGCTCGATGCGGTGGCCCTTGATGACCCTGGGCGCGCCCGTGGTCAGTGCCAGGCTGTAGAGGGCCGTGACCATGGCGACCGGAATGCCCGCCCGCTCGATCTCCTTGGTAATCGTTGCGCCGCAACGATTGCAGGTGCCTCAGGTAGCCACCAGCAGGGCGGCGCCTACGTCGCCCTCCTTGAGGTCCTGGGCCATCTCCTGGCCCATGCGTTTGGAGACGCCCACCGGCGTGCCCCGGCCGCTGGTGGTAAGGTACCAGGGGTAAATCTCGCCGATGACGCCCCTGTCCTCCAGCTCCCGCACCAGGTTCAGGGGCAGCACGTAGTTGGGGTTCTGGTTGACGATGTTGGTGTAGAAGCCGACGTGGACGCTCTCCCACATGTCCGGGCTCATGGTGCTCAGCCCGGCGATGGAGTACTTGTACCAGACGTGGGAGGGGCCGCCGGGCATCCTGTCGGGGTTGCCCTTGGGGACGAGGCCGCCGCAGGTGATGAGGGCCAGCCGTGTCTTGCTCAGGTCGGCCACCGGCGCGGCCGGCTGGACCAGCTCGGGCATCTCGATGGGTAGCTCGGTCCTGAAGGGCTGGCCGTTGACCTTGGCAATGAGCATCGCCACGGCGCGCTGGTGGGCGGGCCTGTCCCTGAGGCCAGGCTTGCGGATGCCCCTGGGCAGGTAGCCCTCCATCTCGGCCGGCCCCAACTCCTCGCCCAGGCCCAGCTTCAGCGCCAGGCGGGCCATCCTGGAGACGGCGCCCTGCATCTCGGTGATGGCCGTGCCGGTGGGGATGACGATAAGCTCTTTCTTGAACTGGATAACGCCCGGGTTCTCCGGGTGCATGGAGGTCACGGCGGGAATGCCCATCTCCTGGGCGGCGATGCAGACGTGGGCGCAGGCCAGGCCGTAGCGTCCGGCGTCGAAGGCCGGGCCGGCCACCACGGCGCTAGGCCGGTACTGCTCCAGCGCCCTCCGGACGTCGGCCAGGCCCTGCTCCTTCTCCTCGTTCAGGTAGTTGTCGCCGCTGATGATGGTGGCTACCACGGTGGCCTGGCCGCCCAGCGCCTGCTGGAGCGCCCGCGCCGAGCCGATGGCGCCTTCCTTCACCTGCACCGGCAGGTTGGCCTTCTCCTCGCCTCCCAGCCCTCCGAAGTACTGGTTGACGTAGTGGACTATCCTCAATGGCGTTGCCATATGAATTCCTCCTGGCGGGAGTGCCGCCAGACTACTATTATGCTTTGCCCCTCTCTAGCTCTCCCCCAGAAGGGGCGAGGACCGTCCCTTCTCCCTTTGGGGGAAGGCCAGGAAGGGGGCATACCCTCAGTCCCCTATTGTACAACTGAAGGGCCAGCCAGACACGCTACTCACACAGCAGAGGGCCACAAGCCTGGCCTGTGGCCCTCTGCCATCGGTATGCTGTGGCCTGCCGCGCTAGCGGGCCGGCACGATGTTCTCCAGGAAGGAAGGCCAGCGCTCGGTGTGGACGGGCATGTCCCAGCTAGCGATCCTGGGGCCGGCGGCCCACGGGTCGCGCCAGGTGACCACCTGGATGACCGGCTGCTCCTGGGACAGCCAGTCCAGCCACTCGCCCACGATATCCCAGGCCCTGGCCAGGTCAGGCTCGGTCAGGATGCGGTCGGCGTAGGCGATGCTCTCGGGGCGCTCGATGCCCATGTTCCAGACGCCGCGTCCGCCCAACTCTCCCACCTGCTGCACGCCCAGGTCAGGCGAGCCCATGTCGCCGTGAATGAAGATCCAGATGTCCTTGATGGAGCGGTCCAGCATGGTGGGCCGGCGGGCGCTGTAGGCCGCCTTCTCGATCCTGGGCTTCAGGCCCACGGCCTCCCACATGGGCACCACGGCCTCGGCCACTTCCTCCATGGTCTGGTTTATGCCCGAGGGGATGAAGAAGGTGAACTCGAACCCGTTGGGGTAGCCGGCATCCCTCAGGAGCTGGCGGGCCTTGTTGGGGTCATAGGGCGTTTCCCACTTGGACTGCCAGTGAGGGTCACAGGAGTGTACGCGGTACTGGTACTGGGCGCAGCCGCGGCCGCCGAGGATGGTGTCTATGACGGCCTCACGGTCAAGGGCGTGGCTCAAGGCCTTGCGGACCATGGCAGCCCTGGCCATATCGGCGGGGTCGTCGGGATTGCCCACCCACGGCAGGTCAACAATGGGCACACGGTTGGTGGGGTTGCCGGTCTGCGGGTCGGTCTTCTGGTAGTACTGGCCCGCCGGGAAGACGGCGGTGCCGGTGGCGCCCAGCAGCCGGCCCTCGTTGAGGCTGACGCCCTGAACGCCAGCCACCTGGTCCAGCACCGGAATGCCGATCTGGACCACGTCGGCCTCACGGGTCCGGAGCATGGCCACGCGGGTAGCCTGCTCAGGGACTTCCAGCACCCGGACCGTCTTGAAGGGAGCGGTCTTGCGCCAGTGGTTGGACACGGCCTCCAGGAACAGGTGGTCGTCGGCCACATGCTCCATCATCCTGTACGGGCCGGTGCCGTTGGAGCTGAGGATGGCCGCCTCCTCGCCCTTGTCCTCGAACCACTTCTTGCTCTCGATGCCGAAGCTACCCCTGACGGGCAGGCTCCAGTCCACGGTGGGCTTGGAGAAGGTGAAGCGCACCGTCTCGGAGTCCACCACCTCGTAGCTGGTGTAGTTGCGCCTGGACACGGAGGCGCCGGTGTGCAGGGTGCCATCCCTGCTGTTGTTGGCGAAGGTGAACACCACGTCCTCGGCGGTCACGTTCCCGTAGGCCGAGTTGTGGAAGGGCACGTCCTTGCGGATTTTGAAGGTGACGCCGGTGGCATCCAGGGACCAGGAGGTGGCGATGCGCGGCTGGAGTTCGCCGTTCCACCAGAGCAGGGTCTCGTAGATGCCCAGGTTGACGTTGCGCTCGTTGTAAGGCCAGGTGAGCTTGTAGCCATAGTACTGCGGCGGCCCCACGTCCAGCATGGCCATGACCAGTTCGCCTGAGGACACAACAGGCGTTGGAGTGGCCACCTGCGTGGGGGCGGCGGTGGGCGTCGCCACGGGAGCGGACGTAGGAGTTGCTGCGGGGGCGACGTGGGC
>DAOUAM010000034.1:0-50064 GCA_034433305.1 Dehalococcoidia bacterium | reverse complement strand
AGCATCCCCTGGCAGGTCAGAACCGGCCGTCCCTGGTCTCCTCCCGCAGCGGCAGCTCCATGATCACCAGGTCCTGGAGGCTGCCGTAGATGTCCTTGACCCTGTCCCTGAGGACGGCTACCTCCTGGAAGCCCGTGTCCAGTGCGGCCTGCACGGCCCTGCGCTCCCGCCGCTCCACAAGCTCGAAGAAGAGCTTGTGGAGGCCCAGCCCTCGGCCCAGGTCAATAAGCTCCCGGACCAGGCGAGTGCCGATGCCTCTGCCCCGGTACTCCGGGTCCACGACTATCCGTAGCTCGCCGACGTGGCGCCGGGCCGGGGCGCGGCTGCGGTGCAGCGTGCCATCGGCCACTATTCTGCCGTCTACCACGGCTACCAGCGGGATCACGCGCTCCAGGTCAATGTGCTCCGTCCACTGATGAATGACCTCGGGGGCCGTGACATTCTCCTTCAAGTAGAACCTGTCCTCTTCGGGGACTCTCTGGAAGAACTGGAGCAGGGCTACCTTGTCCTCCCTGGCCAGCGGCCGTATGACGACCTGCGTCCCGTCCTCCAGCCTGACGTGCCTGGGGTACTTCTGGAGATTGGCGTACTTGACTTCCATGGCACCGCCTCCTTGCGGCCCACGAGGGGCCGTCTGCCCAGCTACCTGGTCGCCACTTCCTCCGGGGGCTTGATAAGCATGACAGGCGTCGCGCCCGAGGAGACGACGGCCATGGCAACGCTGCCCACCGCTCCTGGCCCCCGCCCGCCCTTGCCGCGCGTGGACATCATGATGAGGTCAATGCCCTGCTCGGCGGCCTGGCGCACTATCTCCCGGGCCGGGTTGCCTATGGTGACCCGCCACTCGCAGGCTATATGCTCCTTGCACAGGGTCTCGGCGACCCTCTCCAGGTACTTGATGATGTCTGCCCGGGCGCTGCGCTGGGATGGCGTCAGGTTGGTGACCTCGGCCTCCCTGGACTCTATGACGTGCAGCAGGGTGACCTGGGAGTGAAATGTGGATGCGATGCTCTTCACGTGGGGGAGGATGTACTCCGCCAGGTGAGAGCCATCCAGGGGCACCAGAATGTAATCGTAGCTCATGTCAGAAATCCCACCATTCCTGCCACTTGCCCAGTGGCAACTCCAGTACTAGCAGGTCGTGAGGCTTGCCAAGGATGTCGCGGACGTGGTTGGGCAGGGTAGCCAGCCGCACGAAGCCCATGGCCTGGGCAGTGCGCACAGCGGCGTCCTGCTCGTCGGCCACCACCTCGAATACCAGCTTTTCCAGGTCCGAGTCCCTGGCGATGGCGATAAGCTCGCGCATGACGGCCGTGCCCACGCCCTTGTTGCGGTACTCAGGCTCCACGACGATACGTATCTCGCCGATATGCCGCCTGGCCCCGGCGCGCCGGCGGTGCAGGGTGCCGTCGGCCACTATCCTGCCGTCCACCAGGGCCAGCAGGGGCAGGACGCGCGAGTAGTTCAGGGTGCTGGCCCACTGCCGGATTACCTCGGGCGAGGTGACATCCTCTTTCAGGTAGAAGCGGTCCTCCTCGGGCACGCGCAGGAAGAAATTGAGGAGGGCCTGCTCGTCCTCCCGGCGCATGGGCCTGATGACGGCCCTCTCGCCGCCGCGCAGTTCCACCTGCTTGGGGTAAGCCGTCATGGGATAGACGGACATTCTCTCCTCCCCAGGGGCATTGTGCCGCTCAAGATTCAACCGGGGAGCGCCTTGTGTGTGGCGCTCCCCGGCGCAGGGCCACGCAGGAGTGCCAGCGACGGCTAGAACACCTCTGGCGGCGCTGGAACGACGTCAGCTACACGCAGTTCCATTATGACCAGGTCATGGGGCGTGCCGTTGATGTCCCTGACGTGGTGCACCAGCACCGCCACAGGGACGAAGCCCAGCACCTGGGCTGTGCGCCTGGCCGCCTCTTCCTTCTCGGCCACCACCTCGAACACCACTCGCTCCAGTCCCTTGTCGCGGGCGATCTCGATGAGCCTGTGCAGCAGCGCGCGCCCAATGCCCCGGTTGCGATAGGCCGGATCAACGACGATGCGCACTTCCCCCACGTGTCTGCGCGCGCCGGCGCGGCGCTGGTGCAGCGTGGCGTCGGCCACAACCCTTTCGCCCTTGAATGCCAGCAGCGGCAGCGTCCGGCTGTAGTCCAGGTCATCGGCCCACCGCTGGATTACCCTGGCGGAAGTCACGTCCTCCTTCAGGTAGAACCGCTCCTCCTCGGGTATCCGGCGGAAGAACTCCAGCAGCCTGTCCCTGTCCTCAGGTACCATGGGCCGGATGGTAACCTCGTCCCCGCCCTCAATGGCCTGGATAGCGGGGTAGCCCTGCACCGGGTACACCACAGCAGCCATTCTCCTCCCCCTCCACACAACACCTCAAGGCTACCTGGGCGGCGGCACCACCAGCACCGGATCGCCGGAAGCCCTGACCAGCGCCTCGGCCACGCTACCCAGCACCCACCGCCTGAGGCCAGAGCGCCCATGGGTTGTCAGGGCCACTATGCTCTCGGATAGCTGCTGCGCCTGGTCCAGGATTGCCTGGGCCGGAGCGCCGCGCAGCACGTACCTGTTGACCTTCAGCCCCCTGGCCGCCAGCCTCTGCGCCACCTCCGCCAGGTACTCGCTGGCCTCCTCCTCGGCGGCGGCCTCGAAGTCCGTGGGCACTCCGGTGTAAGGGTGGCCGTCCATGTATACCATGTAAGTGCTGCTGAGCTTCACCACCCGCACCAGCTCGACTTCCAGCGACATCTTCTCCGCCAGGTGCTCAACATAAGGGAGCACCGTTTCCGCCAGGGGAGAGCCGTCCAGGGGGACCAAGACCCTGGAAATCTTTGCCTGGGAGTCCTGATAGTGCCTGGCCCGCTCCGGAGTGATGGTCAGGACCGGCACATGGGCAGAGTGTACTACCTTGTCTGTGATGCTCCCCAGGATTCCCCGGGCCAGCGGGTTCCTGCCGTGGGTCGACATGGCGATGAGGTCGCAGCCCTCGCGCTCCGCCGCCTTGACGATCTCCTCCTCCGGATGGCCCAGGGCCACCAGCGGCCTGGCCTGGACGCCCTCGCCAGCCAGGCGCTGGGCCACCTGCTCCAGCCTGCGCAGGGCATGGGTGCTGGCGCTCTCCAGCACCTGAGAGAGGGCTGGCTGGACGCGTGGCGAGGGACTGCTGGATGGCCTGGCTTCCCCTCGGGCCGCCGCTGCTTCGATACTCGTGCTGGCTCCGCTCTGCTCGGGGTAGCGGCGCGAGATGTGGACCTCGTCGGGGTCTATCACGGTAAGCAGCACCACTGGCATTTGCAGGCCCCTGGCCAGCCTGGTCACGTAGGGCAGAATGCCCTCGGCCAGCTCCGTGCCATCCAGGGGCACCAGCGCCCTTTGAAACATCTACTGCTCCTTGGTGTACAGGCTTTTACCCACCCATTATCGCCTATTCAGGCCGACTTTGCCACCAGTTCCTTCTGGCGCTCGCCCTGGAGCAACTGTCGGAGGACGTGCTCCGCCACGGCGGGGCTTTCCACGTCCCTGATGTAGCTGCACTGCAAGCACTGGAGGAACCAGCCGTACAGGTCGTTCTGGAGAGCTACATCACCATTGTGGCACCTTGGGCAGGACTTGAACCAGACCATTGTCATCTCCCCCTAGTATTGCTGGGCTAAAGTATCGTCCTGTCGGCATGAGGAAGGCGTGAGAATGCAAGTCCTGCCCGTAAAGATTTTGTGAAAAAAAGCTCATATTGTGGTACCTCACCACCAGTCTTTAAGGGCAATACTTTGGTCTATCTATGGCCCACTCTCCGAAATGGACTTTGACAACATGACAGGGTAATGGCGTGACCAGCCCCTTCTCCTTCGACAGGCTCTGAGCTTGCCGAAGGGTGGAGAGGAGGAACGAGGGTGAGGTCTGGCGCTGCTGCCCTGACACTTCAGGCCCGGAGCTTAAGGGCTGTGCAGCAAGCAGCCCTGAGGAGGCTTCTGACGCTCCGCTAGACCCTGCCGGCGATGATGTCGCCCATCTTCGAGGTGTTGACCACCTCGCCACCGTCGGCGGCAATATCGCGGGTGCGGTAGCCCTCGGCCAGGATGCCCTCAACGGCCTGTTCCACGGCGGTGGCCTCCTTCTCAAGTCCGAAGGAGTAGCGCAGCATCATGGCCACGCTGAGGATGGTGCCGATGGGGTTGGCGATGCCCTGGCCGGCGATGTCCGGCGCGCTGCCGTGGATAGGCTCGTACAGGCTCACGGCGCGCCGCGCGCCCGCGCCGGGCAGCTCTGCCAGGCTGGCCGACGGCAGCATACCCATGGAACCGGCCAGCACAGATGCCTCGTCGGTCAGGATGTCGCCGAAGGTGTTCTCCGCCACCACCACGTCGAACCGCGCCGGGTTGCGCACCAGCAGCATGGAGGCGCTGTCCACCAGCACATGCTCCAGCTTCACGTCGGGGTACTCCCTGGAGACCTCGACGGCGATCTCCCGCCACAGCCGCGACGACTCCAGGACGTTGGCCTTGTCCACCGACGTCAGCAGCTTGCGGCGCCCCCTGGCCAGCTCGAAGCCAACACGCACGATGCGCTCGATCTCCTGCTCGGTGTAGCGCAGGGTGTCCACGGCGCGGCGCCCACTGGCGGTCTGCCAGCGTTTCTTGGGCCTGGCGAAGTACAGCCCGCCGGTAAGCTCCCTTACCACGATCATGTCCACGCCCCTGAGGAGGTGGGGCTTGATGGGACTGGCGTTGATGATGGCGGGGTACGCCTTCACCGGCCTGAGGTTGGCGAAAAGGCCCAGCCCCTTGCGGATGGCCAGGATGCCGTCCTCGGGACGCACCTTTGCCCGGGGGTCGTCCCACTTCGGCCCTCCCACGGCGCCGAAGAGGATGGCGTCGGCGCCCTTGCACAGGGCCAGCGTCTCATCGGGCAGCGGCGTGCCGAACTCGTCAATGGCGTTGCCGCCGATGCGGCCAAAGCTGGTCTTGAAGGTGTGGCCGAAGCGCCGGCCCACCGCATCCAGCACCTTCACGCCCTCGGCCATGACCTCCGGGCCGATGCCGTCGCCGGGAAGCACTGCAATGGAGTATTCCATGTCTAGCTCCTTGGAATGGTGCGCCAGGCCCTTTCGCTGCCACTACTCCGGCCCGGCGCGCGCAGAGTATTATATGCCAAATCCCCGGCAACGGCACACCGACCGGCAAGGAGTTGGCCCGTGGCGACAGCAGACCGCTTCGACACTATAGTTATCGGCGTGGGAGGCATGGGCAGCGCCACCGTCTATCACCTGGCCCGGCGTGGCCGGCGCGTCCTGGGGCTGGAGCGCTTCGACGTCCCCCACGACCGTGGCTCCTCCCACGGCCTGACGCGCATCATCCGCCTGGCCTACTACGAGCACCCGTCCTATGTCCCGCTGCTGCGCCGCGCCTACGAGCTGTGGCGCGAGCTACAGGCCCTGGCCGGGGAGCAGTTGCTGTATGTCACCGGCTCCATAGACGCCGGCCCGCCAGGGGGCGGCGTCTTCGAAGGCTCGCTGCTGTCCTGCCACGTCCACAACCTGCCCCACCAGGTGCTCACCGGCGCCGAGCTGGCCCGGCGCTTCCCCGGCTACCGCCTGCCGGCGGACACCCTGGCGCTGTTCCAGCCCCACGGCGGCTTCCTGCTGCCGGAGCGGTGCATCGTGGCCTGCGTCCAGGCGGCCCACGCCCTGGGCGCCGAGGTCCACGCCCGGGAGCGGGTGCTGGAGTGGAAGCCCCTGGAGAATGGTGTGCAGGTCCGCACCGACCGGGGCGTCTACGAGGCCGGCTCGCTGGTCATCGCCGCCGGCGCCTGGGCCAGCGGGCTGCTGCCCCCGCTCCGTGGGCTGGCGACGCCCGAGCGCCAGGCGCTGGCCTGGTTCCAGCCCCGGCGCCCGGAGCTGTTCACGCCCGAGCGCTTCCCCGTGTTCAACATCCTGGTGGAGGAGGGGCGCTACTACGGCTTCCCCGTCTTCGGCGTGCCGGGCTTCAAGGTGGGCCGCTACCACCACCTGGAGGAGCAGGTGGACCCCGACAGCCTGGACAGGGAGCCTGGCGCCCGGGACGAGGCCGTGCTGCGGCCCTTCGCACAGCGCTATTTTCCCGACGCCGCCGGCCCGACCATGGCGCTGAAGGTGTGCATGTTCACCAACAGCCCCGACGAGCACTTCATCCTGGACCTGCACCCGGACTACCCCCAGGTGGCCATCGCCGCGGGCTTCTCGGGCCACGGCTACAAGTTCTGCTCCGTGGTGGGCGAGATCATGGCCGACCTGGCGACCCGGGGCGAGACTCGGCACGACATCGCCATGTTCCGGCTGAGGAGGTTCGTTAATTGAGTAAACCAAACTTCCATAGATGGCTTGGATATTGAAATTTGTGACACAGAGCTTTAATATCAATGCGAGAAATTGAACTGACCTGAGTAATTTGTAGCAGTAACATGCCACTAGTTACGAGACAGGTGTGGTAACTTGGACATCCGAGAGCAAGTTCCGAAACCTTTCGAAGCCGAGCGTCCGGTGGATTTTGCTGACCGTGTTGGCCGATGGTATTCATCTATAGTGCCGATCCAACATAGAAGACGTATGGGCTTATACATCACTCCTGCCCCTATCGCGAGATTCATGGCAGGCTTGTGTGAAGTCCCACACCAGAACACCATACGTGTCCTGGAACCGGGAGCAGGTTCGGGGGTTCTCGCCTGTGCATTATGCGAGGCCTTTGTAACTGATAATGCTAATCCGTTGCTCATAGAGCTAGAAGCATATGAAACAGATCACAATTTATGTCAGTGCTTAGACGTGTCACTATCATATACTAAAAAGTGGTTAGAGTCACGGAACATCGTTCTTGACTATAGAATATGTACTCAGGACTTCATAGTTTCCCAGGCAGGGACACTAAGTAGCTCCCAACTCCTATTAGCGTCAAGCGAAAGTCAGTCCGACAGGTTCGATATTGCCATCTCCAATCCACCATACTTCAAAATTCCAAAATCTGATCCCCGGGCTAGAGCAGCCGCCTCCATCGTACACGGCCAACCGAATATCTATGCGTTGTTTATGGCTATATCAGCTTCTTTGCTCAAGCAAGGAGGCCAGTTTTGTTTCATCACTCCTCGCAGCTATACAGCAGGCGCATACTTCCGCCTATTCAGAGAGCGCTTTTTCGAGAAGATGCGACCAGAGGCTATCCATCTTTTTCACTCCCGCCGTGACACGTTCAAGGGAGATAACGTTTTGCAGGAAAACATAATACTATTTGCTCGCAGAGATGACGGCTGGACCAGGCGTAGCAGTGACGGTGTAAAAAGATTAGTTAGTATCTCGTCCAGTCAAGGGACACGAGACTTATCCCAGCGGAGCATCAACCTGGTACCTATATCTGAGATTCTTGATTTTTCTAGCCACGAGAAAGTGTTGAGAACTCCATACAGACGCAATGACCAGCAAGTTACACGCATAGTTGATTCATGGTCAGGAAACTTACGAAGATACGGTCTGGAGATATCCACCGGCCCTGTGGTACCCTTCCGCCATGAACACTTGATTTTAAGTCGGAGAGTCGAATCCTGCCAGTACGCTCCTCTCATCTGGATGCAGAGTGTCAAGGTCATGTTCATAGAGTGGCCTGGAAAGGTCAACGGTAAAGGGCAATTTATTATAGTAAACGACGATTCTGCTCCGTTATTGGTGAGAGATAGAAACTATGTTATACTTCGCAGATTCAGCGCGAAAGAACAGGAGCGTCGCTTGACTGCTGCGCCTTTGCTCAGAGGTCAGCTTAGTTCTGACTTCATAGGCCTGGAGAACCATCTGAATTACATTCACCGCCCTGGGAGTGAGCTAACCAAAGAGGAAGCGTATGGCTTGGCAACTTTGCTGAATAGCAGATTGTTGGACACCTATTTTCGTACCTATAACGGCAACACCCAAGTCAGCGCTACAGAAATAAGGTCTCTACCACTTCCACCCATAGAATTAATTATTGAAATTGGTCGCGTTGCTATGCAACATGGCATACTCATGAATTTAGATGCTTTGGTCGAGGACGTTCTAGGATTAGGTCATATTTACGAAGTAGCAGTCCAAGAGGCAATACATGGCTAGCATCCAAGAAGCACAAGATATTCTGACAACCTTTGGCCTACCACCTCGACAACGGAACGAGATGTCTGCACTAACGCTATTGGCTCTGTGTGGACTTGGTCCTAACAGTTCTTGGAGCCAGGCTAGCCGCCATCCGGCAACAGTCACCAAGGGTATTATGGAATTCGTTGCTAGAGAATTTGGAAAAAATTACGCACCAAATACGAGAGAAACCTTTCGCCGGCAAGTACTTCACCAATTTATCCAGGCACGTATCGCTGATTACAATCCCTTTCAACCAAGTCTTCCAACGAATAGTCCTCGTGCTCACTACGCGTTGACTGAGGCTGCCTTAAAAGCCATTCGTACTTACGGAACAAATGAGTGGGAATCTGCTGCACGTGAATTCGTGATGCAACATGGAAGCCTGATGGCGATATATGAGAGGCAAAGAAGCGGTGTCCTTATTCCCGTTCGTCTTGCGGATGGAACTATGATTAGTTTATCGCCTGGGAAGCACAACAGAGTACAAGCAGCCGTCATCGAGGAGTTCGCGCCGAGATTTGCTCCTGGTGCCATTTTGCTTTACTTGGGTGATACTGCTAAAAAGAGCTTGCACATGGATGCTGGTAATCTAGCAGCTCTTGGCATTCCAATCACTGAACACGATAAGCTACCAGATATCATACTGCACGACAAGCAAAGAAACTGGCTATTTCTTATCGAGGTGGTTACATCGCATGGACCAATGACTCCAAAAAGAGTAATCGAGTTAAGGACTATACTCACCAATTGCAATACCGGTCCTATTTTTGTCAGTGCGTTCCCAAACTTTGCTGAGTTTCGAAAGCATCTTAGGAATATTGCTTGGGAAACAGAAGTGTGGCTTGCCGATACGCCGGATCACCTGATTCATTACAATGGTGATCGATTTCTTGGTCCACGTAAATAGGTCAGTTGGTATGATATACAAGTACTGTACTTATAGATAGACAACTATAATTAGAATAAAAATCCACCTTCTTTAAGCAAAATCACAATAAAATACCAGCAGAACATAAATGATGACTAGGAAAAGAAGGTTTCCTACAAATTCTTTGCAGAGGCTTACTCTGTACATTACGTCCGAGCGCCAACAACTCCTGAAGTGGGCACAGGAGTATACCCAGGCAGTGTCGCTGTCCGCGGCCGTGTTCCTGGTCCTGGCAGAACTGAAGGCCCTGGTAAGGGATAAACGCCTTCAAGCTCTGGAGAAGGCCCACGGCATCTGGAAGGACGACGCCATGATAGAGCAGGCATTTATAGAACTGGAACAGGGCTGGAGACAGTGGCGCACTTAGCGGAAAAGGGGGCGACCAGTGCGGTCGCCCCCTCTGCTCTACTTCACCACTATGTTCACCAGCTTGCCGGGGACGTAGACCACGCGGTCAACGGTCTTGCCGTCAACGTAGGGCCGGATGCGCTGGCTCTCCAGGGCCAGGCGTTTGGCCTCAGCCTCGGAGATGTCGGCGGAGACAGTGAGACGGTCGCGGACGCGGCCGTTGACCTGCACCACCAGCGTGATGACCTCGTCGGCGGCCAGGTTGGGGTCCCAGCGCGGCCAGGGCTGGTTGTGGATGCTGTAGGGCCGGCCGGTGCGCTCCCATAGCTCCTCGGCCACGTGGGGGGCCATGGGCGCCATCAGCACCAGCAGCTTCTCGATGGCGCCGCCCCAGGCCGCCGAGCCCACACCCCTGCGCTCCCAGGCGGCGTTCAGCCCGTTGGTGAACTCCATCAGCGCCGCCAGCGCCGTGTTGAACTTGAAGCGCTCCAGGTCGTCAGTAACCCTGCGGATGGTCTTGTGCGTCAGCCGCTCCAGGTCCCGCACGGCGTCCAGGTCGGTGGGGTAGTCGTCGATCTGGCGGGTGTCGCGCTGCACAAGCTCCCACACGCGGTTCATCCAGCGGGCCATGCCATTGATGCCGGTGTCGCTCCAGTCGCCGCCCTGCTCCCAGGGGCCAAGGAACATCAGGTAGCAGCGGACCACGTCGGCGCCGAACTCCTGCACGTAGTCGTCGGGCGCGATGACGTTGCCCCGCGACTTGCTCATCTTGGCGCCCTCGGAGGTGATCAGGCCCTGGTTGAACAGCCGGACGAAAGGCTCGTTGAAGTCCAGCAGGCCCAGGTCCCGCAGCGCCCTGGTGAAGAAGCGGGCGTAGAGCAGGTGCTTGGTGGCGTGCTCGGCGCCGCCGGTGTACTGGTCCACCGGGCACCACTCCCGGACGGCCTCGGGGTCGAAAGGCCCCCGGTCATAACGCGGGCTGGCGTAGCGCAGGAAGTACCAGGCCGAGTCCACGAAGGTGTCCATGGTGTCCGTCTCGCGCTTTGCCGGGCCGGCGCACTGGGGGCAGGTGGTGTTGACGAAGCCCTGGTGCAGCTTCAGCGGCGACTCGCCTGTAGGCCGGAACTCGGCGTCCTGGGGCAGCAGCACCGGCAAGTCCTCCTCGGGCACCGGCACCGTGCCGCAGCGGTCGCAGTAGATGATGGGTATGGGAGTGCCCCAGTAGCGCTGGCGGGAGATAAGCCAGTCGCGCATGCGGTAGGCCACACTGCGCTTGCCCCAGCCCTTGTGCTCCACGTAGTCGGCGATGCGCTGCCAGCCCTCCTGGCTGGGCAGGCCGTTGAACTGGCCGGAGTTGACCATAGTACCTGGCTCCACGTAAGCCTGGTCTAGCTCCTCGCCCTGCCAGCCGGCCGGCGCGATGACCACCTTTATGGGCAGGCCATACTTCCTGGCAAAGGCGAAGTCCCGCTCGTCGTGGGCCGGGACGCCCATGACCACGCCGGTGCCATAGGTCAGCAGCACGTAGTCGGCCACCAGGATAGGCACGCGCTCGCCGTTGAGCCTGTTGACGCAGTAGGCGCCGGTGAATACGCCGGTCTTCTCCTTCTCCGTGGACAGCCGCTCCACCTCCGTCTGCCGGCGGGCCTGCTCCACGTAGGCCTCCACCTCGGCACGGTGCTGGGGCGTGGTCAGCCTGGGCACCAGCGGGTGCTCCGGCGCTATGGCCACGAAGGTCACGCCGAAGACGGTGTCTATGCGGGTGGTGAAGGTCTTGATGGCCTTCTCCTCCAGCCCGTACTCCGAGATATCGAACTCCACCTCCACGCCCTCGCTGCGCCCGATCCAGTTGGTCTGGAGCACCCTGACCTTCTCGGGCCAGTCGAGGCCGGAGAAGTCCAGCAGCTCATCGGCGTAGCGGGTGATGCGGAAGAACCACTGCTCCAGGTCGCGGTGGGTGACCACGGTGCCGCAGCGCTCGCAGCGCCCGCCCTCCACCACCTGCTCGTTGGCCAGGACGGTGTTGCAGGAGGGGCACCAGTTGGCCGGCGCGTAGGCGCGATAGGCCAGGCCGGCCTTGTAGAACTGGAGGAAGAACCACTGGTTCCACCTGTAGTACTCGGGCAGGCAGGTGACCACCTCGCGGTCCCAGTCGTATATGGAGCCCATGGAGCGGAGCTGCTTGCGCATGTTCTCGATGTTGCGCATGGTCCAGGTGTGGGGATGGATGCCCCGCTTGATGGCGGCGTTCTCGGCCGGCAGCCCGAAGGCGTCGAAGCCCATGGGGTGCAGCACATTGTAGCCCTGCATTCGCCGGAAGCGGGCGTGGGCGTCTGATGGCGCCATGGCGTACCAGTGGCCGATGTGCAGGTCGCCCGACGGGTAGGGGTACATGGTCAGCTCGTACCACTTGGGCCGGGGGTCCTCGTCGCGGGCGGCGTACAGCCCGTCCCTGGCCCAGCGCTCCTGCCACCTGGCATCTATCTCGCGAGGGTTGTAGCGGAACTCGGTTGTCCGTACCGTGGTAGTCATAGGCGCACTCCCCTGTAACAAAAAAGTCCCGTCCCCCAAGGGACGGGACGGAGTATCCCGCGGTACCACCCTTCTTGCCCGCCCAGAGGCGGGCCTCTCGGAAGCGGTAACGGCGCTTGCCGTCCGGGACTACGGAGCTATCAGCCGTCAGCTATCAGCGCCCGCGCCCCTTCCGGCTGGTGTGGGGAAGCTGAAGGCTGATGGCTGACCGCTGACAGCTATGTTCATCCCGGCTGCTCCGGGGCGAGTTCGCGGGCTTCCTGGCGCCGGGCTTCCACCTTCCCCGGCTCTCTGTGGCCGAGCCGCCCGCTACTACTCCCCATCAACGCATTTGGCACTATAGAAAAAAGCTAGCACAGGCGTCGAAATCCGTCAAGGGATGCAGGCGGCCGGCCAGGGCCTCGCTACGCCGCCGGCGGCGCCGGCTGCTCCTGGAGCGAAGCCGCCCTGCGCACGAGCCTCAGCGCCTGGAGCACCAGCACGCCTCCTCCGATGGCGATGGCCACCGGCGCGCTCAGCACGCTGGCGATGGCGCCAGTGTGGAAGCCAGACAGGCCGGTCAGCCCCCAGGCCCAGACCTGGAAGCTCATCACCCTGCCACGTATCTGGTCGGGCACCGTGGTCTGGAGCAGGGTGCTCAGCGTGGTCTCGTACAGCACCGCCGACCCATGGGCCAGCCCCAGCAACACCATGGACATGGGCAGCCAGGGCGACGCCGCGAAGAGCGCCAGGAACAGGCCAAAGCTGCCAAAGGCCAGGAGCATTGCCAGGCCCTTCTCCTTGATGTCCCTTACGGAAGCGATGGCGACGGTGGCAATCAGGGACCCGACGCTGGCGGCGGACAGCAGGTAGCCGTAGCCCCGGGCATCCGTGCCCAGGACGTCCCGCGCCATGACCGGCAGCATGGGTTCGTGGGCCCAGCCGAAGACCTCGCCCACCAGCACCAGCAGGATGAGCGACCTGACCCGCCCCACGGTGAATACGTACTGGATGCCCTGCTTCAGGTCGCGCCAGGGCGACTGGCGCTGGATGGCTACCCTGGTGGTGGGCCGCAGAAAGAGCAGCATGGCGCACACCAGGGACTGGGCGCAGGCCACAATGGCGAAGGCCCAGCCGATGTGCAGCTTGCTCACGATGGTCCCGCCGGCCAGCGGCGTGACTATGCCCATGGCGCTTCCCGCGGCGAACAGGGCCGCATTGGCGTTCATCAGCCTGTCGCGGCCGGCGATGTCCAGCGTCAGCGCCATGGCCGTGGGCACCCGGACGCTCCCCACGGCGCCATCCACCAGGCCCAGGGCCAGGATGTGCCAGAGCCGCACCTCGCCCGAAAACACCAGGCCCGCCAGGGCCAGCGCCGTCGCCACGCGGGCCAGGCCGCAGACCAGCAGCAGCCTCCTGCGGTCCAGCCTGTCGGCCAGGACGCCGCCGAAGATGCTGAAGCCGACCATCCCGGCCCCCGCCGCGCCGGACGCCGCTCCCACCCAGAAGGGCGAGTTGGTGAGGGTGAGGGTAAGCCAGCTCCGGGCCATCATGCCCATTATCATGGCGAAATCGCCGAAGGCCGCGCTTGTCCAGAAGAGCCTGAACTGGGAGTTGCCGAATACAGGAAGCATGGGTCTCTCCCAAAAACCAAGAGGCAGGCCCCGGACCGGTGGCCTGCCTCTATCGGCCAGTCCTATGTGGGGTCTTGCTTATGCCCTGGCGTACTGGCGGAAGGTGGAGTCAATGACGTCCAGGGCGTAGTCTATGTCGTCGGCGGTGATGCCGTAGTGGGTGACGAAGCGCCAGGTGCGCCTGGGCGCGCCGCCCTTGATGCCTCGCTCCTCCAGCCGCCGGGCCACCTCCGCCGGCGAGTCCACCGTGACGTCGAAGAACAGGATGTTGGTGGGGAAGCGCTCCGGCTCGATCTCGATGCCGGGGACTTTGCTGAGGCCCAGGGCCAGCTTGCGGGCGTTGGCGTGGTCCTCGGCCAGGCGGTCCACCATCTTCTCCAGCGCCACAATGCCCGCGGCGGCCAGCACGCCGGCCTGCCTCATGCCACCGCCCACTACCTTCCGCCAGCGCCGGGCCTTCTCGATGGTCTCCCTGCTGCCGCATATCATGGAGCCTACGGGCGCGCTCAGGCCCTTGGACAGGCAGAACTGGACGGTATCCGCCTCCTTCACCAGCTCCGAGACCGGCGTCTCCAGGTACACGGCGGCGTTGAAAATCCGGGCGCCGTCAATGTGGACCGGGATGTTATGCCGGTGGGCGATGTCAGCAATGACCTTCGTGTCCTCCGGGGTCAGCACGGTGCCGCCGCACAGGTTGTGGGTGTTCTCCAGGGCTACCAGCGCCGTGCGCGGGTAGTGGATGTTCTGGGGGCGTATGGCGTCCTCCACCTGGTCGGGGTCCAGCATGCCGCGCTCGTCGTTGGGGACGGTGTGGTAGGCGATGCTGCCCAGGGCCGAGGCGCCGCCGCCCTCGCTCCTGAAGATGTGGGCCTTGTCGCCCAGGATGATCTCGTCGCCCCGCCCGGCGTGGGTGAGGACAGATACCAGGTTGCCCATGGTGCCGCTGGCAACCAGCAGCGCTGCCTCCTTGCCCATAATTTCGGCGGCCATGGCCTCCAGTCGGTTGACCGTCGGGTCCTCGCCGTAGACGTCGTCGCCCAGCTCGGCGTTGGCCATCGCCTGGCGCATCTCCGGCGTGGGAAGGGTCACAGTGTCGCTGCGGAAGTCAACAGTGCGCATGAGTCCTCCTCCTGTTGGACGGGGCAAGAGTCTGACACAAGCCCAATTCTACCAACCCCGCTTGCCAAACGCCATAGCGTCGCCTAAGATGGAACTGGCCTCCGCCTGTTGCTGGGGAGGCCCACGCGCCGCCGCAGTGCCATCTGGACATTCCATGCGTCAGGCTGCCATCAGCTTTACCAGCAAGGGCCTCACCCTGGAGGGCATCATATCCACTCCCGAAGGGCTGCCGGCCCCGTACCCCGCCGTGGTGGTGTGCCATCCCCATCCCAGGCTGGGGGGCGACATGCACAATGCGGTGGTGCTGGCCGTGTGCCGCGCCGCCGACGGACGAGGCATGGCGACGCTGCGCTTCAACTTCCGTGGCGTGGGCGAGAGCGAGGGCCAGCCAGGAGACGGCAGGGGCGAGCAGGAGGACGTGCGCGCGGCCCTGGACGTGCTGCGCCGCTGGCCGGGCATGGACAGAGGCAGGCTGGCCCTGGCGGGCTACTCCTTCGGGGCGTCGGTGGTGCTGGGCGGCATCCAGGGCTACAGAGCGGCCAGGTGCCTGGTGTTCATCGCGCCGCCGCTGTCGGCGGTGCGGGAGTCGCGAGTGAAGGGCGACAAGCGCCCCAAGCTCTTCGTGGTGGGCAGCAATGACCGCATCGCCCCTTCCCAGGAGTTGCAGCGGGCCATTGACGAGATGGCCCAGCCAGTCCAGTTCCGGGAGGTTCTGGGAGCCGACCACAGCCTGCGCGGCCACGAGGATGCGGTGGCGGAGCAGGTGGCCGAGTTCCTTGAGGGAACGCTGATGGCTTGAAAACGCGTCTGATATGGCGTGCCCCATTGCCGGGCTGAAGCCTCATTCATCAAGGAGTTGAGAAGGTGACCCAAACGGCAAAGGTCCGAAAAGAGCGGGATACCATGGGGGAGCTGGAGGTCCCCGCCGACGCCTACTACGGCGCCAACACCATGCGGGCGGTCCTCAACTTTCCCATTAGCAACCTGCGGTTCCCCCGGACGTTCATCCGCGCCCTGGGCCATATCAAGCTGGCGGCGGCCCAGGTCAACGTCGAGCTGGGCCTGCTGGACCGCAAGCTGGCCGACGCCATCGTCCAGGCCGCCCGGGAGGTGGCTGAGGGCCAGTTCGACGACCAGTTCGTGGTGGACATCTTCCAGACCGGCTCTGGCACGTCCACCAACATGAACGCCAACGAGGTCATCTCCAATCGGGCCATCGAGATACTGGGCGGCGTCCGGGGCTCGCGCAAGCCTGTCCACCCCAACGACCACGTGAACCTGGGTCAGTCCTCCAACGACGTCATACCCACGGCCATCCACATCGCCGCGCTGCTGGGCATCCGCGACGACCTGGTGCCGGCCGTGGAAAAGCTCCGGCATGAGCTACTGCGCAAGGCCGAGGAGTTCATGCCTGTCATCAAGACGGGCAGGACGCACCTGCAGGACGCCACGCCCATCCGGCTGGGGCAGGAGTTCCTGGGCTACGTGGGACAGTTGGACCGGGCCATCAAGAGGCTGCACCATGCACAGGAGGAGCTTTCGGAGGTGGCGCTGGGTGGCACAGCCGTAGGCACCGGCATCAACACGCACCCCGAGTTCGCCCGCCGCGTGTGCCAGAAGCTGTCGGAGGCGCTGGGCGTCACCATAAGGGAGACGGACAACCACTTCCAGGCCCAGAGCACCCTGGACAACGTTGTCGAGGCCAGCGGCGCGCTCAAGACCATTGCCGTTAGCCTCATGAAGATATGCAACGACATACGCTGGCTCGGCTCCGGTCCGAGGGCAGGCATCGGCGAGATAGACCTGCCGGCGGTGCAGCCGGGAAGCTCCATCATGCCCGGCAAGGTGAACCCGGTGATACCCGAGTCGGTGTGCCAGGTGGCTGCCCAGGTCATAGGCAACGACACAACTATAACGGTGGCGGGACAGTCGGGCAACTTCGAGATCAACGTCATGATGCCCGTGGCGGCCTACAACCTCCTTCAGTCCATAGACTTGCTGGCCAGGTCCTGCGCCAACCTGGCGGTGCAGTGCGTCAGCGGACTCAAGGCCACGACGCGCGGCCCCGAGATGGTGGAAAGGGGCCTGGCCATTGCCACGGCGCTGGTGCCTCACATCGGCTACGACGCGGCGGCGGCCATCGCCAAGGAAAGCCAGGCCACCGGCAAGACCGTCAAGGAGATAGCGCTGCAAAGGACAAAGCTGTCCGCCGAGGAGCTGGACAGGGTGCTGGACCCCAGCGTCATGACGCAGCCGGGCTTCTCCAGCGGCGTATCCGTGGGCTAGTACAGTGTCAACGTAGTTTTGATGAAGGGCTTCACCCTCATCCCAACCTTCTCCCGTCAAGGGAGAAGGGGTATTTCCTCTCCACTGGCAGGAGAGGACCAAGCCTGCCCTGGGCCTGCCGAAGGGGTGAGGGGGAAGCGCCCCATCAAAATCAAGTTGACACAGTACTGGGCTTTCCGACCATGACCCTACACCGAGCCTGGCGGCCGGCTAGCGCGGCAGCAAGACGGTGTTGCCGCCGCGAGACCTGGCGGCCCTCATGGCGGCGTCGGCCTTCTTCAGGAGCTCGGCGGAGCTGGCGGCGTCCCGTGGGTAGGACACGATGCCCGCGCTGAGGGTGAAGTGCCACTCCACCTTCTTCATGACCTTGTAGGTAAGGGTCTCGGCCTCGTTGCGCTGGGTCTCGGGCAGCATCATGACGAACTCGGCCTGGCCCACGCGGCCCAGAATGTCGCCCGGACGGGACTCCTGCTGCAGCGTCTGGACGAGAGACTTCAGCAACTGGTCTCCAGCCGGCACTCCGTTTTTCCTGACCATGGCATCGAAGTTGTCAATGCCGACCATAAGTAGGGTGCAGGTGTGGCCCCGCCACTGGGACCTGGCGATTTCCGTTTCCAGCAACTGGGTGAAGAGCTTGAAAACGTATGTGCCTGTAAGCTGGTCCATGGCCCCGGCATCTGGCGCCGGCTCAGCCGCCTGGCCAGGGCCGGCCTTGGAGCGCATACGCTTCATCTCCAGCACCTTGGCCACGGTCACCTTGATCAGGTCCACGTTGAAGGGCTTGGTAATATAGTCGGCGGCGCCCAGGTTTACCAGCTTCACCGCCATCTCCACCGAAGGGTACCCAGTGATCATGATGACCGGGTACTCCGGGTCTATGCGGAATGCCGCCTGGAGCACTTCCAGGCCGTTCAGCCCAGGCATGACCATGTCGGTGATGACCAGGTCGTAGCGGTTGGCCTTGAGCAGGTCAACGGCCTGGCGGCCATCCACAGCGCAGGTGACCTGGTAGCCCTCCTCGGTGAGGATCTCAGTGAGGAGGACGCGGATAATCTCCTCGTCGTCAACCACCAGTATATGGCCTGGCTGACTGACCTTTCGCTCGGTGCTGGTGCCCCCCGCCTGTTGTGATTGCATGCTGGGTCCCTCCAGGGATACCGCCGGCGCGACTCGTGCAAATGCAGACATCCCCACGTTACATTCTGACGCCGCCCTTCGGTGGACTTCTTCGGTACGTAACTCCAATTTTTGTGGCCTGGCGACCATATTGCTTAGGTGTTGTCCGAAAATGCGGATAGGTAAAAACACCTATACGGCTCTTGCATGCCTGGCTGGCCACGTGAGGGAGCGACGGTGCCTCTCCTTGCGACCCGGTATTGGGGCTTGCCGGGCTGACAGGGGTATGTATTTCCCTTTGGCCAGACTGTATGGCCTGGTGAAAGTCCAGGGATGCACGCAACAGGCGATTTGCATACCCCAGTCAGGGCTTGCCAGGAGAAGGGTAGGGCAGGGCAATGGTGCTACCGCAGGCTGCGGCGGACAAACCCTACCTCGTCCTCGCGGCTGGACAGCAGGCCATCGAGCCGGGCCACAAGGAGCTGGTGCAGCAGTCTGCCGACCTCCGGGCCTTCGGGGACGCCCAGGCCGATAAGGTCGTTGCCCTTAAGCAGCGGCTTCTCGTGGCGCCATCTGGACAGGTAGAGGGACAGCCGCTCCCGCGCCAGGGGGGCATCTGCCAGGAGCATGCACGCCTCTATGGCGGCGGAGTCGTAGGGGCGCAGCAGCATATAGACCTGGCTTGGCTGCATCTGCGGCGCACCCAGGGCCGCCAGCGCCGAGCGCACGGCCCCCGTGTCGCGCACGACGCGCGCCCAGCGGGCGTCCATGTTGAGCCGGTTGATCAGTCCCTCCCGCTGGCCAGCGTCGAGGTTGAAGGTCAGGGCCGCCAGGAAGAGCATGTCACTGTCCACCTCGGGGCCAGCGGGTATGGCCTCGGCCCTCTTCAGCGTCCTGTCGTCCAGGTACAGCGAGGGGTGGACGGCGGCCAGGACTCCCAGGTCGCGGGCCAGGCGCAGGACCCGGACGGCGTGGGCCTCGCGGAATATCCTGGCCAGCTCATGGCGGAGGCGGTCACCGGAGATGGTGTCCAGGTATCCCAGGTCGCGCAGCAGCAGGCGGTGTGTGGCCTCCTCCAGGCGGAAGCCCAGGCGGCCGGCGTAGCGCACTGCCCGCAGAATGCGAGTGGCGTCGTCAGCGAAGCTCCTGGCGTGGAGCACTCTGACCAGGCTGCTCTCCAGGTCGTCCCTGCCGCCGAAGGGGTCTTGTAGCTGGCCCCAGGCGCCATCGGCCAGGTGAATGGCCATGGCGTTGATGGAGAAGTCCCTGCGGGCCAGGTCCTGCTCCATGGAGCCAGGCGACACCGAGGGCAAGGCCCCCGGGTAGGCGTAGGTCTCCTGGCGGGCCTGGGCCAGGTCAATTACCAGCGCGCCGACTCTGAGCTTGCAGGTGCCGAACTGGGAGCGCGCCAGGACCTGGCCGCCCAGCCGCTCGGCCAGTGCCGAAGGGAAATGCGGCGGGCCTCCCGCGAAGCTCAGGTCTGTGTCAATGGCCCGCTGGCCCAGCAGGATGTCCCGCACCGTGCCGCCCACCAGGTACAGAGAGACCCCCTCCTGCCGGGCGATCTCCGCCGCTCGTCGCAGCACCTCCACCTGGGCGGGCTGGAGGCGCTGGGCCAGAATGTCACTCAGGTCATGCACTGCCACCACCCTGGCGCACAAAATAGAGGGGCACGGTCTGCCGTGCCCCTCTATTATAGGCAATGGACTGCCAGTCCCAGGAACTACTTCCGGCGCGGCGACGCGGCGGCCACCTTGCCCAGGTACGCCTTCGCCCCTGAGACGACCCAGCCGTTCCAGCTATTGAGCAGGAAGCGCGCGCCTTCCTTGATGTACTCCTCCACGGTGGCGTCGCTGACCAGGGCGCCCGCGACCCTGCCAGACTCGTTTATCTGGCGGATAGCCTTCTTCACCGTGGCCACGACCTCAGGATGGTTGGGCTTTCCGGGATAGCCCATGGTCTGGGCCAGGTCGCTGGGCGCGACAAAGAACACGTCTATGTGGTCCACCTTGAGGATGTCGGCCAGGTTCTCGATGGCGATGATGTCCTCGATGAGGACAATGGCCATTGTCTCATTGTTGGCCTTGTTGATGTAGTCGTCAACACCGTAGCCCTGGCGGCTGGTGTAGCTGCCCCTGGAGCCGATGGGGTCGAACTTGGCGGCGTCCACCACGGCCCTGGCCTCTTCCGCCGTGTTGACGTGGGGCACGACGATGCCCTGCGCGCCCACGTCCAGAGTCCGGTATATGACGCCCGGCAGGTTGAGGTTGACGCGCACCAGAGGCGTCATGCCCCACAGGTCGCAGGCCCGCGTCAGGTCTGGCACGTCGGCGAAGTCTATAGGCCCGTGTTCCATCTCTATCCAGTAGGCGTCGAAGCCCAGCGGGCCAATGAAGTCAATGATGTCGGACGAGGTGTGCCCAGAGATGCAGGTAACGATACCGCCTTCCTGGAGCTTGTGCTTTGCCCTGTTCTTGCGGAGTTCTACCAAACAGTCCCTCCTTAAGGTATTGCCAGCGAGTTGACTTTGCTCAGGTACGCCTGCGCCCCCGCCGCCGTCCAGGCGGTCCAGCTCATGGTCAGGAAGCGCGCGCCCCGTTTTACCCAGCGCTCCACCGTGGCGTCGTTGACCAGCGTGCCGGCGACTCTGCCGGCGGAGGCTATCTGGTCTATGGCCTTCTCTGTCGTCCTGACGACCTCCGGGTGGCCGGGCTGGCCCGTGTAGCCCATGCTCTGGGCCAGGTCGCCGGGCGCCACGAAAAACACGTCTATGTGGTCCACCTTGAGGATATCGGCCAGGTTGTTCACGGCCACTATGTCCTCGATGAGCACCACGATCATGGTCTCGTCGTTGGCCTTCTGGAAGTAGTCGGGCACTCCGAGGCCCTGACGGCTCACGTAGGAGCCACGGTGGCCGATGGGGCCAAACTTGGCGGCGTCCACGATGGCCCTGGCCTCCTCGGCAGTGTTAACGTGGGGCACGGCGATACCCTGGGCGCCCTGGTCCAGGGTGCGGTATATGACGCCCGGATGGGCCATGTTCACCCGCACGATGGATGTCTTGCCCCACAGGTCGCAGGCCCGCGTCAGGTCGGATATCTGGGAGTAGTCCACGGGGCCATGCTCGGCCTCGATCCACAGGGCGTCGAAGTCGAACTGGCCCAGGAACTCCAGCATCTCCGCCGAGGTAGGCCCCATGGGGACGGATACGATGCCGCCCTGCGCCAGCTTGTGCTTGGCCCTGTTCCTGCGTATTTCTGCCACTGTCGCCCTCCTGCTGACCGGGGACATTATAGACCCCAGGTATGGCCGGGTCAATTTGGCGCTGGAAAGTCGTCACCGGCCGGGGCGTGTCTGGACAAACGGTATGCCTCGCAGTAGCATGAGGATGAAATCGGGCTATAGCAGGTGGCTCGTGGAGGATGGCATCAACTTCTGCCTGCGCTGCGGCGGCAGGCTGACAGCGCGGCATGTGCACGGCAGGCCCCGGCCCGCCTGCCCCGGCTGCGGCTTCGTCCTGTACCTGGAACCCAAGGTGGCCGCCGTGGTGCTGGCGTCCAGGGACGGCCGGCTTGTCCTGGTGCGGCGGGGCATCGAGCCTGCACTGGGACAGTGGAGCTTCCCATCGGGCTACGTGGACCGCGGCGAGGCGGTGGAAGAGGCCGCCATACGGGAGGTCAGGGAAGAGACGGGCCTGGAGGTCAAGCTGGACAGGCTGGTCGGCCTGTACTCCCGCAGCGGCAGCCCGGTGGTGCTGGCGGTGTACTCGGCTAGCGTCGTGGGCGGCACGCTGGCGCCCGGACCGGAGGTGCAGGAGGTAGGCCTGTTCCACCCTGACGAGATGCCCCCACTGCCCTTTCCCCATGACGAGCAGATCCTCCAGGACTGGCGCGCCCCCAGCGTGCCGCCGGGCGCCGGCCCCTTTCCTGTGGCAGGCCTATAAGCGGACAGATTTGAAGCGGGATGGGAAGCAGTCAGGCCGAGCCGACCTCACCGCTGCACCCCCTGTCCTTTGAAATCAGTCCCCTAGCGGGCCTGTCGGGCCGCAAGTGCAGAGCGTTGGCCCTGTGTCCGCCGAACATGCGCAGGAAGGCGTTCCACATCCGTGGGACTGAGGCATGACTCAACTCTGGAAGCCAGGAGACCAGGTGGTGCTGCGAGAAGTGTGGCGCAGCAGAATCTGGACCGTCAGGCCGGTGCTGGTGGTGCGCGACTCGCCGGCGCTGCTGGCGCTTTACCTGCCGGCCGGGACGGTCTGGAAGCGCCCACGCCGGCCCGATGGCGGCCCCATCCGTCTGCCTGCCGGCGACTGGACGTTGATGGACCACCGGCAGACCATAGACGTGCTGCGCCTCAATATTCCGGGCGCGGCCCACAGTGTCATGCTCTTCTGGAAGGAGGGCCACGCCGAGTTTATCGGCTGGTACGTGAACCTGGAAGAGCCGCTGCGCCGCACGGCCATCGGCTTCGACTACATGGACCAGGCGCTGGACATTGTCATCAGCCCGGACATGACAGAGTGGCACTGGAAGGACGAGGACGAGCTGCAGGAGGCGCTGGCCGCCGGCCTGTTCACGCCGCGGCAGGCCGCCGAGATACGCCGGGAGGGCGAGCGGGCGCTGGAGTTGCTCCTGGCTCGGCGGCCACCCTTCGATGACGGGTGGGAGCGCTGGCGTCCCGACCCATCATGGCCGGCGCCCCAGTTGCCCGATGGCTGGGCTGGCGTGGCGGCGACGGCGGAGCGGACGCATGGCGGCGCATGAAGGGCTGACCATCGCCGACGCCGGCCAGCTTGCCGACCTGCTGCGACGGGGCGCCCTGTTCCGCCGCTGCAACCTGGACGGGGCCGACCTGGCCGACTTCGAGGCCGAGGAGATAGCCTTGGAGGACTGCTCCCTGCGGGGCACCGACTTCTCCCGCCTCGCCTGCGCCGCCTTCCGGGCCGTGGGCTGCCACCTGGAGAAGGCGCGCTTCGACAGGGCCGACCTCCAGGAGGCCGAGTTCCTCACGTGTGCCTGCGCCGCCGCCAGCTTCAGGGGCGCCCGGCTCAACCTGGCCCGCATGGCCCACTGCGACCTGTCCCTCTGCGCCTTCGATGGCGCCAACCTGTTCCGGGCGGACCTCACTGGCTCCAGGCTCAGGGCGGTGGACCTGTCCCAGGCCAGGCTGGACGCCGTGGCCCTGGACGGCGCCGACCTCAGCATGGCCTCGCTGCGGTTCAGGGCCTTCAGGCGCTACAGGCTCACCGGTGTCAACTTCTCCGAGGCGGACCTCTCGGGCTGCGACTTCACCGAGGCCGTATTCCAGGGCTGCCACCTCACCGGGGCCATCGTCACCGCCGAGACCAGGCTCGACGGGGCCGACCTTCGGGGCGCGTACTTCTCCGGCGCGGAACTGGGCAAGGCCAGCCTCCGGGGGGCCGTGATGTCGGTTGCCCAGGCACGCCAGTTCCTCTTCGAGGCCCATGGCATAGTCGTCGCGGACTGAGCCTGTCGTGGCCCCTGCAAGGCTGGCGCGTCAGCGCACCGTCTGCCGCTCCAGGTCCAGGGCCTTCTCGGCCAGCGTCGCCAGCATGCGCCAGGCGGCCTCGTGGTGACGCGTCGCCTCCGGGTCGTCGAAGTAGGTGTCCAGCAGGACGTACTGGACGCCCAGTCCCTCCAGTGTTGCCAGGTCTCGGCGCACCTGGTCCAGCGTGCCCTCGCCGGCCAGGCGCTGGCCGTCGGGCAGGGGCGAGTCGGTGAGCCGGAACTTTATCCTGGGGCACAGCGCCGGGACAGGCCGCCCCTGCTGGTCGGCCATCTCCTTGAGCCGGGGAACGCCCACGTCCCTGAACCAGTCCAGGCGGACCCTGATGGGGTGCCAGCCATCGCCCAGGCGCACCGCACGTCGCAGGGCCGCGTCGCTGGAGCCGCCGACCCAGATGGGTGGGTGGGGCTGCCGCAGGGGCCGGGGCGCCGTGTGCACGCCGCTGAAGGAGACGTAGCGCCCGCTGTAGGAGGCAACGTCGCTGGCCCACAGCGCCTTGATGGCCGCCAGATAGTCGTTGGTGATGGCGCCGCGCTGGTGGAAGGGCACGCCCAGCGCCTCGAACTCCTGCCGCGCCCAGCCGACGCCGACGCCCAGCACCAGCCGGCCGCCGCTGAGGTTGTCCAGGTTGGCGCAGACCCTGGCCACGTGGACAGGGTGGCGGTACGGGACGATGACGACGGTGGTGCCCAGCTCCACTCTGCGCGTCATCCCGGCCAGCCAGGCCAGCGTGGTGAAGGGGTCGTAGAAGGGCGCGGGATAGCGGGCCTGCACGTCCGCCGTGATGGCTATGTGGTCCGAGACCATGACCAGGTGATAGCCCAGCGTCTCCACAAGCTGGGCCCATTGCGCCAGGGGCACCGGGCCTGTGCCGGGGCCAAAGTTGAGCAGGTTCACGCCGACCTTCATGGTCCCCTCCTGTGCTTCAAGCGCTCCCGGGTAAATGGACTATCTCACATTCCGTCTCCACGAGGCAATGGCCAGCGGCGCGTGGGGTGTCCTCATACTTCCATCACGGGTGACGTGTAATAATAGGAGTGTGGGGACTGGCCCAATATCCACGCGCCAGCCCAGGAGGTGAAGGAAGGATGGTAGTCGCGGCTGTAAAGGGCATGAACTACATCAACGGGCAGTGGGTAGCCACCGGCCGGGAGAGCTTCGAGGACCGCAACCCGTCGGACACGCGGGAGGTCATCGGCGTGTTCCCCCGGTCAGGGGCCAGCGAGGTTGACGCCGCCGTGGCCGCTGCACGGGAGGCGTTCCCGGCCTGGCGGCGCGAGTCCCGCATTCGACGCGCCGAGTACCTGGACGCCTTTGTGCAGCTTGTGAAGCGCGACCAGGAGGAGCTGGCGCGCCTCATCAGCCGAGAGTGCGGCAAGTGCATCGCCGAGGCCCGCGCCGACGTGGTGGAGGGCATTCACACCGCCCAGTACTGGTTTGGCCGGGCCAGGACGCCGTCGGGTGAGGTGCTGGCGTCGGAGATCGCCGAGAAGGACAGCTACGTGTACCGCAAGCCCAAGGGTGTGGTGGCCGCCATCAGCCCATGGAACTTCCCCTTTGCCATACCCCTGTGGCTCATATGCCCCTCCCTGGCCGAGGGCAACACGGTTGTCTTCAAGCCCGCTGAGGAGACGCCGCTGATAGCCCAGCGCCTGGTGGAGTACTTCGCCAGCGCGGGGCTGCCCGCCGGCGTGCTGAACCTGGTCCAGGGCTACGGCGAGGAGGCCGGCTGGCCCCTGGTGACCCACCCCGAAGTGGACGTGGTCCTGTTCACCGGCTCGGCCCAGGTAGGCTCCATGATCAGGGAGGCCTGCGCCAGGGACTACCGCAAGTTCTGCGTCTGCGAGATGGGCGGCAAGAACGCCATGATCATCTTTGATGACGCCGACTTCGACCTGGCGGTGAACGCGGCGGTCATATCCGCCTTCCGGACTACGGGCCAGCGCTGTGTGTCGGCGGAGAGGCTCTTTGTGCAGCAGGGCATATTCGACAGGTTCACGAAGGCCTTCGTGGAGCGTGCCAGGCGCATCCGCATCGGCGACCCGCTGGACGAGAGCACCTTCATGGGGCCGCTGGTCAGCCAGGCGGGCGTGGAGAAGTTCCTGCACTACAACGGCCTTGCCAGGGAAGAGGGCGCCCGGGTGCTGCTGGACGGCGGCAGGCTCTCCGACGGGGCGCATGCCCACGGCTACTTTGTCAGCCCCTTCGTGTACACCATGGAGCACAGCTCCAGCGCCCGTGTGCTGCGGGAGGAGGTCTTCGGCCCCCACGCGGCCCTCATCCCCTTCCGCGACCTGGACGAGGCCGTGCGCTTCTACAATGACTCGGAGTACGGCTTTGCCCTGTCGGTGTGCACGCGGGACTACCGCCTCATGCGGGCCATCCGCCAGGAGTGCGACTTTGGCGTGGGCTACGTCAACCTGCCCACCATAGGCGCAGAGGTGCACCTGCCCTTCGGCGGCCTCAAGAAGAGCGGCACGGGCATGCCCTCCGCCGCCGCGCTCCTGGACGCTGTAACGTACCGGGTCACCTGGACGGTGAACCACGGCACCGAGATAAAGATGGCCCAGGGGCTGAAGGCCCAGGTGGACTAGGGGAGGGGGCGCTCACCCCTACGCCCGGCCCAGGACGATGTGGCGGATGTGGGACACCCGGTCAATGATATAGTCGGGGTGCCTATCAGTGTGGGGCCACTGGCGCCCGTGGTGGAGCCATGCGGTGCACATGCCCAGGCCCAGGGCGCCCAGGATATCGTTCTCCGGGTTGTCCCCCACGAATATGGTAGTGGGTGCCAGTGCTCCTATCTGCGCCAGTGCGTGCTCGAAGATGCGCCGGTCTGGCTTGGCGACGCCAAATGCCTCGGAAACGACGATGGCCTTGACCATGCCATCCAGGCCTGCCTCCCGGACCTTGTTCATCTGCATGATGGTGCCGCCGTTGGTGACGATGGCGCAGGGTATGCCGCTTTCCTGCAGGTCCTCCAGCAGTTCCCTGGTCTGTGGCTCAAGGACCAGCATGCGCGGGTAGAGGGTGAGGAACACCTTCATGGCCTGGCCCACGTCGCGGAAGACGCCGGGCCACTGGGCCATGAAGTCCCGGAACATGTCCTGCCGTGGGCGCTGGCCCTGGGCATCGAAGGCCAGCATGAGGGCAACTGCCTCCTCCTCGGTGTGCTTCTGGCTTATGGCTGGGCTGGAGTGGTATAGCTCCCGGCAGAAGCGCTCGAAGCCGGCGTTGCGGTCAAGGAGAGTGTCGTCCAGGTCGAATAGCACGGCCCTGGCCTGGTGGCAGCCCCTGGGACGCGGGATCACTCCTCGAACTCCCCTTCCCAGCTACGCTTGAACACGCCGTAGCGAGGGCCGTTCTTGTCTCCCAGGGGCACGATGTTGACCAGCTCCCAGCCCTTCTCGCCCATGCGGTTCAGCACCTCGGTGGTGTACTGAAGCCCGCCAGGCTCGGCGTCGGACTTGAGCTTGATAACGTCGTACTCCCAGGTGGGGATGCCCGGCGGCAGCTCCAGGTCCTCGATGTACTCGAGCTGGTTAAGCTCTTCCTCCGTGACCTCGGCCCATCCGTCGCTGGGCAACTCGGCCTGGCACTCCTCGCAGACGGCGGCTGGGCCGATGGTATAGGCGCCACATTCCTGGCAGAAGTAGATTTTCATGGCGGTTACAGGAACTTTCTCTGCACGTTGGTGGTGGGAAAGATAAACATGATGCGACGAGGCTCGCGGCCTGGGTTGGATATCTCGTGTTTGACGCCCACCGGGGCCAGCAGCACGTCGCCGGTGTTCACCGTGCCCTTCTCGTCCCCAACGACGTAGTCCAGGGGGCCTTCCAGAATGTAGATTCCCTCCTCGTGTGTCGGATGAATGTGGAGGGGTATCTTCTTCCCCGGCGCTATGGTGACCTCGCCCATCTCCAGGTAACCGGCCCCCACGGCGGCGCTGACCAGGGTGAGGCGCTTGAGGTCGGGGTTGGACTCGTCCAGCTTCACGTTGGCCCGTCGTATGACAGGCATGGCATTACTCCTTGGAAGTTTCACAGGGATTATAGAGCAGCCCGCGACGTGGCACAACAGCACAGGCCCAGAAGGGTCATGGCCGCCGCGCTGGCGGGTGGTGTCTTTCGATGGCTATCGTAAACTTGGCTAATGGCCGATTAGTGACGCATAGCACAAATGTAGGTTGACGCATTCGCCAGGCAGGGCCTACGCTGACAGCCAGAAGCCACACGGACTCCCTCATGGATGCAGTGGAGGTCAATGACTACTCGTCTGGTCCACGCATCGGAAATAGTCCATGCCCGCTTTCGGGCACCCCGACTGCCCAGCCTGGCCATCCTGAGGGCCAGGCTGTCTCCGCAAAGGGCCAGATACATACCAGCGGTGGCCCTGTTCCTGGCCTTCCTGGTGCTCAGGCTCCCCTTCCGCAGCGAGGTACTGGTGAACTGGGACGCGGTGCAGTTTGCCCTGGGCACGCAGTCCTTCGACCTGAGGCACCACCAGCCGCACCCGCCGGGCTACATTGGCTACGTGGCCCTGGGCTGGCTGCTGAACCACATCACCGGCGACCCCAACGCCAGCCTCACCTGGATAAGCGTGATAGCGGGCAGCGTCGCGCCCGCCGCCTTTTATGCGCTGGCCCGGCGCTTCATGCCTTCCTGGTACGCGGTGCTGAGCGCGCTGGTGTTTGGCACGTCCATTATCATGTGGTACTACAGCCTGGTGGCCCTTACCTACGCCGTGGAGGCCGCCGTGGCCGTGCTGTTCCTGTACAACTGCTACCTGGCCCTCTCCCAGAGTTCCCGGCGAGGCGTGGTGCTGGCGACCCTGCTGCTAGCCCTGCTGGGCGCCCTGCGCCAGAGCGGCATGGCTTTCCTGCTGCCCCTGTGGCTTTACACCACCTGGAAGTACCCCTGGCCTGTGCGCCGGCGGGTAGTGGGCCTGCTGGCCGTCGCCTGCCTGGCCTGGGCCGTGCCGCTGCTGTGGCTGGCCGGCGGGCCTGTGGCCTACATCAGGGAGTCGCTGGCGCTGGCCGACCTGGCCGCAAAGCCGACTTCCCTGGCCTCCATGAACGTGGTCAGCCTGTCCGGCAACTTCATCTTCGTCGGCATCGGCGTCCTGGCGGGAGCCAACGTTGGCCTGCTGGTCATAGCCTATGCCCACCTGCGGGGGGCGCGGCCTGCGTCGCGGCTGTCCCACCGCGACCGGGCTTTCCTGGGGCTGTGGATGCTGCCGCCCATGCTGACCTACTTGCTGGTGCATTTCGGGCAGTTTGGCTACCTGGTCCTGGTCATGCCCTTCTGGGCACTGTGGCTGGGTGCCGCGATGGCGGCCCTGGCCCATCGCATGCAGCGCCGGCACTCCGACCTTCGGCGGGGCCTGCGGCGCGCACGCATGGTGCTGACCGGCATCGCGGCCCTGTGCATCCTGTCCAACGTGCTGGTCGTTTTTTTCCTGCCCAGGGGCATTTACGCCTTCGTAAGCTCCAAGGGCCGCGACCTGGTGGCCGCGGCGGCAGGCAGCCTCACCCAGGAGGAGCAAGCGCCCAGCCAGCGCAAAGTGGTGGACGTGGACGCCGAGGCGGTGCTGAGCGAGGTGCTCCAGTTTGACGTCAAGGCCAACGACTCCTACTGGGAAACACTGACCAGGTTCGTAAGCTACTTCAGTCCCTCGGAGACGGTCATACTCACCACCGCCGCTGGTGGCCGTCTGCCCAACGCCAGCTTCCGGCACCTGGCGTACTACCTGCCTGAGTACACCGTCTATGCCGTGGGCTACGACAGGCGCGGCGGCTTCGGCCACCTGTTCACGGCAAGGGACGGGGCCAACGATTACAGCGTGGAAGGGCTGGAGACCGCGCGAGTGGCGCTCCAGTTCCCTCGTGACGTGAAGCGTCTGGTGATCCCGGACCGCGCCCTGGCGGCGCTGGTAGATGACAGCATCCCCACGTACTCCCTGGACCTCAGCAATGAAGTCCATCTGGACGTCGTCATGGTGCCCTCGGGGGCCACGCTGGTCTTCGCCACCGACCGGGAAGGCAAGGGCGAGGTCCACCTTCAGGAAGACCTGCCGGTAGTCTATTAGGGCGTGGCAGAAGCTATTTCACGACCACGACCTCTTCTTCTATCCTGGGCCTGGACTCCAGCGTGCGATGCACCGGGCAGCGACTGGCAATCTGGGCGATGCGTGCTCGCTGCTCCTCGGTCAGGTCGCCTTTGAGGGCTACGCGCAGGCGTATGCGGTCTATGTAGGCATCCCTGCCTTCCTCACAGTCCTCCACGTCGCGGCAGTGGACGCGCTGGTGGCTGCTCTCCACCGTCACCGACTCCAGGGGCCAGCCCTTCCTCCGCGTATACAGGAGGACGGTCATGGCCGTTCAAGTGCCCAGCGAGGCCAGGAGCAGCTCGTATGGGCTGGGGCCAAGGTCATCGCCCATGTCCCTGGGTTCGTCGGCGACCAGCGCGTGACTGGATGTGATAACCAGTTGCTGCATCTTCTCCAGGCTCCTGACAGTGACAGTCTCCAAGGTACTCCCTCCATGGACTGGGAATCTGGCTGGACGCCACTGGACACTAGCCCCAGCCCCCGGCCAGCGCCTCCTGGCGGGCCAGCGCCCGCAGCCTCAACAGCCCAGCGATGGCAACCAGCGCCAGCGCCCCGATGCACGAGAAGCCCACGCCCCACTGGTAAGGCGGAGGCACCAGGTCCAGGACTCCGCCGAACAGGATGGGGCCAATCACGCCGCCCATGAAGCCCAGGAAGGACTGCACCGCCATGGCCGAGCCCAGGGTGTCGGGGGCTGCCACCTCGGTGACGCCGGTGGAATAAATGGCCGAGTCTGCGGCGACGGCCCACCCGTACACCACGCTGACACCCAGTATTATGGCCCAGGGCAGGCCGCCTATCCAGCCTATCGCCCAGGAGCAGGCCCCGCTCAGGGTGAATATGACGGCCGCCGAGGTGGCGCGTCCGAACCTGTCAGATATCATGCCGCCCATCACGGGGCCGATGGAGCCAGCAGCCAGGCTGATGCCGCCGACGGTGGCGGCGGTGACGGCAGCCCGCGCCGGCTCCATGCCCCTGGTCACCAGCACGGCCCCCAGGAAGGCAGGCAGCCACACCCTCATGGCGTAAAGCTCCACCGCGTGCATGGAGTAGCCCAGCACCAGGAGACGCACCGGGCGGTTTCTGAGGACCGTCATGTCCAGCCGGCCCGAAGAGCCACTGGCCGGCGTGTGGTGATGGCCTCGCAGCAGGGCGTAGGCCAGCAGCGGGCTGGCACCCGCGGCCAGGGCCAGCACCAGGTATGCCTGCCGCCACGGAAAGGGCGACATGAGGGCGCCGGTGGCGGCCAGCGAGACGCTGTAAGAGGCGTAGAAGGCCGTGACAAACAGCCCCATGGCGGTGCCGCGCCCACGCTGCGCGAACCGCTCCGATATTATCCGCAGTCCAGGCATGTACACTCCCACCAGCCCGACGCCAGCGATGGCCCTCAGGATGCTGGCCGTCGCCGTGTCCCGCGCCACCAGCGGGAACAGGACATGGGACACCACCGACACCACCGAGGACCAGAGCAATATCCGCCCGGGGCCGTAGCGGTCGGTCAGGGGCATGATAAACAGGGCCGAGCAGGCGTATCCGCCCAGGTAGGCCGAGTAGATGGCGCCAGCCTGGGTGTTGTTCAGGCCCCACTCGTCCTTGATCAGGGGCAGGGCGGCGATGTAGCTGGAGAAGGGCAGCAGGAGCATGAACAGCATAAGGGACATAAGGACAAGCCAGGCGACGTCCTTGAGGCTGTCCCCCTTCAGCCAGGGCGGTAGCTTCTGGAGTTGCTGGTGCGTGTCCTTCACTGCTGGCCCCTGCCACATGGTTGCACGAATATAGCCACTGGCCGCATGGGTAGTCAAGCCATGGTGAAGTGCGGAAACAACTCTTCCTTGACACCAACGCGTGGCGATGTGACAATCGGCCTGCTACCCACCAGCGGAGATGCGTATGCCATCTGAATGGGAGGCCCCAGGGCCAGGCGCTGTCCCCGACGACCCGGACGCCATCATAGCCGAGTTGACCAGGACAATAGAGCAGGACGGCTCCAACGCCTGGGCCTACTTCCGGCGCGGCAACGCCTATTCCAACAGGGGCGACTATACCAGTGCCGCCGAGGACCTTGCCAGGGCCATTGAGCTGGACCCATCCAATGCCATGGCCCATAACAACCTGGGCGTGGCCCGCCTGTGCCTGGGCGACTACGAGGCCGCCATCCAGCACTGCACGCGGGCCGTGGAGCTTGACCCGTCGTACAGAGATGCTTACCACAACCGCGGCCTGGCCTGCTGGGAAGTGGGCAACCTGGAAGCCGCTCTGGCCAATCTCACCAGGGCTATCGAGCTTGATCCGTCCTTCTGGAGCGCCTACCGCCACCGAGGCATGGTCTACTGGATGCTGGGCGACCAGAGGGCCAGCTTCAGGGACTACGAGACGGCCAGGCGTCTCCAGGAAGGACGGACGGCCGCGCCGCCTACCTGACCAGCGATAGCAGTTGCTTGGCCGGGATGGTGAAGGTCTCGTCCTGGGTCAGCGCCAGGATGTGTTCCAGGTCGCTTATGGCCCTGGTGGAGTCGTCGGCGAGGATGTAGAGCTGGGCACGCTCAAGGTAGTGGGCCGGCGACTGGGGCGCCAGATTGATGACCGAGGACATGTCCTGTATAGCTGAGTCAAGGTCCTCGGTGGCCAGGTAGGCCCGCGCCCGGTTGTAGTAGGCGTCCTTCAGGGACGGGTCAAGCTGTATGGCCCTGGTGTAGCTGATGATGGCGCTCTGGTAGTCCTGGGTCTCGGCGAAAATCAGGCCCCGGTAGTTATGGGCCAGCGCCAGGTCGGGTTCCAGTTTCATGGCCCTGTCCAGTTCCGCCAGCGCGGCGGTGAGGTTGCCCGCCCTGTAGTAAACGTACGCGCGGCCCGCATAGGCCTCGGCGAGCCTGGGGTCCAGCCTCAGCGCGGCGGTGTACGCCTCGAAGGCCTGCTGCAGGATACCCTGCTCCTGGAGCGCCAGGCCCTTCCGGTACTCCTCCCGCGCTCCGCCGTCGCTGGCGGCCTCCCGTCCGCCGCACCCCGGCAGCGCGGCCAGCACAACGACGCCTGCCAGCACCCACGCGGCAAGGCGCCACGCCCCAGCCAACAATCCTCCTGGTCCTGGCAACATAGTCCTCGTCGAGTGCCTCGTGGAGAAGTGCGAAGCTATCCCTGGACGCGCCCCCACGTCACGACCTTCTGCGGCGTCAGCTTGAGGACGAGAGCATCCTGCTCCAGAAGCCCTGCGTACTGGGGGTACTTCTGCCGCAGCAGCGCCACGGCATGCCGCTGCTCCTCGCCGCCCTCCAGCAACGCGGCGGTGCCCTGCACCAGCACGTAGGCCAGCCTGTCCCAGTCCTCCGAGTACTCGTCTATGACCAGAGCGACCCGTGGGTTCTCCAGGACGTTGCGCACTCGTTTGAGCCTCCTGGCCGCCACACGCTTGGGCTTCAGGTCCAGCGCCGAATAGATATGCTCGCCATCAAAAGCATAGCACACCGGCACCACGTGGGGCGTGCCGCTGGCATCCGCCGTCGCCAGCCTACCGACGCGGTGGCGGCCGATGAAGGCGCGAGTCCTGGCATCGAGTCCGGAGGTCATGGCCGCTGCTACCGCTCACACCTGACAAGCCCCGGCATTTCCAGGGCTGCCTCTGGTATTTGTCCCCGGCCCCAGGTCACACCCCCACCCACACCCTGCGCCCGCCCTTGCGGGCCAGGCGGCCGAAGCCCGGGTCGGGGAAGTGGCCGCCCGATATGAGGGCGCCTTCCCGCTCCAGTCTGTCGAAGACCTGCTGCCGCGTCCTGCGCGATTGCTCCTGGTCTATGTCGAAGACCGGGTTCCAGTCCGTATGATGGGCCTGCGCCGGCGAGTGGGCCACGTCGCCCAGGACAAAGCCGCGCTCCCCCCTGGAGGATATTACGATGGACATATGCCCCGGCGTGTGGCCCGGCGTGGGCAGCGTCTTCAGCTCCGGCGTGACGTCGTGCTCGCCTTCGATGAGGTCCATTATCTGGAGCTTGTCCAGCGGCAGCACCTGGGCCTGGACGTGGGCGGCCTTCTCCAGCACCGATGGCTGCGTCCAGTACTCCCAGTCGGCCCTGGGCACCAGGTAGCGGGCCTTGGGGAAGGTGGGCTTGCCGTTGCTCAGGTTCCAGCCCACGTGGTCCGGGTGCAGGTGCGTCATCACCACCAGGTCTATATCGGCGGGGTCAACCCCTTTCTGCCGCATGTCGCTGAGCAGCTTGCCACCGGGCGCATTCTGCAGGCCTGTGTCCACAAGAACAACCTTGCCGCTGGAGCGCAGCACCACCGAGCCGTACCTTGGGTGGACGCGCCCATTGCTGTCCAGTAACTCCGGGTACTCGGCCCGCCACTGCTCCATGGTGCTGGCGGTGAACACCTCCACCGGTGCCCTGTCGCCCTGACCGTCAGAGACGGAAACAAGCTCCACGTTGCCAACCCTGGCCCTGTAACCTGGCATGAGTCACCTCCAGGACTTTGCTGGGTGAATTATACACATAAGCACCGGCCAGTGGACTGCCTGCAACCCTTTTCGTCCGCCGGATGCTCAGGTGGTACGGCTTGACATCGTCGGGGCGCTGGTTATGATACCCACATTACGGGCTGCCATCCCGGGGAGGTGGACATGACTACCCACCAGGCCGACTACGTTATCACCGGGGGGCTGGTCGTCAGCGGCCGGCGCATTTCGAGGCTGGATGTCGCGGTCAGCGGGGAGAAGGTGCAGGAGCTGGCGCCAGACCTCTCCCGCGTGCCCGCCAGGCGGGTCATAGATGCCTCGGGCAAGTTCGTGCTCCCGGGCATCGTGGACGCCCATAACCATCCCGTGAACACGGACAGGATAGACACCTTCTCCATCAGCGCCGCCTTTGGCGGCATCACCACGGTAGTCCCCTTCATCCAGAACCTGCGCAACCGGGGCATACCCGGAACGACACTGGATGCCATCAAACGCTTCATAGACGAGGGCGAGAGCACCTCTGTCCTGGACTTCGGCGTCCATGCCATTCTGGTCGGCGACGACGATGTGGACGACCAGGTGCCGCAGCTTATCCGGGCTGGTGTGACCTCGTTCAAAATATTCATGACCTATCCCCGGCGCGGCATGATGATGCCCGACGACAAGATGCTGCGGGCCATGGAGCTGGCGGCGCGGGACGGCGGGATCGCCATGGTCCACGCCGAGAATGGCTACTGCATAGACTACCTGGTGGACAGGTACATCGCCCAGGGCAAGACCTCGCCCGAGTACTATGCCCCTTCCCAGCCCAGGTCGCTGGAGGTGGAGGCCGCCTTCCGGGCCGCCACCTACGCCTCGGTCACTGGCTGCCCTCTGTACATTGTCCACCTGAGCGCACGAGAGGTCCTGGACGTGCTGGCCAGGTTCAAGGGGGATGGCCTGCGGCTGTACGGCGAGACCTGTCCGCAGTACCTGGCCCTGACCAACCAGGCCGTCCTGGAGCACGGGCCTCTGGCCAAGATCGGCCCGCCGCTGCGGGAGAAGGAGGACAACGAGGCCATGTGGCGGGGCATCGCCACCCACCTGATAGACACCATCGGCAGCGACTTCTGCGGCTTCAACAAGGCGCAGAAGTACTCGGGCGGGCGCAGCGTCGGCCCCATACTGGACAGGCCAGACCTTCAGGGCAAGGCCAGCATCTTCGAGGCCAGCTTCGGCGGCAACTGGGCCGAGCAGATGCTGCCGGTGGTCTACGAGGAGGGCGTCAACAAGGGCAGGATTACTCTGCCCCGGCTGGTGCAGGTCATGTGCGAGAACCCGGCCAGGATTTTTGGCCTGTACCCCAGAAAGGGCGCCATCCAGCCCGGCTCCGATGCCGATATGGTGCTCTTCGACCCCTCCGTGCGGCACACCCTGGGCGCGGCGGCCCAGCACTGCAAGTCCGACTTCACCATGTTCGAGGGCCTGGAGGTACTGGGCAAGCCCGTCTTCGTCATGCAGCGCGGGGAGATTGTTATCGAGGACGGTGAGCTGAGGCGGCCGGCCGGGCGCGCCCGGTTCCTGGCAGGCGACACCGGCGCGGCGGCGTATGCCCCAGGGGGCCATGCGGTAGAATAGTCGCACCGAGGCATGCAGGGCCTGCCATATGCTATACTTATGCCAGGCATTAATAGGGCCACCGCAAGGTGGCGGCAGGAGGAAGCACCCGTGACCCAGCTCCAGCACCCCATCAGGCTGACGGAACTGGCCGGCTGCGCCGGTTGAGCTTCCAAGTTCAGTCCAGAGGACCTGGCACAGGTCCTGTGCCAGCTACCAGAAGTATCGCACCCTGACCTGCTGGTCGGAGTGGACACTGGCGACGACGCCGCCATCTTCCGGATGAATGGCGATGTGGCGTTGGTCCAGACGGTGGACTTTTTCCCTCCGATTGTGGACGACCCCTTCGCCTACGGGCAGATCGCCGTGGCCAATGCCGTAAGCGACGTCTACGCCAAGGGCGGCAAGCCATTGCTGGCGCTCAACATCGTCGGCTTCCCGGTGGACCTCCCCAAGGAGGTGCTGGGCGAGGTCTTGCGCGGCGGGATGGCCAAGGCGAAGGAGGCTGGCCTGCTCATCGTTGGCGGGCACACCGTCAACGACCAGGAGCCCAAGTATGGCCTGGCCGTCACCGGCGTCATAAAGCCTGGACTCCAGGTCACCAACGCCGGCGCCCGGCCCGGCGATGCATTAGTCCTGACCAAGCCCATCGGCACCGGCATCATCACCACCGCCGGCAAGCAGCAGCGGGTGACGCAGGAGGTGCTGGACAGGGCTATCGCTGTCATGAGCACCCTGAACCGCGCCGCCTCCGAGGCCATGATGAAGGTGGGCGTCAACGCCTGCACCGACATCACGGGCTTCGGGCTGCTGGGGCACCTGCGGAACGTGGTGCAGGCCAGCAAAGTCGCCGCGCGCGTCAGCCTGGGGAAGGTGCCCGTCATAGAGGGCACCTGGGAGCTGCTGGAGCAGGGCATAGCGCCGGGCGGCACCCACCGCAACCTCAAGTCTTTGGACTCAGTGGTCAAGTGGCACCAGGGTATAGGCGAGCAGGCCAGGCTGCTGCTGTGCGACGCCCAGACCTCCGGCGGGCTGCTCATATCCGTGTCGGCGGCGAAGCTGGAACGCCTGCTGGCCGAGCTCAGGGCCGCCGGAGCGGGGACTATGGCCGTTATCGGCCAGGTCCTGCCCCAGGACGCCCTGGGGGACGGCTACATCATGGAGGTAACGCCCTAGACCGGGCGCCTTCGCGGGGCCAGAGATAGAAGCGGCAGGTCTGACCTGCCGCTTCTATCTTGATTGTCCCGGTCCTGCCAAAAGGGACTTTACCCCACCTTCACGCAGGCCTGGTGCTACTTCGTCCTCAGGCCGAGACACCGTTACTGAGAATCCGCCCGATGTTCTCCTCCGAGAAGAACTCCGCAGGCGATAGCGCTCCGGCATTTACTCGCGTGAAGGCGTGCATGGCCTCCTGGCTGGTCGCCACCGCCGCCAGCAGCTTCTGCATCTCTGGCGGGGGTGGTTCCAGCGTTGCTAGCTGAGTGGTGAACTCGTACATCGGCAGAGCGTGGCGGTCCCGCTCCGCCTGGTAGTCAGCCATGGCGGCGTAGAAGTGGCGGGCGCCGGAGAAGGTCTGGTCCAGGGCGTTGGCGCACAGCTCCGCGTCACGGAAGGCGTCCTGGATGCCAAAGCCGGTAATAAAGTCCTTGTTGTACCCGGAGTCTCCCACCAGCGCCCAGCCGGGGCCGAAGGGCTTGCGGAAGAAGTTGGGAACGGACTGTCCCCGGAACGGGGCCTCACGCTTTGCGCCTCGCACACGCTGGGCAAACTCCGGCACCAGCTCCAGGGCCTTCATGAAGTTGCCTTCAACGTCTTTGCGGTTCGCAGCGAATTCCGAGCGAGGCCAGCCGACGATAACCAGCGTCAGCCCGTCATTGGTTGGCCACGCGGCAAACCCGCGATTGGCGCGGATGTAGTTCTCCACCCGTCTGCCTACGGGCAGGTTGCTCCAGTAGCTGTAGTAGCCACAGAGAAGTGGAGGCTTCTCATAGTACTGCTCTGGTCTGACGGCGCGAGCGACCATGGAGTTCAGGCCGTCTGCGCCTATGACCACCCTGGCGCGCTCGGTCACTGAAGCGCCACGCCTGGCATGTCCACGGATGCCGACCACTGTCCCATCTTCGACTACGAGGCCTTCGACGGTGAAGGCCTCACGGACCTCGGCGCCGGCGGCGGAGGCGGCATCCACCAGCAGCTTGTCCAGCACGGTGCGTCGCGGCGCATAAGAAGCCCTGGCCTCGCCGATGGCAGGCGAACCCGAGATAGTGAAAGGGCCAAAGTCGTAGACATAGGTGTCTATAGGCGGGCAACCAGTGGCTAGAAGCTGGTCGAGCAGGCCCCAGCGGTCCAGGGCAGCGATGCCTGGCGTATGGATGATGTGCGTCGAGACCGTGTCGCTGGGGAACGTCGCCTTGTCCACCAGCAGGACTCTGTACCCCTTACGCGCGAGCAGCATCGCCGTGGGCGATCCGGCGCAGCGTGCCCCTACAACAATGGCGTCGTACTGGTGTGCAACCATCGTCTGTCCTCCCTGAGTTGTGGTGGACAGAGGATGGCTGTTTTGCGCAGGGCGTTCATCGCACGTGCATACCAAATGTTGCCAGGTGCGACATGGTATCTTCGTACCACGCTGTCAGGCGAGGCCGTGCTGGAAAGCGAAAGCGGTGGCACCCGACCGGGACGAAACGCCGAGCTTAGCGAAGATGTTCTGAAGGTGGCGGCGGACGGTATGCTCACTGATGAAGAGTTCGGCGGCGATAGCCCGATTGGTCTTGTCTGCAACGACGAGGCGCAGCACCTCCAGCTCCCGCTCCGTCAGCCCACCGGGCTTCCTCGAGGCCGCCTGAGGCGCGAGGGACTCGACTCGGGCCAGGTCTGGCGCCGCTCCGAGCTTCTGGAACAGCCAGCGGGCCGCGTCCAGCTCGATCTCAGCAGTGTCGCGGTCGCCGAGCTGCCGACAGGCAATCCCCATCAGGACTCGCGTCCGTGCCGCCTCATATGGGGTCTCTATCGCCTGCCATCCCGCAAAGGCGCGGCGCAACTCCATGAGAGCGGAGCGTGCATCGCCCTCTCGGAGCAGCACGGCACCGTTGGCGTGCCGGGCCGCAGCGGTCAGAAGTGGCGCCTGAAGGGCTGAGGCCAGGGCCGACAGATCATCGGCTGCCCGGCGTGCGGCCTCCACATCGTCGGCAGCAAGCATGATCTCGACGAAAGTGGGCAGCACCCTGGCCCGCTCGGCAGCGTTTCGAGCTGCGTCCAGGACCACGCGAATGGCCGCGGCCGCCGCTTCCACCTGACCTTGCGCCAGGCGCAGGAGCGCCAGGCCGGGCTGGGCCGAGTGGCCGGCCCGGCTGCACAGGCGGTATGTCTCCTCCGCCTTCGCGAATTCGCCCTGAAGTCGGTAGATCTCGGCTTGCTGGTATAGCGCGGCGCCTGACGCCTCGGCCTGGGGGCTGAGCTCCGACACGCGACGCGCCTCCTGCAATGCTTCTGGCCATGCCCCCTGAAGCTGCAGGACCTCCGAGCGATGAACGAAGCACTCTCGCTGATAGGGGACCAGCCCCTCCTGGGCTACGCACCAGCGTTCGAGGGTGGCAGTCCACTCCTGGGCGCGCCGCAGGTCGAAAGCGGCCTGGCAGCACTCGATGGCCGCGCAGTACACCAGGCCCCTGGCAATGGGGGACAGGTCACAGGCCCCGGCCGATACCATCAGCTCGTCGAACATCGCCAGCCCCTCGGCCGCCTTGCTGACCATGACCAGGATATAGGCCACACCGACGTCGGCCATGATCCGTAGCGGCTCATCCTTGAACCTGCGAGCGACGTCGCCAACCTCCTTGAAGACCGCGCTGGCCGTTGCGTATTGGGCCTGTTGTGTGAGATGGACAGCGGCTGGCAACTGCAAGTAGCCCCGTTCTACACAGTCGAGCCCTCTTTCATCGAGCAGGCGGCGCGCCCGATTGACCCAGCCGCTGGCCCGAGCGACCTCGCCGCTGTGCGCCATGGGAAAGGCGATCCAGAAGGCGCAGCGCGCGGCCCGGGGCATGTCATTCTGGCGCAGGCTTTCGTGATGGGCGCGCTCCCATGCAGCGGCGCTCTCTTCATCTCGGCCGGACATGTGCGCCGCGATGGCCAGCCGCTCGAGGTCGTCGAGGCAGAGCGGCGCCTCCCTGTCCGCAGCCGATAGTTGGTCATACGCGGCTTCCCACGCCTGACTATTGAACGACTTTCGGCCTAGATGGAGGACGCCTTCAGTGGGCATAGGCTCTCGCAACCTGACGGCCATTGCCGTGGGTACTGGGCCTGCACTAGATTACCACGTGTGTCCAGGTAGCAGGGAGTCCTGGCCCCTGTGGTCCCTCTGGGCAAAGGGAAGACGACCGCGTCGCTGATGTGCTGGAAACTGCTCGGTGTGGTCCCCCTCTAGCAAGGGGAAGACCCTTAGAGTCCATATGAGAAGTCCATCCCGCCAGGGGGACCGCTGTCGCTGTATTGGCTACCAAGCCCCCTCTCTGACTCTCCCCCAGAGGGGGCGAGGATGTCCCTGCCCCCCTTCGGGGGAAGGCCAGGAAGGGGGCTAAAGGCCCTCCTGCCGCCTGACGCAGCGCTAATGTGCATCGCGCATCTATTAGAGGAGGGCGAGAAGGCAGCACCTCTTAATTACAGGCTTCTAGCCTGTGCGGCCTGCGGCCCTCCTACCTGGCCTTCACCGGCGGCGGGACGAAGAAGTCGGCGTAGCTCTGGGTGCCGAAGCCGAAGTAGTCCCGCACGTGGGCGATGCCGTAACGACCATGGATGGGCGGTAACGCCTGGGACCAGCGCTCGGGCGCCGGGCCTATGGTGCCTATGACTCTGGATACCGGCGCGAAGCCTTCCGCCACGTCGCCGGTGCCCGTGGAGACGCCGGACGCGAACTCGGGCGGGGCGAACAGCAGGGGTGGCGCTGCGCCGTTCTCGTTGTCCTCCTCCTCCGTCAGCAGCACTGCCTTGATGCCGGCGCGCTCGCAGGCCTCCAGCGTCAGCATGGTGCCCACCCAGCGCTGGCCGCGGATGTCCGTGGTAAGTATGACGCCCTGGACGCCCAGCTCCAGCGCCATGTTGGCAGCCCTGTCGGCGGCCATGCGGTACTCGCTCTGGTTGGTCCAGTTAGTCCGCTGGATGAGACAGCCTCGGAAGTTTAGCTCCTTGCCGTGGCGGCGCCACAGGTCCAGCACAATGGGGTTGTTGGCCATGGCCCAGGTGGAGCCGCCGCCAGACACGGCGCCGGCGCCTCCGCCGCAGACCGCGCCGTCCAGCAACTCGGTGCCCGACAGGTACCAGGGCGCCGAAAGCCTCACCTGGCCGTAGATGGCAGTCCCATAGGTGCCCTGGGCGCCCACCACAGGCTCGGTGGACGCCATGTGAGGGATGTACATGATGCCCGGCAGGCCGGGCGTCGGCGTCGTGTCAAAGACCTCCAGCTCGGGAGGCTCCTGGTCCCGGACGACCGCCGCCAGGTAGTCGGCCACCTTCAGGGAGTTGGAGAAGGACACGAAGTGTTGCTCCTGGGCCGTCAGGCCGTTTACCGGCTTGACCACCAGGCAAACGTTCAGCAGCCTGGCGGCGAAGGTCACGGCGCCAGGGCCGCTCATGTCAATGAACCGGACGTGGATGCCACGCAGCTTGTTCTCCGGAGAGAAGCTGACCTCCCTTTCGCGGCCCCACTGCCTGGCCTCGCCCGGCGTGGACTCAGGGATGCCTGCTATGTCCAGGCACTCGATGACAGCCACGCCGCCCAACTGGTGCGTCCGGCCGATGCCGACCATCTCGGTTGACCTGCCGCACACGCCGGGGTAGGGGACACCCCTGCCCTCGACCTTGACCTTGGGCTGGATGACGTTTTCGTACTCAACGATGCGGACCGACTCGCCTGGCTTTGCTAACTGGACGTCAGCCTCGGCCACGTAGCGGTCCTGCCGGACCATGTCCAGCAACTCTTCCTTATTGATCTCCAGCACGCCGCGTTGCAGCCGCGTCCGGGAGCCGAACACCACGTCCTTGACCGGGAATGTCCCCACTTCAAGACGCATGGACGGCCTCCCTGGTGGTCTTGCCCGAGGGGTCGAAGACAGTTGGCTCGGACACGGGCGTCTGCATGGCCCGCAGCGCCGTCTCCACGATGCTGAACATGAGCTGGCGGTCGCGCTCCTCGGAGAGATTGGGGTCGCCGCACAGGTGCTCCACGCGGACGCCGCGCACCACGCGGTGCGCGCCCAGCGAGATGGGCACCGCCGGCAGGGCGCTGATCATGGCCACCACGATACCCTCGCGCTCCAGCTCCTTGGTCATCGTTGCACTGCAACGATTGCAGCTCCCTCAGGTGGAGGCTATGATGGCCGCCTGCACTCCGTCCGACTTCAGCCGCTGGGCGATCTCGCGGCCCATGCGCTGGGCGTCCGACACCGGACAGCCTCCGCCGACCACCGAGAAGACCTTGGAGTAGATACCCTTGATGAGGCCCCTGCGCTCGGCCTCCCGCGCGGCGGGCAGCGGCAGGGCGTAATTGGGGTTGACGGTGTTGTAGATGTAGCCCTTGAAGCCCGAGTGGACGGACTCCCAGTCATCCACCGTCAGGTAGTCAACGCCCGTGACATCGTAGAGCAGCACCCGGCGCGGTATGGCGCTGGACTGCTGGTCGGGGTTGCCCCTGGGCACGATGCCCGCCGACGTGACCATGGCCACCACGGCCCGGCTCAGGTCCTTAACAGGCTCTGGCGGATTGACCTTGTCGTAGGGCCTGGCGGGTATCTCCGAGACGAAGGGCTTGCCCTGGACGCGGGCCAGCACCATGTCCACGGCCCGCTGGGCGCCGGTCTTCTCGCGGACGTAGGGCAGGCGCAGGCCCGTGTACTGGTAGCCTTCCACGTCAGCCGGGCCCAGCTTCTCGCCCCGGACCAGCTTCAGGCCCAGCCGCAGCATGTTCTTCAGGGCCGGGACCATCTCCATGGGGTTTTCGCCCGTGGGGACGGCCAGGACATACCGCCTGTATGCCGATATTCCGGCGTTGTCAGGGTGCATGCCTGTTACAGCGGGAATGCCAAGCTCCCAGGCGGCCTTGCACACCAGGACGCAGGCCAGGCCATACCGGCCGGCGTCAAAGGCGGGGCCTGCCAGCACCAGGTCAGGCTTCAGGCGCAGTAGCGCCTCCTCCACCTGGGACACCGCCTTCTCCTGGTTGGACACGAAGTAGTCGTCGCCCGCGAAAATGGTGGCTACCACCTGGCCTTGCTGGCCCAGCGCCTGCTGTAGCGCCCTGCCAGGCCCCACAGGGCCATCCCTTACCTCCAGCGGAGTGTCGTTGGCTTCCTCCGAGCCCAGTCCAGCAAAGAACTGGTTGATGTAAAGCACGACCCTCACCCGGTCTCCCCCTTTGCTCATCAGGGAACCTCCTTTTTATGCCGAACACTCGACCGTCGGCTTAGAACGTATATCAACCCCACACCAGTGTCAAATCCCACATGCTGCTGACTGGCTGCTGACTGTTCCTTCCTGGTGCGCCGCCCTGGAATGGTCTCGCGAAGGGCAGTCACAGACCGGGCGAAATCCACTGAGGAAAGGCTTTGCCCTTGCGTTTACCCGCTATGTACACCGGGGACGGTGGTACGTCTAATTTTCGTCACGCGGGCCAGGCAGGCGGAGAGGAGTCTATGGGGGTGAGGCCTGGACGCGGGCAGTCCCTTCCAGGTAGGAGGGAGCGAAGTGTCGCCTGTCTCGCATAGCCAGCCCTGACGTACATTCGGCTGCTGGAGAGGGGGACTGTGGGGGGCTATCGTCGAAAACAAAAGACAAGGTTATAATATGGGGCAGCCGCGACCAGGTCCGGGCACCCCTGGCCTACTGGGGCACCGGCCCCTGGCCTGGCTGGCCAGGGAGCGCTGGCTGCGGTGCCCGAACGGTCCCCAGAGCATATATTTGCAAGGAGGGTAATAGATGCACCTGCTAGAGGTCCTGAGTCCTGTGGCCCAGCAAAGGGGGGCGGTGACTGCTCGACCCATCAACCCCAGGCCGTCCACCCTGGAAAGCAAGACGGTTGGCCTGGTGTGGAGCGGCACCCACGGCGGGGATGTTGCCCTCAAGCGGGCAGGGGAGATGCTCCAGGAGAGGTTCAAGAACCTGAAGGTCAACTTCTACACCGGCGGCAACTATCCTACCCCGCCCCACATCCTGAAGCGCGCCATAGAGGAGTCCGACGTCATCATCGGCGCCACAGCCGACTGAGGGACGTGTGCGTCGTGGATGGTCCACGACATGGTTGAGGTTGAGAAGGCGGGCAAGCCCGGAGTGCCCATCGTTTCTGGCCGGTTCGAGGGCGACGCCATCGCCAGCGCCCGCGCCTTTGGCATGCCAGGGCTGCGCTACGTGATAGTCCCGCGCATCTACCGGAACTTGGCCCTGGAGGAGTGCGTCCGACAGACGGAGCTGGCCTTCGATGACCTGGTCCGCGCCCTGACCAGCAACGGCGACGGCAGCGGCATGCCCACCATCGCCGAGGCCGCCCAGGTGGAGCGCTTCGAGGGCGACGACCGCTATGACGCCGTGCTCAAGATGAACGAGGAGTTCATCAAGCGGGACTGGGGCGACGGGTTCCTGCTCCATCCGCCTACCAGCGAGGCGGTGAGCAGGCTCCTCAAGGGCACCAGACTGCCGCCCGACCACCTGCTCTGCGACATGCCGCCGGGCTTTGGCCTGGCCACCGTGGAGAAGATCGCCATCAACGCGGCCATGGCCGGCGCCAGGCCGGAGCACATGCCGGTGATCATCGGCGCGGTCAAGGCCCTGTCCCAGATGGGCTCCCATGGCGGCAAGTCGCTGCTCATGTCCACCAGCCCTCACGCGCCGCTGCTGATGGTCAACGGCCCCATCGCCAGGGAGATCGGCCTCAACCCCAGGTCTGCCCTGGGGCCGGGGCGCAACAACAGGACCAATATCACCGTCGGGCGGGCCTTCTTCCTCTGCCTGAAGAACATTGGCTACTGGTACCCCGACCAGATGGACATGGACACCATCGGCACCACGCGCAAGTTTGTCCCGTGCGTGGCGGAGAACGAGGATGCCAGCCCCTGGCCGCCCTATCACGTGGACAAGGGCTTCAAGCGCGAGGACAGCACCGTGACCATATTCATCACCGACGGCGAGCTGGACGTGCAGGACCAGGGTAACACCTCCGCCGAAGGGCTGCTGAAGACTATCGCCTATGGCCTCACCTTTGGCACGCGCAGCCTGGGCGAGCGCCACTCGGCGGAGCGTCTCATCTTCATGCCGCCCGACGTGGCGCGGCCAGTGGGCGCTCAGGGCTTCTCCAAGCGGGCCGCCAAGGAGTTCATCCACTTCCACGCCAGGGGCAGCCTGGGCAAGATGGTCCAGTACATGCCCCTCAAGGGCGAGGCCCGCGTGGCCGCCAACTGGCGCTGGCTGGAGGAGCTTACCGAGGAGCAGCGCCTCAATATAACCGTGCCGGTGCTGGAGAGCGCAGACCGCTATAACATCGTGGTCATTGGCGCGGACAGGGCCAAGACGCTGGTAATGCCCACCGACCCCAACCCGGCCACCGTGGGCGTGGACCAGTACAGGCCGTAGTCTAACCGGCGACTTTTCGCCTACCACGGACGGCGGGGGCAGGCAGGACGGCTCCTCGTCTGCCCCCGCCAGTCTTTTCACCCATGGGTGCCGCAAGATGTCCCAGGAGGGCTGTGCAATGCCGTTCCGCACACGGTACATCTTCATCGCCAGCATGAATGTGGCCCCGGAGAGGGAGGCCCTGTTCAACGAGGTCTATGACAGGGAGCACATCCCCAACATATCCAGGGTGCCCGGAATGGTCGCGGCGGCCAGGTACAGGACCATGGGGCTGACCATGGTCCTCAGCGGCGCGGTCAGGACTGTCACTCTGCCCGACGAGCCGAGGTACTCGGCCATTTACCAGGTGAAAAGCCCAGAGGTGCTGGCCAGCCAGGCATGGAACGACGCCTCCGACCTGGGGCGCTGGCCCGGCGAGGTCAGGCCCTTCACCAGGGACCGCCGTCACGTGATGCGCGAGCTGGTCTTCGCTTCCCAGGAGGCAGGAAAGGAGGCCCAGCCGGCCCGGTACCTGTTCTCCGCTAGCATGGACGTGCAGCCGGACAAGGAAGCGCTGTTCAACGACATCTACGACAAGGAGCATATCCCCTACCTGCTGGAGGTGCCGGGAGTGCTGTCGGCGGCGCGGTTCAGGACCGCCGCGCTGATCAGGCTGGTCAACGGACAGAGGCAGACTGTAGTGGCCGAGAAGGAGCCCAGGTACAGCGCCATGTATGAGCTTGCCAGCCCTCAGGTGCTGACCAGTGAGGCCTGGGCCAGGGCCGTGGACAGGGGGCGCTGGACGGAGCAGGTCAGGCCTTTCACCAGCAACCGGCGCCTCGTCCTGCGAGAGCTTGTCTTTTCCACCGGCCAGAAGGCCGTGTTACAATAGTCCCACTTTGCTGAAAAACCGCTCTGGTCTTGCTCAGCGCCCCAGCTACAGATGGTGGGCCTTCGGGGCTGTCGCCGTTGGCATGTTCATGTCGGTGCTGGACCAGACCAGCGTCAACCTGGCGCTGCCCCGCATAGCCGACCATTTCTCCGCCACCATCCCGGAGGTGCAGTGGGTGGTGGTCGGGTACATTCTTGCCACCAGCTCCCTGCTGCTGCCCATGGGCAGGCTGTCGGACATGGTGGGGCGCAAGCGCGTGTACACGGCAGGGCTGGGCATATTCGCCGTGGGCGCGGCACTGGCCGGCTCCTCGCCCACGCTGCTGCTGGTAGTCCTGTCCAAGATATTCCAGAGCGTCGGTGCTGCCATGGTGCAGGCCAATGGCATGGCCATGGTCACCGAGGTATTCCCGGAGCGCGAGCGGGGCAAGTCGCTGGGGCTGTTCATGACCGTCATCGGGGTCGCAGCCGTGGCCGGGCCAATACTGGGCGGCGCGGTGGTGGGGGCCTTTGGCTGGCGCTCGGTCTTCTTCATGGCCCTGCCCCTGGGCCTGGCCTCCATTGCGGTGTCATGGCTGGTGCTGGAGGGCGACGTCAGCGCCATGCGGGGACGGCAGCGGCGCGTCAGCTTCGACTGGCTGGGCGCTGTCCTGTCCTCGGCGGCCCTGACCACCTTCCTGCTGGTCATGACCAACGCTTACCGGGTGGGCTGGGGCTCGCCCCTGGTGGCCGGGACTCTTGCCTGCGTGGCGCTGGCGCTGATGGCCTTTGTCTGGTGGGAACTCAGGGTGCGCGAGCCTATGCTGGCGCTGGGGCTGTTCCGGGACAGGCTCTTTTCCTATGGCACGCTGGCCAGCTTCCTCACGTTCCTGTCTGGTACGTCCACTTTCTTCCTGATGCCCTTCTATCTGCAAGAGGTGCTGGAGTTCACGCCCGGGCAGGCCGGGATGATCATGGCGCCCACGGCCCTGTGCTTCGCCCTCACAGGCTCCGTGGTCGGGCGGCTGGCGGCGCTTCACCATTGGAGGGCTGCTGCTGTGCGTGGCCTCCATCCTGCTGCTGTCGCGCATTCTGGACAGCCCTGTGGTGGGGGTCATCGTGGCAGCCATGGTGATGCAGGGCATCGGGATGGGCAGCTTCTACTCGCCCAACGCCAGCGCGGTGCTGAGTGTGGTGGAGCGCCCGCGTTACGGCGTGGCCACGGCCTTCCTGAACTTGACCCGCACCGCGGCCAACGTCACCGGCGTTGCGCTGGCGACCACCATAGTCACAGCGGTAATGGGGTCCCAGGGCTATCCGCCCAGCCTGGAGGCGGTGGCCTCAGGCGCAGGCGAGGGAGTCAAGGCCGCCTTCACCCAGGGGTTGCAGACGGCGCTGCTGACCATGACCGGCTTCCTGGCGCTGGCGATAGTCCTCTCCTCCATCAAGGTTAGCACCAGGGCAAAGCAGGCAGCCGCTGGCGCGACGGAGCGGGTGCCCACCAGCGCCCAGGACTGAGCCACGAGGCACCCATGGCAGTTACGCTAGTGCCAGGCCCATCCAGGGCCATAGTCAACAGCCCACACTACAAGTGGTGGGCCTACATCGCCATTGCCATAGGGATGTTCCTGACGGTAATGGACCAGTCGGGGGTGAACATCGCCCTGCCGCGCATAGCGGAGCACTTCGGGGCGGACATCCCCACGGCCCAGTGGATAACCTTGAGCTACGTTCTCAGCACCAGCGCCATGCTCATGCCCATGGGCCGCGTGTCGGACATCATAGGCCGCAAGCGGGTATATATCATGGGCTTCCTGGTATTCATGTGCGCCGCCGCGCTGGGAGGCACAGCCCAGGCCTTGCCTTTGCTGGTAGGGGCCAAGATCATCCAGGGCATCGGCTCGGCCGGCATCCAGGCCAACGGCATGGCCATGATTACCGAGGTGTTCCCGGAGCGGGAGCGGGGCAGGGCGCTGGGGCTGTACATGACCGTCATCGGGACTGGCTCGGTAAGCGGCCCCATCGTGGGCGGACTGCTGGTCAGCGGGCTGGGGTGGCGCTCGGTGTTCTTCGCCGCCATTCCGGTCGGCTTGCTGGCCACCATGGCCGCGCTGACTGTGCTTAAGGCCAGCGCGCCGGCCCGTGGGGCAGGCGGCCACCGGCTACGGTTCGACTGGCCCGGCGCCAGCATATCCTCGGCGGGCCTGGTCAGCTTCCTGCTGGCCATGACCAACGGCCACCGCCTGGGCTGGACCTCGGCGCCGGTGCTGGCCGGCTTCGGCGCGGCGGCGGTGCTGCTGGCAGCGTTCCTGTGGTGGGAGCGCCGCGCCACTGACCCCATGCTGGACATGGGCTTCTTCCAGAACAGAGTATTCTCCCTGGGTGTGATGGCCCGCTTCCTGTCCTTCCTGGGTGGGTCCTGCGTGTACTTCCTCATGCCCTTCTACCTTATTCAGGGGCTGGGCTACCAGGCCAACCTGGCGGGGCTGATGATGGTGCCCAGTTCCCTGTGCATGGCCATCATAGGGCCTATCAGCGGCCGGCTGTCGGACAGGTTCGGGACGCGCTGGCTGGCGGTGCTGGGCATGGTGCTTTCGGCCTCCGCCATGTTCACCTTCTCCCGGCTGCACACCACGTCCTCGCCGGCGCATGTGGTCGCTGGCATGGTGCTGTCTGGCTGTGGCATGGGCATCTTCTCCTCGCCCAACACCAGCGCCATCATGAGTTCCCTGGGAAGGGAAAGGTATGGCATCGTCTCCGCCTTCCTGAACCTGACGCGGACGACGGCCAACGTGACCGGCGTGGCGCTGGCCACGACCATCGTGGTCGTCACCATGGGCGCCCTGGGGTTTCAGCCTAGCCTTGCCGCGGTCTCCCAGCAGGGCAACGAAGGCGTAAAGGCGGCATTCGTGGCGGGCATGGGCAGGGCCTTCATGGTCGCCGGCAGCTTCATGCTCCTGGCCATGGTGCTGTCGGGAGTCAGGGGCGAGCAGCGGAAGCCCAGCCCGCAGCCGGCCGAGTCCTCGCCCTCGTCCGCCAGCGACGACTGACCCCCGGGCCGGCCCGGTCACGCCGCATAGGTGGCCTGCTCCCCCGAAAGCTGGGTGCTGACCGAAAGCGGATAGCAGGCAGTCGCGGTTTGGAAGCCCCTCCCTGGCTGCTAGAGTAAGGGCTGGCAAAGCTATCGCAGTTGGGGGCTTCCAGGTGCAGACGATTGGTCAAGCAGAGCTAGTGTCCCTGGTCAGGAGCTTGTCACTGACGGCGGTACAGGCGGCCAAGGGTGCTCATGGCATCGCCCTGGCTTCCCGGCACGCCCTGGACAGCGCCCGCGCCGGCATGGACAGGACGGCGCAGGCCATCAGCGGCCTGAAGGAGGCGGCGGCCAAGGCGAAGGTAGCCAGCGATGGGCTGGACACCCTCCGTCGGCAGGCGGAGGATATCTCCATGGCACTATCGGCGCTGGACGACGTGGCGGCCCAGGCCAGAGTGCTGTCCATCAACCTCGCCATCGGGGCCGCCAGGGCCGGAGCTGGAGGGCCTGGCCTGGCCGCCAGCGCGTCCGGGGCCGGCGACCTGGCGAAACGCGCCGGCGAGGCAGCGGGACAGGCGCGCGGTGTGGTGGAGCTGTGGGCACAGTCCAGTACCGCGCCAGGGGAGGCAGTAGGGACTTGCCTGCATCTCCTGGAGGACGTGTGCAGGCTCGTTGGGGAGGCGGCCCAGTGGCTGGAAAGGGCTGAGGAAGCGGCGGCGCGCATGGAGGAGCAGGCGCAGCAGGTGGCCGAGGCGGCGCATGCGGCCGGCGGCTGCGTGGACGGGCCTTCCGCCGGGGCGCTGGCAAGGCGGAGCAGCC
>DAOUAM010000033.1:0-59542 GCA_034433305.1 Dehalococcoidia bacterium | reverse complement strand
TACAGGCCAGCCCAAGCCATCAATGATACTATCATTGATGGCTTCCTTGTCTATGGCTAGAGCCATAGCCCAGCGAACCTTGCGGGCCTCCTCCATGTCATCGGCATCGGTAGGCTTGCCGATATAGGGCAGATCGTGGACATAGGCACCCTCACGGGATACCGGGTTGCCGGTTACAGCGTGCTTGTCCTCCCAGAGGTTACCGGAGAAGAAAATGCCCAACTGAACAGCAAGCCCCGAACCTCCGAACTGGAACCCACCGCTTAGCAGCGCGTTCCGGTCCTTGGGGACTATGTCAGCCGCGTCTACCTCGCCGGTCCTCATCATGGCGACACGGGTGGAGGCCTCAGGCACCTCGATTTGATGCACTCTCTTTATCTGGGCCGTCTTCCTCCAGTGGCTGGGCAACGCTTGGGTAACGGCGTGGCTGTCCCGGACCCACTCGATGACCTCGAAGGGGCCAGTGGCTACCACGTTATCGCGGCTGTAGTCCTCTCCCTTCTCATCGTAAGCCTTCTTGGAGAAGACGCCCACGCCTTGCCCCGCGTTGCCGAACAGGTTCACCTCCCAACGTGAGTCGAAGGCGATGAAGTTGAACTCTATAGTATATTTGTCCACAGGCTTGAATTCGCCGACGACAGGTGCGAGGTCGCCTGCCTGGCCGTGGATACTTGTGGGTGTCAAGGCTGCGTTGGCATCGTTGACACTCCAGGCTACGTCCTCAGCGGTCATCTCGCCAAAGCCCTTGTGGAACTGGACGCCCTGCTGAAGCTCGATGGTGCCATTCTTCAAGTCCGGTGAGACGTTCCAGGACTTCGCTAACCAGGGTTGAATCAATTTAGTGGAGGGAGTGTAGTCAGACAGGAACAGCGTCTCGGCAACACTGAAGGTGTGGTGGAAAGAGTCAGGCGCCTGCAATCTGTTCAGCCCCACTCCCGGAGGCACATCTACCAGGGCCATCTTGATAGTGCCGGCCTCTGTCTGAGGCGACGGCGCTTCTCCTCTGGCCGGCACTGGCGTCGCGGTGGCGGCCGGTGGCTGCGTCTGCGATGGCGCGGCCGTGGCAGTAGGCTGCGTGGCCGGGGGAGTAGTGGGCCGAGGAGTCGCGGTAGGCTCTTCGGCCTGGCCACACGCTATGGCCGCCATTGCGGAGAAGGCTGCGAGTAACGTTACGACTATCCAGGACCTGAATCTTGTCAATTTGATCACTCCAAAACACTCCTCCATGCAGTAGACTTCTACTTGCCGACTCCGGGGATATTTATCAACACCTGCAATTTCCTATATAGTCTACGCAATAGTTAACCAGGAAGATTCATGGATTGTCAATCGGCTATGTCGCCAATACAGTCCATACGCTAGAATTAAAACCCACCATAATTCACCTGGTGAACACGGCGCCGCGAATATAATCAGCATAGTCCGAGAGCAGAAAAGCGATTACTCTAGCCACGCCTTCGGGGGTGCCCAGGCCGGCCATCTGGCCCTCGCGGTTGGCCGCCGCGCCTATGCGCTCCACCTGCTGCTCGATGATGCCCAGCTTCAGGGGCGTCGCGATGTTGCCAGGACACAGGGCGTTTACCCGGATGTTGTCCTTCTCCAGGTGGGACTCCAGCGTCATGGCCAGGCCGTTGACGCCGCCCTTGCTGGCGCCATAGGCCACTATGCTGCTGGGGCCGCGCACCCCAGCCCCCGAGGCTATCATGACAATCACGCCCTTCCCCGCCCGGCGCATGGCTGGCACAGCGTACTTGGCCGCCAGGAAGGAGCCGGTGAGGTTGATGCTGATGGTCCGCTCCCAGTCCTGGAGCTGGACCTCGTCAACGGGCACCAGAGAGTCCCTGGCTATGCCGGCCGCGGTTACCAGGGCGTTGATGCCGCCCATGTACTCCTCCGCCGCCCGCATCAGCGCGGCCACCTCGGCCTCCCTGGACACGTCGGCGCGGACAAACCAGGCCCTGCCGCCGTTTTCCCTGGCCCGCGCCACCGTCCGCTCTCCGTCGGCAGCGTTGATGTCCGCGGCGACCACCTCGGCGCCCTCGGCGGCGCACACCAGGGCCGTGGCGCTGCCAATGCCGGTAGCGGCGCCTGTCACCACCAGCTTCTTGCCCTTCAGCAGCATATGGCCTGCCATACCAGCCTCACCGCGTGTATGTCTTCTCCAGGCCGCGCCAGCGGATGCCGGCCTCAACGCCTATCCTGTACAGCGCCTCACGGGCCTGAGGAATCTTCTCTCTGGGCAGGTGCTCTATCTGCATGTAGCCATCAGGGCAGCACTCCTCGAACCTGCGCAGCACCGTGGCGTGGTCCAGCAGGCCCTGCCCTATGACCGTCTCCTCGATGTGCAGGACGAGCCTGTCCTCCACGCAGAAGTCCTTGGCGTGTCCGCAGATAGTGTAAGGCCCCAGCACATCGAACAGGTTGTTGACTACTGATGTGGAATCGTAGGCCTCCTGGAGGCTGCCGATGAAGTTCACAGGGTCCATGTTGAAGCGCAGCGTCTCCGAGCCTACGGCCTCGATAAGCTGCTTCACACGCTCGGGCGTGTTGAGGATGGACAGGGTGTGGCCCTCCACCGCCAGCAGCACGCCCTCGTCTTCCGCGGTGGCGCACACCTGTTTCATGCTGCCAACGAGCACCTGGAAGGTCTCAGGCCTGAAATTGCCCGGGTGAGGGTACCATGACCCCCTGGGGTTGAGGCTGCCGGGCCGCACATAGAGATTGCCGGCGCCCAGCCAGCGCGTGACCTGGCACATGTGCTGCATGGCGCGAATGCCGGCGGACCTCTGGGCCTTATCGGGGTTGATCAGGTCGGGATGGTGGGCCACCGCCTGGCAGGGGGCCACGCCTGCGGCATCCATGATAGCCCGCAGCCTCTTCACATCGGCCTCGGCGGCATCCAGTGGCTCATAAAAGCGGCAGGCGACGCCGGTGAAGCCGTGTGCCCGCACATCGGCCATTGTCGCCTCGGTCACCTGGCGCAGGTCATGGGGCATCAGTCCCTGGATGCCTAAGTACAATCACGACCTCCCCATAGGTAATTGTGATGTAAGGAACTATTAGCGTTGCAGCGGTAGCGCATTATAACTAAACATGGTGTTACTCGTCAACCACGCTAAATAAGTCAGTGCCAGAGTGGGGACCGGCCCAGGCAGGCCATGTCACGGTAGCTGATGGCGCGCTATGAAGTGTCCGGCGCTGCGCCTGTGGCCGGTGCGGCCAGGCGGCTGGAGCCTTTCCCAGCGTGCGGCTACGAGTGGGTGCAGCGCCCAGGCCAGACCAGTGTGCCCACGCACTTCCAGTCCGTCGCCAGTGTCAGCGTATAATGAAGGAGAGTAATCACGCAGGTGAAGTAGCGGACACACGGCGCGCCACGAGGGAACGCCCGCGACCTTCGCTTGTCACTTCAGGGGAGAGGACAGATGGCAGTTGCCGCCAGGACCAGCACCTTCGAGGAAGTTAACGTATTCTTCGACCGCGCTGCGGAGCATCTGGGGCTGGAGGACGGGCTGCGGGAGTTGCTGCGCAAGCCGTGGCGGGAGCTTACCGTTTCCGTGCCTGTCCGCATGGACGACGGCAGCATCAGGGTGTTCACCGGCTACAGGGTACAGCACAACGGCGCTCGGGGGCCGTACAAGGGCGGCGTCCGCTACCATCCTGACGCTGACCTGGACGAGGTGAGGGCGCTGGCTTCCCTGATGACCTGGAAGAGCGCCCTGGTCAACATCCCCTACGGCGGCGCCAAGGGTGGCGTCCAGTGCGACCCCTCGAAGCTCAGCGAGGGGGAGCTGAACCGCCTCACGCGCCGCTACACCACCAACATCGAGCACCTCATCGCGCCCAACCGCGATATTCCGGCGCCGGACCTGGGCACCAATTCTCAGACCATGGCCTGGATGATGGACGCCTACGGCCAGATACATGGCTACACGCCGGCTATCGTGACGGGCAAGCCCGTGGAACTGGGCGGCTCCGTGGGCCGAGACTCGGCGCCAGGCCGGGGCGCAGTCTACGTCATCCAGGAGGCCGCCAGTGACTTTGGTATTGACATCCACGACGCTCGCGCCGTGGTGCAGGGCTTCGGACAGGTAGGCTCGTGGACGGCACGCCTCCTGGCGGAGGCCGGCTGCAAAGTCATCGCCGTCAGCGACATCCGTGGCGGCGTCTACCGGGAGGATGGCCTGGACATTCAGCGGCTGCTACAGCACAATGCCGAAGCCCGCACAGTGGTCGGCTTCCCGGGCGCGGAGCCTGTGACCAACCAGGAACTCCTGGAGCTACCGTGCGACTTCCTGGTGCCTGCCGCCGTGGAGAGGGTGGTCCACAGGGGCAACGCGCCACGCATCCGGGCCAGGGTGGTAGTCGAGGCGGCCAACCATCCGCTGACTCCGGAGGCCGACGCCATCCTCAATGAGCGGCGCATACCCATACTGCCAGACATCCTGGTCAATGCCGGCGGCGTGGTGGTGTCCTACTTCGAATGGGTCCAGAACCTCTACCAGCACCACTGGGAGGAGGACCGGGTGAGCGAGGAGCTACACAAGATAATGGCCCGCGCCTACCACTCGGTGAAGGAGACGGTAGAGCGGGAGGGCGCCACCTTCAGGGAGGCGGCCTTCCTCATCGGCGTGGACCGCGTGGCGCGCGTGGCCAAGATGCGCGGCTTCATCTAGGAGCGTCACATGCCATGCCCTGCCAATTGGTCATGTCGGTTGCCGCCGACGCCACGAAACATGACAATGCCCCGCCCTTGCTGTCATTCCCAGCCGAATTGCCCGGAATGACTTTTTCAAAGGATCAGTTCCTGCGGCCGTCGTCCACTATCAGGCCGTCGCGCATGCGCACGATGCGGTGGGCCTGGGAGCCTATCTCCTGGGAGTGGGTGACGATGATGAAGGTCTGGCTGTTCTCCTTGTTCAGCCGCAGGATGAGGTCCATGATTTCCTGGGCGGTCTCGCTGTCCAGGTCACCCGTTGGCTCGTCGGCCCAGACGATGGCCGGGTTGTTGACCAGCGCCCTGGCAATGGTGACGCGCTGACGCTGGCCGCCAGAGAGCTCTGCCGGCCTGTGGGCGGCCCAGTCGCCCAGACCGACCATGTTCAGTACCTCCATGGCCCGTCTGCGGGCCACGCTGGACCTGGTGCCCGAAATGAGCATAGGCAACTCCACGTTCTCCACGGCGCTCAGCACCGGCAGCAGGTTGTAGAGCTGGAAGATGAAGCCCATCTGCTTCACCCGGTACTCGGAGCGGGTGTTGTCGTCCAGGTCATGCAACTGCGTGCCTTCTATGATCACCTGGCCCTGGTCAATGTCGTCCAGGCCCGAGAGGCAGTTCAGGAGCGTCGTCTTGCCACAGCCGCTAGGCCCCATAATGGCGACGACCTCTCCCCTGGCCACCGTCAGGTCCACCCCTCTGAGGGCGTGGACGCGGACGCCCTTGCCGCTGTCGTAGATCTTATGGACCCCCCGGGCAACCACAATGTTGCCGTTAAGTGTATTTTCCATGTTGCTCCTGCCGTGCCCGCCGCCCAAATTCGTGCTTCTAGACCGGGACAGAAGTTATTGTGCGAAAGTCCCTCGGGACAAGTCAACCGTGCTGGCGGGGAGTGACAACTCGCACCCGTCCTGCACAGGCAACCCCTTGCTCCAGTCAAGCATCTTGACCTCCAGCGCTGGAAAGCGTAGTCTTGCCCTGAGACCGGGACGATAGCGCCTCGGTCACCTCCCCCTGGCGCGGGCGAAGGAAGGAGGGCAGTTGTGGAGTTCGGGTCATTCATGGAGTTCCACACCAGGTCAGGAAAGACTCAGGCGGAAGCTTTCCAGGAGTCCTTTGACCACGTGGATATGGCCGAGCGGCTGGGGCTGGATGGCGTCTGGCTGGCTGAGTCCCACTTCACTGCCGAGCGTTCCGTGCTTTCGTCGCCGCTCATCGTGGCCTCGGCCATCGCCGCCAGGACGCGCAGGCTCAAGGTCGGCACCGCCGTCCACGTGCTACCGCTGGGGAACCCTTTACGCATCGCGGAGGAGGCCGCGACGCTGGACCACATCTGCCAGGGCAGGTTCGAGTTCGGCGTGGGCAGGAGCGGCCTTCCGGGCGCCTACGAGGGCTATGGCATCCCATACTCCGAGAGCCGGGAGCGCTTCTACGAGTACCTGGATATTATCCTCAAGGCCTGGACTAACGAGCGCTTCTCCTACGAGGGCAAGTACTACTCCTTCTACAACGTCTGTGTGGTGCCCAAGCCCTTCCAGGTGCCGCATCCTCCCATCCGCATCGCCGCCACCACTTCCGAGACCTTCCCGGTGATAGGGCGCATGGGCTTTCCGGCGTTTATCGGACTGCGCAGCTCCGGGCTGTCCCAAGTCGCCGAGCAGGTCAGGGCCTACAAGAAGGCATGGCAGGAGGCGGGGCACAAGGGCGAGCCTGACGTCTCGCTCCGCGTGCCCGTGTACATCGCCGCGACGCGGGAGGAAGCCCTTTCCGTTCCGGAGGCCAGCTTCATGCGCCAGTTCAAGCGACTGGGCAGCCAGCTTGCCAGCTCAGTGGCCCGACCAGGCGCCGACCCCAGGGAGGAGCGGGCCGAGCGCAGCCAGCAGCTCAGCGCCCTTACCTGGGAGCAGGTGGTGCGCGAGCGCGTCGTCGTCGGCACGCCTGAGATGGCCATTGACCGGCTGCATGAGCTTGAGGAAGCGCTCAGCCTCAGCGGCGTGGTGGGCGAGTTCAACGCCGGCGAGTTGATACCGCGAGACAAGATTGCATCTTCCCTGCGGCTCTTCTGTGAGAAGGTGGCGCCGGCCTTCAAGTAAGCCCTGCCGGCCGCGCCAGGTCTGCCGCTATGCCTCGTGAAAGGTGAGAGCCTTCCCCTTCAGCGGACTGATAGGGTTACGTTCCGTGAGTGACACCTTGAGGTAGGACCTGGTTGGAAGAGCGCACGGGGCCTTGAGAAAGCCCACCGCCACGCAAATGATATAATAGTATAAATGTAGGTCTTACAGAGAGAAGTACCATGCCCTTATCAAGAGGTCAGGATTGACGGAAGCCAATGTCGCTTTACTTATAGACTATGAAAACGTGGGACTGGACTCCATCCAGTACCTGCTGGACCAGATATCGGACGTGGGGCGTGTCATCATCAAGCGCGCCTACGCCGACTGGTCGGCCCAGGGGGGCAAGCGGGACCAGCTCCTGGAACTGGGCATCGAAGCCAAGCACCACTTCAGGTCCTCCAAGTCTGGAAAGAACTCCAGCGATATCTGCCTCGCCATAGACGCCATTGACCTCCTCTATGGCGCGCCTGTGGATACCTTCGTCATCGTCTCCTCCGATAGCGACTTTGTCCCCCTGGTCAGCAAGCTCCGGGCCGCTGGCAAGGTTGTCATAGGGGCAGGCAGGCGAGGCGTGGTCTCCCCCACCCTCATCAAGTCCTGCGACCGCTACATCTACCTGGACGAGGCCAAGCGTGCCAGCCACGCGGTCAGGCGCGAGAGGCTACCTCACACCACCATGGGACAGGCGGAGTCCCTGGTCGTCCGCGCCCTGGAAGCGTCCATGGACGACCAGGGCCAGGTAGTAGGTTCCAAGCTGTACCAGACCATGCTCCGCATTGACCCCAGCTTCGACTTCCGGGCGCTGGGCTACAGGACCTTCCGGCAGTTCCTGGAGTCCTGCAAGGCGGTGCACGTCACCCGGCCCAGGGACGCCAGCGACGTGATGGTCCAGTTGAACCACTGGAGGGAGCGCGAGGTCGAGCCAGTCACCAACGGGGCCAATGGCGCCGTTTCCCCCGCCAGTTGGGACCAGGAGGTCCATGCTCTCTGGAGCAGACGAGGGGGCAAGTCTATATCCGGCCAGGCCGCCGCAGCCGACGCGGCCCGGGTCCTCGGCGCTTCCAAGCTCAGCGAGTCCAGGTATCCCTCCCTGGACAAGCTGCTGGCCGCCAGCGAGTTGCTCAGAATGCACTGGCGGCGGGAGAAGAACTCCATCATCCGAAGGCAAGGGTGATGCCCGACTTCTGTGGGTGTTATAATGGAGCGGTCTCAAGGAAGGCCTATGCTCCTGACGGTAGACATAGGTAACACCCACATAGCCCTGGGCGTTTTCAACGACGAGAGCGGCGAGGCACCTCCCCACTCGCCGCTGGCGACCTGGCGCATCTCCACGGACCCCGCGCGGATGCCCGACGAGTACGGCCTCATTCTCAACAGCCTGCTGCCACTGAAGGGCATAGCCCCGAGCGGCATCAAGGCAGTGGCCCTTTGCAGCGGCGTCCCGCCGCTGACGCCAACCTTCGTCGCCATGTGCGAGTCTTACCTGGGCGTGCATCCCCTGGTGGTGGGCGCCGGTGTCAAAACAGGCATCCGCATCCTGTATGACAACCCCAGGGACGTGGGCGCCGACCGCATCGTGGACGCCGTGGCCGGCGTCAAGCTCTATGGCACGCCCCTGGTTATCGTTGACTTCGGCACCGCCACCGTCTTCGACGCCATCTCCAGGGAGGGCGACTACCTGGGCGGGGCCATAGCGCCAGGGATAGCCATAGCCGCTGACGCGCTCTTCTACCGGGCGTCCATGCTCAGGCGTGTGGAGTTGGCCCGGCCCCCGGCGGCCATAGGCAGGAACACCGTGCATGCCATGCAGTCGGGATTGGTGCTGGGCTACGCTGAGATGGTCAAAGGCATGGTGGCACGCTTCGACCGCGAGCTGGGCGGCGGCTCCAGGGTCATCGCCACCGGCGCCTTCGCCAGCGTCATAGAGAAAGAGGCGGGTGTATTCCACGCCGTGAACACCAACCTGACCCTTATCGGCCTTCAGATCGTCCACCAGCTTAATAGCCGATAGCCATGCTGCTGGCCCTGAACATAGGCAACACCAACATCAAGCTGGGCGTGTTCAACGACGGCCAGAACGCCGGGCCGCATCCCCCCCTGGCCACCTGGCGCCTCGCCACAGACGCGGCCCGCATGCCCGACGACTACGGCCTGCTCCTCAGCAGGCTCCTGCCGCTGAAGGGCATATCCCTCTCGGACATCAAGGCCGTGGCCCTGTGCAGCGTGGTGCCTCCCCTGGTGCCTACCCTCGCTACCATGTGCAGGGAGTACCTGCGGGTGGAGCCGCTGGTAGTGACCGCTGGCGTGAAGACGGACATGCCCATTCTCTACGACAATCCCCGGGATATCGGGCCTGACCGCATTGTAGACGCCGTGGCTGGGCTGAGGCTCTATGGCGCGCCGGTCGTCACCGTGGACCTGGGCACGGCGGCGGTGTTCAACGCCGTCTCCAGGAACGGCGAGTTCGTGGGCGGGGCCATAGCGCCAGGGATAGCCATAGCCGCCGACGCGCTCTTCTACCGGGCGTCCATGCTCAGGCGTGTGGAGCTGGCCCGGCCTCCGGCGGCCATAGGCAGGAACACGGTACACGCCATGCAGTCGGGGCTGGTGCTGGGCTACGCCGAGATGGTCAAAGGCATGGTGGCACGCTTCGATAAGGATCTGGGCGGCGGCTCGAAGGTCGTTGCCACCGGCGGCCTGGCTGGCATAATAGAGAAGGAGGTCAGCGTCTTCGACGCCGTAAACCCTGACCTGACCCTCATGGGCCTCCAGGTGCTCCACCAGTTGAACAGCTAGGCCAGCCGGCCAGGGGAGGGCCTTTCGCCATGCCCAACATCCTTGAGCGCAAGTGCATAGTCCTGGGAGTCACCGGCAGCATTGCCTGCTACAAGGCCGTGGACCTGGCCAGCAAGCTGACGCAGGAGGGCGCCCTGGTGGACGTGGTCATGACCGGGGCCGCCTGCCAGTTCGTGACGCCCCTGACCTTTCGCAGCATCACCCACAGGCCGGTGGTGACCGACATCTTCGACCCCCAGTCGGAGTTGAGCATAGACCACGTGGCCCTGGCGCAGCGTGCCAGCGTCATAGTCATCGCCCCGGCCACGGCCCATACGCTGGCGAAGCTGGCCTGGGGCCTGGCCGACGACGCCCTTACCACGACGGTGCTGGCCACCACCACGCCTGTCATTGTGGCCCCGGCCATGGACGCCCACATGTACGACCATCCGGCCACCCAGGAGAACGTGTCCAGGCTCAAGACGAGGGGCTACACCGTCGTGGGGCCTGCCCAGGGGCGCCTGGCGTCGGGCCTCGTGGGCAAGGGCCGCCTGGTGGAGACCGCCGAGCTGCTGGGCTACATCCGGCTGGTGCTGGGGCGCGACGGCGACCTGGCCGGCCGCAAGGTGGTCGTCAGCGCCGGCGGCACCCAGGAGCCGATAGACCCGGTGCGGGTGATAACCAACCGCTCTTCGGGCAAGATGGGCTACGCCATCGCCGAGGCGGCCCGCGACAGGGGCGCCAGCGCCGTGCTGGTGACCGCGCCCACTGCCCTGCCCGACCCCGTGGGCGTCCGCATGGTGCGCGTCAACACTGCCCTGGAGATGCGCGACGCGATTACCAGGGAGTGCGCCAGCGCCGACGCCCTCATAATGGCCGCCGCCGTCGCCGACTGGCGCCCTGCCAGCGCCCATGCCCAGAAGGTGAAGAAAGGCGCCGCCGATACCTGGGTCGTGGAGTTGGTCAAGAACCCCGACATCATCGCCAGCGTCCAGGGCCAGCGCCTGGTCAAGGTGGGCTTCGCCGCCGAGAGCGAGGACCTGCTCAGGAACGCCCAGGCCAAGCTGGTCAGCAAGGGCCTGCACCTCATCATCGCCAACGACATTACCGCCCAGGACAGCGGCTTTGCCGCCGACACCAACAAGGTCGTCATCCTGGACCGCGAGGGCGGCGTCGAAGACCTGCCCCTTCTCAGCAAGTACGAGGTCGGGCACCGCATCCTGGACCGCGTGGTGAAGCTCCTCAGCTAGCGCCGCCTGTCCCGGTATTGGGCGCGCCCGATGGCAGCGGCCCCGGGGGTCTTGCCTTTGGCCGTGCCCTCTTGCCTCTGGTATTCTGGATACATGCGGCTGCGACACCAACGGCCCGGTCCAATGGCAGCCATGGAGGAGGCAGGAGATGACCATCCAGGAGATCTTCAGGACCATCACGGAGCGCATCCACGACACCGCCAGCGTCAGGACGGTCTATGGCGATCCCGTAACAGCGGAGGGCAAGACCATCATCCCGGTGGCCAGGGTACGCTACGGCTTTGGAGGGGGCGGCGGCTCCGAGGGCGAGGACAGCATGGTGGAGGAGACGCAGAGGGCGCGCAGGCTGGGTGGCGGCGGCGGTGGCGGCGCATCGGTCAGCCCCGTCGGCATCATCGAGATCACGGCCGGCGAGACCCGCTACATCTCCTTCGAAGAGCCGTGGAACATCATCCGGGCCGCCCTGATTGGCCTGGTGATAGGCATGGTCCTTTTCCGGCGGCGCCGGTAGCGCCCCACGGCCAGGACCCGGTCGCCGGGTTTACCTGCTCGATGCGCTGGTGGGCACAGGCCCAACGTCCGGCTTGCCCGGGCCGGCTGGCCTGCGCTTGCCCAGGAGCCGCACCACCAGCGTGCCTGTGAAAAGCAGGGCTATGGCGTTCACCAGGAAGACTTGCCGCAGGCCCCACAGGTCAGCTATGGCGCCGCCCATGAGCGGCCCGGAGCCCCAGGCCAGGGCGCTGGAACTCTGGGCGACGCCGTAGGCCGCGCCCTGCTTTTCCCTGGACGTGGCGTTTCCCACCAGGGCAAAGGACATGGTGTTCAGCCCGCCGTTGAAGAAGCCCAGCAGCGAGAGCACCAGGTAAATGTGCAGCAGGTTGCCCAGCACCAGCAGCGGCAGGTAGAGTATCCCGCCGCAGACGAAGGCGACTATCAGCACGGGCACCAGGCCAACGCGCTGGCTGAGCCGCGTCATCACCAGGGAGGAGGCGACACCCATCAGGCCCATGAGGGAGAAAGCTATGCCCGCGCTGGAGGCGCTGCCGTTCTCCGAAAGCTCCTTGATGAACACCGGCAGCACCGGCATCATCATGGTCGGCCCCACCTGGACCAGGAAGATGACCAGCAGCGACGAGGCCAGCCCGCCCGAGCGCACCAGGCCCGCGAAGCTGCCGAAGAACAGGTGTGGCCCCAGCTTCTCCTGCTGCTGCGGCTTCTGGAAGTGCTCGTTTACGAACAGCATCACCAGCAGCCCCGAGAAGACACACAGCAGGCCAGTGACAATGAAGGTGGCCCGGAAGCCCAGGGTGTCGGCCAGCGTGCCGCCCACAAAAGGGCCCATGGTCGAGCCAAGGAAGCTGGCCGACTGCACCACGCCGATGCTGAAGGTGACCTTGTCCCTGGGCGCCATGGACGCGCTCAGCGCCATGACCGTCACCCACACGCCCGACACCAGCCCCAGCAGGATGCGCAGCGCCACAAGCTGGTAGACGTCAGTGACCAGGCTGGTCAGCGCCAGCACCACGGCGGAGCCGAACAGGGCGCGCAGGACGTTCTTCTTGCGCCCGTAGCGGTCCCCCAGGATGCCCCAGAAGGGGCCTGACAGCATCATGAAGAAGCCGCCGACGCCGCCAGCGATGCCGCTCCACAGCGCGGCCCGCCCCGGCTCTTCGACACCCAGCTCCTGGACGAACAGGGGAATGAAGGGGAATACAAAGCTGAAGCCCAGCGCCGAGGTGGCCTGGGCTATCCACAGCACTACCAGGCTGCGCTGCCACGAGTCCAGCGAGCGCAGCCTCAACTGCTTGAGTCCCACCATCATCCTTGAGCCTCTAAAGTCAAAGTGCACAGCCTCCGCTGGCTGTGCACGATGTCCCTGGTATAGAGCTAGTGTTGTCTGACTGTTATAGCCTTCGTCAATACCTGTACCCTTCTAGCATACACCCGCACAATCTCAGTCGCAAGGCGGACGATTGAAGGGCCACATGCCCGCTGGTACAATGTTCCGGACTTCAGAGACGATGGGAGGCAGCCATGCCCATAGTCAGGATCGAGATGTGGCCCGGACGCACTCACGCCCAGAAGGCAGAGCTGGCCAAGGCCATCACCGAGGCCATGGTCAACATCGCCAAGACCACGCCGGATCAGACCATAATTGTTTTCGAGGATGTGCCCAGGGAGAACTGGGCGCAGGGCGGCGTGCTGGCCTCAGACAAGAAGTAGCGCCTGCCAGGTACGGGGGCGCAGAGAAAGGGGACAGACCGGCACGGCCTGTCCCCTTCCCTTTCCACGTTCATAACCGGACAGGTCTTCCACAGCCGCCGGCGTCCGCCTACCTCCGCTGCACGTACAGGCTGAGCCTTACCGTCCGGCTGCTGGTGTTGGCCGAATTGTCCAGCACGATGATGTACTCCCCGCTGGCGTTGACGGCGAAGGCGTCCTGCGTCAGGTAGCCCTGGGTGCCGCTGGTCAGCTCCATGCCGTCCGGGGCCAGCACCCTGTACCTGATGGAGCCGCTACCGCTGACTCCGCTCAGGGTGAAGTCCACCCGGGACACCAGCGCCCGGTCGAAGGGCACCACCACGTGGGCCACGCGTCCCGCCGGCAGCGTAAAGTCGCCATAGTTGTCACCGGTGGCCCACTCGGGATAGCTGTACACCGTGGGGCCTGCCGGAGTGGGCGTCGGCGCTGGGGCGGTCGTCGGCGTGGGCTGCGGCGGCCCGGCCGGCGGTGGTGGAGTGCCCAGCGGAGGCGGTGTGGCCTGGCCGGCCGCCGTAACGGACACGCTCACCAACACGGTCTTTTCCCGGTTGTTCATGCTGTTGTCCAGCACCAGGGCATGGTCGCCTGACATGGCAACCGGGAAGGACTCCTGCACCAGATAGTCATGGGTGCCAGCGACAAGCACGACACCATCCGGGTTTATGGCACCATACTCAATAGGTATCATGCCCGTCACCCTGGTCAGGCTGAAGTCCACCCGTGAGGAGACAGTGCTGTCAAAGGGAATGACCAGCACCAGGACCTCGCTGGGCGCCAGGGTGAACTCGCGGGAGTGGTCGCCCGTGGCCCACTCGGGCAGGCGCTCCGTGCGGACCGGCACATAAGGCGATGGCCCGGCGCCGTAGGTCTCCAGCGACAGGGCCACCTGCCGGGGGCTGCTGCCCTGAGTGTTGTCGAAGACCAGGGTGTACTGGCCGCCCCTGGTCAGCCGGACGCCTCCCATGTGCAGGCTGCACACCGGGGTGCTGTCCAGTAGCTCCTGGTCGGGGCTGGCAAGGGCGAACAGGACGGGCGTGGGGCCTTCGGGCACCTGCACGCTGTAGCCCAGCCAGGGCGTGGCCTCCCCATCCAGCGCTAGCTGGACCACCACCGACTGGCCGGCCGGGACGGTCACGACGCCGATGTGCAGGCCGGGCTGCTCGAAGGCGTCTATCTGCTCTGGAGTGGCGTTGAGGTCAATGGGGTCGGGCAGGTCCAGCCCGGCCCTGGGCGACACCATCCAGGTCAGGAAGACTGTCTCCTCGCCGCCAGTGGGGTTGCTGAGATGGAGGGTGTAGAGGCCCGAGACCTGCGGCTGGAAGACATCGTAGGCGTGGCCGCTGACCCTGCCGCTGGCGCCCACGGTGGCGCCGTCGGGGCCGACGTTCTCCAGATGTATCTCTGAGTCGCCGCCCAACACGTCCACCGTGTAGCGGACCTCGCCCACCAGGTTGCGGTCAATGCTGAGGCCGAGAGGGATAGACTGGCCCACGCCAATGGTCAGGCGGGCGTTGTGCTCGCCAGGCGCGGAAGCCGCGTCCACGTCCTGTGCCTGGCAGGCGCTGGCTGCCTGGCCCTCCTCGGCTCGCACCTCTACCAGGACGCCGTTGGTGTGGGCGTTGTCGCCCAGGTCGAACCCGGTCACGCTGAGGAGGTACTGTCCCTGGGGTAATGGGCCTCTGGAGAGCCTTGTGCCCTGGACAGGCACGGCCTCGGTCTCGAAGGACCTGAGGTCCGGGGTGAGCAGGAAAGGCTGGAAGGTGGATGCGGCGGTGGGCAGAAGGGCGCCCAGCGCGCCGCCGGCCACTTCGAAGCCCTCGACCAACTCTCCGCTGGCCTCGTCATATACAAAATAGGCGGCAGTGTCGCCCGACTCCTGGTCCTGCCTGTACCTGCCGAAGACGGCCTGTTGCCCTGGCCGCCACTGCACCGTGAACACCAGGTGTTTGCTGTCCCCGCTTTCCAGGTACCAGCCCTGGCCATCAAAGGCGTAGGTGAAGCCGTTGGTGGCGCTGTAGGTACGCGGCTGCTCCTGGAGTGCCACCATAGCGGGCTGGTCGTCCCGGAGTTGCACCACGCCCACCACGACGCCGGTGACCATCAGGTCGTCGGTGACCTGGCCGGAGACCGTTACTTTGCCCTTGCCTGGCACCACCGCCGGCGCGTCCACCGATGGCTGGGCCACCACCGGCGCTGTAGTGTCGTCGCCGGCCGCCTCGGCCATGGCCAGCAGCAGGTCAGGCCACCCCGTTTCCCTGGTGCTCTCCAGCAGGGTGTACTTCTCCTTTGTGGCCGCGGCGGCCCTGGGGCTGACGGGCACGAAGAGGCTCAGCCCGCTCAGGTTGGTGTCCTTGTAGCCGTCGCCGGCCCTGACGCTCTGCACCATGCCTGCGATGGCCGCCTTCAGGTCGGCGCCGGCCGCCGCCAGGCGGTCGTCCCGGGCCTGGGCCAGCATGTTGTCAACCAGGATGCCCAGGTCGAAGGCCACGCCCGGGTCCGTGACCTCCTGCCGGCCAAAGGCGGGGGCCTCGTAGCGGGCCTTCTGCACCACCTGGCCTACCCGCGTCAGCTTCTCTTTGAGGTCGCTCCTGGCTACCGTGTACCCTTGCAGGGCGCCCACGAAGGTGGAGAAGGCGTCTTTGAACTGGGGCGCCTGCGCCAGGTCTATGACGGACATGGTGCTGTACATGGACTCGGCCGGCGAGTCCCGCTTGAGGCTGGCGATGTAGCTATCGGCCAGTGCCTTGCCCAGCTCCAGGCCGCTCATGCCGGGGTTGCTGGCCAGTGCTCCCAGGAAGGCGGCGTAGTCCCACCCGATGCCCGGCTCCAGCTCCTCCGAGGCCGTAAGCGTCCTGGCATAGGGGTAGAGTTCCAGTGCTAGCTCGGCGCTGGCCATAAGGCAGGCGTCGAAGCCCAGGAAGTCCAGGGTGAGGCCAGACTTCTTAAGGGCGCTGGCAATTTGTGGCAGCGACATGAGCGCCGAGCGGGCGCTGTCGTCGGTGGCGAAGCCCAGCCACGCCCCGCCGTGGTCCCACAGCACCAGGGCGTAGCGCTCCGCCGGGTAGGTCGCCTTTGCCCAGGTGATGAAGTCGCTGAGCACGGTGGGGTCGGACATGTTGGTCTCGCCGATGTCAGCGATTTCGGCCAGTTGGCCCTGCTCGACCCTGAGGCGCTTGGTGGTATGCCAATCAGGCAGGTTGAGCACACCCTCGTCCACAGGGTCTTTCTCTCTGCGGTCCACCTGCGCCACGACATGCACCTGCTGGGAGGAGCCGACCCTGGCCATCTCGGCCAGGTCCTGAAGGGCGAAGGTCTCCAGGTTGTTGTCGGCGGCCATGTACACCATGACCGTCCACCGTGGGCCGCCAGCGGAGGGCTGCGCAGGCGACATCCCAGCCGTGGGCGGCGCCACTGGTGGAGCGAAGGATGGCTGAGAGGGGGCATTCTGGCCCGGACTGCTCTGGGTGGTCTTCGGTGGGGACTGGGATGGTGGAGGAACTGGGCTGGCCTGCTGCGCTCCCTCCACGCCAGGCTTTTCCTGGGCACAACCCAGTACCAGCACGATTGCCAGGAGTGCTAAGACTGTTTTCATAAATCAGGTCCTTGGTCTCTATTGCACAGGCCACAAGCTGGTCCCAGGGGAAAGCTTATGGTGTTGCATTGTTTAGCGGGGTCACGTTGGAAAGGGCAGCGCCTGTGTTTCCAATCAGCGGGGTTGTCGCGGTCAACCAGCCACCCCGCTGTAGCAGGTCGTTGCCTGTCTTGAAAGAGGAAATGAGGTTGTAGTTCTGGGCTACGCCCTGCAACTGGGCGGAACTGGTGCCACCGCCGGCGTTCCAGACGCGGAAGATGAGCCAGTCCCAGGTCTCGATGTTAGGCCACTCGCGGTTGTAGTTGATGTTACCGCCGCCGCCGTTGACCGCGGACATGAAGGGCGTTCCCCACTTCCACTGGTCGTACTGGTTCCTGTACCAGTGAGGGAATGCCGCCGCCAGGTGGATGCGGTCGCCGTTCACCACCTGGCCTATCTTGCCGCAGCACGTCTTGATCTGGAAAATCCAGAAGCCCAGGTCCCAGCGCGCCCTGCCGAAGTTGTCCGGCCAGTCGGCGGTCAGCAGGCCATTGTGGGCGATGAGAGCTACCCAGTCGTCATGCCACAGCCTGCCGCCGTTGAAGTCCACCAGGAGGAAGGTCTCCCAGGGGCCTCCCCTCGAGGCCTCGGCCACGATCCTGCCCTGGTAGCTGGAGCCGACGTACTGGCCATTGTGGGCCTGAAGGTGTACCAGGTATGTCTTTGGCCCTGACCAGAACCTCGCGGTTGTGGTCTCCTCGTCCAGAGGGTTGGGGGCCGTCACGTCCAGCGTGGATGGGTCCAGGGGCGCTGGTGGAGTGGGCGTCTCCGTAGCAGGCGACGCTGTGGCCGTGGACGTGGGTGCGGCGTCCGTGGTAGCATTCGCCGCTGCCTGGATGACATTGGAGTCCGACGCGGGCGAGGCTTTGCCGCACGCCAGTGAGAGGGCCAAGGTAAGAAGAGCAAGGCTCCATACCAACAGTTTCTCCATTGCGGATAACCTCCTGGTACTGGCCAGTGTCTGTCCCATGGCCAGGAGCGCCTCGCCTGTGCTTGCAACCTCCTAACCTCATTTAAACTTCCTGGTTCGCAGTCAAAACTCAGTCTGGCGTCTCTCTGGAGCAAGAGGAACGCCATGCCTATCCCCGGCTGCCAGTCTTGACACCCATTCCAGCCCCTTCTATACTCTGGTATAACCTGAACAGTCCCAAAGGCTGCGAACAGAAGTAGTACGCCTCCAGCGAGGCACAGAGAGCCGGGACAGGCCCGCGCAGGCGGGCCGAAGGGTGCGAACCGGCGCTGGCGCAGAGGCCGAATGGGTCTGGGAGCCGCCATCCGAAGGCCCCGGCGTATGGCCGGAGTCGTAGGCCTGGCCGGAAGGGCACCGTTATCATGGCCCAGGGCATCGAGGAGGTACGCGCTCCTCCGTGCCTGACAGAGAGGCTGTGCCGTCCCTGTTTCACCGTGAGGCCGGGGCGCATAGCAATTAGGGTGGCACCGCGGAAACACGACCCGTCCCTTTCCGGACGGGTCTTTTTATTTGAAGCGCCACGGGCGGGACACCCGGTAGAGGTGCCCTTCAGGCCCAAGCGTCCAGAGTTACGAAGCTCCCTCGAATGGAGGTCATGTCCCATGGCCCATATCGGCGAAAAGCTGTGGTGAGACTGGCTGCTGCGTAGCCCCCCCTGTTCTTTGACCCGGACTTCCATCACCGAGGTGTTACGTAAATGCAAGCAACTCAGACATTCAAATCAAGCGAGGCCGCCAGGCCAGAGCACAAGAAGAAGCGCGTTTTCAGCGGCATACAGCCCTCGGGCGATATGCACCTGGGCAACTACCTGGGCGCGGTGAAGGGCTGGGTGGAGCGGCAGGCCGAGAAGGAGAACTTCTTCTGCATCGTGGACCTGCACGCCATCACGGTGCCCCAGGACCCCGAGACGCTGCGCAGCCAGACGCGCTCCCTGGCCGCCATGCTCTTCGCCTGCGGCCTTGACCCGGCCAGGAGCACGCTGTTCATCCAGAGCCACGTCAGCGCCCATGCCGAGGGTGCCTGGATACTCAACTGCGTCACGCCCGTGGGCTGGCTGGAGCGCATGACCCAGTACAAGGACAAGGCCGCCAGGCAGGAGAGCGTCTCCACCGGCTTGCTGGACTACCCGGTGCTCATGGCCGCCGACATCCTGCTCTACGACACCGAGGAGGTCCCGGTGGGCGAGGACCAGCGCCAGCACATCGAGCTGACGCGGGACATCGCCGAGCGCTTCAACCACATTTACGGCGAGACCTTTGTCATACCCGTGGCCGTCATCCCGGAGATTGGTGCGCGCGTCATGGGCCTGGACAACCCCCTGGTGAAGATGTCCAAGACCTATGCCCATATCCGAGGCCACGCCATCCGTATGCTGGACGAGCCCAGGGAGATCGAGCGCTCCATCAAGCGCGCTGTCACCGACTCTGGCAACGAGATACGCTTCTCCGACGACCCGGAGAAGGCAGGCGTCAACAACCTCCTGGGCATCTACAAGGTCGTCACCGGCAAGAGCAAGGAGGATGTGGAGCGGGACTTCCAGAGCGCCAGGGGCTACGGCGATCTGAAGCAGCGTGTCGCTGAGGTGGTCATCGCCGAGCTGGCGCCCATCCGCGAGCGCTATTACCAGCTTATGAAGGACGTGACGGAGCTGGACAGGCTGCTGGAGCGCGGCGCCGACCAGGCGAGGGCCGTGGCCGAGCCGAAGCTGGACGAAGTCAAGCGACGCGTGGGGTTCGTGCTGCCCCGGAAGGCGAGGTAGCGGCCATGTACTATCCAACTCTGGAACAGGTGGAAACGCTGGCCCACCAGGGCAACCTGGTGCCAATTCACCGCGAGATAAGCGCCGACCTGGAGACGCCCGTCTCGGCCTACCTGAAGGTCGCCCGGCCACCCTACTCCTTTCTGCTGGAGAGCGTGGAGGGCGGCGAGCGCATCGCGCGCTACAGCTTCATCGGCACCGAGCCCATGGGCGTCATGAAGACCGGCCCCGGGCAGGCCAACGGGGCCGTGGACCCGCTGAAGGTGATCGAGAATACGCTTTCCGCCTTCAAGCTGGTGCCGACGCCTCACCTGGGCAGGTTCAACGGCGGCGCCGTGGGCTACCTGTCTTACGAGGCCGTCAATTACTTCGAGCGCCTGCCCTCCCCTGTCACCGACCCGCTGGGCCTGCCCGAGTCGGTGTTCATGCTGGTGACTACCTACCTGGTCTTCGACCACCTGCGGCACAAGATACGCGTGGTCAGCCACGCCCACCTGGACGGCGACGTGGAGCGGGCCTACGCCGAGGCCGTCCAGCGCATCGAGGAGATAGTGAGGCGGCTGGACTCGCCCCTGAGGCTGCCCCGTGGCAATGGCGGCCCCTCCAGGGGCCAGGCCCCGCAGGTCGCCTCCAACATGTCCAGGCAGCAGTACGAGGCCATGGTCCAGCGTGTCAAGCAGTACATCTACGAGGGCGACGCCATCCAGGTGGTGGTGGCCCAGCGGCTGGCCCGGCCCACGACGGCCCATCCCTTCCAGATTTACCGCGCCCTGCGCGGCATAAACCCGTCGCCCTACATGTACTACCTGGACCTGGACGGCTTCCAGATCGTCGGCGCCTCGCCCGAGATGCTGGTGCAGGTGGAAAACGGCGTCGTGGCGACCCACCCCATCGCCGGCACGCGCCGTCGGGGCAAGACGCCCCAGGAGGACGCGGCCCTGGAGCAGGAGCTACGCACCGACGAAAAGGAGCGGGCCGAGCACATCATGCTGGTGGACCTGGGCCGCAACGACATCGGCCGCGTCAGCGAGCCAGGCTCCGTGCAGGTGACGCAGCTTATGGAGGTGGAGCGCTACTCCCACGTGATGCACCTGGTGTCCCACGTCACGGGCAGGCTCCGGCGGGACTACACCAGCTACGATGCCCTGCGCGCCTGCTTCCCGGCGGGCACCGTCTCAGGCGCGCCCAAGGTGCGGGCCATGGAGATCATCGCGGAGCTGGAGCCGGACAAGCGCGGCCCCTATGCCGGCGCCGTGGGCTACTTCGACCTGTCGGGCAACATGGACACGGCCATCACCATCCGCACGCTGGTCGTCAAGGACGGCGTGGCCTATGCCCAGGCCGGCGGCGGCATCGTCTTCGACAGCACACCGGAGGCCGAGTACCAGGAGACGTTGCACAAGGCTTCCGCTCTGCTGCGCGCCATTGACGAGGCCGAGAGCTGGGGCTGACCCGGCGGCGACGCGGGCCAGAGGCATATGCAAGGAAGGTGAAGGAATGGTCCTGCTCATAGACAACTACGATAGCTTTACCTACAACCTCTACCAGTACCTGTGCGAGCTGGGCGCCGAGGTGCAGGTGGTGCGCAACGACCAGGTGACGCTGGAGGACATCGAGGACATGGCGCCCGACAGGATAGTCATCTCGCCGGGGCCGTGCACGCCCCAGAAGGCGGGTATCTCCAACGACGTCATCCGGCACTTCGGCAGCCGAATGCCGCTGCTGGGCGTGTGCCTGGGCCACCAGTGCATCGGCTACGCCTACGGCGGCACCGTGGGCGGCGCCGGCGAGATAATGCACGGCAAGATGTCCCTCATCCACCACGATGGCAAGGGCTTGTTCCGGGGCCTGCCCAACCCCTTCGAGGCCATCCGCTACCACTCCCTGGCCATCTACCGCCAGGACCTGCCCGAGGACCTGGAGGTCACCGCCTGGACCGACAAGGGCATCATCATGGGCGTGCGCCACAAGCGCCACCCCGTGGAGGGCATCCAGTTCCACCCCGAGTCCATCATGACGAAGGTCGGCAAGGACTTGCTGAGGAATTTCCTGGAGAGATGACCGGGGAGCCAGACAGTGCCAGCGAGGCACAGGCGCTACTGGAGAGGCACACCATGAGAATAGAGTATGACCCGGTGCATGACCTTTTGGACCTGGAGTTCTTGCCAGGTGTGAGCATTGTGGAGTCGGTAGAAATTGATGGAATTATTCTGGACTACGCCGAGGACAGACGAGTTGTTGCCATAGAAGTGCTGGATGCCAGCAAGCGCACCACTCAGGACCCGCTGGACATCCTCGACGTGGCCGTAGTCCGGCATACCGCTGAGCCGTGACCTTTGCACAGGCACAAAGTGTAAACGAAGGGAAAGCCAATGATCCGCGAAGCGATTGAAATGCTGGTGAACGGTAAGTCCCTGGCCATGGAGCAGGCGGCCCAGGTGATGACCGAGATCATGGACGGCGCGGCGACGCCGGCCCAGATCGGCGCCTTCCTGGTGGCACTGCGCCTCAAGGGCGAGACGCCCGAGGAGATCGCCGGCATGGCCCAGGTCATGCGCGAGAAGTCGCTGCATGTGCAGGCGGACGGGCCGGTCGTGGACACCTGCGGCACCGGCGGCGATGGTTCCGGCACCTTCAACATCTCCACTACCTCGGGCTTCGTGGTGGCCGGCGCCGGCGTCAAGGTCGCCAAGCACGGCAACCGGGCCATGTCGGGCGCCTGCGGCAGCGCCGACGTCCTGGAGGCCCTGGGCGTCAGGATTGACCTCAGCCCTGAGGGGGTAAGGCGCTGCCTGGACGAGGTGGGCTTCGGCTTCATGTTCGCCCAGAAGTACCATCCCTCCATGCGCCACGCGGCCGGCCCACGGCGCGAGATTGGCATCCGCACCGTGTTCAACATCCTGGGGCCGCTGACCAACCCCGCCGGGGCCAGGTCGCAGCTCCTGGGCGTCGCCGACGCCGCCGTGGCCGAGAAGATGGCCCAGGTGCTGCTGCGGCTGGGCACCCAGCATGCCCTGGTGGTCCACGGCCTGGACAGGCTGGACGAGGTCAGCCTCAGCGACGCCACCCGGGTGTGGGAGGTGAAGGAGGGCGCGGTCTCGGCCTATACCATCACGCCCGAGGGCCTGGACTTCCGACGGGCGGACCGGCAGGCCATCCGGGTCGGTAGTGTCCAGGAGGGCGCCGCCGTCGCCCGCCGGGTGCTGGAGGGAGAGCGCGGCCCGGCCCGCGACGTGGTCCTGATGAACGCCGCCGCCGCGCTGTTGGCCGCCGACCGCGTGGCCAGCCTGAAAGACGGCGTCGCCCTGGCGGCGGAGTCCATAGATAGCAGCAGGGCCTACCAGAAGCTCCAGGCCCTGGTGGAACTGAGCCAGAAGCTGCAGTGACCCCACGGGAATGCACGCTCAAAGAGGACTCGTAGTGTATACAGGCGGACTGGTCTTGGACGGGCTATCATGCCCCCTTCCTGGCCTTCCCCCACAGGGGGAAGGGACTGCTCTCCCCCTTTGGGGGAGAGCAAGAGAGGGGGCTGGCGTCTGGCCCCATTCCCTCGACAGGCTCGGGCCTGTCCTGAGCCTGCCGAAGGAGAGGGGGCTGGCTCCGCATACTGGCCCAATGCCAATATGCATCGCGCCTTGGTAAGGGGAGCAACAAGGCTTCTCACATGGCTTTTGAGGCCCTGATGCGGCGTAAATCATACCTGTATGCCTGTTGAAGAGGGGTGCTAGATTGGCGAAGCTGGACACGCCCAGTATCCTCAAGGAAATCGTGGAGGCCAAGCGCCGCGAGGTGGAGCGCCTCAAGGTCGAGGTGCCGCAGTCGGAGCTGGAGAGGCGCATCGCCGGTATGGCGCCGCCGCTCAACTTCGCCGGCGCCCTGTGGGGCGACTCGGTGCGCATCATCGCCGAGGTCAAGAAGGCCTCGCCGGCCAGAGGCGTGTTGAGGCGGGACTTCGACCCGGCCTCCCTGGCCGCCGCCTACGCCGACAACGGCGCCGCCGCCATCTCGGTGCTGACCAATGTGGACCACTTCCAGGGCAGCATAGCGCACCTCCAGGCGGTGCACCGGATAGCCAGCCCCAGGGGCATTCCGGTGCTGCGCAAGGAGTTCATCTTCGACCCGTACCAGGTGTACGAGGCCCGCGCCTTCGGGGCCGACGCCATCCTGCTCATCGTGGCCATGCTCACCCCGGAGTGCCTCAAGGAGTTGCGTGAGCTGGCCGACAGCCTGTGGCTCCAGTGCCTGGTGGAGGTCCACGACGAGGAAGAGCTACGTACCGCCCTGGACGCCGGCGCCGAGGTGGTGGGCATCAATAACCGCGACCTGCGCACCTTCAGGACTGACCTGGCCGTGACGGAGCGCCTGGCCCCGCTGGTGCCTCAGGGCAAGATAGTCGTCAGCGAGAGCGGCATCAGCAACCGGGAGCACATCAGGCGTATCCGCAGCGCCGGCGCCCACGCCGCGCTGATTGGCGAGGCGCTGGTGACTGCGCCCGACGTCGGCGCCAGGCTGCGGGAGCTGGTATGACCAGGTTCAAGATTTGCGGCCTGCGCAGCCTGGACCACGCGCTGGTGGCCGCCGACGCCGGCGCCGACTTCCTGGGCTTCGTGTTTGTGCACGGTGTCCGGCGCCAGCTCAGTGAGGAGCATGCGGCGGCCATCATAGCCGAGTTCCGGCGGCTGCGCGGCCACGACGGGCCGTGGCTGGTGGGCCTTTTCGCCAATCAGCCCCTGGAGGAGGTCAACCGCATCGCCTCCAGGTGCGGCCTGGACTACGCCCAGCTTTGTGGTGACGAGCCTCCCGAGTACTGGGCGCGGGTGGAGGCCAGGGTCATAAAGCAGGTCAAGGTGCGGGACGACGCTCCCAGGGAGCAGGCGGTCCAGCGGGTGCTGGAGCAGGTGGCCCTGGTGGTGTCCCACGGCGCCCTGCCGCTGCTGGACAGGTACGAGGCGGGCGCCCTGGGGGGCACCGGCCGCTCCTTCGACTGGAGCATCGCCGGGGAGGTAGCGGCGCGCCACGACTTCCTGCTGGCCGGGGGCCTTTCGCCCGACAACGTGGGGCAGGCCATCGCCGCCGTCGGCCCCTGGGGCGTGGATGTCTCCAGCGGCGTCGAGACGGACGGCGTCAAGGACTCCCGCAAGATACTGGCCTTCGCCGAGGCCGTCCGCCGGGCCATGCCGCGCCGCTAGGCCGGTAGGCCCGTCCGCGCGGCGGGCACCACCAGCACTGGCACTCCCGACCCACGGACGACGTTCTCCGTCACGCTGCCCAGCAGCCAGCGGGTAACGCCGGAACGGCCCCGCGTGGACATGGCGATGATGCTGCCGGGAGTCTCCCTGGCAAACCTGACGATGGCCCGCGCCGGCACGTCCATGAGGGCGCTGGCCCTGGCCCTCAGTCCTCGCGTCTGCAACCGCTGGGCAAGGCCCTTGAGGTACCTGTCCGCCTCAATGAGCAACTCTCGCTCGATGGGCGTCGGGTTGAAGTAGAACTCTCCGAAAAACACGTCCTCAGTCATGAGGCTGACCGACTCCACCAGGACTATCTCCAGCCCCAGCCTGCGCGCCAGCTCCTCGGCGTAGGGCAGCACGCTCTCGGACAGCTCCGAGCCATCCAGGGGCACCACTACGGTACTGATGGACGCGCCACTCTGCACGGCCTGCCCCTCGTCGGGCGGTCGAAAGACCAGCATGGGAACGGTGGTGGAGTGCAGCACCTTGTCGGTGACGCTCCCCAGGATGCCGCGCTGCACTCCTGTGCGCCCGTGGGTGGACATGGCGATGAGGTCGCAGCCCAGGCGCTCCTGCTCCTGGACGATGGTCTCGGCCGGCCTGCCGAAGGCGACCACGGCCTCGGTCCGTGCTGGCAGCGAGGCCTTGACACGCTCCAGGTAGGCCCTGGCCTGGGCCTCGGCCCGGCGGGCCAGCTCCTCTCGGGTCATCTGTTCACCGGCAGCCTGGCCTGGCCCCTCCACTACCCTGCCCTGCATGGAGGGCCACTTGGAGCCAACCACCGAAAGCAGCACAACCCTGGCGCCAAGGCGGCCTACCAACTCGGATACATAGGGCAGGATGGCCTTGGCCAGCCTGGAGCCGTCCAGAGGGACAAGGACTCTATCGAACAACGCGCTTCACCTCTCCACTGAGATTCAGGCCCTGGTGTAGGGCCGGCAGTGCCCGGGCCTGGCTGGCTTGACAGTCCCCTGCCAATATCATAGGCTTTCGTGCTGTATATTGCACAGGAGGCATCTAGAGCTTGGGCTACGCGTTCAACCACGTCCACCTCAAGGCACCAGACCCGGAGAAGACGGCTAACTGGTACGTCAAGGCCTTCAACTTCAAGATAGTCAGCGACACGGTGAGGCTGTGGGGCGACCGGTTCATCCGCTGCGAGACCCCCGATGGCATCGTGGTGAACATCTCTGGCGCTCGGACCAATGAGAGGATGGGGCCGGGGGACGCCTCCGCCCACTGGGGCCTGGAGCACTTCGGCATCACCATAGATGACCTGGACGCCGAGATCAAGCGCCTGACGGAGATGGGCGCCAAGCTGCTGGAGGGGCCTATTGACGTGCCCAACGGGCCGCGCATCGCTTTCATCCAGGCGCCGGACGACGTGCGCATAGAGCTGCTCCAGCTCCGGCAGGCACCCAGGAAGTAGACGCTCATCAGGAGGAAAGGGGCATGCTTGAGAGGATGCTTGGCGCGGCCCGCCTGGACGTGCGCACCTTCGAAGACGTGGAACACGACCAGAACGCGACCTTTCAGGCGGCGCTGGTAGTCCTCATAGTCTCCGTTGCCACAGGGCTGGGCGCCCTGGGTTCCCGCGAGGGAGGCGCGCTGGCATTTGTCCTGGGCCTGGTCACCGGGCTGTTGCAATGGGCGGTATGGGCCTATATAACCTACCTCATCGGCACCACGCTGTTGCAGACCTCCGGCACCAGGGCCACCTGGGGACAGTTGGCCCGCACCACCGGTTTTGCCCAATCGCCAGGAGTGCTGAAGGTGCTGGGCTTTATACCCGTGCTGGGGCCGGTGATATTCTTCGCCGCCTCCATCTGGCAGTTAGCGGCCATGGTCATCGCCGTGCGACAGGCGCTGGACTACGAGTCCACCTGGCGTGCCCTGGGTGTGGTCATCTTGGGCTTCCGGTGGTGATAGTGATCTACGTCATCTTTGGCCTGCTGACGGCTGCCCTTGTGGGGGCGGCTTCTAACGTCTGACCGTCTGCGAAAGGGAGGTGCGTATGCCCAGGCAAGCCTTCTTCCCCGACCCGAACAGCAAGCCCCAGGGGTTCTCGCCGGCCACCAGGGCTGGTAACATGGTCTTCGTTTCGGGCCAGGTGGCAACGGACAGCGCAGGCAAGCTTGTCGGCGCCGGCGATTGCCGTGCGCAGGCGGAGCAGTGCTTCAGGAACATGGAGGCGGCCCTCAAGGCCGCCGGCGCCTCCCTGGCCGATGTGACCAAGATCACCGCCTTCCTGGTGAACGCCCAGGACTACGCGGCCTACGCCTCGGTGCGCCTGAAGGTGTTCCCGGAGAACGGGCCGGCCAGCAGCACCGTCGTGGTCAAGGCCCTCGTCCGGCCCGAGTTCCTCATCGAGATCGAGGCCCTCGCCGTCGTGGGGGGTAGATAGGCGCCGCGACGGCCCGCCTTGAGCTTGCCAGGAGTAGCTACTCATGGCCCAGGACTGCATCTTCTGCCGCATCAATCGCGGTGAGGTCAAGAGCGACATCCTGTACCGCGACCAGCACTGTTTTGTCATACGGGACATCGCGCCCAAGGCACCGGTACACCTGCTTATCATACCTGTACAGCACTTCACCTTCCTCTCCGGGCTTACCGCTGAGCACTCGGCCATGCTGGGCGCCATGTTCATGGCTGCCCGGGAGATGGCGAAGCGCCAGGGCGTGGCTGAGAGCGGCTACCGCCTCATCATCAACCAGGGCGGCGACGCGGGCCAGCAGATAGACCATCTCCATCTGCACCTGCTGGCCGGGCGACGCCTGGGAGCCATGGGGTAGGCATGGCGACGCGACTCCCGCCGGCCGTGCAGTCGGCCCTGGACGTGCTCCCCAGTGGCCTGCGGGAGCATATACAGCGTGTCCGGGTCGTGGCCCGCCAGCTTGCCCAGCGCCACGGCGTTGACGCGGCCCTGGCCGACCTCGGCGCGGCTGCCCACGACCTGGGCCGGGCCATGAAGGGCGACGTGCTGCTGGCCCGCGCCCGCGAGTACGGCCTGCCGGTCCACCTGGTGGAGGAGCGAAAGCCCCTGCTGCTCCACGGCCCCGTCATCGCTGCCTGGCTGGAGCGTCTTCCAGACGCTGTGGCCCCGGAGGTCATCGAGGCCGTCCGCTGGCACACCACCGGCCACAGAGGCATGGGCCGGGTGGCCAGAGTGGTCTTCCTGGCCGACAAGCTGGACCCCGAGAAGGTCCGGGAGTGGCCCGAGCTGGAAAGGGTGAGAGGACTTGCCCAGGAAGACCTGGACCGCGCGCTGCTGGCCTTCCTGGACCTGGAGCTGGCCTACTTCCTGCGCCAGGGGTACCTGGTACACCCCGAGAGCGTGGAGCTACGCAACACGCTGCTGGCGGCCGGCAAGGCCCCGGAGAAAGGGGCCTGACCTCCAGCGCTTGCACCTGCGCTGTAACACCGGCCTGCCGGAAAGAGGCGGTGGAAACATCCCTGTGGGGGAGGGAACAGACACCTTTGCCTTAAGGTGACAGCCTACGGATGCACGCAATGGGCGATTTGCATACCCCAGTCAGCCCACCAGGAGAGAAGGGACACAACCTTCACCTTCGCGCAGACGTGGCATAAAGAGGGGGCGCCACCTGGCGCCCCCCTGGTGTTTTCGCAGTACACCCAGGACAGGGTGCTACACGGGCATGGTGCGCTTGGTGTAGGCCCGGCCTACCTTGGCGGCCTCCTCGCCCCTGCGCCCGGCGGCGCAGATACGGACGCCCTCGTCTATCATCCTGGTCACGGTGTCCGGGCTGACGCTGTTCAGGAAGAACAGGCCGGCTGCCTTGCACGCGGCCATGACGCGAGAGCGGGCGGCCTGCATGTCGGGTGGATAGGGCGGGTCGTGGGCATCGGGATGGCCCAGGGACATGCCCATGTCGCCAGGGCCCCACTCGGCGAAGCTGATGCCAGGGACGCGGGTGCTGAGCTCGGCGTTGACCAGTGCCCGCTTGTTCTCGATCTTCAGGCCCAGCATTATCTCGCCCTCTGGGTTCAGGGGCCAGACGTCGGCCTTCTTGAGGTAGTCCTGTACCGAGATGCCCCAGGCGGCGGCAGCCGACGCCTGGCCGCCAGAGCCGCGCCTGCCATCCTCCAGGCCCTGGCCGACTCCGATGGTCTGGAAGGGGAAGCGGCAGGACTCGACGAAGGCCTTGACCGCGCCAGGCGTCTCGGCGTGGCAGAGCAGGATGCCATGCACGCCCCTGGCCAGCGCCTGCTTGAACATCCAGGCATTGGCCCTGACAACCTCCTCGCTGGTGCCCTCCACAGGAAGGTCCACAATGACAGCGGGAGTGCGGTGGCCGCTGTTGGTCGGCCCGCCGTCAACCAGGCCACGCATGAACTCGTCCAGCCCGTGCATGTTATAGGCGCCGTGCTCCATGCTGACCTCGATGTAGTCAGCCCAGGTCTTGGCCATCTGCTTGCCTGCCTCGTAGGTCAGGCTGGAGCCGGAGATGCCCGTGTAGTAGATGGGCTGGCCCTGCTCCAGCAGCTCGATGGCCCTGTTGATGCGTTTCGGCATGTATCACCTCGCAAGATTTGGCTTCGGAGTCAGGCAAGAGTTTATCCCAATGGGGCACTTGTCTGCCAGTCCCTTACCCCCAGACAGGTGTCCTCCTGAGCAGCGGCATGGCATCCTTGAGGCACACATGGCTTCTCCGGCCCACCCGTGGAGAAAAGTCCACCCCATCCAGCTCTGTCCGATGGCGGCGCCGGATGGGGTGGACACAACCAGGGCGGGGGCAATAGTCCCTGCCTCACGGAGTCAGAACACGGTCAACCCTGAAAGGCAGCGCCAGAAAAAGCCAGTCCGGCGCTGCCCCCATGGGCTGTTCCTGTCCAGGCGTCCCTAGTCCTCCAGGGCGCTGGCGGTGCCGACGATGACCACGGTGCCGTCGTCCTTCTCCATCCAGACGGCCACGTTGGCCCGCGTCCGGCTGCCTTCCCTGGCCCTGTCGGTGATGACGCCCTTCGCGGTCACACGGTCGTTGGGCCAGACGATGTTGGTGAACTTGATGTCCAGCTTGCCGCCCTCGAACCAGCCCCTGCCAAAGCGCTTGTCCATCAGGTCACCGATGTAGGACATGGTCATGCGGCCACCTACCACCACGTCCTTGAAGCCCAGGGCCTCGGCGGCCTTCTTGTCGGTGTGGTAGTTGGCACGGCCATGGAAGTACTTGCCGCACATCTCCAGGGTGATGACCCGGGAGACAGGCTCCAGGGGCTCGCCCTGGGGCGCCGCGAAGCTTCGGGCGCCTTCCTTGGCCCTGGGGTCTCGCAGCTTGACCTCGCCGGAGGACTGGGTCAGCAGGAAGCTCTGGTGATGGTAGCCCTGGGCCATCAGCTCGCCCTCCAGCGACCAGACGTTGACCTCCTGGTTGACTACGGTGCGGTTGCGGTGCTCATAGATGTCAATGACCCTGGAGGTGGCCGTGTAGCAGGCGCCGGGCACCACTGGCTTGCGGAAGTCCCACTGCTGGCGGATCCAGAGGGTGCCGAAGCTGTTCTTGAAGCCAGCGCCCGGGAAGCCCGAGTCGGCGGCGGTCAGCACCATGGACGGCGCAACGGGCTGGCCGTAGGGCGACTTCTCGTTGTACCAGGAAGGGTCTATGTCCAGACCCTCAAAGTAGTTCTCCAGGACTTCCTTGGAGGGGATGAAGACCTTTGACCCCAGGGCCTTGCCCTTGTATGCCTCTTCGCTATCTCTCTCAACTACCTGTGGCACGCATTACCTCCTCTTAGCTTCATAGCTTTCAGCTGTCAGCTATCAGCTTCCCCTGCCCTCCCCTGGCGCGGGGCGCTGATTGCTGAAGGCTGATTGCTGATGGCTTACCACATACTTGCGTCCCGATGGCTCTAGCTGCTCGTTCCTAGTCGAAGGTCAGCACCGTGCGCGTTGTCACGCCCCTGACCATGTCCTCGAAGGCCTCGTTGACCTCCTCCACGGGGCGGAACCTGGTGACCAGCTCGTCCAGCTTCAGCCTGCCGGCCTGGTACAGCTCCAGCAGCCAGGGGAAGTCCACCCTGGGGCGGCCCGCGCCGTAGAAGGTGCCCATGAGGGTGCGGTCCTGGAACAGGGGCCTGGCCGGGATGGAGATGTCTGAGCCGTGCAGCGGCACGCCCACCATGACCGCCGTGCCCCCGGGCCGGACGCACTCGAAGGCCTGACGCACTATTTGCGGGAAGCCCACGACCTCGAAGGCGTAGTCGGCGCCGCCGCTGGTAATCTCCAGGACGCGCTTGACCGGGTCTTCCTTCTCGGCATTGACCAGGTGAGTGGCGCCCAGCTCCTGGGCCTTCTGAAGCTTGAAGGGCACCTTGTCTATGGCGATGATCTTGGAGGCCGCGGCCAGGACCGCGCCCTGGACGACGTTCAGCCCCACGCCGCCGCAGCCGAAGATGGCGACGGTGGCGCCGGCCTCGACCCTCGCCCGGTTGACTACCGCGCCCACGCCTGTCATGACGGCGCAGCCGACGAGACACGCCTTCTCCAGGGGTATGTTCTCCGGTACCTTGACCACGCTATCGGCCAGGACCACCGTCTCCTCGGCGAAGGTGGCGAGGCCATGGTAGTAGGGTACGCCGTCCTTGCTGAAGCGGGTGGTGCCGTCGGGCATCTTGCCCGGCTGGCGCGGGTAGCCCTCGCACAGATTGGGGCGGCCCACGGTGCAGTTGCGGCACCGACCGCAGGGGGCCATGAGGGAGAAAATGACGTGGTCGCCGGGGGCGACCTGGGTCACGCCCGGCCCTACCTCGGTGACGATGCCCGCGCCCTCATGCCCCATGACGAAGGGCAGCGTGTCTATGGCGGAGTGGCCGTCAATGCGATGATAGTCGCTATGGCACACCCCTCCGCCCACCATCTTGATACGGACTTCGCCGGCCCTGGGGTCGTCCAGGTCCAGCTCCTCTACCTTCAACGGTGTGTGAGGCTTGTAAAGAACGGCTGCCTTCAAATGTCTCCTCCTCAAAACGCTCCGACGCGCCTGGCCCCTCAGGGAGGCCTCCGCATGGGCAACTTTACAGGATTACCCCTTCATCCTTCAACTGGACCACCTCATCCCAGGAGTAGCCCAGCAGCCCGGTCAGCACCTCTTCGGTATCCTCGCCCAGCGCCGGGGCCATCTTCCTGGTGGAGAGGGGCGTCTTGCTGTAGGTTACCGGCGTCTGGAGCCACTTGGTGCGGCCCAGCACCGGGTGGTCGAAATCAATAATATACTTGTTCAGCACCACCTGCGGGTCGTTGGCCAGGTCAAGGGTGCGCTGGACGCGCTCATAGATAAGGTCGCCGGCCTGGGCCAGCAGTGCCTCCCACTCGGGCCTGGTCTTCGTGGCGAAGACCTCGTCCAGCAACCGGATGAGCTCGTGTCGGTTGCGGTACCTGGCCTCGGCAGTGTTGAACCGCTCGTCCTCGATGAGTTCGGGCTTGCCGATGGCGCGGCAGAAGGTGGGCCAGTAGCGATCGCTCTGGCTCATAGAGAAGGCCAGCCACTCGCCGTCCTTGCACTTGTAGTAGTTCCAGAGGACGTTGTTGGCGTCCCGCGAGTCCTGTCGGCGGAACTCCTGGCCCCTGAGCAGGCTGATGCCGTTCTGCATGCCGCGTGCCCAGACCATGCTGCCCAGGTGGGAGACGTCCACCTTCTGGCCGAAGCCGAAGCGCTCCCGGGCGAAGAGGGCGCCCAGGACGCCGTAGGACAGCATGATGCCCGCAATCTGGTCGGCGATGCCCACGGCGTAGGGGATGCCGTCGTTGGGGCCGGCCCACCACAGGGCGCCGGAGCGCGCCTCGCCGGTGAGGGCGAAGGCCGGCTTGGTGGAGTCAGGCCCCTCCGGGCCGTAGCCAGAGGCGGAGCCATAGATGATGCGGGGGTTGTGCTTCACCAGGTCCTCGTACCCCAGGCCCAGGCGCTCGGCCACTCCCTTGCGGAAGTTCTCCACGAAGACGTCGGACTTCTCCACCAGCCGGTAGACGATCTCGACGCCCTGGGGCTTCTTGAGGTCAAGGGCGATGCCCAGCTTCTGCCGGTTCATCCCCTCGAAGTAGGCGTTGATCCCGCCTGGCAGGTCCGAAACCACACCGCCAACGCGGCCAAACTGCCGCCCGTGGTCTCCATCCAGGGACTCGACCTTGATGACCTCGGCGCCCATGTCCGCCAGCATCATGGTGGAAACGGGGCCAAACTGCCACATGGTCCAGTCTATGACGCGGATGCCGTCCAGAGGCCCCTTCTTGCCATTGCCGTCGCTGGTCATGCTCTCACCTCCGACCGTACTGGGCCAGCCAGTGTCTCATAGTATAGCCCAGGGCCAGCAAACTACAAGATGTATAATGCCAGGACAGCAAAAAAGGGGCCTCGCGCCGCGCCCAAGGCCGCAGCCTGGATGTCTAGTACTGCCGCTGCTGGCGAGAGCGCCCGCCCATAGCGGCGTAGGCCACCTTGGGGTCAATGACCACGTCCAGCAGCGCCGGCTTGCCACAGCTAAAGGCCCTCTCCAGGGCCGGCCGTATCTGGCCCGGCTCGGTCACGCGCTCTCCGTACCCGCCCAGGCCCTCCATGACCCTGGCGTAGTTGGTCTCCTGGCTCAGGAAGGTGCCCAGGCCGCGCCCGCCACGACGCAGGACGCCCTGAGTCGTCTGGTTCCACGCGCCATTGTTGCCCAGGACGGACACGATGGGCAGGTTGAAGCGCACGTAGGTCTCCACGTCGAAGCCCGTCAGCCCGAAGGCGCCGTCGCCGTAGACGATGCACACCTGCTTGCCAGGCCGGGCCAGCGCCGCCGCCGTGGCGAAGCCGCTGCCAGCGCCCAGACACCCGAACTGGCCCGGGTCCAGCCAGTGGCCGGGCTTGTTGATGTGCAGCACCCTGGCCGCGAAGGTCACGATGTCGCCGCCGTCACCGATGACGGTGGCGTCGTAGTCCAGGAAGTCGCGTAGCTCCTTCATCAGGCGCATGGGATGGATGGGCACCTGGTCGCTGTTGAGCAAAGGCTCATCGGCGGCCTTCAGGGCCCTGTCCTCGGTCATGACTTCTTCCAGCCATGCCTTGCCCGGCGAGCGGTAGTGGGCGCGCCGCAGCTCGTCCAGGACTTGCTGGAGAATGGCCCTGGAGTCGCCCACGATGCCCACGTCGGCGCCCCGGTTCTGGCCTATCTTGCCACCATCCATCATGATGTGGATGAGCCTGGGGTTCTGGGGGAATATGGCGTCGGTGCCGTAGCTGAGCCGGAAGTCAATGGGCGTGCCGATGAGGATGACCAGGTCGGACTTCACCAGCCCGTAGCGCCGGCCCAGACTGCCCAGGTTGGGGTGGTCTGCCGGGATGGCGCCGCGGCCCATGGCGTTGAGGAACACCGGCGCGTCTATCATCTCGACGAACTCGCGCAGCTCGTCCCAGGCCTTGCACCACCAGATATCGGAGCCTGCCAGCACCGTGGGGTGTTTCGACTCCCTGATGAGGTCTGCCGCCTTCTTGATGTACTCGGGGTCGCCGTAGGCCCTGGCCTCGGTGCGGTACTTGTCGGGCCAGCGCACCTGCTCCTCGTTCACCTTGCCGTTGACGATGTCCACGGGTATCTCCAGGTACGCCGGGCCGGGGACTCCGGTGGTGGCGTGCCTGAAGGCCGTGGCGATGTACTCGGGGATGCGCTCTACCTTCTTGACCTGCTCGGAGAACTTGGTGATGGGCTTCATGAAGGTGACGCTATCGAAGTCCTGCAGGCCGCCCCGCAGGTGGTCGGAGATGCCGGCGTTGCCGCCGATGAGAAGCATGGGGCTTGGTGCCTGGAAGGCGTTGGCGACGCCAGTGACAGCGTCGGTCACGCCCGGGCCAGCGGTCACGATGCCCACGCCCGGCTTGCCTGTCACCTTGGCCCAGCCCTCGGCGGCGTGGGCTGCCACCTGCTCGTGGCGGAAGTCAATAACCTTGATGCCCTCGTCGGCGCAGCCCTCATAGAGGTTGTAAATATGGCCGCCGTTGAGGGTGAAGATGTACTCCACGCCCTCCTTCTTCAAAGCCCTGGCAAAAAGGTGTCCACCGTCAATTTCGCCCATCAGCATGCTCCTTGAGTAGTGTTTATAGAATGGCCCCGGCCTCGCGCAGCTTCTCGATGTCGTCCCAGGTGTAGCCCAACTCCTCGATAAGCACCTCCTCGGTGTGCTGGCCGTGCTCGGGCGCCTCGCGCCAGATGCCCGCCGGCGTCTCGCTGTAGATCACCGGGTGGTTGCACATCTTCACCGGCCCCAGCACCGGGTGGTCGAAGGTGGTGATGTAGTCGTTGGCTATCACCTGGTGGTCCTTGTCCAGCTCCTCGATGGACTGGACCTTGGCATAGATGAAGTCGCCCGCCTCCTTGAAGGCCCGGTCCCACTCGTCGTAGGTCCTGGTGGCGAAGCGCTCGTCCAGGACTTTTACAAGCTCCGCCGAGTTCCTGGCCCTGGCGGCCATGTCGCTGAACCTGGGGTCGTCTATAAGCTCGGGTATGCCCAGGACGGTGGCGAAGCGCGCCCAGTAGCGGTCGGGCTGAAGGTGCATCAACTGTACCCAGCGGCCGTCCTTGCACTTGTAGAGGCTGGCCAGGGGGTTGGTGGGCGCCTTGCGGTCGTAGGAGGCGAAGCGCTGGCCGCCGGAGAGCAGGCTCATGGATATCCCCAGGCCCTGGAGCCACATGTTGGCGCTCAGGTGGGAGACCTCCACCTTCTGCCCGGTGCCCTGCTGGTCCCGGCCTACCAGCGCGGCCAGCACGCCCAGGCACAGCATGATGGCGCCTATCTGGTCAGACACGCCGCCGGTGACGCGGTTGGGCGGCTCGACGCCGTCAGGCGTGGCGGCCATCATCAGGCCACCCCGCGCCTGGCCGCAGCCGTCGAAGGAAGGCTCGTAGGCGTCGGGGCCATTGGGGCCATAGCCCGACGCCGAGCCGTAGACGAGGCGGGGGTTGATCTCGCGCAGCGTGTCATAGCCCAGGCCCAGCCGCTCGGCCACGCCCTTGCGGAAGTTCTGGACGAAGACGTCGGCCTTTTCCACGAGCCTGTACACTATCTCCCGGCCTTCAGAGGTCTTGAGGTTGACGGCTATGCCCCGCTTGTTGCGGTTGCAGGACTCGAAGTAGGCGTTGCGCCCCCCGGGCAGGTTCGGCCTGAGAGAGCTGGCCCGCCACAGCCCGCGCCCCGCGTCCCCATCCAGCGACTCTATCTTGATGACGTCGGCCCCCATGTCCCCCATCATGGAGGTGGATACAGGACCAAACTGCCACATGGTCCAGTCCAGGACCCTGATGCCCTTCAAAGGCCCGCTGACCCCGTTAGAAGCCATCTTTGCCTCCTTGTCCAACAGCCACTTAAGGCCGCCCGTGTACCGGAAAGATGAACGAGGCTATCCGGGTAGGTGAGATTGTAGCACAGTCGCCCGCGGCGGAGTAGCAATACCACGCCACATGCCTAAATAAACGGCCCCAGGACGCCTCTATTCGCCATTCTTTGATGCCCCAGGCCATATGTTACAATATTGGCCAAAATCAGCGGCGCCGAGTCGGGCCGCACCCATCGGGAGTCTACCTTCAGCAGAGGCGTATGCCAGGGAGGAGCGCGACATGGGCAAGGCACTGGAAGGCGTGAGAGTCCTGGACCTCACCCAGTTCGAGGCGGGCACGTCCTGCACCGAATCGCTGGCATGGATGGGGGCTGACGTCATCAAGATCGAGCAGCCCGGCGGCGGAGACCCTGGCAGGCGCAACCGCTCCGACCTGCCCGACGTGGACAGCTACTACTTCATCCTCCTCAACGCCAACAAGCGCAGCGTCACCCTGGACCTCAAGAAGGAGAAGGGCAAGCAGCTTTTCCTGGAGATGGTCAGGAAGGGCGACGTCGTCGCCGAGAACCTGGCGCCAGGCACCCTGGAGCGGCTGGGGCTGGGCTACGACGTGCTTTCCGGCGTCAACCCGCGTATCATCCTGGCGCGCATCAAGGGCTTCGGCACCTACGGGCCTTACGCTAGCTACAAGAGCTTCGACATGATCGCCCAGGCCACCGGCGGCGCCATGGCCTTCACCGGCTTCCCCGACGGGCCGCCCGTCAAGCCCGGCGTCACCATCGGCGACACGGGCGCTGGCATCCACGCGGCCTTCGGCATCATGTGCGCCCTCTGGCAGCGCCAGCAGACCGGCAGGGGCCAGGTGATGGAAGTGTCCATGCAAGACGCCGTCATCAACTTCAGCCGCATCAAGATGCGTGAGTACTACGAGACGGGCAAAAGCCCTGGCCGTACTGGCAGCGCCGTGCCCAGGACGGCCCCAGGCGACATCTACCGCTGCAAGCCCGGCGGCCCCGACGACTACGTATTCATCTACTGCCAGCCCATACGCGGGCACATGTGGGACGCGCTGCTGCTCATCATGGGCCGCGAGGACCTCATAGACGACCCCAACTGGTCCGACCCCGTCTGGCGTGGCAAGAACAAGGCCACAGTGGACAAGCTGGTGGAAAGCTGGACCATGCAGCACACCAAACACGAGGTGATGCGTCTCCTGGGCGAGGGCGGCGTCCCCTGCGGCGCCGTGTTCAACGCCGAGGACATCCACAGCGACCCTCACCTGCTGGAGCGGGGCATGGTCACCACCATGCACCACCCCGTGCGGGGCAGCTTCAGGATGCCCGGCTTTCCTGTCCAGCTCCAGGAGTCGCCCGTGGAGATGCGCCACGCTCCCCTGCTGGGCGAGCATACCGCCGAGGTGCTGCGCGAGCTGCTGGAGATGTCGGAGGACGACCTGCTCAGCCTGAGGGAGGAGGGGGTCATCTAGGTGGCCACCAGGGTCGTGGTCATCTCCGACACCCACTGTCGCACCTGGGAGGAGGTACACCCCGAAATCCGCCGGGCCGTGGCCGAGGCCGACATCGCCGTGCACTGCGGCGACTACACGCGGCCAGCCGTGGCCGAGGGCATGCGCCAGGCCGCCAGGCGCGCCGTGCTGGTGCATGGCAACTCTGACCCGCCAGAGCTACGGCTGGCGCTGCCCTACGTCCAGGTGCTGGAGGTCCAGGGCAAGCGCATAGGCGTGACGCACCCGGCCTGGGGCGGCCCGCCCTTCGAGCCTGAAGAGCTACTGAAGGACTTCCCGGGCGCTCACCTGGACATCGTTCTCTTCGGCCACCTCCACGAGCCTGTCAACGAGGTGCGTGGCGGCGTGCTGTTCCTCAACCCCGGCCAGGGCTACGCCTCCTTCAGGGTGCCCGCCACCATCGCCCTCCTCACCGTGGACGGCGGTGCCGTAAGCGGAGAGATCAGGACTGTCGCGCCTGGGCGCTGACTTGGCCGGCGAGGGCGTCCGTTTCCTCACCTTCCTGTGCAGGTCCGCAGTCCGACACTGTACAGACCGGGCCTGGCGCAGAGGCGTCCTGGAAAGTCGCCGATGGACGCCGAAGCAGGGCTATGGTATTCTCCATGCTGCTTTCCCGTGTAATTGACTGTACCAGGAGATACGCATGGAGCGTCCCATACTCAAGCCCATCGGCACGCCGGTGGAGGGGCTGGACACGCCGGCGCTGGTAGTGGACCTTGACGCCCTGGAGCACAACATAAGCACGCTGCACTCTTTCTTCCAGCAGAAGGCCGCCAGGGTCCGGCCCCACGTCGAGGTGCACAGGTGCCCGGCCATCGCCCACAAGCAACTGGCCGCGGGTGGCACGGTAGGCGGCATTTCCGTCTCCACCGTGGGCGAGGCCGAGGCCTTCGCCGAAAGCGGCTTCAGCGACATCTTCATCGCCAGCGAGGTGGTGACGGCGCTCAAGATCAGGCGGCTGTGCGCGCTGGCCCGCCATGCCAGGGTCACAGTGGCCGTGGACTCGCCGGCCAACGTCAAGGACCTGTCGGAGGCGGCGCAGGCTGCTGGCGTGACGCTGAATGTGGTCGTGGACGTCCACACCCGGCTTGACCGCTGTGGCGTGGAGCCGGGCAGGCCCGCCGTGGAGCTGGCCCGCGCCTGCGCCAGCGCCCCTGGCCTCGCCTTCGCCGGGCTGATGGGCTACGAAGGCCCCATCCTCACCGATGACCCCCGGGAACTGGAACGCGAGTCGCGCAGGTGCATCCAGCAGGTGCTGGACACTCGCCAGATGGTGGAGAAGGCCGGCATACCCGTTAGCGTGGTGAGCGTGGGCGGCACGCACAACTACGAGATAGCCGGCTCCATGTCGGGCGTCACCGAGGTGCCGGCCGGCTCCTATGTCCTCCTGGACGCCCGCTACAGCAGGTGCCGGCCCCAGTTCAGGGTAGCCGCCAGGGTGCTGGCCACCGTGACCAGCCGCCCCGAGCCAGGCACCGTCATCACCGACGCCGGTCAGAAGGCGGTGGGCATAGACGCCGGCCTTCCCGCCGTCAATGTCCCCGGGGCCACGGTCGCCGCCTTCAGCGCGGAGCATGGCCGCCTGCGCCTGGACAGGGACGACGGCAAGCTGGACCTGGGCGACAAGGTCTGGTTCACGCCCCAGGACATCGGCACCTGCGCCAACCTTTACGACTACATCCAGGCCGTCCGCGCCGGACGGCTGGAGGCCATCTGGAGCGTCGCCGCGCGGGGACGGTACAGGTAACGCCCGCCCATGGCGCGCAGGCTACAAGAGTCTCATGAGGAGCTAGTGCATGGACAACTATCGGCCACTCATCGGCACTCCCATCGAGGAGCTGGACACCCCCTGCCTGCTGGTGCACCTGGACGCGCTGGAGCACAACATGAGGGTGGTGGCGGAGACCTACCGCGACACCCAGTGCAAGATGCGCCAGCACACCAAGAACATCAAAAGCCCCCTGCTGGCCCACCTGCAGGTGCGCGCCGGCGGCACCAATGGCGGCGTCTGCACGGCCAAGCTGGCCGAGGCCGAGGTGATGGTGGAGGGCGGCATTACCGACATTCTCATCCCTAACCAGGTGGTGACCAGGGACAAGATAACGCGCCTGTGCAGCCTGGCCCGCCGCGCCAGCATCACCGTTGCTGTGGACAACCCCCGCAACGTGCGGGACATCTCCGAGATTGCCGCGGCCAGCGGCGTTACCGTGGGCGTGGTCATAGAGGTGGACACCGCCATGCACCGGGCGGGCATCAGGAGCGTCCAGCAGGGCGTGGATCTGGCGAGGCTGGCGTCGCGGCTGCCTGGCATCGCCTTCAAGGGCGTCATGTGCCATCAGGGCGTGCCAGTCAAGGAGCCAGACCGGGAGACACGCTTCATCGAGGGGCGGAGGCTCATCCAGATAGCCCTCAACGTGAAGGATGCCATCGAGGCCGCCGGCATCCCCGTGGAGGTCGTCTCCGCCGCCGAGACCTGGACCTACGACGTGGCCGCGACCATCCCGGGCGTGACCGAGGTCGAGGGTGGGACGTACATGCTCATGTCCCACACCTACGCCTACATGACCGACTTCCAGGTTGCCGCCAAAGTCCTGGGCACGGTCATAAGCACGCCGCGCCCGGGCGTCGCCATTGGCGATGTGGGCGTCCGCGCCCTGGGTGCGCCAGGCGGCGTCCTGCCCGTGGTGGACGCACTGCCTGGCGTCAGAGTCCAGGAGCTTCACGACGAGCATATCGTCCTGCGCTCCGACGGCGCCATGCCGCTGAAGGTGGGCGACAAGTTCCAGCTTGTCAGCGGCCAGCAGGACATTATGGTGAACCGCTGGGACCAGTACATAGCCGTGCGCAGCGGCAGGGTCGAGGCTGTGTGGGACATCCCGGCCCGAGGCTGCCATAACTGAACCAGCCACAGGGGAGGACGGCCATGAAGCTCACGGACCTGAAGGTCTTTGTCACGCGCGGCGGACACTCCAACTGGATGTTCGTCAAGCTCTACACCGACAGCGGCATCACCGGCGTCGGCGAGTCCAGCATCGAGCGCCACGGCGAGGTGGTGGGCAAGGCCCTGGAGACCTTCCGAGACTTCCTGGTGGGGCAGGACCCCTTCCAGATAGAGTACATCTGGAACTCGCTGTACAAGCAGACCTTCTGGTACGGCCAGCTTGTGACCCTGTGCGCCCTCAGCGGCGTGGAGCAGGCGCTGTGGGACATCAAGGGCAAGGCGCTGGGCGTGCCGGTGTACGAGCTGCTGGGCGGCAAGCTGCGGGACAGGGTGCGGGCCTATGCCAACGCCTGGGCCTTTCGCAGGCCCCACGGGGAGCGCACCGGCGACGACTTCGCCATTGACCGCGTGGCCCGCAACGCCCAGGACATGGTTTCCCAGGGCTTCACGGCCATGAAGTGGGACCCCTTCCGGCATGGGGGCCAGGTCATTGCCAAAGATGAGGAGGAGTACGCCATCGCCTGCGTCAAGGCGGTGCGCGAGGCCGTGGGGCCGAGGATTGACCTGCTCATCGAGTGCCATGGGCGGTTCAACATGTGGAGCGCCATCCGCATGGCCCACAAGCTGGAGCCTTACGACCCCTTCTTCTACGAGGAGCCAATTCCTCCAGACAATGTGGACGCCATGGCTGAGGTGCAGCGCTCCATCCGGCTGCCCGTGGCCACGGGCGAGCGGCTGTTCACTCGCTGGGACTTCCGCCCGCTGCTGGAGAAGCAGGCCGCGCGCATCATTCAGCCGGACATCTGCCACGCCGGGGGCATCCTGGAGCTGAAGAAGATCGCGGCCATGGCCGAGGCCTACTATGTCACCGTGCAGCCCCACAACTCCAACGGCCCCATCTCCACCCTGGCCAGCCTGCACCTGGACGCCAGCATACCTAACGTAATCTTCCAGGAGTTCTTCTACCCGTACCTGGAGCGCTACAACGAGCTCATTACCGAGCCTATCGAGTACAGCAAGGATGGCTACCTGGCCATACCGTCGCGTCCAGGCCTGGGCACCGACATAGACGAGGAGGCCATCAAGCGGGCGCCGCCGGTGCCCCAGACCTACCCCGCCCCCACTTCATGGATGGGGTCATACTGGTAGGTGCCGGGCGAAGCAGGCCCTCTCTCTGACCCTCCTCCAAAGGGGGCGAGAATCATTCCTTCCCCCTGTGGGGAAAGGCCAGGAAGGGGGCATGGTATCCCAAACGCACCATGAGGCCCGCCCCTGCATTGCCCCGGGGAGGTGGCCTGCCCATTCTATGGAGTAAGCCAGGCCCGGGCGTTACCTGGACGGGAACCTGGCGGCCAGGACGTCGGTGATGAGGCGGGCGGCAAGCTGGCTGGTCAGCTCCGAGTGGTCGTAGGGCGGCGCGACCTCCACCATGTCCAGGCCCACCAGGTGGCTGCGGCGGACCAGCGACACCAGGCACTCGCGCACCTCATGGTAGAAAAGCCCGCCCACCTCTGGCGTGCCAGTGCCGGGCGCCTGGCTGGGGTCCATCACGTCTATGTCGAAGGTTATGTACAGGTTCTGGCCCTGCGGGACCAGGTCAACCACGCCCTCGGGGCCCAGTTGCCTGAAGCGGCTGGTAGTGATGATGAGGCTGCTGTCCTTCTGGGAGTCCTCGTAGGGCCGCCTGCGGGCCGAGCGGATGCCAATGGAGGTAATGTGGCCCACGTGGGGCAGCTCGCGGCACCGCCGGATGGGGCTGCCATGAAAGTACAGCACCCCCTGCAGGTCGTGGGTGTAGTCCATATGGGCGTCGAAGTGGACGATGTCCAGCGGCGCGTACCTGTGCAGGCCGCGCACCACCGGGAAGGTTATGGAATGGTCACCACCCACCACCACGGGGAAAGCCCCCCGCTCCACTATCTTCTCCACAGCCCTGGTCAGCTTCTCGAAGTTCCTGAGCACATCCCCTGGCAGCACAGTTATGTTGCCGCAGTCCGCCATGGTGATGCCCCTGAGCAACTCGTCGCCGGCGTCAACGTCGAAGTAGCCGCCGGCCTCCCGCTGCGCGCCGTAGGGGTCAGCATAGGCGTAGGCCCTGGGCGCGTCCCGGACGGCGTCTGGCCCGAAGCGCGCGCCCGGCCGGCCTAAGGTCCCCTGGTCGAAGGGCACGCCCAGGAAGGCGACGTCGGCGTCCAGTCCGTCCAGGTTGTCGCACAGGGGCGCCTTGAAGAAGCTGCGTGGCTGCGCCCGCGTGATGGGCCACGGCGCATCGGAAGGGTTGGTGTACTGGGAAGTGCTCTCCGGCCCTGTCATAGCTTTGCCCCCTGCTGGAACTGGCTGTTCCATCTGCATTATACACGCGGCGCTTGCGCTGGTGCCTTCGCTTTCCAGAAAACGTGCCGTCCGGCAATACCAGTCCGACCTGGTATTCGGCGGTGCAGACCTTACCCTGGTGTTCCAGGACACAGTGTCGGCTGAGCTATGGTCCCATCTCCACGCGTGTGTGCTGGCTAGACACCTCTGTAACACCTCGGGAGGCGGGGTGACCTGGACAGGAACGGTCCTCGCCCCCTTTGGGGGAGAGTTAGAGAAGGGGCTGGCCCTGGCCGTAGAGCGACGCCAGTGTACTTCTGGTGACCTGAGGAGGGGTACAAATGTTACACAGGTCTGTGTACCAGGACATGTTACAGTAGAAAGCGGTGAGCTTGCGGCCAGTCTGAATAATCTGGGGCGCGGCGTCCGGCGTAGTACTGGTGTGACCTGTCCCGGCGTGCAAGTACTCCCCGGCGGGAGACGGGGGCGCATGGCACGCTGGGCATATTTCTCGCTGGGTTAGGCAGGATTGATACCTTTTCAAAGGAACAGGCCATTTGCTATACTCCCCAAGGCGACTCAGAGGGCCACTGCCTTGCGACGCCAGTGTGTATGACTGGGGCGCCAGACCGATAGAAAAGAGGGCCAGGGTATGCCGGCATACGCCGTTCTAGGGGCACAGTGGGGCGACGAAGGAAAGGGGAAGATTATTGACTTCCTCGCCCGAGACGCCAACATAGTAGCCCGCTTCTCCGGCGGCAACAACGCCGGGCATACCGTCATGAACGACAAGGGCAAGTTCAGCCTGCACCTGGTGCCCTCAGGCATCTTCTGGCCGCAGGCCCTCAGCGTCATCGGCAATGGCGTCGTTGTTGACCCGGACGTGCTGCTGGACGAGATTGAGAACCTGGAAAAGCACCACATCAACATCGCCGACCGGCTGATGCTCAGCGAGCGTGCCCATCTCATCATGCCCTACCACATCGCGCTGGACAAGCTGGCCGACGCGGCCCGTGGCAGGGAGGCCATCGGCACCACGGGCAAGGGCATTGGGCCTGCCTACAGCGACAAGGCCGCTCGCACGGGCATCCGCGTGGCGGACCTGACCGACGTGGAAGGGCTGTTGCCCAAGCTGGAGGGCATTCTCAAGCAGGCCAACACGCTCATAACCCACCTCTACGGCGGCAAGGCCCTGTCCCTGGAGGAGGTCTTTGATAAGTGCCGGCGTTGGGCCCAGCGCCTGGCGCCCCTCATTGGCCCTGTGGAGGCCACGGTACACGAGGCCCTGGAGTCGGGCAGGAACGTCCTGCTGGAGGGCGCCCAGGGGGCGCTGCTGGACCTGGACCACGGCACCTATCCCTTCGTGACTTCCTCCAACCCCACCATAGGCGGCGCCTGCGTGGGCCTGGGCATCCATCCCCGCCACATTTCAGGCGTGATAGGCGTCTTCAAGGCCTACTGCACCAGGGTGGGCGGCGGCCCTTTCCCCACGGAGCTTTTCGACAAGACCGGTGAGACCATCCGGGAGCTGGCCCAGGAGTTCGGCACGACCACGGGCCGGCCCAGGCGCGTCGGCTGGTTCGACGCCGTGGCGGCCCGCTACAGCAGCAAGATCAATGGCTACACCTCCGCCGTGCTGACACGTCTGGACGTGCTGGACGGCTTCGACCCCGTAAGGATATGCACCGCCTACGAGCTGGACGGCGAGGTCATTTACAACATGCCGGGCAGCGTCTCGGACCTCAAGCGCTGCAAGCCCATCTATGAGGACCATACTGGCTGGCAAAGCCCCACGGCCAGCGCCACGAAGCTGGAAGACCTCCCCAAGGAGGCCCGGGCCTACATAGACAGGCTGGAAGAGCTGGTGGGTTGCACCATTGACATTATTTCCACTGGCCCGCGCCGCCACGAGACCATTATGGTGAGGCCGGTGCTCTGAAGGGGCCTGCCAGCTTCTCCCTTGTCACCAGGGGGAAAGGCCAGGATGGCGCGTGGCAGCGCGGCCACACCTTCCCTGACCAGCAGGCCTGGCACCGGGCCAGCACGCTAGAGGCGTAGGCATGAGCGCACTCTATGGTGGCATCGAGGCAGGCGGCTCCCACTTCGTCTGCGCCGTCGGCACGGGGCCAGACGACCTCAGGGCGCTGCGCCAGTTCCCCACGTCCTCCCCGGAGGCGACCATAGCCCAGGCTATTGGCTTCTTCCAGGAGCAGGCGGCGCTGCACGGCCCGCTTTCGGCGGTGGGCATCGGCTCCTTCGGCCCGGTGTGCCTGGACCTCAACTCGCCGCGCTGGGGTTATATCACCTCCACGCCCAAACCCGGCTGGGCAGACACCGACTTCGCAGGGAAAGTACAGCGCGCCCTTGGAGTGTCCGTTGCCTTCGACACCGACGTCAACGCGGCGGCGCTGGCCGAGCACCGCTGGGGGGCCGGACGTGGCCTGGACAGCCTGGTCTACCTGACGATAGGTACAGGCATCGGTGGCGGCGCCGTGGTCAACTGCGACCTGGTGCGCGGGCTGGTCCATCCGGAGATGGGCCACATCCGAGTGCCTCGTGACCCGCAGGCCGACGACTTCACCGGCGTGTGCCCCTATCATGGCGACTGCCTGGAAGGGCTGGCCTCAGGGCCGGCCCTGCGCCAGCGCGTGGGCCAGGGGCCTGAGGCCCTGCCAGATGACCATCCGGTGTGGACGCTGGAGGCCCGCTACCTGGCCCTGGCCGTATCCACGCTGGTCTGCGTGCTGTCGCCTGCCCGCATCGTGCTGGGCGGCGGCGTCATGGAGAGAGCGCACCTGTTCCCGGAGGTACGACGCCAGGTCCGCGCACTGCTGGCAGGCTATGTGCAGTCTCCTGCCATCCTTGATGGGATTGACAGCTACATAGTGCCGCCGGTGCTGGGCAGACGCGCCGGAGTCCTGGGCGCCATTGCCCTGGCCATGAAGACGCCTGATACCCGGTCTCTCTGAGGGCGCCGTCAGTGAAAGGCTCTTCTCGTGCCTGTCCCGGCCCTGGGGCAAGCTGGAAAAGTGTCGTGCAGCAAGAGGGACTTGGGGACAGGCCCTTGCTACAACCCGGTCTGGTATCATACCTTATGACCGCAGACCTTTTCTTTTGCCGGAGGCGCGAGTGGAGCTAGATAAGCTCGGCGTCAAGGACATAACCCTTATGGAGGGAGAGCACATAGAGTCGGCCCTCGCTCTCGACAGCAATGGGGGGCAAGACTCTTCTGGCAACCCCGAGATGGTGCTACTGACCGACAGGCGCATCATCCACGTCCGGAGCAACGGCAGGAGCCGCAAGACGGTGTTCGCTTCGGTGCAGGACGTGGACCTGGTGGAGCTGAAGCTCCATCGGGAGATCAGCGGCTACATCTGGGGAGCGGTGGCCATTCTGGTGGCTATCATCCTCTCCCAGGTGATAAACAACACGGTCGGCTCCGTCGCGGCTGGTGTGATAGTGGGCCTGATGGGGCTTTACCTGATTGTGGACCAGCTTACCATGTCGGGGAACATGGTGGCCGTGTTCAGGGTAGGCTCGTCCCAGTTTAAGCTCAACCTCCAGAGCGAGCAGGTGTCGGCAGAGCTGAGGGCCTTCATAGACCGCCTGTTCCAGCTCAAGTACGAGAATGGCACAGGCCCATCGAAGCCCCGGAGCTTCGCGCCCCGCTAGCCCAGCCTCAGGTAAGGCACCACGTCCAGGTCCCACTGGTAACGGGCGCCGTTCCTGAGGTGGAAGTAGGCCGCCGCGCCAATCATGGCGCCGTTGTCGGTACACAGCGCCGGCCTGGGAATGACGACCTCCACGGGTGAGCGCCGGGCCATCTCCTGGCGCAGCAGACTGTTGGCCGCAACGCCCCCGCCCAGCAGCACCCCCCTCACATGGTACGTCTCTGCCGCCTCCAGCGTCTTGCGGACCATGGAGTCCACAATGGCCTCCTGGAAGGCCGCGGCCATGCTGGCCACCTCTGCCTTCGGGGCCTCACCGTCCGCTGGGGGTGGGTACAGCTTCTTCTCCTCGGCCCGGCGCACCAGGGAGGTCTTGAGGCCGCTGAAGCTGAAGTCCAGCGCGTCCCTGACATAGGGGCGTGGGAAAGGCTCGACTGTGCCCGCGCTGGTGGCGGCGACTCGCTGGATGGCCGGCCCGCCAGGGAAGCCCAGCCCCAGCACGCGTGCCGCCTTGTCGAAGGCCTCGCCGGCCGCGTCGTCCCGCGTGCGCCCCACCAGGGTGAAGCGGCCGTGGCCCTCCATAAGCACCAGGTCAGTGTGACCGCCCGAGGTAATGAGGCAGATAAGGGGGAAGCCGGGGCTGGCCTCCGGGTCGCGGCCTTCCAGCCAGGCGGCATAGATGTGCCCTTCCAGGTGGTTGATGCCCACAAAGGGCAGGCCCCTGGCGACGGCCAGCCCCTTGGCGGCGTTGACGCCCACCAGGAGAGAACCAGCCAGGCCCGGCCCGTAGGTTACGGCGATGCCGTCCAGGCTGTCCAACTCCACCTGGGCAGTTTCCAGCGCACTCCTCACCACCGGCATAATGGTCAGCAAGTGCTGGCGGGATGCCACCTCCGGCACGATGCCCCCGTACCTGGCGTGGATGTCGGCCTGGGAGGCCACGACATTGGAAAGGATAACGCGGCCGTCCTCGATGACCGCGGCGGCCGTCTCGTCACAGGATGTCTCGATGCCCAGAATTCTCATCACCTCTATGGTACCATCTGGCGTGGGCAGAAGGAATCACTGCGCTCTGGAGTGAAGATGACGACCATCCTGCTGTGGGGCCAGCTCCTGGCCGCGGCTGGCATAGTCCTGGTGGCCTCCCGGTTCCTGGCCGGGTCTGCCGACGTCATATCGTACAGGACCGGGATAGGCCGGTCCTTCATCGGGGTGATAATGCTGGCCACGGCTACCTCGCTGCCTGAGCTGGGGACAGGCATAAGCTCGGTGACGCTGGTGGACGCCCCAGACCTGGCGGCGGGCAATGTCTTCGGGGCGAACCTGTTCAATCTGTGCATCATTGGCCTGCTGGACATGGTGTGGCGTGACGGGCCGATACTCAACTCTGTCAGTCTCACGTCCATCGTGGTCGGCGCCATGGGCATGGTCGCCATTTCCCTGGCCATAATCGCCATCCTGGTCCATAGCATGACGCCCTTGATGTCGGCCTGGCCCGCAAGCCCGGTCTCGGTGGCCATGCTGGTGGCCTTTGTCGTGGGGATGTACATGACCTTTCGCCACGAGCGAGAGCATGTGGCGGAAGAGGCGGCCAGCGCTCAGCCTTCCCGTGCTGGGGTTGGGCTGCCACGGGCGCTGCTGACTTACCTGGCCGCCGCCGCTGTCCTGGTCAGCACTGCCGTCTGGCTGGCCAGCACGGGAGAGGCCCTGGCCGACCGGATGGCCTGGCGCGACAGCTTCGTCGGCACCCAGCTCCTGGCCCTTTGCACCACCCTGCCCGAGTTTTCCACCTCTGTGGCGGCCGTCCGCCTGGAGGCGCCTGACCTGGCCATCAGCAACCTCCTGGGCAGCAACCTGTTCAATGTCGGTGTGATACTGTTCCTGGACGACCTGGTGTACTCGCCCGGCCTGCTGTGGACGAACATCTCCCTGGTGCATGGCCTGACCGGTGTCATTGCCATCCTGATGACAAACGTGGTAGTGATGGCGCTGCTTGCCAGGCCGCGAGCCAGGCCCTGGAGGTTCTGGACCGTCGAGGCGGCACTGCTGGTCCTGCTGTACGTGGTGGCCAGCTTTATGGCCTTCAACCTGGGCTGAGGTCGCTAGCCCAGCTCCGCTGTGACGCCCTTGAGCCAGGCTTTGAGGCTGTCGGCCATGTCCTCGCGGTGCAGCGCGGCGTACACCGAGGCCTTCAGCATCCCCAGGGGCGTGCCCACGTCGAAGTGGACGCCGGGGAAGCGGTAGGCGTAGGCCTTCTGGGTGCTGAGGAGCATGGCGATGGCGTCGGTAAGCTGGACCTCGCCCAGCGCGCCAGGGCGGACCTTCCTGAGGGTGTCGAACACCCCTGGCGTCAGGACGTACCTGCCAATGATGGCCAGGTTGGAGGGGGCTTCTTCCCGCCGGGGCTTCTCCACCATGCCCACGATCTCGTACACCCGCTCCCGTACCGCCCTGGGGTCCACGATGCCCAGGCTGGGGATGGCCTCGTCGGGCACTTCCTTGACGGCTATCACGCTGCCGCCGTACTCGTCGAATATCTCTATCATCCGGGCTATGGTGGGGCGCTCGCTCCAGATGATATCGTCGGGCAGGAACACGGCGAAAGGCTCGTCGCCGATGAGGGCGCTGGTGGTCAGCACGGCGTGGCCCAGGCCCAACTGCTGCTTCTGGTGTACGTAGCTAATGTCTGCCATGTCGGAGATGGCGCGCATGCGCTCCAGCATGGCCGTGTCCTTCTTGCGCTCCAGGGCCTGCTCCAAGTCGGACAGTCTGGCAAAGTAAGTGCCGATGGCTTCCTGGTGCGGTGAAATGACGAACACAATATGCTCTATGCCTGCCCTGGCGGCTTCCTCCACGGCGAAGTGGACGGCGGGCACGTCCAGCACCGGGATCATGACCTTGGGGACAGACCGGCTGGCCGGCAGGAAGCGAGTGCCGAAACCCGCCGCTGGGATCACAGCTTTGCGTACTTTCATGGAGTGCTCCTGGCGAGGGGGCCTTGCTCGTTCGCTGGACCTAGACCACCCACCCGGACGCTGGCCCTGCCTGGCTACAGTCTATATATGGGCTGGCGTACTACTGGTCAAACCGGAGGCGAGGTGGGGTCAACTGAACGTAGTATAACAGCCAGTGCCGACCTTTCAATATCCCTTCAAATGGACTACTTCAGCCAATATGGCGGGCATGGCGAGGCTGACTGCCCTGGAGTGCTCGCATCCGGGCAGTCCATGCCCAGAGGAGCTCACCTACCCTTTTGGCAGAATGAGGGTAGCGTCCTCGGCGCCAGTGCGATAATAGTCCAGAGAGCATCCAGGCCAGAGAGGAAGGACGAATGCAGTACAGGACGCTTGGGCGCACAGGACTCCGGGTATCCCTGGCGAGCTTTGGGACGGGAGGCCCCAGCAACCTGGGCCAGCGTACCGGCCTGACTCCCAGAGAGCAGGATGCCCTGGTGCGGCGCTGCCTGGACCTGGGCATCAACCTCTTTGACACCTCCGCCGAGTACGGCGACAGCGAGGAGGTCCTTGGCCGGGCGCTGCGCGACGTTCCCCGGGACTCCTACATCCTCGCCACCAAGTGGGCACCCGACAAGGATGGCGCGCTGAAGTCGGGCACGCAGGAGCTGGTGGACTCGCTGGAGCAGGGCCTGTCACGTCTGCGCACCAGTTACGTGGACATCATGCAGTTCCATGGCCTGTTGGCGTCCCACTATCAGGCGGTAGTCGAGCGCTTCTACCCCACCATGCTGCGACTTCGTGAGCAGGGCAAGCTCCGTTTCATCGGTTTCAGCGAGCGTTTCTTCTCCGACCCCCGGCACGAGGCCGTGACGCTGGCCCTGGAGACGCACCCCGAGCATTGGGACACTGTGATGCTCAAGTACGGCATTCTCAACCAGTATGCCGCCAGGGTAGCCCTGCCCCTGGCCCAGCGGCACAACATCGGCGTGCTGAACATGGCCGCCGTGCGCGTGAAGCTGACGCGGCCCTCGGAGCTGGAGGCCCTGGTGTGGGAGTGGAAGGAGCGTGGCCTCATCCCCGCCGATAGCCTGCCAGAAAAAGACCCCCTGGGCTGGCTGGTGCATGACAATGTGGACTCGGTGGTCAGCGCGGGCTACAAGTTCGCGGCAGACCATCCGGCTATCTCCACCGTCCTCACAGGCACGTCCCGCATCGCCAATCTGGAGCGCAACGTGGCTGCCCTGGAGCGTCCCGCCCTCCCCTACAGTGACAGGCTCCAACTGGTGAAGCTCTTCGGCGACCTGGCCGAGCCTGCCTGAAGCTGGCAACCCTGGCCGAGGCGCCTCAGGGGCACTACACAGAGCGTTGCCACCATCCCCCATGGCCGCATCTGGTGCATGAGGCGCTGGACCCGCACCCCTGCCGCCACACGACACCTGCTGCAATATGCTGCTGATGTTATGCCACCGCTTCCATGCAGGGCCGGTATTATTCAGTGGCTAGTCGTTGTGTGTTAGCTATTACAGCTTTTATTCTTAAACCGGCTATTGACTTCCTGTTTTTGTGTCTATATAGTGGGAGGCTGTTCATTGTGCTTGATAATTGCAATCATTCAGGAGGCGAATATGCTGACGTCCCGTGTCAAGGCAGGGGCGTTGCTGGGGCTGCTGATGGCTGCGCTGGGCGCGGCGGTGGCGTGCGCGGCGGAGGAGACTACTGCGCCCACAGCCACCTCGGCTCCGCCAGCGGCCGGGCCGACCGCGACGCCCAGGTCAGCAGCCGCGGCCAGCCCCTCGCCGGCGGCACCCAGCACTGGCGCCAGGCCCACCAGGCTCGCCCAGGCTCAAGGTTGCCCTTACCAGCTTCGCCCACAATACCCTCAAAATCTGGCTGGACGGCCACCATGTGGCCATGCCTGCCTTCGACCCGGTTATAGCCAAGGACCAGCAAGGCAACATTGACCCCGAGAGATCGGCGGCGACCTGGACCGTCTCCCCTGACTTCACCATGTGGACGTTCAAGCCCAACTCCAGGATTACGTTCCAGGACGGCCAGCCCGTGGAGGCGGAGGACATCAAGCTCAGCGTGGACTTCTATACTATGCCAGTGTCCTCCGGAGGCATCCCCTTCTACTACCAGACGCACACCAAGCGGTCGCAGCTCATCAGCCAGGAAGAGTACGTGCTGGAGTTCGACGAGCCTCACCTGGGCACCGTGCTGAATGACCTGTCCCTGTCCCAGCCCACGCTCCTGGCCAATATGGACAGCGTGGAGCAGCTCCTTGGCGGCAAGCAGGTTGACACCTTCAAGGCCGCCGGGGCAGAGATCGAGTCAGCCCTGGACAGGGCCTTCGAGAAGCCCAATGCCTCAGGCCCCTTCAAGGTCGTGGAGTTCGTGCCCTCGGACCGCGCCATTTACGAGGCCAACACCAACTACTGGAATGAAGGCCCCTACTTCGACTCCATCCAGTTCAACCTGGTCAACGAGCCGGCGACCCAGATCGCCCTGCTGACCACTGGCGAGGCTGACATCATCAACGTAGCCTCGCCCATGGTGGAGACCCTGGAAAAGGCAGGTCTCAGGGCCGCGGTTGCCAACGACGCGGTCTGGGTCTTCGGCGTCTTCGGCAACCTGTACCAGCCGGGCACGCCGGGCCACGACTCCAACCTGCCGTGGATGGACGTCCGCGTCAGGGAAGCGCTGAACATCTCCATAGACCGCCAGCAGATACTCCAGACCTTCTACAAGGGCCGCGCCAGGGTCCAGACTGACCCGCAGCTTGGCCCGGGTGTGGTGGGCTGGGACTTCGCCAAAAACAAAGAGAACCCCATACCCTTTGACCCCCAGCGGGCCAGGGACCTGGTGAGGCAGGCCGGCAAGGAGGGGGCCACCATCGGCCTCAGGGTGAATCCGGCGCCCTTCGAGCGCGAGGCAGAGCTTCCGGCCCTCAGCGAGGCCATCGCCGATATGTGGAGACAGAACCTGGGCGTGAAGGTGGAAATCTCCAACGTCCAGCCCGATGACGCCCAAAAGCGCGAGAAGCGGGAGAGTTTCCCCTTTATCTGGTTCGCTACCGAGGAATCCACCCCCTTCGGCGGCGAGACCAGGCTGTTCAAGTGGACGCCGGAGCACAAGGAGGGCTGGTACGACATAGGCGGCGATGAGGGCAAGCGCCTGTGGGAGGCCGTCTCCAAGGAGACTGACCTGGAGAAGCGCGCCAGGGCTACCGCAGAGTACGCCGACTTCCTGCGCCGGCAGTGGGCTATGTTCCCGCTGTTCCAGAAGCCGCAGTTCTGGGGCATAGGCAGCCGCGTGGACTCCTGGACTCTGGCCCCCGGCGTGGTCTGGCCCAACAGTTTCAACCTGATCAAGCCCAAGCCCTAGCCACCTCCGGTAGGGGCGTTTGCCCTGGAGGGCTGCGCCCCTACCGGCGCTCCAAAGGTGTAGCGATGCTTCGGTTCACCCTGAACCGCATAGCCCAGGGAGTCCTGACTCTGCTGGTCACCATGTTCATCGTCTTTTACCTGGCGGACCAGACGGGCGACCCCGCGCGGTTCTTCACTCATCCGGAGGCGACTCCAGAGCAGCGGGAGTACGCCCGGAAGAAGATGGGCCTGGACAAGCCCCTTTACGAGCGGTACGGCATGTTCCTGTGGCGCGCCATACGGGCCGACCTGGGCAACTCCTTCCAGCAGCACAACTCGCCGGTGAGGACCATGATTATGAACCGGCTGCCGGTGACGGCACAGCTAGCGGCGGTGGTCTTCAGCATTATCCTGGTGACTGCCATACCCCTGGGAGTGCTGGCCGCCGTCAAGCGCGGGACGTGGATTGATACCATCGCCAAGTCGCTGGCCATCCTGGGCCAGTCCGTGCCCCAGTTCTGGCTGGGCATCATGCTGATGATCCTGTTCGGCGTGGTGCTCGGGCTGTTCCCCATCGCCGGCCGGGGGTCGCCCATGCACCTGGTACTGCCCGGCATCACCGGCGCCTGGTTTGGCATGGCAGGCCTTCTCAGGCTCACCCGCTCCTCCATGCTGGAGGTCCTGAACTCCGACTACGTGCGGACCGCCCGGGCCAAGGGGCTGGGCGAGTCGGCGGTCATCTGGGTACACACCTTCCGCAATGCCCTCATCCCCATAGTCACCTACGCCGCCATACTGCTGGCCGGCATGCTCAATGGCTTCCTGGTGGTGGAGGTGGTCTTTGCCTGGCAGGGCCTGGGCAGCCTGACCGTTGACGCCGCCCTCACCAGGGACTTCCCCACCCTGTACGGCATGGTCATGTACATTATGGTCCTCTACCTGTTCATCAATTTCCTGGTAGATGTGCTGTACGGCTACCTTGACCCCAGGATAAGGTACATCAGATGAGCGCCGTCCAGACCGCGCAACAAGGCTTCAGGCTTCCCGTCGCCGCCTGGCGTCGCTACCAGGCCCTGCGCGCCAGGAAGATGCCCTTGTTGCCTGTACTCATCCTTACGCTGCTGGTGGTGGTGGCCATCTTCGCCCCGCTGATTGCCCCCGCCGACCCCGTGAAAGGCTCGCTCCTGCACAGCCTGGTACCACCCTTCTGGCAGGAAGGAGGCTCCACCCAGTTCCTGCTGGGCTCCGATTTCCAGGGCCGGGACATCCTCAGCAGGCTGGTCTATGGCTCCCGCATCTCCCTCATCGTGATGGTCTGCTCGGTGGCTGCATCGGGCGCCATCGGGACGTTCCTGGGCCTGGCCAGCGGGCTGCTGGGGGGATGGGTGGATGCCCTCATCATGCGCGTCGTGGACGTCATCCTGACGCTGCCTGGCCTGCTGGTCGCGCTGGTGCTGGCCGCCGTCCTTGGCTCTAGCCTCTTCAACGTCATCCTGATTGTGACCATAACCTCGTGGGTGGGCTACGCCAGGAACGTCCGTGGGCAGGTGCTGAGCCTCAAGGAGCGGGACTTCGTGCTGGCGGCGCGCGCCCTGGGCGCCAACGACATGCGAGTTATGATGGCCCACCTCCTCCCCAACGTGGTCGCCACGGTCCTGGTGCTGGCGACACTTTCCGCCGGCGGCGTCATTCTGCTGGAGTCCACCATGAGCTTCCTGGGAGTGGGCATCCCGCCGCCGCAGCCGGCCTGGGGTGTCATGGTCGCCGATGGTAGACAGTGGGTCACCATAGCCTGGTGGGTATCGGTCATGCCGGGCATCGCCATCGCCCTGGTCATACTCTCGGTCAACCTGCTGGGCGACTGGCTGCGGGACTACCTGGACCCGACGCTGCGTGGACGCTGAAGGCCACCGCGCTCCAGGCAGGCGCACCTCCCGGGAATCACTCCCGCACCCTGAACACCTGGACCCTGTGGTTGCGCTGGTCCACCACATACACCCTGCCATCGGGGCCGACGGCGACGCCGTAGGGGTACTGGAACTGGCCGGGGCCGCTGCCTGGCATGCCCCACTGGGCCAGGGGCCTGCCCTCAAGGCTGGACACCTGGACGCGATGGTTGGCCCAGTCGGTGATAAACACGGCCCCGCCGCTTACCGCGATGCCTCGCGGTCCCCTGTACTGGCCGGCGTTGGTGCCCCAGCCGCCCCAGGTCGCCAGCAGCCTGCCGCCGGAGTCGAACTTCTGCACGCGGTCGTTGTCCGTATCGGCCACATAGACATTGCCGGAGCTGTCCAGGGCCAGCGCGTACGGCTCATCCAACTGGCCTGGGCCGCTGCCCTGGGAACCCCAGCCGGCGAGGAACATCCCATCGGCCGAGAACTCCTGCACTCGATGGCCCCAGACGTCGGCCATGTAGACCCGGCCTTCGCCGTCCACCGCGACACCGGCCGGGCCGACCAGCGCCCCTTCAGGGCGGGCATGGGTGTCCCACCTGGTCTCGAAGGCGCCGTCGCCATACAGTGCCCCGGACCTGTCCACCGAGGCGCTGGCGGGCACGCCGCTGGGGCTGCCCGGTGGTTTCGGGGCTCCCCACTTCCTCAGGAAGCCACCCTCCGGCGTGAACACCTGGACGCGGTGGTTGCCTGTGTCGGCCACGTACACGTGGCCCTGAGCGTCCACCGCGACGCCCGTGGGACGCAGGAACTGCCCGTCGCCGTCGCCTGGCGCTCCCCACTGGCGTAGGAAAAGGCCGTCGGCGGTGAACTTCTGGATGCGGTGGTTGCCCGTATCGGCCACGTACACGTTGCCCTGCCCGTCCACGGCGACGCCCGAAGGCGACTCGAACTGTCCGGCGCCGCTGCCGCGCGTGCCCCACGCGCCCACGAAGTCGGCCTCCGGCACCGTGCCGCCGGAAGGCCCGGCGGCAGCCTGGCTGCAAGCGACCAGCGCCGTGCAGGCTATGACCAGCGAGAGATGGAGGAGCAGGCACCCTTTCATGCCAAGATTGTAGGGCAACCATCTCGGCCAGGGAACACTCGCCGCCCGCCGGGCGCTTGACGCACCTGTGGCGCCTGGTTACACTCCCTGGCAACAACGGCGGTGCAGGAGGAGGTATCCATGCGGCCAAACCGCGTTAAACAAGTCATGCGCCAGGGCAAGCTGGCCATAGGGACATACGTCGCCCTGGCCGATCCTCAGATCGTGGAGATTATAGGGCTGGCCGGGTTCGACTCGGCCTTTATTGACATGGAGCACACGGGGTTTGACCTGTCGCTGGTGTGCGAGATGGTCCGGGCGGCGGACCTGGCCGGCGTCACCTCCATGGTGCGCGTGCCGGACAATGACCCCAAGCTCATCCTGCGCCTGCTGGACATGGGCGCCGAGGGGATCATCATCCCTCACGTGGACGGCTTCGAGGGGGCCAAACGCGCCGTCGAGGCGGTGCGCTACCCGCCCCTGGGCAGGCGTGGTGGCGCCGCCGGCAGCCGGGCCGCCCGCTTCGGCACCGTCCCCTGGGAGGAACACGTCCGCCAGTCCAACGATGAAATCGTGCTGGTGGTAATGACCGAGGACGAGAAGGGCATCAACGACATCGAGAAGATCGCGGCGCTGGACGGTGTTGACCTGGTGGGCATCGGCCCCACCGACCTGGCGGAGACCCTCGGCGTCCGGCAGCCCGGCGACCCCCGGCTGAGGGCCAGGGTGAACGAGATCGCTCAGCGTATCAGGGCCATTGGCAAGGCGAAGCTGTCCATTCCCATGAACCACGCCATGCTGCCCCTGGGGCCGCAGGAGCTGCTGGAGCTGGGCGCTGGCTACTCCCACGTCGGCCCTCCTCCGCCCACCATCCTGCTGCGCGCCATGCGGGAGGCCGTCCAGCGCGTCCACAAGGCTACGGGGCGCACGGACTGACGGCCACGGTGCCACAGTGATACGCCTGCGGCAGCAGTTTGAATAGGCGCGTCGCACACAGGAGGGCAGAGGGACGATGCAATATACAGTCCAGGCGTTGAAGATGGGCGAGTCCCAGGTGCCGGGGCCAGAGGTGTACTGGATGGAGGCGTGGGACCGGCGCGAGACGCTCTACTTCATGGCCTTTCTCATCCAGGGCAACGGCAAGAACATCCTGGTGAACACGGGTGTACCCCAGGACCTCTCCAGGCTTAACTCCCGGTGGCTGGAGGTCTTCGGGTTCGAGGAGGCGCAGATCAGGCGCGAGGAGGAGGAGCGCCCCCAGAACGCCCTCAAGCGCTTCGGCCTGGCACCCGACGATATACATTACGTCATTGTCACGCCGCTCCAGGCCTACGCCACGGCCAACATCCCCATGTTCCGCAACGCCCAGGTGTGCATCTCCCGCAGGGGCTGGATCGAGGACTTCCAGGCGCCCACCTATCACATGCATGTCCCGCGAGAGTTCCGTGTGCCGCCCGAGGTCAATAACTACCTCCAGAACGAGGGCTGGGAGAAGCTGCGGCTGCTGGAAGACGAGGACCAGGTGCTGCCGGGCATCACCACCTTCTGGGCCGGCGTCCATCACCGCTCGTCTATCGCCATCTGCGTCAACACGGCCAGAGGGAAGGTGGTTATCACCGACTGCTTCTTCAAGTACCCAAATATCGAGCAGGGCAAGTACCTGGGGGTGCAGGAGAGCCTGCTGGAGGCCGCGGTCACGTGGGAAAGGCTGCGTCGCGAGGGCGACATCCTGGTGCCTATCTACGACCCCGAGGTCTTCCAGCGCTTCCCCGGCGGCAGGATAGCGTAGCGCCTTCCCCGAAAGGCACAGGCCTGCGGCAGGTCAGTTTGTGCCGCAGCCCCCTTGCCAGGGGACTTACTGCAAGACGCTTTTTCGAGGGAGTGGAGGTGCTGGGGCAAGCGCTCCAGGACCTCATCCCTGTAGCCCCCTCTACGAGTCCTGTCCCCTCGGCAGGCTCGGGGCAGGCCCTGAGCTTGCCGAAGGACCGGAGAGAGGGCTGGCCTCTGGCCCCCTTCCTGGCCTTCCCCCACAGGGGGTAGGGAGGGTCCTCGCCCCCATTGGGGGAGAGCCAGAGAGGGGGCTGGCTTTGCCTTACCAGCGGCGCGGCGCCAATGGGCATCACGTCCCCTGCCAAGGGGTAGACCTGACTTCGGACATGCCCTCTTGGGAAACACCCTCTTGCAGAGCAGGCGAGGCCTTCCGCCCGGTAATGCAGACAGGGAACAGGGAAATACATACCTCAGTGGGTCTTGCCAGAGGGACTCCAGGGGTCGGGACTCTCTGCCACCAGGAAGGTAGGGCGGCGTTGCCCTTGCCTGTGCCGACGCGTATATTAGTGCAATAGCATGCTGCGGACCACGCAGGCGGCATGCTGAAGACCAGACCCATCTGACCAAGGAGCGACCATGAAAGCACGACCCAAGATCACCCGCATCGAGCTAATAGAGTTCGAGTACGAGTTGAAAGACATGGGGCGCGAGCCGACCATAGGCATCCCCATCTACAAGCCCGGTAGCACCCTCAAGCCCAGGGTCAACGCCATTCGCATCCACACCGACGCGGGCGTCGTCGGTGAGTATGTGGGGGGCACGCGGCCCGACTACGCCAACATCCCGTCCTTTGCCCAGACTCTCATAGGTCGCAACGCCCTGGGCCGCGAGGAAATTTACAACGATATCAAGCAGGCCACGCGGCAGCAGTCCAGGATGGGCCTCAACCCTGTGGACAACGCGCTCTGGGACCTGGCCGGCAAGTTCTACGAGGCGCCCATCTACGAGCTGCTGGGCGGCTCCCAGAAGAAGCTGCCCTGCTATGCCAGCACCTACGTGGGTGACCACGAGAAAGGCGGCCTCAATAGCCCCGAGGCCTACGCCGACTTCGCCGAGCAGTGCCTGGAGCTGGGCTACCCCGCCTATAAGATTCATGGCTGGCAGGACGCGCCCATCGAGCGGCAGGTGGCCATTGTCCACGCCGTGGGGCAGAGGGTGGGCGGCAAGATGGACCTGATGCTGGACCCCTTCTGCGCTATCAGGAACTTCGGTGACGCCTTGAAGCTGGGCTGGGCCTGCGACGAGTACAGGTTCTTCTGGTACGAGGACCCCTTCAGGGACGGTGGCGTGTCCATGCATGCCCACCGCAAGCTGCGCCAGCTCATCAGGACGCCCATCCTGCAGCTTGAGCACCTGCGGGGCCTGGAGTCCCATGTTGACTTCATCGAGGCGGAGGCCACCGACTTTGTGCGCGGCGATCCGGACTACGACGGCGGCACCACTGGCACCATGAAGATCGCCCACGCCGCCGAGGGCTTCGGGCTGGACGTGGAGCTACACGGCCCTGGCCCCATCCGGCGACACATTATGGCGGCTATGCGCAACACCAACTACTACGAGATGGGCCTGCTCCATCCCAAGGTAGGGCCTTTTGCCGCGCCCATCTACAAGGACGGCTACCGCGACGGCCTGGACGCCATAGACAAGAACGGCTGTGTGGACGTGCCCGAAGGCCCCGGCCTCGGCGTTGAGTACGACTGGGACTACATCAACAAGCACCGGACAGGCAGCATGGAGTTCAAGTAAGAGGGCAAGGCGCATAGAGCCCCCTTCCCGGCCTTCCCCCACAGGGGGCAGGGAGGGTTCTCGCCCCCTCTGGAGGAGAGCTAGAGAGCAACTGTCTTGGGTGTCAATCACTTTGTATAGGCAGGGTTCCAGGGACGGTCTTGCTTGAGCAGCGCATTCAACACCACCAGGAGCTTGTGCATGCAGGCCGTTAG
>DAOUAM010000032.1:0-17135 GCA_034433305.1 Dehalococcoidia bacterium | reverse complement strand
CGCTTCGCCCCTGTGCCGGAGTGCTACTAGTCCACACTGAGGGAGCGCACAAGATTGGCCATCTCGATGGCCGCCACGGCAGCCGAGTAGCCGTTGTTGCCCTGCTTGCCGCCCGCGCGGTTGATGGCCTGCTCCACCGTGTCGGTGGTCAGCACGCCGAATATGACAGGCACGCCGGTGGTGAAGGCGGCGCTGGCGATGCCCTTGGCGGCCTCGCCGGCCACGTAGTTGTAGTGGTCCGTCTCCCCTCGGATGACGGCGCCCAGGCAGACCACCGCGTCGTAGCGCCCCGACTCCGCCAGCTTCCTGGCCACCAGAGGTATCTCGAAGGAGCCGGGGACAGAGACGACGGTGACGTCCTCGTCCCGGACTCGGTGCCGGGCCAGGGCCGCCCTGGCGCCCTCCAGCAGCCTGGAGGTGATGAAGTCGTTGAACCGGGCGACGACTATACCTATCCTCAGGCCCTCTCCGTCCAGCTCTCCGCGAAGTTCCCTGCTCACTGGCTAGCCTCTACTTTGCGTTCAGGGTCGTCCAGAAGGTGGCCCAGCTTGACACGCTTGGCCTCCAGGTAGCGCTTGTTCTCGCTGTTGGCTGGGGCAATGATGGGCACGCGCTCAACAAGCTCCAGGCCAAAGCTCTCCAGGCCCACCACTTTCTTGGGGTTGTTGGTCAGCAGGCGCATCTTCCTGACGCCCAGGTCCACCAGTATCTGAGCGCCCACACCGTAGTGCCTCAGGTCGGGCGGGAAGCCTAGCTGGATGTTGGCGTCCACCGTGTCAAAGCCCCGGTCCTGAAGGGAGTAGGCTTTGAGCTTGTTGTGGATGCCAATGCCCCTGCCCTCCTGCCTCATGTACAGAAAGACGCCCTTGCCTTCCTTCTGGATGGCCTGAAGGGCCAGGGCCATCTGCTCGCCGCAGTCGCAGCGCAGGCTGCCGAAGACGTCCCCCGTGAGGCACTCGCTGTGTACCCTGACCAGGACAGGCTCGTCACCGGAGATGGTGCCCTTGACCAGGGCTACGTGTTCGTCCTTGTCCACTATGCTGCGGTAGGAGAAGGCCGTGAACTCGCCGTACCGGGTGGGCAGCCGCGCGGAGGCCACCCGCTCGATAAGCTTCTCGTGCGCCCGGCGGTAGGCGATGATGGAGGCGACGCTTACAATCTTCAACCCGTGGCTTGCGGCGAACCGCTCTAGCTGGGGCATGCGGGCCATAGTGCCGTCCTCGGCCATGACCTCACAGATGACCCCCGCCGGGTAAAGGCCGGCCAGCCGGGCCAGGTCCACCACCGCTTCGGTCTGGCCCGCCCTCACCAGCACACCACCCTCCATGTAGCGTAGCGGGAAGATGTGGCCCGGCCTGGCCAGGTCTTCGGGCCTGGTCTGGGGGTCAATCAGCGCCCTGACGGTGGCCGCGCGGTCGTAGGCGGAAATGCCCGTGGTGGCGCCCTTTATCACGTCCACGGACACGGTGAAGGCTGTGCCATGGCGCGCGGTGTTCTCGCTCACCATGAGTGGCAGTCGGAGCTGCTCCAGCCGCTGGCCCAGCATGGGGACGCAGATGAGGCCCTTGCCATGGGTCGCCATGAAGTTGATGGCCTCGGGCGTCACCTTCTCGGCGGCCATGGCCAGGTCGCCCTCGTTCTCCCGGTCCTCATCGTCCACGATGATGACCATTCTGCCAGCTTTAATGTCCTCTATGGCCTCCTCGACCGAAGATAGGGGCATGGCCTTCACCTCCCCTTGGCTCACAGCGGCTCCCGGGGTGCCGAGTACAACCGCTCGATATACTTGGCTATTATGTCAACCTCCAGGTTGACCACGTCCCCCACCTTACGTGTGCCCAGGTTGGTGTGGTCCCGCGTGTAGGGGATGATGGTCACGAGGAAGGACTGGCGGTCACAGTTTACTACTGTGAGGCTGGTCCCGTCCACAGCGATAAAGCCTTTCTCCACCACGTAGCGCATGATGGCCTCAGGCGCCCTGAACCGTACCAGCAGGGCCTCGCCTTCGCCGGCGATGGAGTCCACGACGCCTGTGCCGTCCACGTGTCCCTGGACGATGTGTCCACCCAGCCTGCCCCCCACCGCCAGGGGCCGCTCCAGGTTCACCGGGTCGCCGGGCCTCAGGGAGCCGAGGTTGGTGCGCCGGAGGGTCTCCGGCACCACATTGACGGCGAAGGTGTGCTGGTCGCGGGACACCACGGTAAGGCAGGTGCCGTTGATGGCGATGCTGTCGCTCACCTTCAGGTCCCCCAGGACCGTGCCAGCGGCAATGACAAGCCGGCCTGGCCGTGCCTCTCTGACACTGCCCACTTCCTCAACTATGCCCGTGAACATGGCTGGCCTCACAGTAACCGATGATGGCGACGTCCTGGCCGAACTGCCGCACCCGGACGTCCTTGAGCCTCAAGGCATCGGCGATGCGCTCCACTCCGGCACCGGCCACGGGAGTTGGGGAGCGCCCACCACCTATTATAATGGGGGCCACGAAGGCCACAACTTTGTCAACGAGGCGCTGGTCGAAGAGGGTGCCCAGCACGGTGCCGCCGCCTTCTACCAGCACGCTGGTGACCTGCCGCTGGCCCAGTCGCTGGAGCAGGCCACCCACCGCCACCGTGCCGTCGTCGGCGGGAGCAGGCTCGATCTCAGCGCCAGCGCCGGCCAGCGCCAGCGCGGCGGCAGGGTCTGGCCTGGCGACAGCTATCAGAGTCCTGCCCGCCTCCCTGAGCATTCTGGCCGTTGGCGGCGTGCGGGCATGGCTGTCCAGGACGACGCGCAGCGGCTGGCGCGGCAATGCCTGGCCTTGCTCGTCCCTGGCTGTAAGCTGCGGGTCATCGGCCAGGACGGTGTTCACCCCGACCAGGATGGCATCGGAGGCGGCCCGCAGCTCGTGTACGTACCGCCTGGACTCCGGGCCGGTAATCCACCGGGAGTCGCCTGATGTGGTGGCGATCTTGCCGTCCAGACTCATGGCGAACTTGGCGGTGACGAAGGGGAAGCGCGTGACGATCCACTTGAGGTACGCCTCCATGGTCTCGCGGGCTTCCAGCTCGCCTTCGCCCACGTGCACGGCGATGCCGGCGGCCCGGAGGCGCTCCAGGCCCTTGCCGGCTACCAGCGGGTTGGGGTCCAGCATGGAGGCGTGGACTTCCGCCACTCCGGCCTGTATGATGGCAAGGCTGCATGGAGGGGTCCTGCCGTAGTGGTCGCATGGCTCAAGGGTCACGTAGAGGGTGGCACCAGAGGCGCGTGGGCCAGCCTGGCGCAGGGCCACAATTTCAGCATGGGCCTGTCCGGGAGGCTGCGTCCAGCCCTCCCCCACCACCACGCCGTCCCTGACCAGCACCGCGCCCACCGCCGGGTTGGGACTTACCGAGCCCAGCGCACGCCTGGCCAGCCCTAGAGCGCGTTGCATGTAGTCCATTGTGGAACTGTCAGGCGTTTTACTGGAAGTCCCTGAAAACGCGGCTCGCCGTCGGCTCCGTCTGGCCCTGGTACTTGCTGCCCAGCGCAGGGGAGCCGTACAGGTTCTCGGCGGGGGTCGTGAGCCGCAGAAAGGAAATCTGGCCGATCTTCATGCCGTAGTAGAGGGTCACCGGGAGGCTGGCGACGTTGCTCAGCTCCAGGGTCAGGTGGCCTTTCCAGCCCGGGTCAACGTAGCCAGCCGTGGAGTGGATGAGCAGGCCGATGCGCCCCAGTGAGCTTTTGCCCTCCAGGCGGGCCACCAGGTCTTCCGGGACCTCTATGTGCTCCAGCGTGCTGGCCAGGACGAACTCGCCCGGGTGAAGGATAAAAGGCCTGTCTCCTTCAATCTCTACCATATCTGTCAGGTCGCTGACATCCTCGCGGACGTCTATGTAGGGCCGGCGGGAGTTGCGAAAGACCAGGAGCCTGCGATCCAGGTGGACATCCACGCTGGCGGGCTGGATGCAGCCTTCACCCAGCGGCCTGATGACAATACGCCCCCTGGCAAGCTCCTCTTTGATGCTGCGGTCGCTGAGAACCATCGGCCCTCCGTGTGCCTGGACGTGTCTGGACTAGACGAATTGTAGCAGTCACCCAGGTGGCGCGCAATGTTGCGCCGTACCACGTTTCGGCCATGACAGCAAAAGCGGGCACCCAGATGAGCGCCCGCTCTTCTAACGAGACTGTTGCCAGGTCCGTGGCTACTGGATAGCGAAGACAGCCTGCACCATCATGCGCACTTCCAGCTCACCGCCGCTTATGGGAGTCGTGGGCATTGGCGCGGCGTACCCCTCAGCAGCGGCCCGCAGGTCGTATTCCTTCATGATGACCGGGGCGCTGGCGCTCACCTCGCTGATGTACACCAGCTTACCCAGGGTGACGTTGGTGAGCTGGGCGAACTGCTCAGCCTTGGCGATGGCGTCCTCGACGGCGGCCTTGCGCAGGTCGTTCATGAGCGGCTTGGGGTCCTCAACCGTGAAGCTTATGCCGTTGATCCTGGTCTCGTCGCCGCCAGCCACCACTACCTCGTCAATTATGGCACCAACAGCCTCCAGGTCCCGCACCTTCACCGTGGCGGAGTTGTTGACAACGTAGCCGACCAGCACCTGCTTGCCCGTCCGCCCGCCGCTCTCCATCACTTCGCGGTACTCATAGCGCGGATAGATGCTGAAGTACTGGGTCTGAATGTCCTTGTCCTGGATGCCGCGAGCATGCAAGGCCGCAATGATGGCGTCCATGGCCTTGGCGGCCTTGTCACGGGCCTCGGCTACGGTCTGGGCCGTGGATTCCACTCCGATGTTTATTACCGCCAGGTCAGGGTCCAGGGACACTACCGCCTCGCCAGTCACCCATATGCCGGTCTGGGAGCCATTGGCCTGCTGGAACAGGGACCCGGAGTATGCAGGCATACCGCTCACACCCGAGGGCACCGCCACCGAAGACATTCCCACCTCTGGCTGGGGCGCCCGAGGGGCGACGGCCACGCCTGCTGGCGCTCCCGTGGCCGGGACGCTTACGTCAACGACGCCCTGACTTGACGAGGGGACAGACTGGGACGGGCCAGGCGACACCGACGCTTCGCTGTTGCCACAGGCTATCGCCGCCGAAAGCAGCGCTGTTACTCCCAGCGCCGCTGCCAGTACCTTGAGCTTGTTCACTTTGCTTACCTCCTTATTCCCGGTTTCTCCTTGATTTCCAAGGGTGCTGTGGGTTGCTGGCACCTTTGCAACCTCTTCAACTATACAGACGAGGGCGGGCCTGAAAATGTTCCCAGGCACCGTAGCAACAACAATTACTGGGGCCTTCGCCGCGGTCAATCCGCCTTCAAGCCATGCGCCAGGTGGTATCCCCGGGGCGGGCTTGAAGTCCGCGCGTACATCAGTGGCATGCCAACGCTGCACCAGGTGAATGAGGCAGCAAATCGCAAGGCACTGGATTCCTTGCTCCGCTGGGAATGACTATTCAGAGGAGGTCTGCGTGAAGGTGGTGGGTGAAGTTTCCCCCTCATCCCCTCGGCAAGCCCGGGCCTTCTCCTGTCAGGGGAGAAGGGACTTTACCGCCACTTTCAGGCAGAGGTGGTATGGCAGTCTCGGCCTTAAAGCAGAGTATGACGTCCCCTTCATCCCACCGCGTGGGACTCCGGCAGCCAGGCCTTGGCGAGTGGCCTGGCTGCCGGAGCATTCCGGGCTGACTTGAGCCCGCGCGGCTGGCCTACTCGAACATCACCTTTTGCTGCAAGCCGTTGACGAAGGGTATGCCACCCAGGGTCTCGGTGTAGGGGAACCTCACTATGTTGGGCCGGTAGGCGTCCTGTATGGACGTGGTGAAGAGGGTAACGTAAGGCAGGTCGTCGGCCAGGAACTCCTGCATGCGCATGACCTTCTGCCGCGCCCGCTCCAGGTCCGTCTCCATGAGCAACTCTTCCGCCAGGCGGTCGAACTCAGGATTGGCATACCCGCCCCAGTTGAAGCCACCGTCAGCGTGCCGGCTGTGGAAGAAGCTCTCCAGGTAGTCCGGGAACAGGGTCAGGCTCCAGCCCAGCACCCACATGTCCACGTCCTGGGCTGCCGTCTCACTGAACAGCTTCTCGCCGATGAGGTTAATGCTGGTGAGCTCGGCCCGGGCAGGCACGCCAATTTCGTTGAGCCAGCGCTCGATCCAGATGGCGAAGGACGCGCGCAAGGGGTCGTAGCCCGCGCTGGGCGCCAGAATGGTCAACTCCGGGACGGGCGTCCCATCTGGCATTCTCAGGCCCTTGCCCTTCACCTCCACGAACCGGCCATCCTCGCTCACCTTTGGTTCTACCTCATAGGTGAAGCCTGCGTCCTTGAGCAACTGCACCGCCCTGGCAACGCGCTCCGCCCGGCCCAAGCCCTCGCCTGTGCGAGAGACCTGGCCGTTGTACCAGAAGGCGTTGCCCTGGGGCACCATGGAGTAAGCCGGGAACGCGGCCCCCTGCAGCAGGGTGCCACAGACAAACTCCTTGTCAATGAGCGTGGCCAGCGCTTGCCGGAAGGCCTTGTTGTCCATAGGGGCCTTGCGCACGTTGAAGCCAAGGTACCTCAGGTTCATGGACGGATTGGACACAATGCGCAGGTCCTGGGCCGACCGGATACGCTCCTGGAACCCCCTGTCCAGGCCGTTGGGGTTGAAGATGTAGTCAACGTCGCCGTTCATCAAAGCCAGCACAGCGGCTTCCTGGCCGGAGTAGAGGTTGAAAATCTCGCTGTCGAAGTGTGGGCCTATCTCAAGCTCCAGGGAGGTAGGTCCCTGGGCGTTGCCGTAGAAGGTGACATCGTAGCCATTCCAGGGGGCCAGCTCGCGGTAGGCGCCGTTTTCGTACTGCACCACCTTGATGCCCTTCCTGAACCAGTTGGCGGCCGGGCGGTACTCAATAAAGGCACCAGGTTCCCACTTGCTCAGCACCGTGCCATTGGCTGTAGGCTCGTTCTCCGGCACGTAGGCGAAGAGGGCCTGCTGGCGGGCCTGGAGGTCGCCCGCAGACCTGGCGGCCTGGACAACCGACTCCCAGTAGTGCTTTGGCAGGATGGGCATAAAGGCCAGACCAAACTGCCACACGCTCAGCCCCGGCGTGATGGGGTTGCCTTCTGAGTCTGTACTCTTGAAGAACACCTTGAGGGTATGGGAGTCCAGGGCATCCACATGGTCAACGTAGTCGGGGTTGACGCTGTTGGCCCAGTTGGAACCAAGCTGGAACTCCAGCACCGTGTCTACCACGAAGACAAAGTCGTCGGCGGTGATCTCGACGCCGTCGCTCCAGGTAGCGCCCTTCTTCAGCTTGACTGTGGATGTCCAGTAGGTCTTGTCCCCGACAGTCTCTCTGGCTAGAGGCGTGGGAAAGCCGTCAGCCAGGAGGGGCACCCAGTCGAAGCGCTGGTCCGAGTAGGTGTAAAGGGTTGTGGCCACGCCATCCAGGACGAAGCCTGTCCAGACCGAGGCACCTGGGCCGCCCATATAGTTCCAGAAGTTGCGAGTGTTGGGCTCCGCGTAGATGCCCAGCTTATAGACCCTGGGCGCGGGCACGGGAGTAGGCGTCGGTGGCACGCTGGTGGGCGTGACCAGGACCTGTACCATGCGCTCCACGACAACGGTACGCTCCACTGGCACCTGGACCTCCCTGGTGCAGGCCAGGGCCACAAGTGCCAGGGCAATTACGAAGGTTGTAGCTAGAAGTCTGGGCATGCTGGCCCTCTCCTCGCGGCGCGTCGCCATATTTCCCGACCTATCGCCACTGAATAGACAGCAGGCGTGTTTCGAAGGTAGCTCCAGTGTTGAAATAGACAACCAGACGGCACGTCAAACTCCCCTGGAACGCACCCCTACCACCATCATCCCGACGGGCCTGCCCATACTATTTCTTAGCGCATTGCGTGATGAATGACAAAGATAATATTGTGCCTCATCGAGACGACTCTGAGACTCTGGGCCACCACACGGGCCAAAGCCCCCAGTTTATACGCCTCCGTTAATTGACAAGCTTAACAGGATATGCTACAAAGCTACCTTGAGAACATGCTGGCCTACGGCACTTTCACTGCTGGATATCATCCAATTGGAGGATGCAATGGCTAAAAAGCTCCTGGGACTAAGATTGTGGGTAGGCCTGATGTGCATTGCAGCCATCGGTGCCGCCCTGGCCTGCGGGGAGAGAGTCGTTGAGCGTACCGTGCAGGTCCCCGTGGAGAGAACGGTGGTAGTGGAGAGGACGGTACCAGTACAGCAGACAGTAGTGGTGGAGCGCACCGTGCCTGTGGAGCGCACCGTGGTGGTCGAGAGGACAGTCCAGGTGGTCATAACGCCCACGCCACGGCCAGCCACTCCTACCCCTCAGCCCACCCCCACGCCAGTGCCGCAGCCCAAGGTATGGCGCATCGGAATCCTGGATGACGTGACCACGACTAATATCTGGTCAATCCTCGGCCCTGACTCCACGGCCTGGAACTTTTACACGCAGTTGAACCAGTACCCCTTCCTCTACGGCCTCTCAGATGCCCGCTTCGACTGGGTGCCGGCCTGGGCCGATGGCTTCCCCACTGACTTTGTACAGGAGGGAGAGCTCTGGACGACGACGGTCAAGGTCAGAAAGGACGCCAAGTGGAGCGACGGCCAGCCCATCACCGCCCGCGATGTGGTGTTCACCATCAACACGGTCCTGGAGTTCCAGCTTCCCGGCAACTGGGCCAGCGATATTGACGCTGAAATCATAGACAGGGTGGAGGCCCTGGACGACTCCACGGTCAAGTACTACTTCAAGAGCAAGCCTGGCCTGGCCCGCTGGCAGTATGGGCTGTCCGGGGTTATCTTCGTCGCCAGGCACTTCTGGGAGCCGCTGGTCAATCAGGCCAAGCAGGCGGCAACACTGGAGGAACGCCAGAGGGCGCTTTACGCCATCGTCCCCGAAAACGAGCCCAAGGCTGCCGAGATGACGTCCGTGAGATGGGAGAGGGGCGCCTTCTTCGAGGCCAGGGCCAACCCCAACTACTACTTTGCCAATAGCAAGGTGACTGAGTACGCCAACGGCGCCTACAAGGAAGAGAAGCCAGGCGTGTACTCCTTCACCGCCTACGGCGAGCCTACTGGGGATGTGTCGCTGGAGTTCACCCGCGGCCCATACGCCCAGTCGGTCATCTACAGCGTCTATGCCAGCCAGGACGCGGCTGTCCTTGCCCTGGAGCGAGGAGAGATAGACTACCTGGCTACCCCCCTGGGCTTGCAGCAGGGCTTCCAGCGGCGACTGGCCGGCAACCCCAACCTGAGGGTGCTGGCAAATGCGCCCAACGGCATCCGCTACCTGGGGTTCAACACCAGGAAGCCGCCCCAGAATATCAAGGCGTTCCGGCAGGCCGTGGCCGTGCTCATTGACAAGGAGTTCATCACCAGCACGGTGCTCCAGGGGGTGGCCCAGCCAGCCTACACCATGGTGCCCCCAGGCAATGGCGCCTGGTATAACCCCGACGTGCCCAAGCTGGGCACTGACCCAGCCACGGGCAGACCCATGACGCGGGAGCAGCGCATTAACGAGGCGGTGCGCCTGTTGAAGAGCGCTGGCTTCACCTGGGACGAGGAGCCCAGATGGGACCCGGACAGCAGGGTAGTAGTGTCGGGCCGCGGGCTGAAGATGCCGGATGGCACCCCCGTGCCACAGATCGAGCTGCTGTCCCCCAGCGCCGGCTACGACCCGCTGCGCGCCACCTTCGCCATATGGATCGAGCGCTGGCTGAACGAGGCCGGCATACCTGTAAAGGCCAACCTGACTGGCTTCAACCTCATCGCCACACGTGTCTTCGATGAGCAGGACTTCGACATGTGGATCCTGGGCTGGGGCCTGACGGTCTTCCCGGACTACCTGCGGGACTTCTTCCATTCCACCCGTGCCGAGAAGGGCGACTTGAACGCGGGCGGTTACTCCAATCCCGAGTTCGATACGCTTTCGGACACGCTGGTGACCACGACCGACCTGGACGAGGCCAAGGAGAACGCCTTCCGCTTGCAGGAAATCCTGGCGGAGGAGTCGCCTTACGTTGTGCTGTTCACAACCCAGATCCTGGAGCCTGTCAGTAACAGCGTGAAATTCCCGTTCACCACGGTCATGGACGGGTTCCAGAACTACCTCCAGTCGGCAAATGGCCCGCTAGCCTACGCCAGCTTCGAGTAAGGGCTGAGCCAATCACAAGGGGGCCTCGCGCTGAGGCCCCCTTGTGATTATCATGTGTCTGCTATGACTGGATATTTGGTTCGTCGCCTCTTGCAGATGCTCATCACTTTCCTGGCCTTCCTGGTCCTGGTCTTCTTCCTGATCCAGGCGCAGCCAGGAGACTATACCACCTTTTATGTCACCGACCCGAATGTTCCTCCGGAGAGCCGGAAGGCCATCGCCGCCGCCTTCGGCCTGGACAAGCCCCTGTGGCAGCAGTTCCTGATCTACGTGAGCAACTTCTTCCAGGGAGACCTGGGCGTCTCCTTTGGCCACTATCCCCGCAGCGTCATGTCGGTCATAGCGGAGCGGCTGCCGCGCACCTTGCTGCTGTTCGCCACGGCCACGGTGGTGGCCTTTTACGTGGGGTTTGTCCTGGGCAAGATTATCGCCTGGCGGCGCGGCAAGGCCATCGAGTACATCTCCACCATCAGCGGAGTCTATCTTTTCACGGTCTTCACCCCGTGGTTTGCACTGGTCATAATCTGGCTGTTCGCCTTCAAGCTGGGCTGGTTCCCCGTGGGCAAGTTCATCTCCCCGGAGCTGTGGACTGAGAGCAGGGTGGACAGCAACTACGTCTTTCACAGGCTACTGCTAACGGCGGGCGGCCTGGGGGCCTTCATGCTAACCGCTCTGCTGGCCCTGCGGAGCCTGAAGTTCCCCGGAGGGGCAAAGGTGCTGGCCGGGCTGGTCGCCGGCAGCGTGGGAGTGGCCGCGCTGGCCTGGTGGGTGTCGGACCATGGCGCGCTGGCCCTGGACATCTTCAGGCACACGGTGCTACCCGTGGCCACACTGGCGCTCATCAGCTTCGCCGGCACCATGCTCCTGATGCGCAACAGTATGCTGGAGACGCTGCGGGAGGACTATGTGTTCGCGGCCCGCGCACGCGGCCTGCCCGACAACGTGGTGCGCGACCGGTACGTGGCCAGGAACGCGCTGCTGCCCGTTATCACCAGCTTCGTCTTTAGCCTGGCGGCCACTATAGACGGCGGCGTGATAACCGAGACCGTGTTCTCCTGGCCCGGCATGGGCCTGACCCTGCTGGACGCCGCGACCAAGGAAGACCTGCCCCTGGCTGTGGGGGCCTTCGTCTTTACTGGCATCTTCGCCCTGTTCGCACACCTGGTGGCGGATATCCTGTACGTGTTCCTTGACCCGAGGATACGCTACTCATGACCGAGCAAGCCATCCCTGTATCCGTGCCCGAGTCCCTCTGGCGAGTCCGCGCCCGCCTGCTCTGGCAGTCCATCCGGAGCAACTGGGCGCTCTTCGCCGAGAACAAGATAGGGCTGCTTGGCCTGGCAATCATCATCGTCTTCGCCCTGATGGTCATTGCCCACCCCATCCTCTTGCGGACCGTGTGGGACCCCGAGACCTATGACCCCGTGGTGGGGTATGCCTTCGATGAGTTTGTGCAGCCAGCGCCGCCGTCCGCGCGGCACCTGCTGGGCACCGACCCGCTGGGAAGGGACGTCCTCAGCCAGTTGATGTACAGCGCGCGCGCCGAGTTCGCCCTTGGCCTCATAGCGGCCATGGTGACGGTGGTAGTCGGCACTGGCGTGGGCGCGGTGTCAGCCTACTTCGGCGGCGTGGTGGACTCCCTGCTCATGAGGCTGGCGGACATTATCGTCATGATGCCCCTGGTATCCCTGCTCATCGTGCTGGGGGTGCTGTTCGACCTGAACATGTACTCGCTGGCCCTGGTCATAGGGATAATCACCGGGTTTGGCGGCACATCCATCATTATCAAGTCCCAGGCCCTGAGCCTCAAAGTGAAGCCCTACATTGACGCCGCCAGAGTCGCCGGTGGCAGCCACCTGCATATTATCCTGGTACACATCATACCCAACCTGCTGCCCCTGGCCTTCCTGTACATGATGTTCACGGTGACCTCGGCTATCTTCTCAGAGGCGGTCCTGTCCTTCTTCGGCATTCTCAACATCCGCATGAGCTGGGGCATCATGATCTACACGGCCCAGTACGCTGGCTACCTGCTCAGCGGCACGAGGTACTGGTGGCTGCTCATGCCGGCCGGGGTGTCTATCACCCTGCTCTGCGGCTCCTTCTACCTGGTGGGGCGTGCCCTGGACGAGGTGATCAATCCCAGGCTGCGCAGGCGCTAGGGGATGAGCGACACGCCTGGTGGACCTCCCAACCCGGTATGGGGCCAGCACTGGCAAGGGCTACAATCCGAGGAATGCTATCTTCCGCCGACAGGCATGTGAGCCATGGTCCAGGACAACGCACATAAGGAACCCGGCCCGAGCACACAGCCCGAGTCCGTCCTGCGAGTGGAGGACCTGGTCATGCACTACTCCACTCGCCAGGGCTGGGTGAAGGCCGTGGACGGCGTATCGCTGGCTCTGGCCCGTGGCGAGTCCATTGGCCTGGTGGGCGAGTCTGGCTCGGGCAAGACTTCCATGGCCATTTGCCTCCTGCGGGTGCTGCCAGACAACGCCAGGATTGTGCGAGGCAAGATACACCTGGGCGGCGTTGACCTGGCGGCCTTGCCCGAGGGCGAGATGCGGCGCTATCGCTGGCGGCGCATCTCCATGGTCTTCCAGGCGGCGATGAGTTCCCTCAATCCAGTGCAGCGCGTCGGTGACCAGATAATCGAGGTCATCCGGACCCACGAAGGCGTCGCGCCCGCCGAGGCCGCCGACCGCGTGAGCGGTCTCTTCAGCCTGGTGGGGCTTGACCCCTACCTGGCGCAGCGCTATCCCCATGAGCTCAGCGGCGGCATGAAGCAGCGGGCTGTCATTGCACTGGCATTGGCCTGCAAGCCTGAGGTGGTCATAGCCGATGAGCCTACCACAGCCCTGGACGTCATAGTGCAGCACCGTGTCTTGCAGGAACTCAAGAAAGTCCAGCAGTCCCAGGGCACGTCCATAATATACATCTCCCACGACATAGGCGTCATAGCTGAGGTAAGCTCCAGGATAGCGGTGATGTATGCCGGCAAGATAACGGAAATGGCCCCGACAGTGGAGATATTCGAGCGGCCACGACACCCCTACACCCGGGCGTTGATATCGGCCTTCCCACGGCTGCACGGGCCAAAGCGAGCGCTATCCTCCCTGGAGGGCGACCCGCCCAACCTGGTAACGCCCCCTTCAGGCTGTCGGTTCCACCCCAGGTGCCCGCTGGCGACCCAGGTCTGCCGAGAGCAGGAGCCGCCCCTGGAGTCCATGGGCGCGGCCCACGTGGCGGCCTGCTGGCATCCACTGGCGGTTTCCCGGGAGGCCAGCCATGGCTAGCGCCAGCAAGGCCCTGGTGCGAGTGGAAGGCCTGCGCAAGTACTTTCCCATCAGCCGCAACGTATTTCTGCGGCCAACTGCCTGGGTCCATGCCGTGGACGACCTGTCCTTCGAGATAGTCCCTGGCGAGACGCTGGGCCTCGTGGGGGAGTCGGGGTGCGGCAAGACTACCACTGGCAAGCTGCTGGTGAAGCTCATGGCCCCGGACGCGGGCCATATCTACTTCTCCCTGAACGACTCCACCCACGACCTGCCCACCCTCTCCGGCAAGCTGCTGCACCAGTTCAGGGCGCGGGCGCAGATGATATTCCAGGACCCCTACGAGTCCATGAACCCACGGCTTACCATATACGACACCATAGTGGAGCCGCTGGTGGTGCAGGGTATAGGGAGCCTGAAGGAGCGCCGCCAGCGTGCCACCGAGATCCTGGCCCTGGTGGGCATAACGCCACCGGAGCTATACCTGTTCCGCTATCCCCACGAGCTGAGTGGCGGACAGCGCCAGCGCATCGCCATTGCCCGCGCGCTCATCCTCAACCCTTCCTTCATCGTGGCCGACGAGCCTACCTCCATGCTGGACGTGTCCGTGCGCACGGGCGTCATGAAGCTGATGCTGGAGCTACAGCAGCGCTTCAACATCAGCTATCTCTACGTCACCCACGACCTGGCGGTGGCGCGGTACATGTGCAACCGCATAGCCGTCATGTACCTGGGCAAGATAGTGGAGATGGCGCCCAGCGAGGAGCTACTGGGCAGTCCTCTGCACCCCTATACACGGGCGCTGATCTCGGCGGTACCCGAGCCTGACCCCACCTATACACGGCCTGCCGTTGACATCAAGGGCGGCATCTCCACGCCCGTTGACCCACCCAGGCGGTGCCGGTTCTACGACCGCTGCCCCATGGCCGCCAGGGTGTGCGAGGAAAACGACCACCCGCCCCTGACGGACAAGGGAGGCGGCCACTACGTGGCATGCTACCGGGCCTGAGGGGCCAACCGCCGTCGTGGTACCCACCACCTCACATCACGCCAATCTCCCTGGACGTGTCCCGCTGATAAGTCGGTCGGATAATCAGCTCAGGAATTGACGTCCGCTGGGGCATGGCGGCAATGAGCAGGATAGCCTCGGCCACGTCCTCGGCAGTGACCATGGTGGCCCGCGCCTCGGCGCTGGGCGGGACCGGGCGCTTGTCCAGGATAGGCGTGTCCACCTCGCCCGGAATGACCACGCTGGCGCGAATGCCTGTGTTCTTGAACTCGGCGTTGAGGAAGGCGGTAAAATTGATAACCCCGGCTTTAGCTGCGCTATATATCATCCCGCCCAGCAGACCGGGATTCACGCCCGCCAGGGACGCCACGTTGATTATTGTTCCCTCTTTTGCTTCCAGCATGCCAGGGATGACCGCCTGGCAGCAGTAGATAGTACCCACCAGGTTGGAGTCTATGACGCTTCGGACCTCTTCTGGAGTGGTGGTCAGCAGCTTGCGGTGGGGTGAGCTGTGTCCCGCATTGTTTACCAGGACATCAACGCGCCCGTAAGTGTTCAGCACATTGGCCACCATAGCCTTTACGGCACTGGCATCGGCCACATCCATGGAGAAGGCCAGGGCTACGCCGCCCATAGCCTCAAGCTCATCCTTCACCGCGCCCACCTTGGAAGCTGTCCTTCCCACAAGGACCACACTGGCACCCTGTCGCGCCATGCCGATGGCCGTGGCGCGGCCAATGCCACTCCCGCCGCCAGTGATGATGCAGACTTTGCCTTTCAGGCCCATGTGATGCTACCTCCTGTCTGGACATCCAGAATGCACCGTAGCTTCAGGTAACGGTCTGAGGCGACGCCGGGAAGGCCCCTCCTCGTCCTGCGGTGCCCGCGGGCGTACAGTCTAAGTCCCAGACGGCCACAGGGCAAGGTCTCTGCCTAAGCGACCTCGCCAGGCAACACCCGAATGATGTTATAAGCTTATCCTGTGACAAAGTGTACATTTTCAGCGGATGTCATCCCTGGCAGACGCCCCTAAGCTGGGCTTAACGGGAGTACCAGGTGTGTGGCTGCACTGTCAGCAGTACGCGCATTGCCCCGGCGTGGATGGCGGACCGTAGCCGCCTCACCGCCACATCCTCTTTGAAGGAGGTACGCCTATGAAAGCCCTGCGACCGGGCCACCTGGCATGGGTGCTGCTTGTCGTCGCAGCAAGCATCGCGGCAGCCTGCGGGGAGGCCCAGACTGCCGCGCCCACGTCCCCAACTGGCCAGGAGACGCTCCGCGCACCCGTCCAGTCGGGGCCTGCTACCGAGGGACAGCAGAAGACGGGTGCCGGGGCCACGGCTGCTCCTGTATCCGCGCCGTCACAGGCGCAGCCCGTGGGCACCGTCTCGGTGATGCACCAGTGGGTGTCGGGCGGCGAGCCTGAGAGCTTCAGGGCTGTCGTGACCCCCTGGGAGCAGGCGACAGGCGGCAGAGTCAACGACACAGGCACCAGGGATATCAAGGCCATACTGGTGACCCGCGTCGAGGGAGGCAATCCGCCTGACATCGGCGTGCTTTCGGCTCCAGGGGACATGGAGGAGTTCGTACGGCGGGGCGCGCTGGTGCCTCTGGACTCCTTCATGGACATGGACAGGCTCCGCCAGGACTACTCCCAGGCGTGGCTGGACCTCTGCACCGTGGATGGCCGCCTCTACTGCATCGTGTACAAGGCCGCCAACAAGTCCACCGTCTGGTATGACCCGAAGGAGTTCCAGGCCAACGGCTGGAGCGTCCCGCAGACGTGGGACCAGCTTCTTGCCCTGTCCGACCAGATGGTGGCGCAAGGCAAGACCCCCTGGTCCGTGGGCCTAGAGAGCGGCGGCACCAGCGGCTGGCCCGGCACGGACTGGATCGGCCAGATCGTACTCTCCGAGTCCGGCCCGGAGGTGTACGACCAGTGGGTGAGGCACCAGATACCCTGGACGCACCCGGCTATCAAGTCGGCCTTCGAGAAGTTCGGCAGGATCGTCCACAGCCCCGGGTACGTACCGGGCGGCCCCACCTTCGCGCTGTCCACCAACTTCACTGACGCCGCCTACCTGCCCTTCCGGGACCCACCCCAGGCGTACATGTACTTCCTCGCCAGCTTCACCCAGTCTTTCATTGAGGGAGAGTTCCCCGAAGCCGTGCCTGGCGAAGACTTCTCCTTCTTCCCGTTCCCTGCCATCAACCCGCAGTACGCTGGCGCCATCGCCGGCGGCGCCGACCTGGTGGTCATGTTCAGGGATACGCCGGGTGCCCGCTCGCTGATGGACTACCTGGCGTCCGCTGACGCTCAGCAGATCTGGGTGGGCCGGGGTGGCTTCACTTCTACCAACAGCAACGTCAGCCCCAGCGTGTACCCGGACCCCATAGCCGCCAGGATCGCGGAGCAGCTTACCAGCGCCAGCGTATTCAGGTTCGACGCCGACGATATCTGGGGTGGCGCGCTCCAGCAGGCATTCTGGAAGGGAATCCTGGACTACGTGCAGGACCCTTCGAGACTTGATGCCATCCTGGCCGAGATCGATGCGATGCCGACATCCTCCAGGCAGTGCTGAGGGCACTGCACACCTTCGAGACTTGATGCCATCCTGGCCGAGATCGATGCGGCGGCCACCCAGCAGCTTGGCCCTGTGCCATAGTAAAGAGTCCGTGGCGGGCAGGGTGGCCTGGCCCGCGTCGCCAGGCC
>DAOUAM010000031.1:0-12284 GCA_034433305.1 Dehalococcoidia bacterium | reverse complement strand
CTGGTCCTGTCCACGGCGCCCACCGTCTCGGACGAAGAGGGCTACTCCCTGGAGGAAGTGGCCCTGCGCTCGGTAACACTGTGGGAGGCCATCACGCTGAAGGCAGCCGGCGGGTTCCTATTCGACACGCCAGTCATGGCCGCCACAAACCTGCTGATAGCCATAACCGGCTTCTTGTGGGCGCTGGTGCGTCGCAGCTACTGGCTGGTGGCCTGCATGCTCATAGCCATCGCCTCCATTTTCTTCGCCAGCCAGGTTGAAACCCCAGCCTACCAGCTTTTCTTCGAGCGAGTCCCGCTGTTCTCCCTGGTCCGCATCGCCCGCCGCTGGGAGGCCGTCACGCTGCTGACCTACGCGGTCATGCTGGGCGCCGCATTCAAGGACGCGCCCGCGCTGCTGGCACGGGCGGGCCAGTGGGCCAGCACTAGACTCCCGTGGCGGCGTGTCGCCGCATGGACTACGGGACCACGGGTAGCAGCCGCAACGGCGGCGGCGCTGGTGGCCCTGGTTGGCGTCACGGCGCTGGCGCACTGGCAGGGGCAGCGGCACTGGTTCCAGACCTTCGCCGTACCCGAAGAGTACGCGCGGCTTTATACCCCCTTGCGGGAAGAGAGCGGCGACCAGGTAGTGGCAGCCACACCCTTCCTGGGGCCAAGGGTAGTGGACAACGTTTCGCTGGTGAGCGCCGACTACAGCAAGCACCTTGCCCCGGCTGTGGCCAGCAAGCCCCTGATAACAGGCTTCCGCGTCGGTGGCCTGGAAGTCAACGAGGGCCTGCGGGCACTGGTAGAAAGCATGGACTCTCCGCCCCTGTTCCAGTACGACTCCCTGACACTGACCGACTCTCAGCTTGACCTGGTGACCCGTAACTGGGACAACGTGTTCTTCGAAGGCACTCTGCGCATCGTGGACTCTCCGGATGGGGCCGCCATCGTGGGCGTTGTGTTTCGCAGCGAGTCGCCCACGCAGGGCTACGCGGTGGAACTGGACGAGGCCGCCCGGGAAGTGCGGCTGGTCCGGCGTGCCAACCTGCAGCGCAGGTCCCAGGTGCTGGACTCGGCCCCCCTGGAGGTAGTCCCGGGCCGCCTGTACTCGGTCAAGGTCGCGGCCCAGGGGCCTCAGATGCGCGTGTACGTGGACAACACCCGCCTCATCGCCGCCGTGGACACCTTCTGGACCAGGGGCTTCGTCATGGCCGAGTCCAGCAGCGCCACCACCGAGTTCCAGGGCGTCCTGGTCTCCAGGCTCCCCGAAATAGTGCACCTGGACCAGGAGATGCTGAAGAAGCTCTCCCTGTTCAATGCGGAGTATATCGTCTCTCAGCCCAACACCAACGCCATCGAGCAGCGCCGCCTGCTCAGCGTCCAGGGGCTGGAGTTGCTGCACCAGGAGGAGGGCGCCTTCGTTGGCCGGAACCTCTTCAACTTTCCCAAGGTCTATGCTCCCAGGAACGTCGCGCTGGCGGTGGCCGACAACAGCGCGGCGCTCCTGGACACGCTGGCGGGCATAGAGGGCTTCTCCTTCGGCTCTACCCTGGTGCTGGACTACTCAGATATGGCGGGCGCTGGCCTGGATGCGGCACTGGGTGCCTCCCAGTTCCTCATCTTCAGCAGCGGTCCGGATGTCCCGGAGCCGCCCACGGCGCTGGAGGAGCGCCTTGCCTCGGACTGGGTACAGGGCATGCCTGTGCCGGTACACCTGCTGGACGTGAAGACGTCCTCCTTCATCGCCGGCCGGCCCCCAGTGGTCCAGATGGAGGACGTCTCCCTCGCCAACAACGCGGCGGAGATCATAGACAAGCGTTGGAAGGTCTTCGTACTCCAGGCCAGGCTCATGCTGGGCACGGCCACCACCAGCGAAGCCTACGCCGGCGTGAAGTTCACCAAGTTTGACCCGCTCAACTACTACTTGCTGAAGCTGCTGCCTGCCACCGACCAGATTGAGCTTTCCAGGGTGGAAGGCGAGTCCACGGTGGTGCTGGGCACCACCCGGGCCACCATCCAGGAGGGCCAGTGGTACCGCCTCCGGCTGGCGGCGGATGAGCAGCAGATCAGCGTCTTCCTGGACGACCGCCCTGTGCTTCAGGCCCTGGACAGCACCCTGCCCAGGGGCACGACGGAGCTTGTAGCCAGCGGCCTGACCGCGGACTTCACAGAGCTCAAGGCCACCAACCCCTCGGAGAACCCCATAGAGTTCAGCTACCTGCGGGACCACGGCTTCGGCGTTGGGCCGGCCGACACGGCGGCTGGAAGGGAGCTCAAGGCCCAGTACGACCCCCTGATCTACATCACAAACTCCTCTGTCCGTGTACTGGCGCCAGGGCGGTACAGGCTGGCCTTCAGGGTGGCAGGCTCTGAGTTCGACAGCGCTTCAGCCAGGATAGCCGGCCCTGAGCGCAGCCAGGTGCGCGAGCTTACCTTCACCGCCGGTCGGCCACTGGGCCATGTGTACACCAACCGCCTCACGGGAGAGACGGAAGCTTACACCTGGATAACGTCTGACCCCGTGGAACTGACCACAGCCACCTACTCGGTGGAGGTGCAGGTCAAGGGCGCGCAGCCGCTGACCACGGCGGCGGTACTGTACCTGGAGCCGCCTGGGCTGGCCCTGGACACTCCCGGAAAGCTGTTCAGCATCCAGGGACACCCGGCGTCCCTGGATTTCCAGAAGCTCAACGCTTCTCGTTACAGTCTCAGCGTCAACGCGCCCGAAGGCGGCTTCGTGGTCTTCAAGGACACCTACCACGAGGACTGGCAGGTCTCGCTTCGGGGCACGCCGCTGCCCCACTACCGGGCTTACGGCCTCATGAATGCGTTCCTGGTGCCTCCCACGGGCACCGATACGGTACCCGCGGAGCTGGCCTTCACCTCTCAGAGGGCATTCGACCTTGGCAAGCAAATCTCCCTGGCTGGCCTTATCGCCCTGGTGGCAGGAGGCAGCGTGCCCTTGCTGGCACGGCGCGCCGGTGCGCGGGTACCCATCTGGCGCAGGCTGCGCCCGGCACGGCGAGGGCAGGTCGCCGGCGCCCAGGCACGCGGCCGGCTGGGCATCAGCGTGAAAGGAAGGTATGATGGCGACGCGTAACGGCCGCCGGGTCCTGGTCATTGGCCTGGACGGTGCTGTCCCCGAGATACTGGACAGGCTCATTGCCCAGGGGGACATGCCCAACCTGGCCAGAGTGTACCAATCGGGCACTCACGGCATCCTCAAGTCCACAGTCCCGTCCATCTCCTCGCTGGCTTGGGCTTCTTTCGCTACGGGCAACCATCCGGGCAAGCATGGTATCTTCGGCTTCGAAGGCCGGGAGGACAGCTCCTACAAGACCCGGCTGATGCTCTCCACGGACATGAAGACCAAGCCCATCTGGCAGATGCTCAGCGAGTCCCAGCGTCGCGTGGTGTTCATCAACGTCATCATGTCCTACCCGCCCACGCCGGTGAATGGCATCCTGGTGTCAGGGTTCCTGGCGCCCATGGAGACGCTCCACAGGGGCTTTACCTATCCGCCAGGACTGGCCGAGGAACTGGTGAAGGAGGGCTACAAGGTCGAGCCGGAAGTCCTCATCTACCAGTCCAGGGACAGGTACGTGGAGGAAGTCTTTTCGGTAATGGAGAAGCGGGCCGAGGTGGCGCTGCGCCTCCTGGAGCAGGAGGACTGGGACTGCTTCATGGTGGTCTTCACCAGCATTGACCGGCTGCAGCACCGCTTCTGGCAGTGGATGGAGCCAGAGCGCTTCAAGGTCCGGGCCGAGGACGTCCGCCGGTACGGCGACGTCATACCCCGCTGCTACCGCCGGCTGGACGAGATCGTGGGCGAGTTCCTGCGGCGCGTGGGCGAGGACGTGACCGTGGTGCTCATGTCCGACCACAGCTTCGGCTACGCCAGGACCAACCTGAACCTTCACAACTGGCTCATGCAACAGGGCCTGCTGCACCTGAATCTGCCCCCGGGCAGGCGGGTGCTGCTCTCCCGGTACCGCGACCTCACCCGCTGGCTGGGACGGCTGGGACTCATGGGCATCGTGCCATTCGTGCGGAAGCACCTGCCCTCAGGGTTCCGCAAGATGACGGGCACCTTCAAGATATATGACGCCATAGACTGGAGCAGGACGAAGGTCTTCTCCATCGAGAAGGCCCTCTACATCAACCTCAAGGGCCGAGACCCACAGGGGACCGTGGAGCCAGGGACAGAGTACGAGGAGCTTCGGGAGAGCCTCACGCAGAAGCTTCTGGCCATTCGCGACCCGGCCACCGGAGGCCCCATCGTCGAGAGCGTCCTGAAGGCGGAGGAGGTCTACTGGGGGCCCCACGTTGCCAGGGGCGGCGACCTGGTGGTGCGGTTCCACAAGGGCTACCGCCACTGGCCCAGGCTTGCCCCAGGCGCGCCCATCATCACCGAAGAGAAGGTCTTCTGCTCCTACCACCATGACCACGAGGACGGGTTCTTCGCCATCGTGGGGCCGGACTTCAAGGCGGGCGCCGTCGCCCAGGCAAGTATAGTTGACCTGACGCCGACCATCCTTCACTTGCTATCGGTGCCCATACCCGAAGGGCTGGATGGCCAGGTCCTCCTGCCGCTTATGAAGGAAGACTCGGAGGCGGCGCAGCGGCCCGTGGCCATCAGCAAAGTGGAGGGCGAGCGGGAGCGCATCCGACAGCGTATTCGGAAGCTGCGCGCTGCGGGCAGGCTTTAGCGCCAGGCCCCATGTCACACCCGCAACTGGGCGGGCCTTCGCTGCGAGATAAAGTGCATGGCCAGGTCCATGGGGAAGTAGCCGGCGATGCTGAGGATGAAGGCCAGCGTTATTTGCAGCGGACTCTGGTGCAGCGTCGCCATCAGCGCCAACTGCAACACCACCACGCCTGCCAGCGGCACCAGGTGCCGGTTGGACGAGATGGACAGGTTATAGTAGACCATGACGGTGAACAGGGACAGCAGGCCCACTCCACCCATGTACCAGGGCAGCAGATAGGCCACGTCCAGGTACTCACTGCCAAACAGCAGCGACATCGCCGGCCGGGCCAGCAGGTACGCGGCCAGGACTGTTACCGTGCAAAAGGTCCCTATGTAGAGCAGGCTGCGTTTCACCAGCAACACCGGCGACTGCCCCATGGCCTGCGCCTCCGAGGCTTTGGGGAAGAGCGCTCGGCTGAAAGCGACGGAGCCGAAGAACACGAACTTGCCAACTCGGCTCACGGCGCTATAGTGCCCGGCCTGCTCCGGCGTAAGGAAGTGGCGCGCCACAATAACGTCCAGGTTGGAAATGGCGGCCAGGCATAACACCGCCACAAGCACCGGCACCGTGGGCAGCGCGATATCCTTCCAGGCTATGGAGTTTGCCTTCCCCAGCAGCAGCCTGCCCAGGGGCACGGCCCCCAGCACCAGCATCGCCAGGGCCGAAATGGCCAGCGCAGCCATCGCCCCATTTATCTTGAGGCCCATAGCAATGAGGGCCAGGCCTACAGCCAGCAGCACTACCCTCTCGCCGGCGCGGTTCACCGCAAGGTGTCGGAACCACTGAAGCCCCTGGAGCGAGCCACGCACCACCGTTAGCAGTATGTAGAAGACAGTCGCCAGGGCTAGCAGCACCAGCGGCACCGTAGAGTTGATGTGCAGCACCTTCGCCAGGACAGGAGTAGCCAGCAGGAAGACCACAAAGAAGCCCAGCGATACCACCAGGAACATCCTGGCGGAGCCTGAGACCAGAGCGACAAGCCGTGTCGAGTCCTGGGCCGCCCTGGCCTTGGAAATGTCCCTGGACAGGGTAAGCTGCATGGAGTTGCTGAGCTGGGACGGAACGGAGAACAGGGCCAGCAGAGCGCCAAGTATGCCATAGCCCTGAGGGCCCAGGCTGCGGGCCATGTAAATATGAAAAAGCGAGAATAGCACCATGCCCGCGCCCGTTGACATGGTAAGCATCCCGCCATGGCGTAGAAGGTCGTCCCTGAGGACGAAGCCCACGTAGCGCCTGAGACGGCCAGTGAGCTTGAGCAGCATCTTAACCTCCCATTGTTTTCATCTGCACGCTGGGGCTCCCGTGTGAAGGCCGGGCAGCACAGCCAGGTGTGTCCACGTGGCAGCGGTCCTGGCCCGTCAAATGATGCACATTTTACCCTCTGGAAATCGCCCTCTGGAACGGGCGATGAAACGTCCTGGCTGCCCGGCGGCTCACCACTCCCCAACCGGCCATGGCCAGCGTCGCGGCCAGCGCCGCGCCGGAGACCCCATACCAGGCCAGGTTGGCGTAGAAGGGCCTGTAGGTAGCCACCTGGCCCGCCGCTGCTTTGAATATGCCCATCATCCTTGACGGCGAGTAGTCCTCCGCCTGCCCTTCAAGCCGCCAGTGCTTCATGTCCAGGTTGGGTGGCGAGAACAGCATGTAGCTATAGCCCAGGTCCCCAGAAAGCCGGTAGCGCACAGGCGAGAGGCGGACCGCCCTGGCCTCCACCGTGTCCCTGCCGGGCAGGTCAGGTGTACCAGAGGCGTAGAGCCGGGAGACGGGCAGTCGGTTGCGGAAGAGGGAGATTGTCGGCGTGTCCATGACCAACTGAAGGTCGTCCTGACTGTACAGGAAGGAAAACTCCATGCCCTTCTGAAAGCCCTCTTTGACCAGGATGACATACCTGGCGCCCAGAGGCCGCAGGCGCGCCCCGAAGTCCAGCCGGCTCCAGGCGTCGTCCAGTACCGACTCCACGTAGTCCTGCTCCGGCGCGAAGGACTGGCTATAGATGCCAGGGCGCCTGATGATGCCCTTGGCGTGGACAAGCTGCCCACCGAAAAAGGCAGGCGCCAGCGACCTCACAGTCTTCTCGGCGTTGGGCACCCAGCTATACTCAAGGTAGCTCTCCCACGGAAGGACCAGAGCGCTGCTGTCCTCCTGGTCGGCTTTGAGGAACTCCCGCACGGCGTACCAGTCCTCAGGATAGTCCACTGGCTGGACGTAGCCGTGGAAGCCCCAGAACATCGTGAAGGTGTAGGCGCATGGGGCCAGCAGGGCCAGTGCCAGTAAGGCCCTGGCCGTCCATTCCCGAAGCCGGCTGTCCCGCCGCCTCAGCTCCGCTACCAGCACCTCCAGCCCCATGGCGCCCAGGTAGGCGTAGGCTATCACCAGCAGGACCACGAACTTCTGGGAGTCCCGGAAGCCCACAAAGAAGGGCACGTTGTGGGCCAGGAACTCGAAGACCCGCGCGAAAGGCCCGGATACGCCAGACCCCAGGACAAACCCCGCCAGACCCAGGCAGAGAATGGCCAGCGCCAGTCGCGACCGGTAGGCGCTGGTAGTGCCCAGGACGGCCAGCCACAGGAACACCCCGAACAGCGCCAGCAGCCATGGGAACATGGACACCGGGTACTGGTAGCCCTCACGCCAGAAACCGTACAGGACGGCCACGCTCACCCAGGGCGACACCAGCGCCGCCGTCGGTGCGAATGCCCTCAAGTCCCTGTCCGTGATGGCCTCCAGGACAGTCTCTTCGGCTGACAGCGCAGGCATGACCCAGTAGGCGTTCAGCAGGAAGAACCCCAGGGGCAGCAGGAGCAGGGCCACGTATGTCCGCGCAGGCAGGCGCCTCCCGGCCATGTGGAACACGGCAATGACGGCCCACACGGCCAGGGTGAGGGCCAGGATATGGGAGCTGATGGCCACCACGGATGCCAGCACCATGGCCCTGGTCCAGGTGCCTTTCCCGGGCCGCTCCAGCAGGGCAATGAAGGCCCGGATGGCAAAGGGAGCAACGGCATAGGCCAGGAGTATGTACCAGTGGCCTGCCAGAAAGCGGGCGTAGACAAAGGGGTTCACCAGGTAAAGCAGCCCGGAGAAGTACCTGGAATACTGGGTGCTGGTGGGCCGCAGGTAGTGCCCACCCAGGCCAGCCAGCGTGAAGATGGCCACCAGGACGACTTTCTGCACCAGCCACATGGGCACGACGGAGCCGAGGCCAGCGATGGCCAGTTGCGGCACCAGACGGGCGCCCAGCACCGGCGCCTGGAGGCCGTAAAGCAGCCCGTATGGCGATGGGGCCTCTGGCCCGAAGACCATGTCCAGGGTGAGGATGTACCTGCCGGCCAGAAGGGGGCCCATGATTAGCAGGGCAAGAGCAAAGTAGAAGGCGCCGGCGAAAAGGCCCGGCAGGGCCAGCGATGGCCCCGTCCGGGCCTTGGGCCAGCGCCACGCGGAACGGACGCTTATGGCACCGGCAGCCAAGGGCGACTACGAGGCCCGCGAGAGGGCCTGTTGGGCGCTATGGGTGCGGACAAAGCCCTTGCTGACCAGGAAGTCCAGCACCGCGCGGGCGTTCTCTTCCGCCGTGTGGTTGACGGTGTCCAGGGTGATCTCCGGGTTGTCAGGCGGCTCATAGGGGTCATCAATGCCGGTGAAGCCTTTGATTTCCCCACGACGGGCCTTGGCGTACATGCCCTTGATGTCCCTCTCCTCGCACACCTCAATGGGTGTGTTGACATAGACCTCGATGAAGCGGTCCTTGCCCACCATGTTGCGCACATCGTCCCGAGTAGCCTTGTAGGGGCTGACCGCCGCGCAGACTACCAGCCCGCCGTGACGCACAATTTCCGAGGCCACGTACCCTATCCTGCGGATGTTGGTGTCCCTGTCCTCCTTGCTGAAGCCCAGCCCCTTGGACAGGTGAGTGCGCACCACGTCGCCGTCCAGTACGGTCACCTGCCTTCCGTGCTCCATGAGCAGGACGGTCAGGATTTCGGCGGTGGTGGACTTTCCCGCGCCGCTCAGGCCGGTAAACCAGACGCATACGCCCTGCCGGTGCTTGGGGGGATAGCTCTCGGCCAGTATCTCGGCCACCTCCGGCCTGGTGAACCAGTCGGGCAGCAGCCGGCCGTTGTTGAGGTAAAGCTCCCTGACCTGGGTGCCGGAGATAGACGCCGTGCGGGTGGAGGCGGAAATCCTGGATACCTCCTCATAGCGGCGCTCGTCTGGCAGGTACACCAGTTCCCTAAAGGGGACAACGCCCACGCCTATCTCCGCCTTGTGGAGCTGCAGGAGGTCCTGGGCGTCGTAGGGGCCGTAGAAAGGCTTGCCGGTGGAGTCGCTTCCCGGGCTGGCATGGTCCCTGCCGACAATGAAGAAATTGGCGCCATGGTTGCGCCGTATGATGGCGTGCCACAGGGCCTCCCTCGGCCCGGCCATGCGCATGGCCAGGGGCAACAGGGACAGGACAACGCGGTCCTTCTCGTAGTAGTTCTCGGTGAGCGCCTTGTAGGTGCGGACGCGAGTGTAGTGGTCCACATCGCCGGGCTTGGTCATGCCCACCACGGGGTGCAACAGCAGCACGCCGTCAACCTCCTGGGTGGCGCGCTTGGTCAGCTCCTCGTGGACACGGTGCAGCGGGTTGCGCGTCTGGAAGGCTACCACGTTCCTGTAACCCGCCCGGGCGAGCCTCGCCCTGGTCTGGGCAGGGGTGAGCCTCAACTCCTGGAAATCATAGTGGCGAGGCAGTTGCAGGACCTGCAGCTTGCCGGAGATGTTGAGCTTGCCCCAGCGGTGCATTTCGGCCACGAGGGGATGGCGCAGGTCGGTGGTGCGAAAGACCTTCCGCGCCACCTCGTCCCGGTCCCAGTCATATATCTCCTCGATGGTCATGATAGCGAGGATCTCGTTCTTGGCGTTCCTGAGGGCAATATCCCGGTCAAGCTGGACAGCGGGGCCAGGCTCCACGGGCAGCGTGATGGGAATGGAGAACAGCACACCATTGGCAAGGCGCATCTCATCGAGTACACGCTGGTAGTCTGCCTTGCCCATAAACCGGTCCAGCGGCGAGAAACCGCCCGTAGCCAGCAGCTCCAGGTCGCAGACCGCCCTCTCGGAAATCTGTACGGAGGGGAGGGTCGAGGCATAGGCCTTGAGGTCGTTGGCGGCCTCGGCGGGGACCAGCAGGTCCACGAGCCTTCCGCCGTAAGGTGTGATCAGGGCAGACTCATGTGAGTGCTCGGGCACCATTTAACTCCTTCCAGGTGTGTACTCAAGTACCGTTAGACTTGAAGGACTATTATACATCCCCAGTTGCGATTTCGGTACGGGGGGTGAACCTCTGGGCACCTGCCACCAGGCTTTAGCCAGGTCACCCCTCACATGCCGATGGCCCCAGGTAGCGTGTCTCCAGGTCTCATGGCCTGTCCAGTGGCATCCTGAGCGGCCCATGGGCAAGAGGCCCAGGCGCAAGCGCTGGTCTCTACAGCCCTCGGCATCTCCCGGCGGCCTCATCCGCGAAGGTACTCACCCGCCGCCCGTGTGAGGCGGGCACGACGTATGTGCTTGCACCCATGCATCATGAGTGTTGACATTTATATCATTCCTGTGATACCAATTAGGGACTAGTATTTTCGGACTAGTCAGTTGGTGGTGAAAACTCCCGGGCAAGGTCCCGTGACAGGCAGGACGTGAAACAGACAGAGTACCAGGGACTAGCCCTGGCCATCCCAGGACTTGAGAGACAGGGAGTGACTTGGGCACAGGCGCCGGCCCTGGCCTGGCGTGCGTGCAAGGATCGGAAGATGACAAGCCAACAGGTCCTGGCCCGCAGGCGCAAAGTCCAAAGGCTCAAGGTCTGTTCAGGCAGCAATGGAACGTGGCTAGACATTCACCAGCATAAGGGCCAGTTATCAGGTACGTTGGCCCTACATGGTGCCGCGTGCCATCCCTCACAAAGTCCGCCTGGTAACGCGCTTCCACACCCTCAGACCAGAGCGCTACCCCCCGCATCAACTGCCAAAGAGGCCGTAGCACCTCCGGAGCGCGGTCTGGATGGTCCGAGTCTCCCCTAGGCTGTGAGGTAACCAATAAATGGTTAGGGCTGATCGTTCTGGCCCAGACCGGCACCGGCAGGGCGCGTTCGGTCGGGCAGCGTTTGGGCTAGTGAAGGTCTCCAGCGCGGCCAGGATAGTGGCCGTTACCGCGGTCCTGGTGGCTATTGCCTTCATCGTTTCCCGTGGAGGCTCGGGCGAGACGGCCAGCGCAGCAGCGCTCAACGAGAGTCCCGCACGCCAGGCCCTGGCCACACCTGTCACCAGCGTGGATGCGCAGGTAAGCGCCAGCGCTGACGATGCCTATCACACACCCGCTGGCTGGCCCAGCTATAGCCACACCGACACGGTCGTGTACGCTGGCGCCCCCGGCAACAGCGGCCCCGCCTGGGGTGGCTGGCGCTGGACTGACCTGGACATACCCGAGGACGCCACCATTGTCGAGGCCTATGTGGAGTTCAATCAGCAGGACTGGGGCCACCTGGTGACCACCACTCTTGCCTTCCAGGACTCGCCAGACCCGGACGCATTCTCGCCTGACTCTTCGCCCTTCCATCGCTGGGAGGAGCGCACAGACTTCCAGATGTCCTGGACCTGGGCCATGGAAGGCCCCGGGGAGTGGGTACGCTCTCCGTCCCTGGTGGATGGCCTCCGTGAGTTGATGGAAAAGTACGGCGCCCTTGATGCTGTGGTGCTCCTTGAGGACGGCTCCACTGTGCTGCAGGGCGAGTGGCACGGCTGGAACAGCTTCGACGCTGACCCGGCCCTGGCCGCCAGGCTCCACATCGAGTACACCACGGCGCCGGTGGTCCAGGTGGAGACTCAGGTAAGCGCCAGCGCTGATGACGCCTACCACACACCCGCTGGCTGGCCCGACTATAGCCATACCGACACGGTCGTGTACGCTGGCGCCCCCGGCAATAGCGGCCCCGCCTGGGGTGGCTGGCGCTGGACCAGCCTGGACATACCCGAGGACGCCATGATCCTCAGGGCCTATGTGCAATTCAATCAGCAGGACTGGGGCCACCTGGTGACCACCACTCTTGCCTTCCAGGACTCGCCAGACCCGGACGCATTCTCGCCTGACTCTTCGCCCTTCCATCGCTGGGAGGAGCGCACAGGCTTCCAGACGTCCTGGACCTGGGGCAGACTGGAGCCTGGAGACTGGATACGGACCCCCTCACTGGTGGAAGGTATCCAGGAGCTGGTGGACAGGTATGGTGGGCTGGACGGCATAGTCCTCATCGAGGACGGCGAGGGCGTGCCTCAGGGCGAGTGGCACGGCTGGAACAGCTTCGACGCTGACCCGGCCCTGGCTGCCCTGCTCCACATCGAGTACACCACGGAGGGTGAAGTCCCGCCAACGCCCACACCCACTCCCACGGCTACGCCCACGGAGACGCCGACGGCCACACCAACTGCTACTCCCACGTCCACGCCAGAGCCTGGTGACACGACGCCACCGCCTGTGCCAGACCTGGTCTCTCCAGAGGACGGGGCCGTCACTGACG
>DAOUAM010000030.1:0-4075 GCA_034433305.1 Dehalococcoidia bacterium | reverse complement strand
TCAGCGACGGCGCCGGCGCCATCGTGCTGGCCTCGGACGAGTTCGCCCGCCGGGTGACGCGCTCGCGGGTGTGGATCGAGGGCGTGGGCTGGTGCCTGGACACGTCCTACTGGACCAACCGCGACCTGTACTACCCGCGCTACGTGGAGAAGGCGGCGCGCATGGCCTACGAGATGGCCGGCGTATCCGACCCTCGCCGCGACATCCACGTGGCCGAGCCTTACGACCCCTTCGCCTACAAGGAGCTGCACCACCTGGAAGGGCTGATGCTGGCGGACAAAGGCCAGGCGCCCCGGCTGCTGATGGAGGGCTTCTGGGACAGGGACACCACCAGGGGCATACCCTCCTGCCCTTCGGGCGGGCTGCTGGGCGTCGGCAATCCCATCGCCGCCGCCGGGCTGATGAAGGTGGCAGAGGTCTTCTGGCAGTTGCAGGGCAGGGCCGGCAAGCGCCAGGTGCAGCGCGAGGTCCGGCGCGGCCTGGCCCAGGCCTGGGGCGACCTGATGCAGGTCGGCACGGTGGTCGTTCTGGGCAAGTGAACGGACAAGGAGGCGGCCATGGGGCCTTTCCCCGGACATCCCTTGAGGGAGCATGTGCTGGCGCACGGCGACGTGCTGACCACTACCTGGCACGTCAGGGCCGAGTACGCCTGGGACACGGGGGTGGCTGTCGGCAGGTTCCTGCAGGGACTGAAGGAGGGCAAGCTGCTGGGCATACGCTGCGACGGCTGCCGCCGCACGCTGGTGCCGCCGAGGGCCTTCTGCGAGCTGTGCTTCAGGCCGCTGCACCAGTGGGTGGAGCTTAAGGACACGGGCGCCATCAACACCTTCTCCGTGTCCTACGTCAACTGGGACGCCAGCCGCCGCGAGACGCCCGAAGTGCCCGCGGTCATCGAGATAGACGGCGCCAGCCCGGGCATGGGCATCCTGCACGTGCTGGGCGAACTCGAGGGCGACCTCCAGGCCATCCTGGCCCGCGTCAGGATCGGCATGCGGGTGCGCGCCGTCTGGAAGCCTCCCCAGGAGCGCCAGGGCGCCATCACCGACATACGCTACTTCCGACTGGAGGAGTGAGGCCGGCAATGTGGGAAAAGGTCCATCAGCCAGGCGAGGCCCGCCAGTGGCGCGGGGACATACCCATATACCACAGGTACACCCTGGGCGTGGCCGGCGAGCGCTTCTTCCGGGCCTTGCGGGACGAGCGCGCCATCCTGGCCTCGCGCTGCCCGCGCTGCCGCGACGCCTTCCTGCCGCCCAGGCTATACTGCGAGCGCTGCTTCCAGGAGGCCAGCGACTTCTTCCCGGTCAGCGGCCCCGGCTACGTGAAGAGCTTCACCGTGCTGCACCGCTCCCTGGACGAGACGCCCCTGGAGCAGCCCGAGACGGTGGCAGTCATCGGCTGGCACGGCATACGCGGCGGCCTGGTCCACAAGCTGGGCGACGTCTCGCCGGCCGACGTGCGGACGGGCATGGCCGTGGAGCCGGTCTGGGCCGAGGAGCGCAAGGGGGCCGTGCAGGACATCAGGTACTTCAGGCCGGTCAGGGCCTCAACAACGAGCGCAGGCGGCTGAACCTGTCGCAGCCCTGCAAGTCAATGAACACCTGCTCAAGCTTTCGCAAGTTGTCGTTTATCATGCGGTGAAGCGCGACAGGCTCGGAGCGAAGGCCATAGTCGTCGAGGTCAATCCTGGAATCTCTGGCCGCCCTGACCAGCCAGCTTTCCAGTTCGGGGCATAACACAACCACTCGGTTGTCCCGTTGAGGGTCATGTAGTAGCCTGAGGCCCAGCGCAGGCTCTTCATTGACCACTTTCAGTGATAGCAGATAACGTGGCTGGACTGAAGCGGGGTCTTCGTCCACGAGGGCCGTGCTTGACCTCCATTTCACCAACTGCGTGACAACGCCGGACTTGCCCTTCAACTCGTGGACGACTTCTTTTCTGGGAAGGCCGGTCAGCAGACGCACAAGCAGCTCATCTGGCTTGCACTCGACAAAGATCATCTCTTTTCGAGGTACCTCTCCAGGTTAGAGAAGACATCAATCTCCATCAGCTCGGACAGCTCTTCTTCCGTGAGCGCCCTGGCCTTCGTCTCGAAGTCCTCGAAGTAGATGATGTTGACGACGATGTCATCCCTGGACGCTTTCGCCAGCAGAGGCAGCAGAAAGTAAGGGTTATGGGTAGATATGAAATACTGGTTCTTCCGGTCGTCCAGGGCGATCTCTTCTGCCAGTTGTTTCGTGTAGAAGGGAAAGGAGTGGGACTCAGGCTCCTCGAAGATGAGCACTGATTCTTTATTTGACAGTATCGCCGCCGTATAGAACGTTAGTCGCTGAAGGGTCTCCGATGCGAGAGAGTATGGATAGGAAACAATGACATCCTCCACTTCTTTCACTACTTCAAGTCTACCCTCCTGTGGCCGGATGCCCAGACGCAATCCAACAGATAAGAAGGGCCGACTTACCGTTGTGCGCAAGTCCTTATTGGACAGGAGAAGCGCTTGCAAGTTTTCACCAGAAGGGGGAAAGAGAAAAATTGGTTCTATACGACTAAACACTCCAAAAGACTTAAACCGGTAGAACTTGAATTGAGCTATATCTTCAATCCTCGTACCTGGGTCTGATCGAAAATCATTATGGTCACCCGAGATTTTAGCTATACGCCCGTCATTCTTTCTATCACACATCCCTTCAAATCGTCCATTCACAAAACCTAAAGAGAGAGTTGTGCCATCACAGTTTATCTCTATAGGCTTGTCCAAATTTTCGTCATAGAACAGGTTGCCTGTCCTCTCAAACCTGACAAATTCCCTCGCGGAGTACCCATAGCGTGAGTAATACAGGAACGAAAACATCCCCAGGGCTTCGAGGATGTTGGACTTGCCGACGTTGGGCTGCCCGATGAAGACGTTGATGCGGCGGCAGTCCAGTTCCAGGTCACGGATGGACTTGAACCACTGGATGTGAAGCCGGTGTATCACAGGGCCGCACCTTTTAGCTTTACTATAGCCACGGCACCCAGCACGGGTCAGGATACATTATACCCCCCGGCGTCCAGTACGCGGCGGGCGATGCGGCGGCCCAGCGCCACGCCGTCCTGTGGCGTGCGGCGGGTCAGGCGGCGAAGAAGGGATAGCTGGACCTGCAGGGTGTCGCCGCGCTCCATGCCGGCCAGGGCGTGCCGGGCGGTAAGCTCGGCCTGGTCCGCGGCCCAGTCGCCGAAGAGCAGGGCCAGGTCCACGGCGTGGCCGGCGGCCTCGTGGCCGTGCCGCTGCCGCAGGCGCATGGCCCGCAGCAGGGTGCTCTCCCAGGCGTAGGCCAGGATAGCCAGGTCGGCCACGGCCAGCAGGAACTCCTGCTCCTCCTCGGCTCGGGTGAGGTACTTCTGGGCGCCCAGGCCAGCCACCAGCAGCGCCACGCGCTTGAGGTTGCCCAGGTGGGCCTGCTCCTCGGCCAGCGGGTCATCGGCGGCGCCCACGTCACTGCCGCGCGCTGGCTGCATGGAGCCCAGTTCCTGCTGCACCCTGTTGATGGCCTCCATCATGGGCAGCTCGCCCCGCATGGCGCGCCGCAGCAGCGTGCCGGGGATGAGCAGGCGATTGACCTCGTTGGTGCCCTCGAAGATGCGGTTGATGCGGGCGTCGCGGTAGGCCCGCTCGATCTCGAACTCCTGCATGTAGCCGTAGCCGCCGTGCAACTGCATGCCTTCGTCCACCACGAAGTCCAGCGTCTCGGAGCCGAAGACCTTGTTGACCGAGGCCTCTATGGCGTACTCGCCGATGGCGCGGGACGCTTCGGTGGAATCGGGCCGTGCCAGGGCGTTGTCGAAAAGCCCGGCGGTGCGGTACACCATGGCCTCCAGGGCGAAGGTGCGGGCCGCCATCTGGGCCAGCTTCTGCTGAATGGCCGGGAACTCGGCGATGGGGCGGCCAAACTGGCGGCGCTCCCGGGCGTAGCCGGCGCACAGCTCCAGCACGGCCTTGCAGGAGCCGAGGCAGCCCGCCGCCAGCTTCCAGCGGCCTATGTTCAGAGTATTGAAGGCGATGATGTGGCCCCGGCCTATCTCCCCCAGGACGTTA
>DAOUAM010000029.1:0-16190 GCA_034433305.1 Dehalococcoidia bacterium | reverse complement strand
CGAGGTGCGCTCCACGCCGGGCGCCCGCAAGCTGGCCGCTAGCCTGGGCGTGGACATCTCCCTGGTCACGCCCACCGGCCCCGGCGGCCGGGTGGTCGAGGCCGACGTCCGCGCCTACGCCCAGCAGGCCGCCAGGGCGCAGACCCAGCCGGCAGCGCCATCGGCCCCCGCCGCGCCCACGGCACCGCCTGGCCTGCCGGCGCCCTCCAGGGTCGTCCAGATGGCCGGGATGCGCCGGTCCATCGCCAGGCACATGCACGACAGCCTGGCCGGCACGGCCCAGCTATCCTTCTTCCTGGAGGTTGACGTCACCGAGGCCATGCGGCTGAGGCGCGAGGTCTCCAGGACCAGCGACGTGAACCTGAGCACCGCCCACGTGCTGCTCAAGGCCTGCGCCGAGGCGCTGAAGCGCCACCCGGAGCTTAACACCGTCCTGCGCGACGGCAACATCTACTACTTCGACGAGGTGAACATCGGCTTCGCCGTGGCGCTGGCCGAGGGCCTCATTGTGCCGGTGGTCAGGCAGGCCGACAGGAAGGACATCTTCCAGGTCGCGCGGGAGTTCAACGAGCTTACCGCCAGGGCCAGGGACGGCAAGCTGCGGCCCGACGACGTCGCAGGCGGCACCTTCACCATCAGCGTGCTGGGCATCGTGGACGGCTTCACGCCCATACTCAACGCCGGCCAGAGCGCCATCCTGGGCGCCGGGCGCTCGCAGGAGAAGCCCGTGGTGCGCAGCGGCCAGGTGGTCATCCGGGAGATGATGACGTTGAGCCTGACGGTGGACCACCAGGTCATTGACGGCGCCGTGGCCGCCAGCTTCCTGCGCCGCCTGCAGCAGCTTATCGAGCGGCCAGAGGGGCTGTTCAAGGCATCCCCCTAGCGCGCATGGAATTCATGCCCCGGAATCATGGCGCAGGCAACCAGGGATGGCCGGCCTGCCCACTATAGCTGCCGCAGGCGCGGGTCCAGGCGGTCGCGCAGCCAGTCGCCCAGGAAGTTCAGCGACATGACCACCAGGAAAATGGCGAGGCCAGGGAAGAAGGCGCTCCACCAGGCGGTGGAGATGTACTCCCGGCCCTCGGAGACCATCAGGCCCCAGGCAGGCGTCGGCGAGGGGATGCCGGCGCCCACGAAGCTCAGCGTCGCCTCGGCCAGGATGAGCTGGCCCACCCGTAGAGTGGTGACCACTATGACGGTGTTCATGACTCCGGGCAGGATGTGGCGCAGGATGATGCGCGTGTCCGAGGCACCCGATACCCGCGCCAGGGCCACGTAGTCGCGCTCCTTCAGCGACAGCACCTCGGCCCGGACGAAGCGCACGAAGGCGGACCAGGACAGCAGCGCCAGCAGGAACATGACCATCCACAGGCTCGGCCCTATGACTATGGCGGCCACCAGCGCGATGAGCAGGAAGGGCAACGCCAGCCACACGTCCACCATCCGCATGATAACCTCATCCACGAAGCCCCCGAAGTAGCCGGCGATAAGCCCCAGGCTGGTGCCTATGACCAGGCCCGTGGACAGGGAGATGCTGACCACCAGCAGCGATATCCTGGCACCAAAGATGACCCTGCTCAGTATGTCCCGGCCCACGTGGTCCGCACCCAGGAGGCGCTGGCCCGTGCCCTCGGGGTACCAGATGGGCGGCGCGTTCCTCAGGGATATGTCCTGCGCCAGGGGGTCATGGGGCGCTAGCTGCGGGGCGAAAGCCCCCACCACGACCAGCGCCAGCAGGATGGTCACCGGCAGGATGGGCCAGCGCCTCAGCGCGTACCAGGCCTTGGATGGCAGCGCCGCTACCAGCGACCCGGGCCTTGGAACGGGCACCGTGGAGATAGCCTGATCAGCCATGGCTCCCCCCTAGCTATAGCGGATCCTGGGGTCAATGTAGCCGTAGAGTATGTCCGCCAGGAAGTTGAAAGCTATGTAGGCCGCAGCGAAGAAGAGCACTGTGCCTGTGAGCAAGGCAAAGTCGTTGTTGAACACCGCCTGGAGGGCAAGCCTGCCAACCCCAGGCCAGGAAAAGACAAGCTCTACTACCGTGGCGCCGGTGATGAAGCTGGCCAGGAACAGGCTGGAGTAGGTGATGGGCGGGATGAGGGCGTTGCGGAACGCATGCTTCCACACCACGCTCCAGCGCGATACCCCCTTGGCCCTGGCCAGCTTCACGAACTCCGAGTCCAGCACCTCCAGCATGGCCGAGCGCGTCAGCCGCATGTAGGTGGCCGAGCCAAGCCAGCCCAGGGTGATGGTGGGCAGAATGAAGTGCTTGACCTGCTTGATGAGGGGGTCGTCGGGGTAGCCGCGGCCCTGGCTGGGCAGCCAGTCCAGTTGCACCGCGAAGATGATGATGGCCATGATGCCAATCCAGAACTGGGGCAGCGCCTGGCCGAACAGGGCGAACCCACGGCCCATGTAGTCCAGCATGCCGCCGCGTTTCACCGCCGACAGCACCCCCAGGGGCACGCCCGTGACGGTGGCGAAGAGCCAGGCCGCCACTGCTAGCTGGGCCGTGGCGCCCAGGCGCTGCTTGATGAGCTTGGTCACCGAAGTCCGGTCCAGGAGGCTCCTGCCCAGGTCGCCTCGCAGGGCGTTGCCCACCCACAGGAAGTACTGGACGATGAGAGGCTTGTCCAGGCCCAGGTAGCGAGTCAACTCCTCCTTCTGCTCCGGGGACAGCCCATAGGAGCCACCGCCCTGGGCGTACAGGAGCAGCGGGTCGCCCGTTGCCCTGGAAAGCCCGAAGACGATGATGGTCGCCGCAAAGAGCGAGAAGATGGTGAAATAGACCCGCCTTACCAGGAACTTGCCCATGACTTCCCCCCTACATACAGACCAGTTGCTCAAGACTGGCGACACCAGCTACGCCAACGCCGAGAAGGGCAACCACGCCCCCTCTGGAAGCCACAGGGACGGAGTCCAGTCCAGGGTTGCCCCGCAGCCTGATGGGGGAGCTAGAGAGGGGACCCCCTCGCTGTCCTGGCCTGTCTGCGCTATCGCTATCCATCAGACAACGGCGTTCCGAGGCACCAATGCGGATGCTATGGGAGGTCTCAAAGGGCCTTTGCGTCAGTTGCCTATATATAGCTCAAAACCCCCCGCATGTCAATCCTGCCGCGGCCCTGGGGGCGCCATCAGTCCCATGCGTCGCGCGTCCTCGGCCTGGCCTCTCGGTCCGGCACTGGCAGCGCCTTGCCTGCTATTTTCAGCCAAAGGCATTACAGAAGTATTGCCCGGATGTTAAACCTGAATTACACGCATGTCCAGTCGTCCCGGAGCGCCTGGCAAGCAATCGTGCCCTCGCCTCCCCACGAAGGCTACTTGAACTGGCCCCGGAGCCTGGGGTCCAGGTAGTCCCTCAGGGCGTCGCCTATCAGGACGACGGCCAGCACCGTCATGGTCAGAAAGACGCCGGGGAAGAAGGATATCCAGAAGGCCACCTGCACGTAGCCCTGGCCCGTCGCCACGATATTGCCCCAGCTCGGGATGAAGGGCGGAATGCCGGCGCCCAGGAAGCTCAGGCTGGCCTCGGCCAGGATGGTGGTGGCCACGGTAAAGGTGGCCTGCACCATGACGACGCCGAAGGTGTTGGGGGCGATGTGCAGCAGCAGGATGCGCCAGGTGGGCGCGCCAATGGCCCTGGCCGCCTCCACGAACTGCTGCTCCCGCAGGCTGAGCACCTGCCCCCTCACCAGCCTCACCTTGCTGGCCGTGCCCGTCACCGAGAGAGCTATGATGACGTTGTTCAGACTGGAACCCAGCAGGGCAATGAGGGCCAGCGCCAGCAGTATGGCCGGGAAGGCCAGCAGGCCATCAATGAAGCGCATCACCACGTTGTCTACCCTGCGGAAGTAGCCGGTGAGGAGGGCAATACTCATGCCGGCGAAGACGCTGACCATCGTCACCGCGAAGCCCACCAGCAGCGACACACGGCTGCCGGCTATGGTGCGGTCGAAGACGTCCCGCCCCAGCGTATCGGTGCCAAACCAGTGCTGCGCCGATGGGGCCAGCAAGCGATTGATGGGGTCAACGCGGGTGTAGTCGGTGCGAGTGATAAGAGGGGAGAATATAGCGATGAGGGAGATCAAGACCAGTATGACCACGCCCAGCAGCATGCCAGGGTTGCCGCGCATCATGCGGCCCGTCACCCTGGCAAGGTGCCGCGCCCGCTCCAGCGGGTGCGGCGTGACCCTTATGCTCGCTCGCTCTCGCGTGACTTCCATCAGTACCTTATCCTCGGGTCAAGGTAAGCGTAAATGATGTCTATGACCAGGTTCACCAGGACGTAAAAGACGGCGGACACCATGAGCATGGCCTGTATGATAGGGTAGTCCCGCCGCGAGATGGCATCAATGAGCATCCGGCCCAGGCCGGGGATGGTGAACACCGACTCGGTGACCACGAAGCCGGTGGCCAGGCCCGCGATGGCGGCACCTATAACCGTCACGATGGGGATGGCCGCCGGCCGCAGGGCGTGGCGCAGGTACACGATAAGCTCCGCCAGGCCCTTGGCCCGCGCCGTGCGGATGTAGTCCTCCCGCAGCACCTCCAGCATGGTGGAGCGGGTGATCCTGGATATGAAGGCCGAAGCCAGGATGCTGTTGACCATCACCGGCAGGAACATGCTGTGCAGGTGCTTCAGCAGGCCGTCGCCCATGGGTGAGTAGCCCAGCACGGGGAACCAGCCCAGGTTGACGGAGAAGCCCCAGATGAGGATGAAGGCCAGCCAGAAGCCGGGAGTGGAGAAGCCCAGGACGGCGAAGAGCATCAGCAGGCGGTCCATGGGCCGGCCAGCCCTCCAGGCCGCTACGATGCCCAGGGACACCCCCAGCAGCGAGGACAGGACTATGACCTGGACCCCCAGGGAGAGGGTGGGCTGAAGGCGAGGGGCCATGAGGCTGGTTATGGAGCGCCTGGAGAAAATGGACGTGCCCAGGTCGCCCTGGAGCAACCTGCCCAGCCAGGAGCCGAACTGCACGATGATGGGCCTGTCCAGCCCCAACTCGTGGCGTATGCGCTCCAGGTCTTCGGGGCGCGCCTCGTCGCCGCCTATGATGGCCGCCGGGTCGCCCGGGGCCACGTGCAGCAGCGAGAAGGTGACTATACCCACCACCAGCACCACCGGCACGGCGGACAGCAGCCGCATGACTATGTAGCGCCACATCTACAAGCAAGCCTCTGAAAAATCATGGACGGCCCAGCCCCACCAGTTGAGGCTGGGCCGTTGCGATGGTCATACGTCTCATTTGACCGGGGCATTTCCCAGTCTGAGGGGCAGGTCTGAGACCTGCCCCTACTACGTTAGCCATTTAGCAGTGCTGCATCCAGGGGTGAAACGCTCAGTCCTCTATCCACTTGTCATAGGGGTTCTGGCCGCCAGCACCAGAATGCAGGCCCTTGACCACCGAACGGGCCGCCCAGCGGTTAAAGAACTCGCCAATCTGGAGGAAGATGGCGTCCTCGTAGAAGTACCGCTGGAACTCCTCGTTCAGGGCCAGCATCTCCTCGTCGGTCTTGGCCCTGGCCAGCCTGGAGAAGAGTGCCCGCTGCGTGCCGTCCAGGTCCTGGTACTTGTTGAACCAGGCGTTGTACTGTAGCTCGCCGAACATCAGGTGGCCGACGGGCGAGGCGCGTACGGTGATGCCGCTCCAGGTGTGGAAGAACTCCCACAGCTCCGGGTCGGCGCGGCGGGTGACCATAGTGGCCCAGTCCATGGCCTGGAACTCCACCTGGAAGCCGATGGCCTCCAGCACCTCGCGGGTGACCTGGGCCGCGCCGTGGGCAGGCTGCCTGTCTTGCGGGTCCATGAGCCGGACGCGAGTGCCAGCCAGGCCCGCCTCCTGAATCATCCTGCGGGCCTCTTCCACGTTCTTGGCGTTATAGAGGCCCTGGGAACCGGCGGCAGTCTCCCACCGGGTGCCGCACTGGAGCAGCGAGGGGCACAGCCGCATGAACTTGGGGTCGCCCACGGCGGCCAGCAGGGCCTTCTCATTGTCGTAGGCCATCACCAGCGCCTTGCGGGCCACGCGCTGGTCAAAGGGCGGCTTCAGGTGGTTGAAGTGACCTAGTAGCCGGAAGGCCGGCTGGTCGTAGAGGTCAACCCGTGGGTCCCGCTCCAGCCGGGGCAGCAGGTCGGGCGGGAACTCCTGGGCCATGTCCACCTCGCCCACCTGGAGGGCGGCGACGCGGGCCGTCTGGTCTGGCACCTCGATGTACATCACGCGGTCAATGTAGGCCACGTGCTTGCCGGCCTGGCCATCGGTGGGCGCGGGGCTGGGGCTGTAGCCTTCGTAGCGCACGGCGCTCCAGCGGTCGCCAGGCGTCCAGGCCTCGAACTTGTAGGGGCCTGTACCGATGGGCGTGCCGGGCGCCGACTGGCCCTGGGGCACCGTGTACCATGGTTCGGTCACAATCTGGGGCCAGAAGTTCTGCGGCCCCAGCGCGGTCAACACAAGCCCGGTAGGCTCCTTGAGATGAATGCTGAAGTTAAGGTTGTCATCGGCCCTCACAAACTCAGCAAAATCGGGCGGGCCGAACTCCTTCCAGACGAGCCTGAGGACCGGCGCGCCTTCCTTCTGGCGGTTCAGCGTGCCGAGGACCTCTTTGGTTGTCAGCGGCGTGCCGTCATGGAACTTGACGCCGTCCCTGATCTTGAAGGACCAGGTGAGGCCGTCGGGGCTGGTGGTCCAGCTATCCAGCAGCACCGGACCGAGGCCGTAGTCCGCCGTGTTGGCCAGCAGTCCCTCCAGTATGGTGCTGGTGACGTTGGCCGTGGCCGAGGCCGTCGTCCAGAGGGGATCGAAGGACTGCACGCTGCCCACGGACACCACCCTCAGGGTGCCACCTTTTGCGGGAGCGGTAGAGGGAGTGGGGACAGGCCGCAGCGGCGGAGGCTCGGTAAGCCGGCTCACGGGCGTGGCCGTGGGAACGGCGCCCATCATGGCCGTGGGAGCGGGGGCCGGCGGGGCCGGCTGCGCAGGCTGCTGTGGCTGCACATTCAGCGGCGCGGCGGTCGGCGCCGGCGCCGGCGCGGCCGGCTGCTGGGGCGTCGGCTCCGCAGGGCTGGCACACGCCACAAAGGCGAGGGAGAATAGCAGCAACAGAGGCAGTACTGATGCGACGCGGCTTTTCATTCTACCTCCTCGAAACCGTTTTCCAAATGCTATCGGCCCTGGGCTAAGGTTGTGACGGAACTTCGCTGTAGATGGGCACAGCCCCGGCCCTTCTGGCATAAAGTAGTGGGGTATATATACTAGAAAACACATCCAATGTCAACCTATCCCTTATTTCTGGCATTGCAGCCAGGGAAAACATCCAGCAGCCATAGCCAGGCCAGGACTTTACCACGCTTCTTCGCCGGCGGAGGGCCTGCACCGGCGCTGAGGCCAGCGCCAGGCGAGGAGCGGCCTAGCGCCTGCCGCCGGCCATCTGGTCGGCGCCGGGGAGTCGCCGCAGCCACAGCAGCGCCAGCACGCCCACTACCGCCAGCGCGCCGTTGAAGCTGAAGGCCAGGCCCCATCCCATCGAAGACCTGGCGACATCCAGGATCGAGCCGGCCATGACTGGCGCGATGGCCCCCACCGTGAAGCCAATGAAGGACTGGACTGCCTGGGTGGAGCCGACCCGTCCCCGGGCGGAAAGCTCGGTGATGGCGGTGGAGTAGATAGCCGAGTCGGCGGAGGTCATGAAGCCGTACACGAATCCCACCGCCATCAGCAGCCAGGGCGACGCATCCACCAGCCAGCCGGCGACAAAGGAGCAAGTGCCGCTGATGGCGAATATGGCCGCCGCCCCTGCCGAGCGGCCCAGGAAGTCAGATATGAGGCCGCCGGCGAAGACGCCGGCTATGCCGGTCATGAACATGAGGCCGGAGAGGGTGGCGGCCAGCGCGGCGGCGTCGGCCGGCTCTCTGCCGGCGGCCACCAGCGTCGCGCCCAGCAGCAGCGGCAGCCACAGCCGGGCCAGGTACAGCTCGGCGGTGTGCAGCGCATAGGCCAGGATGACCAGCGCCACCGGGCGGTGCCGCAGCACGCCCAGGTCAAGCCGCCCCCTGCTGCCAACAGGCCGCGACGCCGCCAACTCCTTGCCAGATGTCAGCGGTAGGGCCAGCGCAAGCCCCAGCAGGCCCACCAGCGCCGTGACCAGGTAAGCCTGCCGCCAGGTGGACGTGTGGTCCAGCAGCAGCCCCATGAAGACGTAGGAGGCCGTGGTGCCGGCGTACCCGGCGCTGACGAACACGCTCACCGCCGTGCCGCGCCGGCTTCCAGTGAACCTCTGGGAGACCAGTTGTATACCCGTGATGTAGGCCCCCACATGGCCTGCGCCGGTGAGCCCACGCAGCAGGGCGCCGGACCAGAAGTCGCGGGCCAGCAGAGGGAACAGCACGTTGCTGGCCACCATGAGCACGGTGCCTGCCAGCAGCACGCGCCGCGCTGGCAGGCGGTCGGTCAGGGGGACCAGCACCAGCGACGAGATGGCATAGCCCACCAGGTACATGGAGAAGACCACGCCGGCCTGGGCGTTGCTCATGCCCCACTCGGCCTGGATGAAGGGCAGCGAGGCAATGTAGCTGGAGAAGGGCAGCAGCGCCGCTAGCAGGATGGAGCTGATGCCCAGCAGCCAGGCGATGTCCTTCCACGCCCTGGCTGTGGACGCCTTCTCCGCTGCTGAACGTTCCATCTCTGTCACTGGTCACCCACGGCGCCGAATTGAGGGCAAGCGCATGGCCGCATACCGAGGCACGGGGGCCTCGTCATCCCCAGGCGGCCCAGGACACGTATCCCCGCCAGCCTCGGTGAGAGGCGTCAGAGAAAAGAGCAGAGGACAGGCCTGTTTATAGCATTTTGGCGTTGCGTCTGCACGGCGGTATGCAGGGGCAGGTTTGAAACCTGCCACTACATTGCCCTGGGGAAGTGGCCCAGCCATTCATGGCGTACACTCGCCCTGAAAACGCTCTAATGCTGCCCCGGAAAGCAGGGCTGATTTTAAGCAAGGCCTGTTTCCAGAGTGTTGCGAAAGTGTTAAATAGCTGTTTCCCAACAGCGGGGCGGCATCTTGCCCGCGGGTGGTCAGGCATGGACCCACAGGGGGCAGGCCTGGCACCTGAAAGTGCATGTCGCCTCAGGCCACTTGCTCAGGGCCTCAGCAGGCCAATGCCCTTCCCAATGGCAGCCTGCCAGGCTGGCGTGTCAAGCAGCCGGCCCGGCGGCACGGGTGGGGCAGGGGAGGGCGGGCACTCCTGCAGCGCCACGCACCACCAGCCCACGTCGTGCCACTGGCCCAGCTTGTAGCCGACGGCGGGGAACACTCCCACCCGCCTGAAGCCCAGGCCCTCGTGCAGCGCCACGCTGGCGGGGTTGGGCAGGGCTATGACCGCCACGGCGCTGCAGAAGCCCTGCACGCGCAGGCACTCCAGCAGCGAGGTGTACAGCGCCCTGCCGATGCCCCGGCGCTGGCTGCTGGCCGCCACGTACACCGTCACCTCCACGGTCCACTGGTAGGCGGCGCGAGGCCTGAACCGGCTGGCGTAGACATAGCCCAGGATGCGGCCAGCCGCCTCACAGACCAGCCACGGCGCGTACTCCAGCGTGGCCGCGACGCGCCGGCGGAACTCTTCCTCCGTGGGCGGCTCAAGCTCAAAGGATATGGCCGTCTCCCGCACCACGGGCGCATAGATGTCCAGCATCTGGCCGGCGTCCGACTCGCCTGCCAGCCATATCACTGCTCCCATGGTCATGGCCTCCGCGCTCAGCCTGACGCGGGCTTCTGGCCGCAGGCGACGAAGATGCTGACGCTGGCATGCTGGCCGCCGCTGGAGGACGCGGTGCAGCACTCCTCGCCAACGCAGTCCACGCTGACTTCCACCAGGCCGGCCGCCTCAAGCCAGCGACGTATATCGGCCCGGTCAAAGCCCAGCCAGCGGTCGTGGTGCTCCCGCCTCAGGAAGTCGAAGTCATGGGCGTCCAGGTCGGTGATAACCAGCCTGCCGCCGGGCTTGAGCGTCCGCGCTATCTCGCGGATGGCTTCGGGCGGCGATTCCACGTGGTGCAGGTACATGTTGGCGAAGGCGTAGTCCAGGGTGCCAGTGGCTATGGGCAGTGCCTCGGCCTCGCCCAGGCGGCAGTGGACGCCAGCCCCTTCGCCAAACTTGTGACGTAGCTCATCCAGCATGGCCTCGGACTGGTCCACGGCTATGACCCGCAGCCCTCTGTCCAGCAGGCCGGCGGTGATGAAGCCGGTGCCGGCGCCTATGTCGGCGGCGAGACGGCCAGCCTGCACGTCCGCCACGGCCAGCGCCTTCTCCCTCACGGCCTCGGAGTAGAACCCCTGCCGCATCTGGTCCCATCGCCGGGCCACCTGGTCGAAATAGGCCTTGCTGGTCACGCTGCTGCCTCCGTGGCTACGTGTCCCTGGCCTGCCGCACGTCTTGGGCCGAAGGGACGCGGGCGCGGGCCAGGGACTGTCCATCCGCTGCCATGCCCAGGAGGGCGTAGTTCACCGACGCCTGCAGGTAAGGCAGCACGCCAGCCCATACCCGCGCCGCAGTCAGATAGGCATCTACGCCCCTGGGCGTCAGGTGGCAGACCTTGCGCTGTCGTCCGCCGCTGACCTCCGGCACGCACTCGATGTAGCCGCCCTCCAGCAGTTCCTTGATGGTGGGGTAAATCATCCCATCGGTGGGCCTGGCCCAGCCTTCGCAGCACGTCTCGATGTTCCTGGCGATGTCATAACCGTGCATGGGCCTTCTGTAGAGCAGGCCCAGCAGGAAGAACCGCGACACGCTCTTTTTGATCAGGAACTCCCAGTACTCGCGCTGCGACAGGTCAAGGGCTGGCCTTACTGCGGACTTCTGGGTCGTCATGATACGTTTCCTTCCTATATATAGCTGGCCTATAGATTATGGCAGACAGTGGGCGCCAGTCAAGAGACTCCGGCGTGGTGGTGCTTGTTCGCTGTGATGGGACCGCAAAAGCCTGCTCCTTCGGCTGGCCCAGGACAGGCCAGGCCTTGGGCCACCACAATGGCCTGCCCTGAGCACAGCCGAAGGGGTTGCCCCTACCATATTTATGGCCTCATCATAGCGACCTGGTATAACAAGACGAGAGGGAGGCGAGTCGCGCCTCCCTCTCGTCGTTGCCCTGGCCAGTCCCTACCGGAGGACTACCTCAAGCCCGTGAGGGTCGGCGCTGGTGACCACGGTGCCATCGGACAGCGTGGTTGTGTTGGGGTTGACCATGGGAGCAATGTCTTTGGAGTCCCAGTCGAAGGTGTTGCAGTTGGTGTGGACCTTCAGCACGGCCACTCCCGGAGTCCGGGCGGCGTTCTCCAGGGTGGGTATAGCCGTCAGCGGCTTGGGGCCGCGCAGTGTGACGAACATCCTGTCGCCCACGATGTCAGCCAGGTCGGGCTTGGGGTCGGTGCTCCAGGGGCGCGCCAGGGACCGCGTCCTGACGACCTCCTGGGCCTGCAAGTCAACACTGTTGATTTCGTTGCTGACGCGCATGGCCGTCAGCGCGAAGAGGTTGCCTCGCTTGTCCTGGCACAGGGCAACGCCATGGGTATCCTCGCCGGGCAGCTCGATCTGCACCGGGTCGGGGAAATTGCCTTCGCCGGCGCCGCTGGTGTCGAAGATGTACAGGAAGTCGTCACCGCCCGCCGCGCCGCTCTCGCCATTGGTCAGCATCCTGCCGTCGGGCAGACGGAAGGCGCCGCAACCCAGGCCTGGCACAGTTGCGGCTGGATAGACATGGACAACCTCCATGGGCGTGCTGGCATCCGCCGAGCCTACGTCCACCACCAGCAAGCCGCCCTGCCCCATGGTTACATAGGCAAACCTGCTATCGGCGGTGTAGTCGTGGCAGATGGGCCGCGCGGTAGCCGTACCCAGGGCCGCCGCGAGGGCGCCAGCGACAGCGTCTCCACCAGCGTGTAGCTATTGCTGGCGTAGTCGGTATGGATTTTGCGCAGGTTCTGTCCATTCTGGTCGTCCACGATGACCATGCTATTATCGGGCGTGGCAACGGCGGCATGGGCGTTGCCGGTGCCACTCACGCAGCCAACGATCTCCCTGCTGTCCACGTCCATGAAGAAGATGTGGCCGGAGGCTACGTTGGAAATTATGACGTGGCTTGGCGGGTCAGCGTGGTTTGCCAGCACCATATGGGGCCGCCTGGCCACCGGACAGCCGGCCTCCGCCGCCGCCTGGGCCAGGTCTATTACCTCTGCCTCGGCCTCGCTGGGGTTGTCCGAGATGTCATCGCCTTCCCAGATGTAGAGCAGCCCGCCACCATCAGGGGCGGTATCTGCCTGGTCTATGGCCCAGACCTCGAAATCGGGCTGCGCCTTCTTGCCTTCCGCGGCCTGGGGACTGAAGCTGCCCAGTACAGCCAGGACAGCCAACCCAACTACTACGCCAGCAGCCAGCATCCACCCGTGCCTCATGGACTATTACCTCCTTTCCCTTCCCTACATAGCACCTGACCAACTGCTAGCCTCCGCACACTATCCTGCAGTGCCTCCGGCACTCGTGGCCGGGCCCTGCTGCTCTCGCGAGAGCTATTCACGCTCTGGCCCCGATGCATGATACCAGACTCCATAGGAAGCTTATTTTATTTGTCAATTGGAACACCTGGCAGGGTGCAGGGTAAACATGGGCATCAGGCTGCTGCACAGGTCAGCATGCCCCCATCCTCTCGACAGGCCCTGGCCTTCCCACACGGGGGAAGTGAGGGTCCTCGCCCCCTGTGGGGGAGAGTTAGAGAGGGGGCTGGCCAGGCCTTGGTTGGCCGCAGCCCGGGGCCTATCACGTCCTCTCGGCGCGCTGGCGGCCCAGGACCGAGGCTTCCAGTCTGGCCATCAGTGCGATGCCTCTCTCGTCCTCCTCGTCCCGCCTCTCGGTCAATGGGGCAAGCCAGGCTGTGATTATCTCCTCGGCGATGGCGTGGGAAGTGGTGCGCAGGCTGAGGGCCAGGACGTTGGCGTCGTCCCACAGGCGAGCGCCCCTGGCGGTCTGGGCATCCCAGCACAGCGCGGCCCGCGCACCCGGCAGCTTGTTGGCGGCGATGCACACACCGGTGCCCGTCCAGCACAGGGCTATCCCTGTGTCGCACCGCCCGGCAACGACCTCCTCGGCCACCTTGTAGCCGACGTAGGGCCAGAGCTTCTCGTCGCCAGGCTTGAGGGCGCCGATAAGCTCAACAGTATGGCCCCTGGCCTCCAGGAAAGCGATAACGTGGTCGGTGAGACTGGTCCTGGCATCGCTGCCGACGGTGATTTTCATGGCACACCTCTGGTTGTGGGGGCTGAGGGCCTCCGGCCACGGGGCCAGTACCTGTACTATAGGCGAATTCTATCGGCAGCGGAAGTGTACTACCAGGCCTGCGTGAAGGTGTGGATGCTAGCCCTTGTCGAACCTCTGGGCCTGGCCCACGATGTCCACGCCCACGGCCTCGCTCCAGGCGGCCAGGAGCTGCTGGGTGACGGGGCCGGGCTTGCCATCGCCCACCTGGCGCTTGTCCACGCGCGTCACAGGCAGGACGCAGGGGCTGGTGCTGGAGAAGAAGGCCTCGTCGGCGGTGTAGAGGTCATAGGGCTGCAGGTCCTCCTCCACCACCTTTATGCCAAGCTGCCTGGCCAGGTCAAAGACCATGCCCCGCGACACGCCCTGCAGGATGCTGCGGTCGCCCGGAGTACGGATGACGCCGTCGGTGACCAGGAAAACGTTGTAGCCGGTGCCTTCCGTCAGGTTGCCCTGCAGGTCCGTCAGGATGGGCCAGGCATGGGGGTCCACGTCGGCGGCCTCCAGCTCGGCCATGTTGAAGTTCATGCGGCTGAAGTGCTTCACCTTGGGGTCCAGCGCCTCGGCCGGGTAGCTGCGAGTGCGGGTGATGACGCCGTGAGCGCCCTCGCTGTAGTAGCGGGCAAAGCGCCCGAAGTCAATAGGGCCGGCCTTGACTATGACCGTCGGCGGCCCGGCGCTGTGGGTCCAGCGGCCTGGCCCACGAGTGACCATCTGCCAGATGGTGAAGTCGCCCACCTGTGGGCGCGACTCCTCGTTGCGCCGGATGACCTCCTCGCTGGCCTCCAGCATCTCCTCCGGCGAAAGGCCCGGGTCTATGCGCACGTAGCGCAGTGACCTGTAAAGCCGGTCAATATGCTCCTTCATCCGGAAGCTCTTGCCATTGAAGGTGCGGGCCACATCGAAGACCACGTCGCCCACAAGAAAGCCCCTGTCCATGGGGTTGATCTTGACCTGGCTGAAGGGCACCCACTGGCCGTTCCAGTACGCTATGTAGTCTGCCATGGTCCTCCCCCTTTCGCGGCGCTGAGGCCGCCTCTGTAGCAGGCATTATACTCTCTGGAAAAGGGGCGTGGGTAGCGGGCGCTGGCCTATGCCTGCTCGTCCTCCCAGGGGTCTGTCAGCAGCCGCCAGCGGCGCAGGGCCAGCAGTCGCTTCAGCCGCTCCACCAGCGCCTGGCGCTCCGGCTCCTGCGGTGGCGTCCCGCCGGCGTCCTGGGGGCCTGCCGGCCTGTCTCCCTCGCCCATGACATGCCCACCTGTGCAGAGGAATCGCTGTTGCCTGGATATGGTACAGGAAGCCGGGAGGCGGAACAACCTCACCCCCAGGCTGTAAGGGCAATACGTCGGTCAAGCTATGGCCCCCTATCCAGCTTGCCCCCTCGACAGGCTCGGGCCTGTCCTGAGCTTGCCGAAGGGTGAAGAGGGGGCCGTAGTCCAACCGGGGGTGAGGCCCGCCCACCTCACGCACTGGCCGACGGCCTCTTCGGGGCGGGCGTCATAGCGACGACGATGGCGCCAAAGAGCATGAGGCCTACGCCCACCCACCAGATGGGGTCATAAGTGCCGGTGATGTCGCGGACGTAGCCGGCCAGGGGTGCGCCAATGCCCCCAATGACCAGCATGATGGGGGTCACCAGGCCACGGATGCTCCCCAGGTTGGTCCGGCCAAAGTAGTCGGCCCAGAGGAAGTTCTGCAGGAACATCATCCCGCCGATGCCCAGGCCAAAGATGGCCATGGACAGGAACATGATAGGCACCGTGCTGGCGTAGATGGTCAGCACGCTGGCCGCCGCCAGGACCACGAAGCCAATGCCGCCCAGGTAGCGGGCAGCCAGCTTCCTCACCAGGAACCCCAGGGCAAAGGTGCTGGCGCCGGCGCACACGGCGTCAAAGGCGGTGGCGAAGGAAATCAGCCCGGGGTCCAGGCCCCGGTCCATGAAGGCGGCGATGCGGTGCACGGCCAGCGTCCCCACTGCCAGCGAGACGATGCTGAACACCGCCACCAGGCGCCACAGCGTCCAGGAGCGCACTGCTTCCTTCGTCGTCCAGGAGACATCTTCCGCCCTGCGGGCCTGCGCCTGAGCGCCAGGGGCCGCCTCCTGCGCCGACACTGCTCCATCGGGGAGAAGGCCCATGTCCTCGGGCTGCCGGCGGACCAGGATGAGGGAGAGGGGCACGATCACGCCAACGCCGATGATGGCCAGGACGACCCACGCCTGCCGCCAGCCCCAGGCATCAATGAAGACCTGGGTAAGCGGGACAAATATCATCGCCCCCACGGGTATGCCCAGGGCCATGAAGGACACAGCCTTGCCGCGCTTGCGGACGAACCACTTCAGCACGGGCACCGAGGTCACCAGGGCGCCCGGGCCGTTCATGCCCACAAGTCCCATGACCGCGAACAGCAGCACCAACTGCCAGGAGTAGTGCATGAAGCCCAGGCCGATCATGGCCCCGCCGGTGATGGCGGCTGACAGGGCCAGCATGACCCGCGAGCCGAAGCGGTCAATGAGCCTGCCAACTATGGGACTGGTGACGGAGCTGGCGACCTGCCGCGCCGTCTGGCCCCATCCGAACACCGAGCGGCCAATGCCCAGCTCGTCGCCCATGGGCTTGATGAACAGGCCATAGTTGAGGGAGCCCATGGCCATGGTGACGGCGCCGGTGGCGGCCATCACGCCAACTATGACCCACCCGTAGTAGAGCTTGCCCGTCCTCCGGGTCTGTGCCTGCTGTACTGTACTCATTGCCTGGTCTCGCTTCAACGCCCCTTTCGCATGGTATCCAAATTATAGACCATGCCAGCGCCTGGCGCGTCCGGCCGGCCCCTGGCAGCAGCAGGCCCCAGTGCCACCCAAAAGCAGGGGCGGCGCCCCACCATGGGGCGC
>DAOUAM010000028.1:0-173525 GCA_034433305.1 Dehalococcoidia bacterium | reverse complement strand
GGAATAGCGGTCGACCGCTATTCCCCGACTAACCGATGTTCAGCCGGTCGGCCCACAGGACGCCGACCTTGCCGATGCTGTCCTGGATGTCCGTTACGTTCAACCGCTCGAAGGACCGGACCTGGTCGCGGACGACGTTGATATCCGTCCGCAGATTGGAGCCTTCGACCTGGATGTTGGTGGTGCGCTCGTCCAGCAACTGGAAGCCTGTCTGGAGGCCGGCTACCTGGCTGCCAATGCTGTCGAAGCCCTGCTGTATCTCCGAAAGCCGGCCCTCCAGGGTGGCTAATTGCTCCCCTATCCCGGCCACGTTGACGTCGGGCTTGGCCGCAGTGTCGGCCAAGACATCAAAGGCGATGTCCTGGCTGGGCATGCCCAGAGCTGACACCTGCGCCGTATGCAGCGCCTGCTGTATGCTGAGGGCGCCCTGCACCGACTTGGTAAGGCTATTGAAGAAGGCCGGCGGCTGGCTCACGGTAAGCCCGTCCAGGGCGTTGCGGGCCACCACGTAGTCGCGCTGCTTGCCCACCAGGCCGTGCCCCTGGGTGAGCTCGGCTATCTCGGCCTTGAAGTTCAGGAACGACTCGTCAAACCTGGTGGTCACCTTGGGCGCCAGCCGGCCCCGGAAGTCCGCCACCAGGTCCTCGATTTCCACCAGGTAGTCCAGGATAATCCACGGCCCGATCCAGTCGCGGAAGGTCACCTGGATGGAGCTTACGCCCCGGCCCTGGTCGGGCGTGCGGGGGTCGCTGTCCCGGCGGGCGAAGGCCATGACGGTGGTCTGGTAGTCCCGCCAGCGATGGCGGAAGGCCGGAGTGAAGCGGGCGTCGGCCACCTGGGGGGCGTACCTCAGGTAGTAGGTGTCCACGTAGTTGCGGACACTCAGGGCGTCGGAGCGGTCGTACTCGACGCTCATGGTGCGGAACGCGGGCTTGACGGCGCCGTCCAGGGGCGTGGCCGCCCCCAGGATGGCCTCGGCGATGCTACTCTGGCTACCCGTCGGCCGCGCGCTCAGGGACGCCGCCACCTCTGCCTCGGCCTCCTCGGTCAGGCCCTCGGCGTGCTCTGCCTGGAGGCGGACCCGGGCGATGCCCTCGGCGTTGACCTGCACAGCGATGGTGCGGTTGCCCACGCCGCCCATGCTGGTGGACCCTGGCACCGCCCTTAGCTGGCCCCAGACGGTCACGAAGTCTATCCACGGTCTGTCGGCCACGTTGGACAGGTCCAGAGGATTGCCGGCCAGGTCTGTGACGCGGGCCGTTATCTCCGCCAGCTCCCCCAGGGCATAGTTCGCCTTGGTGGCCTCCAGGGTCACGCGGTAGTACTGGCCCAGCAGCGCCTCCACCGATGTGCGGAAGGTGCCGAACTGGGCCGCCAGGTCGCTGAGCTGCGCGCTCAGGGCGGTCACCTGGCTGGTCAGCGTCGCGAACCGCGTGTCCACGCTGGCCGACAGGTCGTCAATGCGCTGGTTGAGGCTGGCCTCCACGTTCTCCACGGCGGCGACCAGGTCGTTCCAGTCGTCGGACTTGATAAGCTGTCCCGGTAGCTTGTTGCCTAGCTGGTCTACCAGTTCACCCATTGTTGCCACCTCTCACGGTCTGTTCCTCCACGGCCAGGGCGATGCGCACGCCCGCCGGGCGCACCTGCTGCATCCCCTGCCACACCCGGTCAAGGATGGCCGGGTCTATATGCTCAGTATCCGACCGTTTCTTCAGCCTGGCAAGGACGCTGCGCTGCTTCCTGGGGTCCCAGGCGTACCAGACGCGGGCCGCCGGGTTGAAGGCGAACACAGCCTCGTCGAAGTTGCTCTCCGGCGGTGGAGCGACCACGTCGTACCGTCCCTCGCCTGGCACCGCCAGCTCCGGCGGTGGCGGCAGCAGCCGGCCCTCGATAGTCCACGCTGGCCGGTCCACCGGCTCCAGTACCTCCGCCGGCTCCAGCGACAGGTAGCGCCACACCGAGATGCCCACTGGCAGCCGTGGCACCGATGGTATGCCGCCGTCCACGATGCGCGTCTCGGCGGGCTTGAAGCGCACCACCAGGTCTGAAGCGTCCACAGGGGAGGCGCTGGTAAAGGTCACGCCGTCCCACTGGCCCAGGTCGGCGACTACGGAATCGCTCCAGGCCACGGCGCGGACAGTCGGCTCCTCGGTGGAGCGCGGCTCTCCCGCGAAGCTGGTCCAGACCTCAGCCCCCGGGTCGAAGCGCTGCCACTGGCTGGTGGCCCGCTGGAAGCGCCAGGCGCCCCGAGGCTCCACGGTGTCGCCGTAGAGCGTGTCAGCGCGGCCCAGGGGCACCCAGGCGCCGGCCTGGTGCTGCCAGAAGTCCCGGCCATCGTAGCGGAACAGGCCGCGGTCGGTGCAGAACCACACCAGGCCGCGCTCGTCCTCGGCGATGGCGAAGACGCGCCCCGGCACCAGGTCCAGGAAGGCCTCCAGCAGCGTGTCAAAGGTCAGGCCGCGCACCGATTGCGCCACGTACCTCGCCAGGCCGCTCTCAGTGCCTATCCACAGCGAGGCGTCCGGCCCCCGGAGGACGCACCGCACCGGTGGCAGGAACACCCGCGACTCCTCGGGGAAGTTGCGCTCCTCACCCGAGGCCTCGGTCAGCAGGCGCTGCCAGTCGGGGGCCTGCTCGGTGCGCCCCTCGCCCTCGTACCAGTACCAGTGGCCTGAGGCGGGCTGGAACAGGAACAGGCCTAGCTCTGTCCCGAAGTACAGCGTGCCCTCCCCGTCCTGGCTGATGGCGTAGACCTCGGTGGCCGTCGCCTCTTCCTGGCCCAGCACGAAGGGCGTCACGCTGTCGCCGCTGGCCGGGTCCAGGCGCAGCAGACCAGAGGACGTGCCCAGCCACCACTGGCCGTCGGCAGCCTGGTACACCGAGAATACTGTTGTCCCGGACAGGCCACCAATGGCGCTGGCGGCGAACACGCCACTCTCCGGGTACAGGGGCATGCTCAGCAGGCCGTCGCCGGTGCCGATGAGCAGGCGCTGGCCCTGCCGGTCCTCGGCCATGGCGTGAAGCTGGGCCAGGCCACTGAGGGCCTGCGTCCACGCCTGGCCGTCGAAGCGCCACAGTTCGCCGGCGCCGGCGTTGTCGGCGGCGGCCCAAAGGCTGCGGTCGTGGGCCTGGAGCACGGCGACCACCGTCACCGAGGGCGCTCCCTCGACGGCCACCCACGGCCCCGGCGCGGTGGGGTCCGCCGACGTCTCCTCCGTGGGCAGCGACTCGGCCCGCTGTATGCCGCCGTCCAGCCCTATCCAGGAGGCGTGGGCGGGGCGCAGACGCAGCGTGTCGCCCGGGGCGATAGTGTCACGGTAGCCGATGCCCAGCCGTGGCAGGCTGCTCCCGGCCTGGTACAGCTCTATGACAGGCTGCGCCGTGGCGTCCACATCGCCCGGCTGTGGCTCAACGCCCTGGATGTAGAGCGTTGGGGCCACGGGCCGCAGGCCATCGTTGAGCAGCGTCCAGCGCATCAGCGGGCCGACCATGTCCAGCGGCTCGCCCCGCGCCTGCACGGCCAGCGTCGCCCTGCCCAGCGGCGCGTGCTCCTCCAGCCAGAAGGGGCGGTCCCGCAGGGGTGCCGGCGCTGCAAGGTCCACGGGCAACTGCGCCTCTATCATGCGACGCAGGGCATTCAGGGTGCCTAGCCCGTTGCGGTACAGCGCCACGATGCGGCTGATGCGCAGCCGGTAGGCCTCCACCAGCTCCCGCAGCGCCAGCGGCTCCTGCCAGGGGGGCAGCGACAGCAGCGCGGCGATGCGGGCCAGGTCGCGGATGTAGGGGTACTGGGCCAGCTCCGGATCGCCGGCCAGGGGCATGGGCGCCTCGGGGTCCTGGAGCTGGCGGCTGCGCAGGAAAAAGGGGCTGTACAGCGCCCGGTCGGCGAAGGCGTACCAGTGGGACTGGAGCACCAGCGTGGCCGACAGGTCCACCCGCGCCAGGGCGTCGGCCACGGTGCGGATGAACTGCGTCAGCAGGCCCGTGTCGGCATCCTCGGGCCTGTACAGGGAGTGCAGCCGGTCCCTTATCTGCTCGAACCTAGCCACTGCTGGCCTCCGCCTGGACTTCCACGCTGTCCAGAGTCAGCCGCTCGAAGGTAGTGAGCACGTAGGCCGGGTCCGATGTCTGAGAGATAATGCGGCCCAGGCCGCTCTCCAGCGTGAACACGAACTGTACCTGGTAGGGGCTGATGGCGGTCTCGTCGGGCAGCGTGGGTACCGGGCCGCCGGCGTCCACGGCGTCGTCGTAGTCCTCCAGCGACTCGCCCGGCTTGCCGGGCAGCGGGACGACGCGCAGCAGCTTGCCGTAGGACAACTGCCGCCGGGCATCGGTGGTGGCCTCGCTGGCGTTGACGTCGTTGAGGTAGGTGATGGCGTTAGCCAGGGCGGCCTGCACCTGTGGCCCGTCCGGCGGCGCCTCGTCCTCGGGGTAGGTCACGATGGCCTGGAGCCGCGTGGGCAGGTTGGGGTCGGTGATTTGCAGCTCCCCCAGCACCGTGGGGAAGCCGCCGATGGCAAGCTGGCCATTGGGCAGGTCCAGGACGTCCTGCACCGTGCCGTTGAAGCTCCAGGACGCCTCCAGGATGCGCATGTCCTCCACCTCGGGAATGCCCAGCACCAGGCCGACAATGCGGTTAATGCTGCCCGCCTCCCTGGCCGGCAGGCGCGCGAAGTAGTCCTCTATCTTGTCGCGCACCGAGCGCTGGACGGCGCGGAGGTCCTGCTCCAGCAGTCCACTTCGGGTAGCGAGCCGCAGCTTGACGTTGACCTTCCTGGGCGGCTCGGCCTGCTTGAGCTTCACCAGCACGCCGGCGGGGCGCGTCGCCTCGATGGCGGTGCGCAGCCGCTGGTCCAATTCAGGCGCCAGCGCCTGGGCGTGAGGCGTGATGTCCACCCGCTCGATCTGGCCAAAGACGTCCTTGACCTCCTCCACGTCCGCCGTAATGCCCTGGCGCGCAATGGCCTCCCTGATGGCGCCCAGGGTCGCCCGCTCGCTGCCGTGGAGGAAGTTCTTGGCCCTGGCCCGCAATTCCTCATCGGTCTCATTCTGGGCGGTGATGGCCGTGGGCGCGGGATTGGTGACGCCAGCGATGCCCGTGATGGGCACGGGCAGCACCGTAAGGCTGTCGGCTGGCAGAGGCTCGTTGTCCTCCAGGTCGCGGGCCACCACCCGGATGGCAGTCTGGCCCTCGGCCAGAGTCACTGTGGCGGTGGTCTCATACTCCACGTTGCCGTCTGGAGTGATGATGCGCGTGCCGGTGGGTATGGTGATGCTGCCCCGGCTGCCTGGCGCGCGGGTGAACTCCACCTCTCCGGCTGGCCTGCCGCCCCTGACGCGCTCCATGCCCAGCAGGGCGACCACGTTGTCCAGGGAAATGCCGGTGGCCGTGTCAATGAAGCCTGACTGGTAGACTACCTCTAGCTGGGCGTACAGCCGTGCTATCTCCAGCGCCACCGACTCGGCCAGCGTCCTGACCACGCTGCCCACCTGGATGTCATTGACCGCGGCGCGGGCCGAGGTCGGCAGGTAGTTGATGCTGACCAGTGTTCCCGGGTCCGGCAACTGGCCGCCGGCCTGCCACTCCACGGTCTGCTGGTCGTCCAGCAGCCTGTAGTCCACGTCCTTGCGGAACAGGTGCGGCTGGCCGTCCAGCGAGCCGTACACCGAGACCACGCTGGCCACGGGCGGCTGCTGGAGGCTGTGCCGGAAGGGCGGACTGGCGGCGCCAGGCGGCGGGAACGGGTGGGACTCCCCGGCAACGCCTCCGGTGATGCTGGTCAGGAGGTACTCGACGACCTCTGGGAAGGTCCGGCGTCTGAAGGTCATTGTCCAAGCTCCAGTGCGAAGGGGCCTATGACGACTACCCCGGTCTCGCCCACCGGCTGCACGCGCAGCGTGACCTGCACCAGGTCACGTAACACGCGGTCAGGCTCCACTGTCACCTCCAGCACCCGCTCGATGCGAGGCTCCAGTTGCAGGCTTTCCAGTATGAAAAGCTTGACCAGATTGCGGGTGGTCTCGGTGTTGGGCCTGCCTATAAGCTCGTGCAGCCGGGAGCCGTACTCCGGGTGGGCCAGCGGCGAAAGCTCACCCAGGGGCGTCAGCAGGCGCATGAGGATGGCCTGCCCCAGGTTGTCCCGGCCGCTCACGGTGCCGAAGTCCATCAGCCGCGTCTGCCGGCCGGGCACGCGGCCCTCCTCCTCGGCCACTTCGTACACGGGCCGTAGCTCCGCGTGGCGTAGCTCCAGCCGGATATCCGTCAGCAGGTGCCTGTCCTGGACCACGTCATCAGCCTCCTATGTTCACCGTGCCCACGGCCATCACCGTGCCTACGGGCATGTCGGCGGGGTCGTTGCAGGTCATGGCCTTGTCGCCGTTGCGGGCCGCCGGCTTGCCGTTGATGAAGACGGTCGTGCTGCCCAGCGTGATGGTCGCCTTGTTGGTGGGCGGCTTCTGGAAAGGCCCTCCCTGGGGCACGTGGGACGGCGTGTTGGTGGCGGTGCTGCCCTGGGTCGCGGCGGGCTTTCCCTCTATGTTGACGTCGCTGCTGAGGGAGCCGTCTAGCTGGCCCATGAACGCATGAGGCAAAGGTGTGGGCACCGGCCCGCCCGGCGTCGGCACCATTATGATGTGAGTATCAGTGGCAATTACCCTGTCGCCCTGCTTTGCCGCTGGCTGTCCCATGACTTGCTCCTGGTCCTGGGAAGTGGGGGAAGGTCTCCTGCCCCTCTCTAGCTCTCCCCCACAGGGGACGCACCGGGCCAACCCTGGCCCTGTGTAGCGTGGGGTGAGGTCTGCCTGGCCCTGCGCTCGCCGCTAGTTGATGTTCACCACGCTGCCCTTGAGATTAAGCTGCCCTCCTGCCTCCACGTTGATGTTCGCCGCGCCTTTGATCTCTATGTCGGAGGTGGCCTCCAGCTTGACCGAGCCGTCCCGGCCAATCGCCAGCTTCGCCTTGCCGCCGTCAACGTCCAGTTCCACCACCGGGTCGTCGTCGCGGATGTTCAGGGATATGCCTGTGCCCAGCTTGACGACGATCTCGCGCCGGTCGCCGCTGTGCAACTCTATGTGCACCGCGTCGCTGTCCGATGCGCCCAGGGGCAGGTGCATGATGGCCTGGCCGTCGGCGCTGACCGGCGGCCGGGCCTCGTCGCTGTACAGGCTACCGATTATGACCGGCGCGTTAATGTCCCCGCCGATGAACTGGACCATGACCAGGTCGCCCACGGCGGGGATGCTGACGCTGCCGACACGCGACGTGGCCACGGGCACGTTCTTCAGCACAATGCCCGAGTCCCGCAGCCGCACCGTGCAGGCGTAGTTGTCCTTGTCCGAGTCGCTCTCGTGGGGGTGCTGCTCCTGGACGATGGCAAGCTCTGCCGTCCGCAGCCGCCCCAGCTCTTCCTGGACGATGCGCTGAATGGTCTCGAAAAGCGTCAGCGTCATAGTAGCCCTCCCAGCCCACCCGCTCCGCTTCCTGTCTTGCTGAAGGCGACCAGGGTGGTGAACCCCTCCCGCTTGGAGAAGCGGTGGCGCACCCGTCGCACCAGAGCCTGGCCGTTGAGGGCCTCCACTGGCGCGTCGGCAATCTCGATGGTGCCGCCGACCACGACCCTGGGCGCGCCGGGCACCAGCAGCACGCCGGTTATGTCCAGCAGCTTGCTGGCGCTGGCGATGCCCTCGGCGGCCTTCTGGGCCGCGTCCTGGCTGCGCAGCGAGGGGTCGCGCACCAGGCGCTGGGGCGCGCCTTGGCCGCCCGTGCCCGTCACCGGCCCCGGGTCCTGCACGAGCCAACTCCAGGCGTCCTGGCCCTGGCTGCCGGCGGCGCCTTCACCCACCACGGTGACCTGGCCCAGCCCCGGAGCGGCCTCGTACACCTGAAGCGCCAGGATGTCCACCCCGTAGGTGAAGCTCTGCACCGGCTGGCCGGGCGTGATGGGGGCGAAGGTCAGCTCGCCCTCGGGCGTGAAATAGGCGCTGAAGCCGCACTTGCGGGCCAGCGCCGCGATGTGCTGGTAGGCGGTGCGCCGGTCGTCCACCACATAGAAGGGGAAGGTGACGCCGGCCTCCACGCTGCCGGCGCTCACCCCTGCCCGGCCCGCCAGGTCCTGCACTATGTCGCCGGCCTTCTGCTGCTCGTAGCTCTGGTTGATGCGGAGCCTCGACAGCAGGGCGCCACCATTGGAGGCGACGACGTGCGTGGCGCCGTGGATGCTCCGGCCAACGGCCTCCACCTGTCCCGTGAACACCGTCTCAGCCGCCGCGTCGGAGTACCCCAGGGACACGCTGCCGGCGTCGCCGATGGCCGGCACGGGCGCCTGCTGGACGGCGGCCAGCCGTGCCTCTACCCTGTCCACCGATGGCCCCAGGCCAGCCTCCAGCGTCAGCGTCTCGACGGTGTTCTTCCAGTCCTCGGCGCTGCCGCTGCCGAAGCTGAGCTCTATGACCGGCTTTCGTACTGCTGGAGGGGCACTGCCCGCAGCGAAAAGCGAGCTTACCATGCTATACCCTCTGGTTGTCGGATGTGTAGAACTTGAGGGACTTGGGCACGCCGTCGGTGCCGATGATGTGCGTCACATCCCGGAACACGAAGGGAATGGTCCGGTTCGTCAGGTTGCCCCTGGCGACGGGCGGCGGTGTGGACGATGGCGGCCCCGGCCTCACATGGATGTGCACGTGGTTCACGAAGCTGTGGCCCGTGTTGCCCGCCAGCATGATGGGCTGTCCCTGCCTTACCTGTTGCCCGATTATCTGGGCCGAGGTGATGCTGGCCTCGCTGATGCCCAGCCTCTGAGCGAAGACGCGCCGCACGCTGCCCTGCCGGCCGTGGCCGTACTCGGCGTAGGTCGTCACAACGGCCCCGCCCTGGTCGAGGTCGTGGGTATTGTCGGGCGCCGCCGGCACCAGGTTGCCGGTGGCCGGGTCCAGCGACAGGTCATGCCTGATGGCGATGAAGTTCCAGTTTTCCGCTGTGGTCTGGCCCGTGATGGTGGCCCCAGGAGGCGCGGTGGTGTTGACGTCCTGGTCGTCGGGCACCCAGTCGAAGAAGTCCACCACCGTACCCGGCCGGCTGGCCAGCACCTCCTCGCCCTGGTCCAGCGCCAGGTCGTAGGCGTAAATCTGGGGCAGGCCAGCGAAGTTGTTATGGCTCCACATGCCCTGGTTGCCCTGGACGCAGAGGACGGCCTTGCCCTGCTCGAAGGGCAGCCTGTAGGGCGATGAATCGTGGGCCGGGTAGCCCTGGAAGTCGGCACCACCAGGGTTGTACTTGCCATCGTCGGTGTCGCCCTCCTTGAAGCCGAAGAGGGTGAGCCAGAAGGCGAACCAGAAGGTGGAGGCCGTCTTGAGCAGCCCGTCCAGGAGTTGCCTGCCCAGCACCTTCCAGTCCAGCGCCCTGGCCAGCGCCTGGCCCGCTGCCGTGCCGACCACCGCCCCCAGCATGGCCGCACCGATGCTGCCCAGGAGGCCCCATAGCAGCCACATCTTGGCCGCCTGCCCGCCAGGCCCCTGGAAAGGATGGGAGTAGTCCGTCCTGGGGATTATCTGCGTCATGAGCCAGTTGGCGCCCAGCGTCGCCAGGCTCACCCACGGCCCTACCTCCTTGCGGTTCTCAGGCCGGTTGTCCTCTCCCGATGGAGGCGTGCCAGGCCCCTGGTAGTTCAGCAGGGTCAGGGTGGACAGCAGCAGGTCTCGGACCGTCGAGGCGATGGACTTGCTGGTGTAGGAGTTCATGGCGTCGGCGGCCAGGAGTATTACCCAGAACTTGAAAGCGTTGCCGAAGGTGGCGCTGGTGTGGATGCCCTCAAAGGAGCCCAGCAGCGTGGAAATGGTCCGGCCGGTGAGCCAGCGGAGCACACTATGAATGGGGTACTCGGGGTCCTCCGTGATGAGCCGGTAGGTCCCCAGGGCGCTCATGGCGACGCTGTTCAGGATGGGCGAGGCGAAGTTGCCCTTCTCGATGGCCTTCAGTTGCAGGATGGCCTCAACGTAGTCGCCGATCCAGGCGGAGTAGATGGCGACCTTCTCCATGGCGTCGGGGCCGACCAGCCCGAAGGTGAAGTGCCTGGGGCTGGATGTCTGGAAGATGGGCGCGTCGTTCCATTTCACGTCGGTGCCCGTGTGCAGCACCTGGTTGTCTCGCCAGACATTCTTGCGGACGATGTTCTTGCGGTCTTTGTCTATCCAGACCTCGTCGGCGGGCAGGAAGAAGAGCATGGTGTAGTACCAGGGCCTGTCGTTGTCGCCCAGCAGCCAGCTTGCGTACCAGGCGAACTTCTCCCGAGCGACGGCCTCAGCCGCGCCGACGCTGCCCGGGCCGAAGATGCTGGTGGCTGGCACCAGGCGCAGCACCGCCTCGCCCACGTCGAAGGCCGCGCCAACGCCCTCGCCGATGCAGGCCACACGCCGGGCCGCGCCGTCGAAGCCGGAGCGGCGCAGCCACCGGAAAAGCTCCGCTGTCAGCCTGTCGGCGTTAAGCTCCGGGAACTGGAACTGGCCTTGCAGCCGGCGCTTGATGCGGCGCAGCAGCGCGATGACCTCGCGCCGGTCCTCCCTCATGGCCCTGTCCGACTCGGCCGGCAGCGCCTGGAGCCGGGCCATGACGTCGTCGAAGAGCGCCCACACCTGCCCTGTGATGAAGTCGCTGGTCAGGCCCAGGTCGTTCCGGGCTATGTCCAGTAGCTCGTCTAGGTGCTGGCGGAGTTGGTCGGCGGTCAGGCCTTCTGCCAGGCCGGTGACCAGGGCCAGCACCTCCTGGGCAACATCCATGACCTCAGCGGGGTCGTCCACCTCAGAAAGCTGCTGGGCTAACTGCGTCAGCGTGTCCGCGAAGGGTTGGAGCAGGTTGCGCAGGCGCTCGTGGGCGGTGGCCACGCCGGCCTCGGCTTGGTGTGCGAGGCGCTGGGCTGCCGCCTCCAGGGCTTCGCCCATGGTATCCAGGACCGGGCCTCCCCTGGCCTTGTTGGCGATGACGCGGGCCATCAGGGACAGGAAGTCGTCCACCAGCGTGTCTTCGGGCGTGGGCGCCGCGCCGCGCCGCACCCTCTGGGGCCTCAGCAGCACTGACCCTAGCGTCATTCCTCTACTACTCCACTACTACTCTACACACACCTTGCCAAGCAAGTAGCTGTTGGTATGCCGCCCCCATCCTGACCTTCCCCCTGTGGGGGAAGGGACATTCTCGCCCCCTTTGGGGGAGAGCCAGAGAGGGGGCTGGCCTCATACTGGCAACTCCACTGCGGCGGACACGCCGACGGACGGCGCCGAGCGCAGCATCTCCTGGTACGCCTCGTTGACGCGGGCCATCTCCTGCCTCAGCTCGTCGTCCAGGGTGCGCAGGCGCTCCACGATGGCTGTTAGCAGCGGCGTCAGGTCGAAGGTCTCCAGCAGCGGCAGCACCGTCTCCTCGAAGGCTGGCTGCAGGACCTCGGTCACCAGCGTGTTGGGGTCCAGGGCTTTCAGCTTGTCCAGCACCTCGGCGTATGTGGTATCAAGCTGCGCCACGTCGTCGGGCGGCAGCACCAGGCCCAGGTCCAGGGTGTCCAGCATGTCCTCGAAGGCGGTCTGGAGGGCCTGGCCAAGCTGGGCCGGGCTTATGGCCTCCAGCTTGCCCCGCACATTGGCGAACAGGGACGCCAGACTGTCGCTGAGGAAGCCCAGGTTGAAGTCCCGCAGGCGCTGCACCAACTCCTGGAGCGCGTCGCGTATGCCGCCCAGGGAGTCAGGCCCCAGCAGCAGGTCGGTCAGCCTGGCCTGGAGGTCTGAGATAAGGCTTTCCAGCTCGGATATGAAGACGTCGGCGGTCTGGCGCACCGGGTCCAGGGCCGCGAAGGCCTTCACCAGCGGGCGCGTGAGCTGCGGCCCCAGCTCGTCCCGCAGGAACTGGGCAAGCTGGTCGCCGGTGGCCTGTGCCAGCCGCAGGGCGGACAGCGTGCCGTCGGCGTCGTGGAAGCGGTCGTCCCAGTCGGCCAGCAGCGCCTGGAGGCTTGCCCGCGCCTGCTGGATGGCCTGGCGCAGCTCCTCCAGCGCCTGGTAGGGCGCGGCAAAGACAGGCTGGGCCGGATTGAAGCGGTCCAGCACCGCCGTCAGCGCGGTCTTTTCCGCCGAGTCCGGCAGGGCGGCCAGCGCCTGGCGCGAGACGCCGTTGTAGGCCTGCACCAGCGCCACCAGGCGGTCCTGGGGGTCCAGGTCCTCCAGCGCCGACAGTAGCGCGCCAGCGGCGGCGTCGAACCGGGCCAGCAGCGCCGACGCCCGGGTCTCGTCCAGGGCGTCCGAAAGGTCCTGGAGGACAGGCTCCAGCGCGCTGGTGTCCGTCAGCGATTCCACCTTGGCGATGACGGCGCTGATGAAGGTGTCCACCTTGGCCTGCGGGTCCTCGAAGGCGTCCAGGAGCTCCCGGACGCGTCGCAGCAGGGCCAGCAGGTCATCGCCGATGCCGATGGTCTCCTCGATCTTCCCCAGCGCCTCGTCCACCTGGTCGAAGACCTCGTCCACAGGCAGCGCGTCCAGGATGCTGTTGATGGTATCGCTGACGCGCTGCTCCAGGGGCGCCACCAGGGCCTCGGGGTCCAGGGCGTTGAAGGACTGCAACAACTGGTCGAAAAGCTCCTGCAGCGGCTGGACGGCCAGGCTGGGGCTGGCGCTCTCCCGCAGCCGGTCCTTGAGCGAGTCCAGTGCGCCCTGGGCCGGCTCCAGCAGGTCGCTGGGCTTGAAGGCCTCCATCTGAGCGATAAGCTGCTGGTAGGGCTGGGACAGCGTGTCGCCCAGCAGCGCCCCTGGCTCGAACTGGCGGACGCGCTCCAGCAGGCGCTGGGGCTGGTCTCGCACGGCCTCCACCAGGGGCACCGGGCCGGCCTCTATCATCTCGCCGAACTCGTCAATGATGGGGTCGGTGAAGGGCGTCAGGTCGCCGGGCAGGGCCGACAGCGCCGTCTGGAGGGCCGCCTGGAGCGGCGGCGGTAGCTGCGACGCCTCGATCTGGCGCAACTGCTCCGCAATGGCCTCGATAGCGGCCACGACCTCATCGGTCAGCGGTGCGAAGGACAGGGCCTCCACCTGCTGCTTCACCGTGTCCAGCGTGCCCTTTATCTGCTCCACCGCCGAGGTCACCGCCGGGTCCTGGAGGACGTCCGTGACAGCCTGGATGGCCTGCTGCAGGGCCTCGATGATGTCCTCCGGGTCGAAGGAGTCCACGGCGGAGTCAATGGTGTCCACCACCTGGGATACGGCCTCCCGCGCCGGCGCGAAGAGGTCGTTCAACTGCTGCACCAGCTCGTCCTTGAACTCCTGGATGGCCGCCTCCACCTGGGCCTGGATGGCTGCCGTGTCAAGCTGGTCCAGCAGCGACTCTACCTCGCCGAAGAGGGACTGCACCTGCAGGGTCACGGCGGTCAGCCCCTGGTCCAGGCCGTCCACGGCGGCCCGGGCGCCTTCGGCCACGGTGCGCAGCGGGTCCCGGATGGCCGTCAGGTCCAGCTTCTCGGACAGGTCGCGCAGCCAGGCGGTGACGGCATTGAGCCACTGCTCCACCGCCGCCAGTGAGTCGGCCAGGGGTGGCGAGGGCAGATCGGCAATGAAAGGCTCCAGGTCGCCCAGGGCGCCGGGGGGCCGCAGGACTGACAGCACGTGGGCCATCTGGTCCTCCATGTCGTCGGCCAGGGCGGCCAGGCGCGCCTGCAGCGGCTCCAGCAGCGGCAGCACGCTGGCCTCCAGAGTGGGCCTGAGGGCGTCGTACTGGTCCAGCAGCGTGTTGACCGTGGCCACGGTGGGGCCGGTGCCGCTGAGGTCGCCGCTATTGACGGCGGTGCGTAGCTCGGCCAGCCTGGCCGCCAGGTCGCTGGCAATCTGCCGCAGCGTGCTGGCGCCGATGCTGGCCGGCAGGCTGGAAAGGTCGGCCAGCGGGCCGGCCAGGGCGCTGCTGGCGCTGCCGCGGACGAAGGCCGCCGTGTCGGCCAGCGCGGCGCCGATCTGGTCGCGTACCTGGTCGGCGGTCAGGCCGTTCCAGGTGACCAGCGTCTCCAGCGGGTCGCGGATGTCGTCGTACAGCGGTATGTTCCGTGGCAGCAGCGCATTGCGCTGGGCGAAGTCCGTCGCCTGGATGAGCCACGTAAGGAAGCCCTCTACAGTCAGCGGCGAAGGCAAAAGGTCCAGGAAGCCGTTGGTGCGCTCCACCACGGCGCCCACAGGGTGCGGCTGAGCGGGCGGAGGCGTCCCGCCGCCGGGGGGTGGTGTGCCGCCTGAAGGCGGCGCGCCGCCTCCAGGGCCTCCACCGCCGCCTTCCGGCGCGGCGGCCTCCTCGCAGGTGAAGTCAATCTGCGTCAGCCTGTAGATGGCCAGCACCGCCTCCAGGGTGTCCTGGAGGACCTGGGCCAACTGGGTGCCAACGGTAGTCTGCAACTGCTGTAGGCCGTTGAGCAGGTCGCCGGTGACGGAGGAAAGGTCGGACGGCAGCGCCTCGCGGATGGCGTCCAGGGTGCCCGAGAAGTCGCCGCCAAGCTGGAGGTCAGGCAGCGGCAGCTCGCTTATGGCCGCCTGGAGGTCGCTCAGCTCGTCGGGCGGGTTGGCTATCAGGCCCGAGACAACGTCCACGATGGCCGTGAGGTTGCCCACCTGGGCAGTAAGCCTGCCGTCCAGCTCATTGCCATCCAGGGCCTGGTCAAGACGCTCGAAAAGGGTGGGCATGTCCTGCTAGCTCCCCCCGAAAAGCTCGCTCAGCGCCGTGGTGACTCCCCCCAGCCCCTCCAGCGCGGCCTGCGCGCTGTCCAGCGCGCCGCTCAGCGGAGGCGTGGGGTCGCCGAAGTTGGGCACGCTGCCCAGCGTATCTATCACGTCCAGGGCGCCGGTGACCGTGTCCAGGAAGCTTCCGGCGTCCTCCAGCAGGCCGGCGTCCAGCCCGCCCAGCGGGTCCGGCGGCGGTGGAGGCGGCGGGCTTTCCCGGATGACGATGAGGTACTCGATCTCGTCGGGCCGCGTGCCGCTCTCCTGCAAGCGCAGTATCTCGATGATGACGTACTGCACCTCCGTCGCCGTGGTTATGTCGGCCACGAAGGTCACCGGCTCGCCGGCGCGGAACTTCTCCCGCAGCGTCTGTAGGAACTCGTCCCTGGCCTCGTCGCCGTAGAGGCTGCCGGCGATGGCGATACGCATGGGCGCCGCGTTCATGTCCTGGTACAGGCTGCCCACCCGGCCTGGCACAGGGAACTCCACGAAGGAGCGCCTCTCCAGCGAGCTAATGGACTCGATGCGCGGTATCTCCCAGTCGCCAAGGACAGGCTTGGTCCTCATGTCAGGTCAACTCCGTGCAGGCGGGCCTGCTCCATCAGCACCTGGCTGACCAGCGCCGCCAGCGTCTCGGCGTCGGGCAAGGGCGCGCGCGGGGCCTCGCTGGCGGCGGGCGCTGGCCCATCCCCCTGGCGCGGCTTCCAGGGCAGCGCCTCCACGGCAAGGCCCTGCCGTGCCGGGGCTGCTTCGGCGCTGCCGTTCTCGTTGCCCTTGTCTAGCTCCTCATCGCCCTCTGCCTGAAGCCTCTCCATCTCCCACCGTGGCCGACTGCCCGTGCCGCCAGGCGCCAGCAACTCGCCCGCCAGGCGGCCCAGCAGGTCCTCAACGCCTTCCGGCAGACCTGCGCCGCCGGGCCAGCGACTTCCTCGGACGGCCTCTGCACGGCCTTCCTGCCAGGGCGCGGATGGTGATAGGCCCGGCCCCTGAGGGGCGTTCCACTCCTGGCCCCGAGGTGGCCCGCCGGCGCTCCCGCCTTCCGCGCGAGTGCCACGCAGCGCCTCTTCGGCCAGCGCCGCCAGGAGGCCTCCCGCCTGGGCCATCAGGGCGGCCTGCGCGTGGGCACCCGGGAGCCGGGCGGGCCGCTGACCGGAGGGATGCCCGTCTGACTGTGAGTCCTCCGACACCTGGCGCGGGGCCTGGCCTGCCTCCTGGTGTCCGGTATCCTGGGCCTTCACTTCTACGCCAGGCGGTGGCTGTGGCGGGGCGCCTGGGCCTGCCAGCCGCGCCTGATCAGCGGGCCAGGGTGCAACGGGGCCGGAGCGTCCCGCCCGGCCATCTGGCCCGCTGATGCGCTTCAGCGAGAACACGGGGCGCGACGGACCGCTCTCTATGGCCGTGGGCGCCCTGGGCTGGCTGGCCGTGCCGGTCAGCCCGGCAGCCGGCGGCGGGGAGTCAGTCCGCCGTGAGGAGGGAGAGAGTCCGGGCGCCGCGCCGGCTGGCCTGGCGCTCCCATGGCGCTGCCGCTGCTCCCCCTCGTCCCCAAGCTCCCGGGGCAGCGCGCCGAAGGGCGAAAAGCCCACCAGCGGCAACTCGCCCGCCATGTCCAGCAGCTTCTCCGGGGCCAGCAGTTCGGCCAGCAGGCGGGGCACGGGCGCACGGAGGGACTCCGTCACACTGCGGAACGCCCGCACATGCTGGCGCCATGCCTCCTGGTTGCCGGGCCTTTGCGTCACGAGCGCGACTTCTCCTTCAGCATCTGCAGGTTCAGCAATACCTGCCCCAGGGTCAGCTCGCTCACCTGCTGGGGCGTCCAGCCGAACTCCCGGGCCAGCACGAAGGCGGCCTTGGCCAGCGGCGCCTCCATGGCGCTGGAGAGCTGCTCCGCCGTGGCCGTGATGCCGCTGATGTGGTTCACCTGCTGCAACAGGAACTGCAGCAGGCCCACGTGCATGGCCGACACCTGGGCCACGGTCATCTGCGGCTCCACCAGCGCCCGCTGGACCATCAGCGCCGCCACCAGCGAGTCGCTCTCTCTGGCCGCCCGTGTAATCAACTGCAGGTCGCGGACGGTGAGGGGGCGCAGGCGGACCGTCCGGGGCTGGGCTTCGGCGCTGCCCGCGTCGGTGGGCCGCAGCACCGAGGCGGGCACCTCCACCTCAAAGGTCAGGCTGCTGCCAGCCAGCAGCTCCTCGGGCGACAGCATTAGCCTTCATCCTGGACGCTGAGGTACAGGGCCTGGAAGCTGATAGACTCCATGACGAAGTCGTCCTCAGGAAGGTTGAAGGCCCAGCCGTCTATCTTGACATCGTACAGGGTAACGGTGCTGCTGGTGTCCGGCGTGGCCGGGTTGTCCAGACGCAGGGTGATGTTGAAGGCAGGCTGGACCCAGCTTGCGGCCGGCCGCTGCTCGCTGGCCTCGCCCAGCAGCAGCCTCAGCAGCGCCCCATTGATGAAGGCGCGGCCAATGGTGCCGCGGATGGTGACGTTGCCAGGGCGTAGCTCGGTGGCGTAGCGCTGCCCTATCTCGTGGAAGGCCTTGATATCCGAACGCACCTCCACCCGCACGTTCTGGACGCGGCCGACGGTGATAAGCTCGTAGGCGTCCAGGACCCCCTGTGCCGCCTCTCCCTCGGTGCCCTGGGGCGTTGACAGCGTAATGGAGCCGTCCGCTCCGGTGAGTACACTCGTGTTTGGCATCGGCTACCTCCTACCGTAGCTCCAGCGTTACCGCGACGAAGTCAATGCTGAAGGTGGGCTGCAGGACAGCGTTGACCATGGCCCTGCCGGCGATCTCGTCCTGCCTGCTGGCCGTTACCTGCAGGCTATAGCCGATGAGCGCCTCGTCCTGCACCATGGTCGTCAGGAAGCCGTCTATGGCGCCCTGGAGCGCCGCACGCACGCGCTGGTTGTTCAGCCGGCCGATGAAGGGGTTGCTGACGCTGCGTATCCCCGCCTTGGCGAAGTCCACGATGCGCCGCGTGGTGACCTGGCGGAAGGGGCCATTGGTGGCCATCTCGGTAGTAACGCCTCGCACCACGCGTATCCCCTGGCGCTGCTCCAGTGTCAGCACTCCGCCGCTGACAAGCTGGCGTATCTCGCCGTAGGAGAAGCGCTGGGAAAGCTGCACCACGCCGGGAAGCACCTTGTTGGTGGGGCTGGACTGAGGGGACAGGGAGCTCAGGAGTCCGGCTATGGCCGCGGCGGTATAGGTGCCGCTCAGAGTGACCTCCTGCCCTGCCGCGGCGTCGAAGGCGCGGATACCCGGCGCGGCCAGAATGATGCGGTCGTTGGCTGACACCTGTGCCCGGATGTTGGTGACCGTGGTGGCATCCGAGCCAACCACGGCTATCAGGTCCTTGCCATCGTTCTCCGCTGTTTCCAGCACGGGGCCGAGGACCGCCAGGGCCGTCGCCGTGGACAGCTCGGGGGCCACCAGGATGTTCACGTCATCCTTGACCAGCTCGTTGAAGGCGGCCTCGAAGTCCGCCTGGGTGGCGCCGGGCGCCAGGGCGCGAGCGAACACGTTGCGGGCGCCATTGCGGTAGGCCAACTCCAGCCCGCGCGTCAGGTTGAGGGTGCCTGCGCCGCCGTTGTAGGCGTCATAGGCACCCAGCAAAACGCGGCCGGTCTCGTAGTCGGACAGGATGTGGGTCTGGCCCACGCCGTTGCTGGCAGTGCCCACGATGCCTATGTTGCCCACCGATACAGCCCCCGCGCCTATCAGCGCCTCCGCGCTGACGCGGATGTATGTCCCCGGGATTACCAGTTCCGATAAGACAAAGGTCTCAGCCATTCACTGTGCCTCCCTATTGGTAGCGCTATGGCCGCTCAGTCCTTGGCCCCCGAACGCCGAATTCTTTAGCTCAAAAAGCCTGTCCAGCGCATCAGTGCGCGCCCCTGGTGCCTGGCACCCAGCCGGGCACCCACGCCGTCTATGGCGCCTCCAGCAGTTGCACCAGCGAGATATGGTGAAAGAAGGCCCGGTTGTTGGCGTGGGTCATGAACCCCACACGCCCCGGCCCCGCGATGGAAGCGTCTGCTCCGGTGAGCGCCAGGCCGCCGTCCATGTACACCCGGAAGGTATCCCCCAGGGCCGTGACTCTGAGGATGTGCCTGGCGCCGACTGCAAAGCTGCTGGTATTGTCCAGCGCTGGCGTCGCCAGGTTGGCGAAAGTCCCGGCTACCTTCCTGCCCATGAGCCTGTACCCACGGGCGTTATTGGTCAGGAAGAAATAGAAGTTGTCCACGTCCTGCCAGCGGAACACCACGCCGATGCCGCCGCTATCGGTGGAGCTGAACTCCACCTCAAAGGTGAAGTCCCGTACCGCCGGCCTGCCAGCGCCGGTCCTCAGCACCAGATAAGTGCCGGGCTTGTTGGCGTTGACGCCAGCGGAGCCGCCACGGATGTTGGCACGCTGCTCGATCCTGGCCTCGGCAGCGTTGTAGAGCCATTGCGAAGGAGCGCCCTGGGTAGCCAGCGGGTCGTCCACTACCTCGAACCAGTCCAGGGAGCCTTCCATGAAGCCACTGCTCAGGACAATCCTGGGCCTGGCGCCGGTCTCGTTCACCTCCAGGTCTATGGGTATCTCCTGGATGACGCCCTCGGCGGCCTCCGGCAGCTTGAGGAACTCATACAGCACACGGAAGGTCAGTTCCCTCTCCTGGGCGCGGTCAGGCCCTCCGCCTGGCCTCTCTTCGGGCCTGGAGCCGATGTTGCCCAGGGTGATCCTGAGGATGCCGCTGGACTGAAGCGCGGCGCGGTCAGCGGCCACCAAGGCGCGTGTCACGTCGGCCACTGCGCTGTCCAGGCCCGCGTTGTCCTCGCCCCGCACCGTGACGAGGGCGGTCGCCTCCAGCCGCCGGGCAACTATCTCGCCCCGGGGGTCAGCGTTGGTGCCGACGACACCGCCGATGCCAGCGGGCCCTATGCGGGTGGGCAGCACCACCAGGCTTGGCTGCAAGTCGGGGTCCGCCACTGGCGGCAGGAGCGACCGCAGGGCCGTGGCCAGGGCTTCCAGTGCCTCGTTGTTGATGCTTACCACGCCTCACCTTGCTCGGTCATTGGTGCATGTGGCCAGGCTGGATGGGATGCAACGGGATGGCGCGAGAGCGATTGGCCTATGCGCCCAGCGCGGCGTCAACCTTGTTCAGCGCCAGGGCCATCAGCCTCGCCTGCTCTGGCGCCATGTTCATGTTGAAGTCGAATCGAAGGGCGCGTGCCAGGATGGAGAGGGTCTGCGGGCACATGTCCCTGGAGTACTGCACGTTGCCCTTGTAGGCCGGGTCTTTCCAGGGGTAGCCCGTGGGATGGGGAGAACGCTTCTCCAGGATGGCGTCCCAGTAAGCGTAGATGTGGCGGTCGGGGAAGCCATCGTTGTAGATGGTCGCCACCTCCAGGCCCTCGGCTTGAAGGGCCAGCGCGTAGCCCCTGGCAAGCTCGGCGCTATGGACTATGACGGACATGGAGACGCCCGTGCTGCCCTCCGGGTCGTCCTCATGCTGGAGGACGTAGCCTCTCGGCTCATCCAGGGCGTCGAGGAACGCTTGCTTCAGCGCCCGCTGGTGGGCCAGGATGCCCTCTATCTTGCGTAGCTGGACACGGGCAATGGCGGCCAGGACCTCGCTGGGCCGGTAGGTCTGGCGAGGGAAAGGCTCGTTGTGCCACTCTACGCCACCGGACTTGGTCCACATGGGCAGGCCGGGGTCTGCGGCATAGCAGGCCCGCTCGTAGATGTCCCTGTCGCTGGTAAAGACCAGCCCGCCCTCGCCCGAGCTTATGGTCTTGTAGTAGTTGAGGCTCCAGGCCCCGGCGTCGCCGTATGTCCCTACCCTTCTGCCCCGGTACTGGCCTCCGACGCACTGGCAGCAGTCCTCCACTACCTTCAGGCCGTGCCTGCGGGCCACCGTCAGGAGCGCCTCCAGCCTGGCGGGCACGCCGCGCATGTGTACCGGCACGATGGCCTGGGTGTAGGGAGTAATCTTGCGCTCCACGTCCACAGGGTCAAGCCCCAGGGAGTTGTCTATCTCCGCGATGACCGGCACCGCGCCGACGGCGATGACGGCCGCGGCGGTGGCGATATAGGTATAGCCGGGGACTATCACCTCGTCCCCAGGGCCGATGCCGATGCCGGTAAGGGCGCAGACGAGGGCGCTGGTGCCTGAGTTGACCATCAGCGCATGGCGGGCGCCCAGGAACTCGGCGGCCTCCTGCTCAAAGCTTGCAGCCTCACTGCCTTCGCGGTAGCGGAAGAGCTGCTGGCTACGGAGGAGTCGCGTGACGGCTTCGATCTCTTCGTCGCCCACCACGCTGGGGCCAGACACGCCCCTGGGCAGAGGCGTGGTTATGACGGGCGTCCCACCTTCTATAGCCAGCCTGGAATGGTGCCGCATGCGTGCATCTCCGAGGGACATTGCTGGGTGGGTGAGTGGGCCGAGGGTCTTTGAGGAGGGCCGTACTTAGCCAGTCAGGCCATACTAAGGTATTTCATCTGAAAAAGGCAAGGGGAAAATTTGCCTCTTTTCATACAATTTCAAGACCCGTTCACTCCAGTTCTACTATGGCAGCGCCCTCCTGCACGTGCTGCCCTGGCCTCACGTGTACCGCGCGGACGATGCCCGACCAGTCGGCCCGCAGGACCTGCTGCATCTTCATGGCTTCCAGCACGCAGATTTCATCTCCCGTCACCACCTGGTCGCCGGGCTTGACGGCCACCGAGATGATCATGCCTGGCATGGGGGAGTGAAACACCTTGATAGCGGAGCGCTTTCCGGCCACAGGCGCCACGTCTTCGAGCTCGACAGGCACCTGTGGCCCCTCGGCGCTGGATGGCAGAGGCTGTATCTCCACGTCCACCGGCTGCCCATCTACCAGTACGCGTACCGGGCTGGTGTCCAGGTCCCCTACCTCGACAGTGTACCAGCGTCCTCTGACGTTGACCTTCAGCTTGTTCGGCATAATGACAGTCTCTGACTGGCCCTTCACGGAAATATTGGGGGGCGATACGGCTGAGAGCTCTCCGCGCCTTCCAGGCCCTGCACCAGCAGCGGGCAGGGCTATTCCAGCCCTGCAACTACCCTTGCGTCAGTAGCTGCGTCAGTAGCCTCTGAGGGAAGGGGCTAGGGCAGGTGCTGACCTCGGCGCGCCTGGCCCGGCGGGCGTCCGCGAGCCAGCAGCACGCTAACGGCTATGGCGGCTGCCAGCGCCCTGTCGCCGGCCTCTGACGTCGCCACGGCCTGGGGTGCTGCGTCAAGGCCCACCTGGCTGCCAGTGCCGGTACCGGGCTTTCGCCGTCGTGCCATCAGCGCACTGACCGCCGCCACTGCCGCCAGCGCCCTGTCGCGGCTGCTGGCGTTGTCCTCGGCCTGCCCCATGTATATCCCTCCTGGCGCGCTCGGTGCTGCGGTGCCACGCCTGCCATTCTGCCGACATGGCGCGGCAGCGTCAGCCGCACGTGATTGTACATCAAGGGTGGTCACCGGGCTAGCCCTGAGGTGGCCCTCCGAGGTGCAAAGCGGGCCACGGACTGGGACATCCCCGGGCGGAGTGTACGTACCGAAGGCGTAAGAGTAGGAAAGGCACGCTATGCCTCGAGGGCCGTGAGGCGGACTGCTCCTGGGCTCCTCCCATGTCGGCCAGCAGGAGGCCAGAAGCGGACAGTTTTGAGGGTAGCTGGCAGACGGCCAGTCCTCACCCCTGTTCCCCCTCTCCGGTCCTTTGGCAAGCTCAGGGCCTGCCCCGAGCCTGCCGAGGGGACAGGACTCGGAGAGGAGGCCATAGATAGGCCAGCGTGGTGCCCTTAAGCACCAGGGGGCGAGGTCAGTCCGGCCTGACTGCCTGCCAGCTATCTTGAAAACTGTCCACTTTTGGGCCGGTCGGAGGGAGGATGGGGCCTGCTACTGGGCCAACGCCTCGGTGCGGTGGTGCAGAAGCGTGTCCCGTATGCGCTCCATCTCGCGCCTGACCTCCAGGGCCGACTCCTCGTAGCGCGCTGCCTGGACCTTGTCGCCGCGCTGGCGTGCCCGGGCGGCCATGTAGTGGCGCAGCCCTTCGGCCTGCTCCAGGGCGCGGATGATGTTCCAGAAGGCATTTTCCAGCAGTTGGCTCTGCTGCGAGGCCAGGGTGTGCAGGGAAAAGACGTGCCCTGCGTGGCAGATGTACCGGACGAACTCCGCCTCGTGCTGCTCCCAGAGGGTGCTGCCACACTCTGGGCAGGCAAAGGCCGAGGGCGCGCCGGGCATCTCCCGTCGCATGGGCAGCATCCCGTCCATCTCAGCCACGTCTGGCGGCGCCTCGCCGTTGGAGGGCTGGGCAAAGGGCGCCTCCGTGCCCGTGGCTTCACCTGCCAGTTGGTGCAGCAGCGCTGGGATTTCCCCCACGGGCAGCACGTGGTCTGCCTGCACGTTCTCGATGGCCATGGATGGAAGCATCGGGTACAGGGCCTCCCTGGGGTTCTGCGCCACGATGGTGCCGCCCTGCTGCTTCACGGCCATCAGTCCCGCGATGCCGTCATCGGTGCAGCCAGAAAGCACCACCGCTACTACCCGGCGCCCGTAGGCCGTCGCGGCAGTCCTGAAAAGGGGGTCAATGGCGGGCCTGTGTCCGTTCTCCCGAGGGCCAAGCCCCAGGCGCACGTAGCCCTTCCTTATGACCAGGTGCCTGCCAGGCGGTGCAACGTAAATGTGGCCGGGCTGAATTGCCTCGCCGTCCCGTGGATGGACCGCCGTCAGCGGCCCGGCGCGTCTGAGGGCCCTGGGCAGCGCGCCCGTGTCGCAGTCAGTCAGATGGAGCACTACGAAGACCGCCGCTGCCAGGTCTTCCGGCAGCTCGCGTACGAGCCTGGAGAGGGCCTCCAGGGCGCCCGTGGAGCCGCCGATCACAATAATATCCTGACCAGCCAACCTCGTCCTCCTCACCTGTGCTCACCTGAGGCCGGCGCATCAAAGACAGCCCCTGCATGTCACCAGGAAGGCCTTCCTGGCTTACCTGCTCTCGGGGATACGCGCCCTGGCCTCGGCCTCAGAGGGTATGACGGCCACGTGCTCGCGATAGACCAGCTCGCCCCCGAGCCAGCCGGACACCAGGAGCGCGCCTGTGCCTACGGCAAACAGGACAAGCACGGTCAGGCGGGCCACGCCTTCCCTGGCGTCATCACCCACCATGAGGAGTATGCCGGCTATGTACAGCGCGACAATGGAGAGATTCAGCAGCATGTGGGTGGTGGCGGTTACGCGTGCCTTTCCCCTGAGGGGCAGTGCCAGGTAGTCGCCAAACCCGGGCAATGCCGCCAGCAACGCGCTCACCACGGCGGCTATGGCTGTCCAGTAAGAGACGTCGTACCAGATGTCGTCTTCCGTTACCCAGAACACCACGAAGCTAGCCAGCGCCCACACGAAAAGCCCGATGGGTATCGTGACCAGCATCGGGTGGACTGGATGGCCGTCTATGGCGAATCGGCTCCGCATGTTGTCCTCCTCAACCCTGTCCCCTCAAGCACCTGTGACCTCGCCCGCTCCTCATACCACGCTGGTCTTTTCTCTCCGGCCAGGCTGTCCCGCAGGCGTCATGCCCAACTCCTCGATGCTCTGCAGGTAGCGGATGATGTGGGCGCGGTCCAGCATGCCCACAAGCCTGCCGTCCTCGGTGACCAGCACCTGGTTGATGTTATGCTCCGCCATGAGCGCCAGCGCCCTGGACAGGTCGTCCCTGGGGCTTACGCTGTGGAGCGGCTGCCGGGTCATGATGTCCCTGGCGGTGGTGCTGGCCCAGCGCTCCTCCGGCACCTCCTTGATGTCTGACACAGTGACTATGCCCTCCAGCCCGCTATCACCGCACACCGGCGCGGCCCGGATGCCTCGGCGCAGGAAGCACTCGCGCACCAGGGTGTCCAGTGGCGCCTGCGGCTCCACGGTGGGCGGGTCTGGCCGCATCACGTCCCTGACCCGGACATCGCGGAACATCTCCTGCATGGCCACTTCCCGGCGGCTGGAATCGGCGGCGCTGTTCAGGAACCAGCCGATGAAGGCTATCCACAGCCCGCTGAGGAAGGAGCCTTGCAGTATCTGGAAGACGCCCCAGCCTATAAGGAGCCAGCCCAAAAGCTGGCCGACCAGGGCTGCGGCATTGGTGGCTTTCCTCAGGCTGCCCGTGACGCCCCAGATAATGGAGCGGAGCACCCGTCCCCCGTCTAGCGGGAACCCGGGCAGGATGTTGAAGATGGCCAGCAGGCCGTTGACCAGGCCCAGGTAGGTCAGCGTGGCGTACACGGGGCCATCCGTATCCTCCAGGGCGTAGCGGGAGAACCAGAACACGGCGGAGAGCACCAGGCTCAGCAGTGGGCCTACCACCGCGATGGCGAACTCGTCCAGTGGCCGGTCTGCCTCTCCTCGCAGGTTGCTCACACCCCCGAAGATGAAGAGTGTGATTCCCTCCACGGGCAGGCCCCTGGCCCTTGCCACGAAGGAGTGGGCCAACTCGTGCAGCAGCACCGACACAAACAGCAGCAGCGCCGCCAGCACGCCGGTTATCCAGTACGTAAGCCTGGCCCAGCCAGGGTACGTCTCGGGAAAGAAGCCCTCCGCCAGCGTCCAGGCGATGAGGACGAACGCGAAAAGCCAGGTGTAGTGTACGCCGATCCTTATGCCAGCGACACGTCCCAGGTTGAAGGATGCCTTCATTTACGGCCTCCAGGATGGCCCGCCATTTCCCCCAGGTGCCAGCGCCTGGCCGGAAGGCGACACCTTCCCCTGTACACCCTACCGCCTGGTGTGCCCTGCGACACCATACGGGCGTATGAATTTCTGTCACCAAAGAAACCAGCCCTGGCCTAGTCTTTTGGTAGGTGCCTGCGGCGTGGGGCCATCCGTCGGCGCCGGCCATGGCCCCCTTGATTTTCCCAGCGCATTTCAATTACATTAGCCTGGCAAATGGCTTCACTTGTCTGTTACAGGAGTTGGGCATGACCAATGCACGCGCCCGCCGCGAGGCCGGGCCTGGCAGCTACGAGGAGCGCTGGTACACTCATCCGGAGGCACTTAAGCTGGTGCCACTGGACTCGGAGCCGCTGGTAAGCGAGTCGCCGCCGGCCATTCTCCAGAGTTGGCTCACGCCTAACCCTCTGTTCTACGTGCGCAACCACTTTCCCATGCCCACAGTGGAACTGGCGACATGGGCGCTGGCCATCGAGGGCCACGTGGAGCGGCCCGTGCGCCTGCAGTACGCGGACCTGCGGCACCGCTTCCCCAGGCAGACCATGTCCGTGACCCTGGAGTGCGCCGGCAACAATCGCAGCGACCTGCGGCCCTCGGCGCCGGGCAACCAGTTCCAGAGCGGGGCAGTGAGCACCGCCGTGTGGTCCGGTGTGCCCCTCAAGGCCGTCCTGGAGCTGGCAGGGCTGAAGCAGGGCGCGCAGGAAGTGCTGTTCGAGGGCGCGGACGTGGGCAAGCCCGAGCCGGCGCGCAAGTCCGAGCCGTACCTGAGGAGCCTTCCGCTGGAAGTTGCCACCCACCCTGACACCCTGCTGGCCTATGAGATGAATGGCGAGGCGCTATCCAGGGAGCACGGGTTCCCGCTACGCCTGGTCGTCCCGGGCTGGTATGGCATGGCCTCGGTCAAGTGGCTGGTGCGCGTGACGGTGCTGGACCGCAAGTTCGTTGGCTTCTTCCAGACGGAGCGCTACATCATGGAGCGGGAGGGCCACCCCACGGTGCCCGTCTCGCGCATCTCCGTCAAGTCCCTGGTTACCTGGCCCCAGGCTGACGCGGTGCTGCCGCTCCAGGCCCACTGCATCGCTGGCCTGGCGTGGTCAGGCCACGCACCAGTGCGCCGGGTGGAGGTCAGCACGGACGGCGGCAAGTCCTGGAAGCAGGCCGAGCTTGTCGGCCCGGGAGAGCGCTACGCCTGGAGGCAGTGGAGCTTCATCTGGAAGCCGCCCGCGCCCGGGAAGTACACGCTCATGGCCCGCGCCACCGACGAGGCAGGCAACGTGCAGCCCATGGAGCCGGTCTGGAACAAGTTCGGCTACGCTGTCAACTTCGTGAAGCCCGTTCCCGTTACCATCGCTGGCCAGGCTGCCCCTTGAGGTGGACTGGCTAGCCATGCGTTGGCGGGCGAGGAAGGCCCCTTTGAGCAGCTAAGCTTTGCCAGGCAGCCCCTGGGCCGAGGTCTTTGTCCCTGTGCTGCGGCATACCTTCATTCACCTGCCCCGAGTGGGCGTCGCCACCGAGCTGGTCCTCTGGAACGCCGGTATTGCTACCTGGGAGGACTTCCTTGGCGCGTCCTCACTTCCGGCCCGGCTGCGCGGACGGCAGACGGAGCTTTGTGCTTACCTGGAGGAGTGCCGCGCCCGCCTGGAGGCCGCCGACGCTTCCTTCTTCCACCACTGCCTGCCTCCCGGCGAGCGGTGGCGGCTGTACCCCGACTTCCGTGAGCGCGTGGCCTTCCTGGACATCGAGACCACAGGCGGCGCGGCGGGTATCGGCTACATTACCATGGTGGGCATTCTGGACTCGGAGGGCTACAAGGCGTACATCAGGGGCTACAACCTGGACGACCTGCGGACAGCCCTGGAGTGCTATGACCTTATCGTGACCTACAATGGCGCCGCCTTCGACCTGCCCTACATAGAGCACTTCTTTGGAAGGGTATTCGCCGGCAAGGCCCACCTGGACCTCATGGTGCCACTGCGCCGGTTGGGTTACAGGGGTGGCCTTAAAGCCATCGAGAAGCAGTTGCGCGTCGGCCGGCCATCGGACCTGGAAGGGCTGGACGGGTACGACGCCGTGCTGCTCTGGCGCATGTGGCGCAGGGGCGACAAGGGCGCCCTGGCGACGCTGTTGCGCTACAACGCCGAAGACGTGGCCTCCCTGCCGGCCCTGGCTGACATCGTTTACAGGGAGCTTTCCGGTCGGCTGCCCGTCCCCTGCCAGCAGCCGGAGACCTGGCCCCGGCCGGTCATTGACCTGCCTTATGATTTGGATGTAGTCCAGCGCCTCAGGCGCCTTCGCCTCCTGGCTAGCCAGTACTAGCTCACGCTGCTGGAGGGATGGCCCGGACATGAGCCGCATCGTTTTCGTGGGCAATGACAACGCACTCTACGAGAGTCCCGTCCAGGGCGCCGGGCCTCGGCGTCTCACTCCTGCCGGAATGAGCTACACCTGGCCGGCCTGCTCTCCCTCCGGGACGCATGTCGCCTTTTCAGGCTACGCGTCCGGCGGCAATGGGCGCAGGCGGCTGGGGCTATTCCTGAAGCTACTGGATGCCAGGGAGGACGAGCCTCCCCAAGAGGTCTATCTGAACGAGCCGACCACCGATGCCATCGCCCAGCGCACTCCCCACTACGTCCTGTGGGCGCCCGATGGACGCCGCCTGGCCTTCATAGTCCAGACGATGAGGGGCGGCCTGTCCCTCTTCGAGTACGAAGTCTCCGCCGCCGGTGGCCCCAGGCGATTGCTGGAAGGCGGGCCGCTGTACCTGTCCTGGTCGCCGGACTCCCGCTACCTTCTGGTGCATGCCTACCAGCGCCACCTCCTGGTGGACTTCCAGCGTGGCGCGTCGCCCGTTCCCATGCCTGGCACGTCGCGCATGTACATGGCCCCGTCCTGGTCGCCGGTGGGCAGCCAGATGGCCGTGCTGCGGGAGATAGGCGACGAGCGGCAGGTGCTGCTGGTGGCCGACACGTCTGGCGGCGGCGTGCGCCGACTCTCGGAGCTTACAGGCATCGGCGCCTTTCAGTGGCGGCCCGGTGGTCAGCACCTCGGCCTGGCGCGAGACATAAGGGAGAACACAGGCTTCTACCAGGGCCTGTGGCTGGTGGCCGCGGACGGCTCCGGCGAGGAGCGCATCACCGATGACCTGGTGCTGTGCTTCTTCTGGTCACCCGATGGGAGCAAGGCCGCCTACATCACGCCTTCGGCCCACGCCCAGGGTTCCATCCGCTGGGCTGTCCTGGATGTGGCCAGCGGCACCACTCGCTACCTGGCCGACTTCCGCCCTACCCAGGAGCAGTTTATCGTCTTCACCTTCTTCGACCAGTACGCCCAGTCCCACAGCCCCTGGTCGCCCGATGGCGGGCACCTGCTGTTCTCTGGAGAGCTGGGGTACGAGATGGGCCGCGCGCCTCTGCCCGAAGGCCAGGGCACCGGCATCTTCGTGGCCGACGTGGAAGGCGCCCGGGCACCCATTCCTGTGGCGCAAGGCTCCTTCGGCTGCTGGCTGCGCGACAGGCCGGCCTAGCGCACAAACACCGGCTGCGTCCATGCCTTCTGTCCCGACGAGGATGTTACCACCGCCCGGATGTAGCCCTCGTCCCCACGGATGCTGTAAGAGGCCTCCGTGCCCATGGTCTGGGCGTAGACCTTCCCATCGCGTCCGATGAAGCTGGTGGTGAAAATGAAGTCCCGCGTGGGCTGTACCTTGAGGGCGAGGCGGTCTGGCCCTGCCTCCACCGTCTCCAGGGTCACGCCGCTGGAGGCGTAGAAGCGGCCTGATGCCAGCGCCTCCACGATAGCCTCGGTGGAAAGCTCCTCGGCCTGGACCATGACCCATCCCCGGCCCGGGTTGCTGAGGCCCGGGAGGAAGTCGCGGAAGTTGTGGGCGTCGTCTGTCGCCACGCCGAAGATGGCCTTGCCGGCGCTCAGCACACCGTCCCATATCTGCTCGCAGCTAAACTTGCCTGGCGCCCCGAAGGTATTGACCGCCGGGTGAGCGTTGAAGACCTCCAGCAGGCTGGCGCCCGTGACCTGCCTGATGGCCTCATGGTCGAAGGCCCAGGTGTAGTTTGGGTGGTTGATGGAGGCTATGCCCCCTGCCTGGATGATGGCGTTGATGTTGGCCTGGAGCGTCGGCACCACCTCGGCGGCGTCTATGGGCTCCACCAGCCGGCTTATGCCGATGGCGTTGATATGAATGGCCGTCCTGCCCTCGTGGACCCTGACCGACACCTCCTCGCCGGGGACCATCAGGGGCCTGCGGTTGCGTCTCTTGCCCTGGCCGTACTCCAGCAGCGTCAGGTGGTTGTGGTCGCTGAGCACCAGGAAGTCGTAGCCGTGGCGCCTGTACCAGCTTACCACCTTCTCAGGCGCGGTGTCGCCGTCGGACTTGTTAGTGTGGGTGTGGATGTTGCCCTTGAACCACCTGGCCCCAGGCATAGCCCTGCTCCCTTTCCACCGACGAAGGCGGCCCTGCTGCCTCGCCGGGCGCGGCCGCTGTCGGGACTTCAGGGACGAAGCATATGCGTCGCGGTGCGGCCTGTCAACTGGCCGGGCCGCTGACACCGCCGACGCGAATTTATATACTACACGCATCGCTGAAGCAGAAGGCCGCTAAACCCCGCATTCCAGGAGGTACTCATGCCACAGCAGAAGAAAGTCCCTGTCCAGGAAGAAGTCCTCGGCTACTTCAAGTCCCTCAGCAACTGGGGCCGTTGGGGCGAGGATGACCAGCTAGGCACGCTGAACTTTCTCACGCCGGACAAGGCCCGCAGGGCGGCCTCGCTGGTCAGGGAGGGCGTCACCGTCTCCTGCGCCCGCACCGTCACCTACGAGGCCGCGCCGGACATCCCCAACCCGCCGCTGCACTTCATGGTGGAGAGCGGCGAGGGCTGGGCCACCGGACAGAAGGTGAGCGCCAGGGCCAGCCAGGGTTCCACCGACTTCTTCGGTATGATTTTCCACGGCTACGCCATCACCCACATTGACAGCCTCGCCCACTTCTTCTGGGAGGGCCGCATGTATAACGGCAAGCCGGCCCACCTGGTCTCCACCAGTCTGGGCGCCACCAGGGAGTCGGTGGAGCTGGCCGGGAACGGCATTGTTACCCGTGGGGTGCTGGTGGACGTGCCCATGGTGAGGGGCGTCCGCTGGCTGGAGCGCGGCGAGGGCGTCATGCCCGAGGACATCCTGGCCGCCGAGGAGCGCTGCGGCTTCAGGGTGGAGGAAGGCGACGTCCTCCTGGTGCGCACGGGCCAGCTCTACCGCCGTAGCGTCGAGGGGCCGGTCAACCCCAGGGCGCAGGGGTCCACGGCGTGCCAGGCGGCGTGCCTGCCGCTGTTCCACCAGCGCGGCATCGCCATGCTGGGCAGCGACACCGGCAACGACGTTATGCCCAGCGGCTACCCTGCCCTCACCAATCCCATCCATCAGGTGGGCATCGTGGCCATGGGCCTTTGGATTCTCGACAACGCCAACCTGGAGGAGCTGGCCCAGGCGTGTCAGCAGCGCAGCCGCTGGGAGTTCATGCTCTGCATCGCTCCCTTGAGGCTGTCCAACGCCACTGGCTCGCCGGTCAACCCCCTGGCCATCTTCTAGCGCGGTGCCTGCCCACCAATCTTGCGAGGCGCTGCCAACGTAATAAGAGTAAGGGCTTGGGACAAGCGTGGCCAGGAACGACGACTTGACCTCCCGGAGCACCAGTACCCCAAGCCCTACTTCTTTGTTATCCAGTGGTGGAGCAATTGGTATGAGTCTGAGGTCATTTGTCGGCTTGGTGCTCGGCATGGTAGCGGCGACCATCGTGGCAGGCTGTGGCGCCGCTGCCGGGCCGACACCCTCGCCCCCTGCGCCTTCCCCGACCATGGTGCCCGCGCCGGTCAGGAGCGCCACGCCCACCGCCTCGCCTCTGGCGGAGGCCAGTCCGACCGCCAGCCCGGCCTCGACGCCCGCGCCCAGCCCTGTGGCGGCCACGCCCACCACGGCTCCGACGGCTGTCGCCCTGTCGCCCACCGTACCCCCCGCCGTGCCCACGCCAACGCCCGTTGCCACTGTGTCGCCAGGCACAGCCACGCCGGCGGCCTCGCCAACTCCCCAGCCGGTGGTGTCTGAGATCATAGGCTTCCAGTTCCAGGACCTCACCGTGCCCGTAAACACCACGGTGACCTGGATAAACCGCGACTCTGTCCCACATACCTCTACTTCGGGGACATTCCGGGCGCCATCGGGAGTCTGGGACAGCGGGCTGCTGGACCAGAGCGGCAGGTTTTCCTTCGTGTTTGCGGAGCCTGGCGTGTACCAGTATTACTGCCGCTTCCATCCCAGCATGACGGCCTCTGTGACTGTCGTCCAGCCAGGAGTGGGAGTGCCCCTCGCCACGGCCACACCTTCGCCCGGCGCCGCAACCGCGACGCCGGCACCTTCGCCGACGGCCGTCGCTGGCAGCCCGACGCCCACAGGCACTCCGCAGCCGGTCGTCATGGAGATCAGGGACTTCAGGTTCCAGGACCTGACGGTGCCTGTGGGCACCACCGTGACCTGGGTGAACCGGGACCCGGAGGAGCACTCCTCCACTTCGGGCACAGCCGCCGCACCCGATGGCAGGTGGGACAGCAAGGCCATCAGTCCGAGCGCCTCCTTCTCGCACACCTTCACGGAGGCTGGCAGCTTCCCCTATTTCTGCATCTACCACGTCAACATGAAGGCCACGGTGACCGTAGTGCAGCCCTGACGGCCGGCCACTGGAGGTCAGCCCCACAGGGGCAGGCAGGCTTTGAGTCTGGCCCTGGGCAACCCTTGAGTTGGCCCAGGGCCAGAGGTGTTTCCTGCAGGGATGCTTCGGCCCTACAATATGGGAGTGCCTGCCGCGCCCAGCGGCACGCCCGTTCAACACCCTGGAATGCCTCCACGACGAGGGCGCGAAATGAAGGTACCCCCACGTAGCCATGGAATGCTGACCCTGAGGGCGGAGCGCTCCTTCGCTACCCGCCGTCTGCTTCTGCCGGTACAGGCTTTCATCTACACCCAGGGCAACAGCAGCATTGTGCTGCTGGCGGCGGCGCTGGCGGCGCTGGTCTGGGCCAATACCCCCTGGAAGTCCTCCTACTCCAGCCTCTGGCATACCACCCTTACCGTTGACCTTGCGGTGCTGGCCATTTCCCAGGACCTGGAGCACTGGGTCAACGATGCCCTTATGACCATCTTTTTCTTTGTGGTCGGGCTGGAGATCAAGCGGGAGCTTGTACACGGGGAGCTTTCAACGGTGCGCAAGGCGGCGCTGCCAGTGGTCGCTGCCGTGGGCGGCATGGGGGTACCGGCGCTGTTGTACGTGGCGCTGAACGCTGGTGGCGAGGGTTTCCATGGCTGGGGCATTCCCATGGCGACCGACATAGCCTTCGCCCTTGGCGCGCTGGCGTTGCTGGGCAACCGCATCCCGGCGGAGCTAAAGGTCTTCCTGCTGGCCCTGGCCGTGGTGGACGATATAGGCGCCATTCTGGTCATAGCAGCCTTCTATTCGGAGGGCGTGTCATTCCAGGCGCTGGGGGTGGCCGTGGGCCTGGTGGTCCTTACCTTCGTTATGGACCGCGCCGGCGTACGCAACGTCTATGCCTACGTGGTGGTCGGGATCTTGCTGTGGCTTGCGGTCTTCAAGTCTGGCGTCCACGCCACCATCGCGGGAGTCGTGCTGGGGCTTATCACGCCGGCCCAACCTTACTTCTCCATCAGTTCCTTTGCCGAGTCGGCCCAGGCGCTTCTGGGCAGGTTCCGGGCCGCCATGGGCCGCCATGATGAGGACGAGGTGGAGGCAGTCCTGGGTGAGTTCGAGGAACTGGCGCAGGGGACCGAAGCGCCAGTGGAGAGGCTGGAGCGGATAGTGAGTCCCTGGGCCAGCTACCTTGTCCTTCCCCTGTTTGCCCTGGCCAATGCCGGCGTAGAGCTATCTCCGGGCGCCCTCATGGAGGCCCTCTCCAGCAGGATTACCCACGGCGTTGTGCTGGGGCTGGTGGTGGGCAAGCTGGTGGGCATAGTGGGGGCATCCTGGCTCGCTGTGCGCCTAGGCGCTGGCAGCCTGCCCGGCGACGTGAGGTGGAAGCATATAACAGGCGTCGGCCTCATAGCTGGCATCGGCTTTACCGTGTCCCTGTTCGTAACCGGCCTTGCCTTTGAAGACTCCCGAGCTGTGGCCGAGGCCAAGACAGGCATCCTGGGCGCTTCGGTGCTGGCAGGCCTTCTGGGCTACATCTGGCTGCGCGTGGTCACAACAACCCGCGAGCCACACCCCAAGGACTAGTCCACACCGCCTACGTGGCACGTAGGTCCTGGCTACTGCCGTCCTCATCAAGGCCCCTTACGGGCTATTGCCAAGCCCATCCAGACTAGAAGCCTGGTGCCACAATTCACCCTGGCGCTCACCAGCTTGGACGATGTGCCTCCTGTGGGCCGGGTAGTAGCGTTGATGGGGTAAATTCCTGTCCAGACAGGAGGCAATAGAGTGTGGTTCAAAATGTGCCCCCGGTGCAGGGGCGACCTGTACGTCAGAGAAGACCTGGCTACCAGGGAAATCGTCTGTATTCAATGCAGTCTAATTCTTTCTCCTCAGCAGGAACGGGAACTGGTCTGGCACCTGCACCACAAGCGCATGCTTGCCGTGCTGGGGACCAGGGCTTCATAAGTCTAGCCGCGTCTGCTTGGCGGCCCCTTCCTGGGCGCGCTGGCAGGTGATGGACAGTACAAGGAGGGTCAGGCCATGATGCAAGTCCAGTTGGTCCGTGACGTGATGACTCCCAACCCCATCGCCCTGGCGTCCAGTTCCACGGCTGCTGACGCCGCCCGGGCAATGCGCGACGCTGACATCGGCGACGTCATAGTCACCGAGGATGGTCAGGTGTGCGGCATCGTTACCGACCGGGACATCGTAGTACGGGTGGTTGCCCAGGGGCGCGACCCACGACAGACCAGCCTGGCGGACATTTGCAGCCGCGATCTGACGACCCTTTCGCCCCGTGGGACGGTACGCGAAGCCCTCCTGCTGATGCGCGAGAAGGCTGTGCGTCGCCTTCCGGTCGTGGAAGGCGGCAGGCCCGTTGGCATAGTGTCCATAGGCGACCTGGCCGTGGAGCAGGAGCCTGGCTCTGTGCTGGGCGACATCAGTTCCGCGCCTCCAAACCGCTAGCGCGGCTGAGGTCTGGCTCCGTCCGGCCCTCAGCCTGGAAGGAACAGGCAACCATGGTCGAGATCGGTTATGCGCTTTCCTCCGAGGAGCACCGCGCCACTGACCTGGTGCGCTTTGCCGGGATGGCAGAGGAGGCCGGCTTCACCTTCGCGGTGATTTCCGACCACTTCCACCCCTGGACGGAGCGCCAGGGCCAGAGTCCCTTTGTGTGGAGCGTTATAGGCGGCATAGCCCAGGTCACCCGAAGGCTGCGTATTGGCACTGGTGTGACCTGCCCACTGGTCAGGATGCACCCCGCCATCGTCGCGCAGGCCGCGGCAACGGCGGCGGACATGCTGCCGGGCCGGTTCTTCCTGGGCGTGGGCACGGGCGAAAACCTGAACGAGCACATTCTTGGCACGCGCTGGCCTCCCGTGGCTGTGCGTCGCGACATGCTGGAAGAGGCCATTGACGTCATGCGGGTGCTGTGGCAGGGCGGCATGCAGAGCTACTGGGGACTCTACTACACGGTAGAGAACGCCCGGATTTACTCCTTGCCCGCCGAGCCGCCGCCCATTATGGTCGCCGGCAGCGGTCTGAAGTCCGCCAGCCTGGCCGGGCGTGCCGGCGATGGCCTCATTGGGGTATCTCCCAACCCTGAGATCATACGCGCCTTCCTGGAGGCTGGCGGCGAGGGCAAGCCTCGCTATGGCCAGATGAAGGTCTGCTGGGCCGAAAGCGAGGTCCAGGCGCGACGCACCGCCCTCCAGTGGTGGCCCAACGGCGCGCTGAAAGGCCCCCTGGGGTCTGAGCTGCCTCTTCCCAGCCACTTTGAGCAGGCGGTGGCCATGGTCAGCGAGGGCGCTGTTGCAGAGGCCATAGTGTGCGGGCCTGACCCGGAGCGGCATGTCGCCAGGGTCAGAGAGTACGTGGACGCGGGCTTCGACCATGTGTACGTGCACCAGGTCGGCCCGGACCAGGAGGGCTTCTTCCGCTTTTATCGGCAGGAGGTCCTGCCACGGCTCCAGCGGGTGGGCGTACTGAGCGCGGCCTAGGCCGGCGCACTTGCCGGGGAGGTCAGCTATGGTGATAGTGCAGCAAAGATGTCCCGGCTGTGGCCTTGCCGACGCGGACTGGCATGGCGGGGACAACGAGGGTTATACCAAGGACGGGCAGCGCTACTGTTGCAGCGGGTGCGCGGAGGGTGCGGGCTGCACCTGCGCGTAGCCGCGCCTGGGGCAACCTGCCAATGACAGAGTACATCCCCAGGGCATGTGGGAATGGTCCCTTGCCTGCCCTGTGCAGGCCCAACTAGAAACACTCTAGAAAAGGAGACAAGCAGTGAGCCCTGTTCAAACGATGATGAGGTCTCATCCCACCCGGGTGGAAATAGACGAGAGCCTGCTGATTGAGTGCATTGACGCCTGCATGGAGGCCGAGCAGGCATGCACCGCCTGCGCCGACGCCTGTCTCAGCGAGCCAAACCTGCCCATGCTGAGACGGTGCATCCGGCTTAACCTGGACGCCGCCGACGTCTGCAATGCCACCGCGCGTGTCCTGTCGCGACAGACAGATACAAGCTGGGGGCTGGTAAGCAAGGTGCTCCAGGCGTGCATCCAGGCCTGCCGCGACTGTGGCGCCGAGTGCCAGGCCCACGCCGACCACCATGAGCATTGCCGCGCCTGCGCCGACGCATGCCGGTGCCACCGGGGCTGGCTGTGCTCGCCTGCAGCGGCCAGCCATGTGGCGCTTCACCTCTGACTGTATCAATAGTACTGGGTACCTGCTTCCATCAAAGCAGGTGAGTTCTCGGTTTCTTGCGGCTGCCAGAGCGATAGTATGGAATCATCGGTTTACCGTGGCTCAGGCAGGCCACCAGGGACTTCTGCGCCGAGGACGAGGCCGCCAGGTGGCCCGTATTCCAGCGGGGGCTGTGGAGGCAGGCGGCGCAACCCGCGCCCAAATGGTGCCAGCAATAGCTTGCGCCACAGTGCGAGGGCATGCTATCAGAAGGCCGCACGGCTCTCTCCAGTCCGGCGGAGCCGTCGCCTGCAGCCAGATTGAGGATAGGGAGAATGACATCTGTTTTGCCCAGGCAGACCCAGGCAGCCCATGCGCCCGCGCCGACGATGGGCCAGCGCCAGTTCCAGGAAAAGCTTCAGGCGCTCATCGCCAACATCTCTCGCGTGGTGGTGTGTGACGAAGAGATAGTCCGTCAGGTGCTGCTGGGCCTGCTGGCAGACGGGCACATCCTGCTGGAGGACACGCCCGGAGTCGGCAAGACACTGATGGCCAAGACCATTGCCCAGTCCATCGAGGGCAAGTTCACTCGTGTCCAGTGCACGCCTGACCTGCTGCCCAGCGACATCACGGGCACGTCCATTTTCAATCTGCTGGAGGCCCGCTTCGAGTTCAGGCCCGGCCCTGTTTTCGCCAACATCCTGCTGGCCGACGAGATCAACCGTACCGGGCCGCGCACCCAGTCGGCCCTGCTGGAGGCCATGGCCGAGGGCCAGGTGACCGCCGATGGGGCTGTCCATGCGCTGCCCCGGCCCTTCATGGTCATAGCTACCCAGAACCTGGCCGAGAGCCATGGCGTCTTTCCCCTCCCCGACTCTCAGCTAGACCGGTTCCTCATCTCCATGAGCATGGGCCTGCCCACGCCGGACCAGGAGATAGAAATCCTGTCCCGGGCCGAGCATGGCCTAGTCGGCGCGTCGCCTGTGCTGACTACCGAGGACGTCCTGGCGATGCAGGAGGTGGTCCAGCGGGTGAATGTGGCCCTGCCGGTCAAGGAGTACCTTGTGAACATCGCACGCGCCACCAGGGAACACCCACTGGTGACGCGTGGCGTCAGCCCCAGGGGTAGTGTGCTGCTGCTGCATGCCGCCCAGGCATGGGCGGCCTTCGAGGGAAGGGACTTCCTGGTGCCAGAAGACGTCAAGTACACTGCTCCGCTGGTCTTGCCACATCGCATAGCGCTGCGCCTTGGCTCTAGCATGACCAGGGCCGAGGTCGTGCGGGAAGTCCTCCGCTCCGTCCCGGTGCCGGTCTAGGCCCCCTGTAGATGGTTACTCTCAAAGGCATATCCCTTATCGCCCTGGCGGCTGCCATTTTTGTCCTGGCCGGCCTGAGCAGGCTGGGCTGGCTCCTGCTCTTCGATGCCGTCCTGTGGGGGGCTATCATCCTTTCCGCTGTCCTGCCCTGGCTGACCACCGGCAAGCTCCAGGTCAGCCGCCGTGTCCTTGGCTGGGAGCCTCACGAGGGCGTGCCTGGCCCCATGGAAGGCGACGCGGTGGAACTGGAGTCAGTGGTAACTAATGCGGGCTGGCTGCCCTGCGTCTTTGGTGTCGTCCGGCACAACCTGGAGGGCCTGGCAGAGGTCGAAAGCCACTCTCGCCTCTTTATCGCCTGGCTGGGCAGGGGAAGCCAGATTGCCACGGTCTCCAGAGTGAGGTTCCGGCGTCGGGGCCTCCACAGGCTGCCGCAGGCCACGGTCCAGGCCGAGATGCCCTTTGGCCTGTTCCGCCGGCGCAAGCGCATCAGCGCCCCGCTGGAGCTGCTGGTCTATCCCAGGGTATATCCCATGGCGGGCTTCAGCCTGGCGGGCAGCGCCGGCGAAGCGGACTCCGCCGCTGTCAAGGTACGTGTCGGGGAGCAGGTGACAGGCTCCCGGGCGTACATACACGGCGACCCGGTGCAGCACATTCACTGGCGCAACACTGCCAGGTCCTTCCAGCTCCAGACCCGGGAGTTCGAGTCCTTCCCAGGCCGGGCCGTGGCCATTGTCTTCAGCACGCGGCAGTCGTCGGGCGAGGAGGTTGAGGATGCCATCCGGCTGGCGGCCAGCACAGGCAGCCACCTCTGCACCGCCATGAGCGCGGTCCGGCTGGTGGCCGGGGGCGTCAACCAGGAGTTTGTCACACCGGCGGAGCTGCTCAAGTCCCTGGCGTTGCTGGGGCCAACCGGCGCTGGCCTCCCGGACCTGCTGGCCGCTGCGCCCCCCGCCACCGACCTGCTCGCCATAGTGTCGGAAGCCGATGAGCAGGGAGTGGACGCCGTCATCGAGAAGGCGGGCCAGCACGGAAGGCCGACGGCGGTCCTGCTGCGAGGCTTCGCCGGCCAGGCAGGCGAAGCCGGCCAGCTCGAGCGGCTGCGAAGAGCGGGCATCCGCGCCGTGGAGTGCTGGCCCGGCCAGGTGCCTGCTGCCCTGGCCCGCCTTGCGGACTCTTCTGAGGAACAGCTACATTCAGGCCCAGGTCGTCATGCAAATCTTCATCGCTAACATTGGACTCATCTGGGGGCTGGTGTTCCAGTTCCCCTTCAGATCGCTGGTCAGCCGCGTGGAGGAACGCCTCTCGCTGCGGCTTATCGCGCTGGCCGTGGCGTGGTGTGTTGCCGCCGCGCTGGGCTGGGTGGGAGCGCCGCCGGGCATTTGGGTCGGGGGCGCCATGCTGGTCACCGGCGGCCACACCTTTAGCTGGCACTTGCGACACAAGCGCCTGCCGGTGCGCTCGGCGGCTGTCGGCCTGGCCGTCATTGCCCTGTCCCTGCTGATGCCCAAGATTGTCAAACAAGCGCTCAACGGCAACTGGCTGCCGGTGGCCTACTCCATGCTGCTGTTCCAGGGCATCACCAGCTTTGAGCTTCGCTCCCGTGGAGGGCTGTACGCCAGCATCGGCATAAGCGGCGTCATACTGTTCCTGGCCAGCTACCAGGCCCTGGACTACACCTTCGTTGTGTTTCTGGCGGGCTTCACCACCCTATTCCTGGCCTTTCTGGCCATGGCCTCCCTGGCAGACCAGGCCGGAGGCGCCGACATCAAGTGGTTCCGCAACCGGGCCGCCTTCGCGTGGCTATGGTCTGGCGTATTTTTCGTGCTGCTGGCCGTCTCGGCGGTGGTGTTCCTGCTCTTGCCAGCGGACTTTGGCGAGCCGGGCCGCGAGGCCGTGGCGTCAGTGCTGCCCATGCGTGCGTCCACCACGGCTCCCGTGCAGAGTCCATCGGTGCTGGAAGAGGTGCTGGCCTCGGCCCTGCCTGTGACTCCGGCCACCGGTGGTCAGGCAGAGGGCAGCGCTGGCGGCCCCACGGCGTCAGGTCAAGGCCCCGGAACTCAGGCGCCAGGTGGCGCGCCGGCGACAGGACAAAGCCCTTCGGGGCCTTCCGGAACGCCCCAGTCCAGTGCTGGTGCCCTGGCTGGTACACCTCTGGCCGTCCAGGTGGCTGGCTCCAGCGACGACCCGGTGGTGATGCAGGTCAGAAGCCCGGTGCTCAGCTACTGGAGAGGCCAGGTCTTCGAGAGCTTCGAGGGCGGTCAGTGGCGCTCCAGGGGCTTCTCCGGGCTGACACCTCGTGGCGCCTATGACCTGGGAGGCCCCAATGGCCTGGCGGCCCACGGCCTGGCTGGAAGGCCCCTGTACCCGCAGACATATTTCATGCGGCCGTCCCAGGAGGACGGCCCGTACACGGGCTATGCGCCTCTGAGGGTCACGGTGGCCTCGGAAGGCCAGAGTGGCATGACCTACCGCGTGCTTTCCGGCCTGCCGGACTACAGCCTGGAGGCGCTGCGTGACGCTGCGCCAAGCTCTCGGCTGGAGTACATCTACCACCAGTTGCCGCCCGATGCACCGGTCATCCGCGCCCTTGCCCCGCGTGTCACCGAGGGGGCCTTCACTGACCTGGAACGGGTGCGGCGCATTGTCACCTACCTGGACCGCAACTATGAGTTCGACCACGATGCCATTGACCAGTTGCAGCTTACCGCGCCCCCCGAGGAGTTCCTTCGTCAGCAACCGCCTGGCACCAGTATGGACTTCGCCACGGCGACGGTATTGCTGGCCCGCGCCGCCGGCGTTCCCGCGCGGCTGGTGACAGGCTTTCTGCCCGGCCAGTTTGACCCTCTTTCGGGCACATACGTGGTCCAGGAAAGCGACAGGCACGCATGGGCAGAGGTCTTCCTCAACGGCGCTGGCTGGGTGCCTTTCGATAGCTCTCCTCGGCCGGAGGCTGCCGCCCTGGGCAGGCGGGGCGTCCGCCAGTCGTCCCAACTGGGCGGGCTTTTCAGGCAACGCTACGGCGACGACGTGTTCAGGGCCGTCCAGTCGTCGCCCCAGAGACTGTCGCGTCTGCTGGACGGCGGGCCGCGAGAAGCGCTGAAGGCCGCGCTGGGCGTGGCCTCCAGCCTTGCTCTGCTGGGCTTGGGCGTATTCCTGGCCCTGAGGCTCAGGCACCTGTACCGAGGGCGCGGCCAGCAAACCCGCTACAGTTGCCTCCAGGGCGACGCCAGGAGAGAGGTGCTGGCCATATACAGGCGCGCAGAGCGCCTGCTGCGGCGCAGCGGTCTCGGGACGCGCTCGCCCTCCCAGACGTTGTATGAGTACACGGAGCCGGCCGAGGCCGGGCTGGACAGCGCCAAAGGTGACCTGGTCTGGCTGCGCCAGGCCGCCTGGGCCGCGGCCTACGACCCGGGCCCCTATGACCCGGCCCTGGTAACCGAGGCAGGCCAGCGGCTGCGGCAGCTCAGGCTTGTCCTGCGCCAGTTGCGCCATGCATGATACCGCCTCGGCCCAGAAATGGCGGCAAAGTCCCTTCTCTCCTGGGGGCGCTGCCCCCTCGCGTCCGTCTCCTTCTGCAAGTATCGTGTTGTAAGGCGCAGGCTGACAGGGTATGTATCTTGCCCGCGCCCGCCTGTACAGCCAGGCAAGGGCCGCACTATAAGGCCATAGCCTGTGCTTCTACCCACCCGCCCTTGGTATGTTTGTCCCCTGGTCAATCTGACCATATTGTCAATTAGCAGACGCCCGGAGAGGCCCACCTTGAACGTAATTGATGTCCTCTCCTACTCAACCAGGATCGTCCTCGCGCTGGTAGCCGTTGTTGCGGTTGCAGACTTTGCGCGCCATCGCGACCGTGTGCGCCTGGATATTGCCCTCATGCTCGGTTCGCTGGCCCTGGCCATAGTTGTCCAGCAGCTTTCGCTGCTGGTGGGGCTGACCCGATGGGCGTCCATATTGCTGGGCGTAGCGCTGCTGTCTCAGCCCTACCTGCTGCTGCGCCTTGTCCAGGACTTTCGCCAGGTGCCAATGGCGCTCCACGGGGCAGCCCTGGCGGGCTATTTGGCCTCCTGCGCCCTGTTCATCGCCTTCCCCTCGCCATTGCCCACACCAGTCAGACTGATGCTTCTGCTTTACTTTGTGTTGGTGGAGGGTTACGCAACATTTGCCTTTGTCGGCGGAGCCGTCGCCACAAGGGGCATTTCCCGGTGGCGACACTCCTTCGCCGCCGCTGGCTGTGCTTTGCTCATTGCCGTGCTGCTGGTGGGCAACCTGGCGAGCGCCCTTTCTGGTATTGCTGATGGCCTGCGCCTGGCCTCGGGCCTGATGGCCGTCATGGCGGGCTTCAGCTACTACCTGGGCTTCGCGCCTCCACGCTGGCTCCGGCGGGTGTGGCAGTGGCCGGAGCTTTACCGCTTTCTGAAGACCGTAGCCGGCCAGACGGCGGAGGAGCGTGGCGCCAGGACGCTGGAGCAGCTTTGCACCACCTCAGCCCGCATAGCGGGTGGGGCAGCCAGCTTTGTCGCATTGTGGGACTAGGTCAGGCAGCAGTTCACGGTACAGACTTCCAGTGCGCCGGCCCTGGTGGGCAGTGGGCCGTTGCCTGGGAACGGGGCACTGGCCAGTGCCTGGAGCACGCATGCCCCTTCCGTCATTAAGGACCTGACCACTCTGGCCCCAGCGGAGCGCCAGCTCATGAAGGTGGCCCGGGCCAGAGCGCTCATGGCTGTCCCTGTGTCCACCAGGGAGCGCCATTGGGGCATGCTGGTGGTGCTCATGGGCCAGATGCCCCTGTTCCCCGATGATGACCTGGAAATGCTGCTCCTTCTGGGGGAGCAGGGCGCCATGGCCCTGGACAGTGGCGAGTTGCTCCAGAGGCAGCAAGGGCTTGTGAAGCAACTGGAGGCGGCCAACAAGGAACTGGAAGCTTTCACTTACTCAGTAGCGCACGACCTGCGCGCGCCCCTGCGGAGCATTGACGGCTTCAGCCAGGCCCTGATGGAAGACTACGCGGGAAAGCTGGACGAGCAAGGAATAGACTTCCTGACTCGTGTGCGGCGGGCAAGCCAGTGGATGGGCCGCTTGATTGATGACCTGCTGAAGCTGTCCCGCATCACGCGGGCCGAAGTCCACAGGCAGGAGTTCGAGATAAGCGCCCTTGTCAGGTCAGTAGCGGAGGAGATTTCAGCTTCCGACCCGGAGCGCAAGGTCAATCTTGTTATCATGGATGGCCTCGTTGCCCAGGGTGACCCGGTCCTGGTCAGGGCAGTCCTGGAGAACCTTCTGAGCAACTCCTGGAAGTTCACATCCAGGCACCCAACGGCCACGATTGAGTTCGGGAGCATAAACGAGCAGGGCCGGCAGGTGTTTTTCGTGAAGGATGACGGCGCCGGGTTCGACATGGCCTTCGCTGGCAAGCTGTTCGCCCCTTTCCAGCGTCTGCATAGCCGGGAAGAGTTCGACGGGACAGGCATCGGGCTGGCGACCGTCCACAAGATAATTCAGCGTCATGGTGGCCAGGTCTGGGCGGAAGGCGCGGTGGAGAAGGGCGCAACCTTCTATTTCATCCTCTGACCCCAGGAGGTCCCATGGACAGGAAGATAATTCTGCTGGTAGAGGACAACCCCGATGACGTGGACCTGACACTGAGAGCGCTGAAGCGGAGCAACATCCTCAATGAGGTTGTAGTGGCCCGCGATGGTGTGGAGGCCCTGGACTACCTCTTCGGCAGGGGCCGCTTCGCAGGGCGCGATACCAGTGTCATGCCAGTGGTGATACTGCTGGACCTGAAGCTGCCCAAGCTGGATGGCCTGGATGTGCTGAAAGCCATACGCGCCGATGACCGCACCAGGTTGCTGCCGGTGGCTGTTCTGACTACATCCAGGGAGGAGCGGGACCTGGTGGAAAGCTATCGCCTGGGGGCCAACAGCTATGTGCGCAAGCCTGTGGACTTCAACGAGTTCCTGGAGGCGGTGCGCCAGCTTGGGCTGTACTGGCTGCTGCTCAATGAGCCTCCTCCCAGGTATTTGAAATGACCTTGAGTGTTAGGTGATGATGCTGTGGACCCGCTGCACATCCTTATTGTCGAGGACTCGGAAGATGACGCGCAACTCCTGCTGGCGGAGTTGCGCCGTGGCGGCTACAGCCCGGTGTCCATGCGCGTGGACACGGCAGACGCCATGCGCGCGGCACTGGAACGGAAGGACTGGGACCTCGTCGTTGCCGACTACTCCATGCCTCATTTCAGCGCCCTGGCTGCCCTGGAGCTTATGAGGCAGACGGGACTGGACCTGCCCTTCATCATCGTCTCAGGCACTATTGGTGAGGAAACGGCGGTGGAGGCAATGCGGGCCGGCGCTCATGACTACTTGATGAAGGGGAACTTGAAGCGCCTGGTCCCCGCCGTCCAGCGCGAGCTTGACGAGGCACAGGTGCGCCGCGAGCGCCGACGCGCCTACCACGCCTTGCAGGAGAGCAACCGCCGGCTGGCACAGGCCCTGGAGGAACTGCGTCAGACCCAGAGGCAGGTTGTCCAGCAGGAGAGGTTACACGCCCTCCAGCAGATGGCCAGTGGCATAGTCCACGACCTGAACAACCTGCTGGCCCCCATCCTGGGCTTCACCGAGCTTATGCTCTCCAATTCCGGCCTGCGGGATGCCGAACGGCTGACGCACCACCTGGAGATGGTGAAGATGGCGGCCCGCGACGCCGCCGCTCTGGTAAGCAGGCTTCGCGAGTTCTACAAGCCCACCAACGACGCCGATGTGGTCAGGCCCGTGGACCTGAACGAAACGTTCAGGCAGGCGGTGTCGCTGACGCAGCCCAAGTGGAAGAACCAGGCCCAGGCCAGGGGCGTCACCATCACCATGGCCCTGGACCTGGGCGAAGTCCCTCCTGTTCCTGGCAATGAGATCGAGCTACGCGAGGTCATCATAAACCTTCTCCTCAATGCAGTGGATGCCATGGTCAGTAGCGGCACCATAACTCTGCGCACGTGGCCCGAAGGAGGCCACGCCGTCCTGCAGGTGGTGGATACAGGCGTAGGCATGACCGAAGAGGTCCGGCAGCGCTGCATGGAGCCTTTCTTCACCACCAAGGGCAAGGATGGCACCGGCCTGGGGCTTGCCATGGTGTACGGCATCATCCAGAGGCACCGTGGGACAATAGACATACAGAGCCAGGTGGGCCGGGGCACGGCCATTACCGTTCGTCTCCCCGTGGCGGAGGCTGCCGGGGCAGACATGCCGGCGCCCCTCGCCGGCCCGGGACAGCGCCCGCTGCGCGTGCTGGTGGTGGACGACTCCCTGTCCATGCGCGAGGTGCTGACGGAGTACCTGGTCAGCGACCATCACTACGCGGATACCGCCGCTAATGGTGCCGAGGCCCTGAAGAAGTTCAGCGAGGCGGAGTACGATGTCGTGGTGACAGGGCTGGCCATGCTGGAGATGGACGGACTGCGCCTTGCCGCGGCCATCAAGGCCAGGTCACCGGAGACTGCCGTGGTCCTGATGAGCGGGTTCGCCGAGGTGCTGCGGGCCGGCGGCGACAACCTTCCCCACGTGGACTTCGTCATTGGCAAACCCGTGGAGCTGTCCCAGTTGCGTGAGGCCCTCGCCCTGGTGGCCCGCAGGCCTCCACCAAGGCATCGTGCCGACGGGGCCGCGCCTCGCCGGATGCCGACCTAGAGAGGAGCATAGATTGGCCCCTCGCGACGCCTCTGGACATCGCTCCCTGTCTGGCGCAAATGTGGGGAGTCCACCTAAACCGGGCCGGTGTGGGCACCGTTTAAAAGGCCCCTCGGTCTGTCAATATACTCTGTACCCGGACTCTCGACTGGAGTAAATGCTCCAGTGCAATGAGGTGACCTCGTGGCCCCTGTGATGACGGGCACAGGGTCCACTTGCCGCAAGGTATGCCCCTGCCTATCCCGGCTGGTGGACGTGCCCTGGGGCCATCCCACTATCGGGTCGCAGACTAGGGTGTCCGACCTGTTCGGACACCCCAGGCACTACCCTTCTCGACCACTCGGGTGCCAGACGCTGTGCCAGTCAGGCGGGGCCTCGCTCCCTGCCCTGCATGTCTGGACGTGGCTGGCCGGTGCAAGGACAGGGCTAGATCCAAACGGGGGAGGTGGAGGTCGATGGACATATGACTACGATACTGGTTGTAGATGACCGCTATCTCAACCGCCAGTACCTTACCACCCTGTTCAATAACGTGGGTATTAATGTGCTGGAGGCCGCCGATGGCAAGGAGGCGTTGAAGCTGGCGCGGTCTGAGCACCCCGACCTGGTCATAACTGACATCCTGATGCCCACCATGGATGGCGTGGAGCTGGTCAAGGCGCTCAGGTCGGAGGAGGCAACTTCTGGCACGCCGGTTGTGTTCTACACCGCCACCTTTCATGCCCGCGAGGCGCGGACTCTGGCGGCCAGTTGCGGCGTGCTGTATGTGCTCTGCAAGCCCTGCGAGCCTCAGGAAATCCTGAATGTGGTGGCCCAGGCCATCGGAGAGCGCATATCGCCGCAGGCTGCCTCAGCGTCTGGCGGGCCGGAGGACGTCTCGCCGGGCCTTCTGGTGGGGAAGCTTGTGACCCAGGCGGCGGAGCCTATCGCCGTGGGCCTGCGCCTGGCTGCCCTGGTGGAGTTCAGCCTGGAGCTGAACTCCGAGTCGGAGCCTGAGCATCTCCTGGAAGTGTCCTGCGCGGCTGCCCAGGATATCATAGGGGCGAGGCTGGTGGCCCTGGGTATCAGGGGCAAGGGTGGTGCCGGGTGGCGTCACTTCATCGTGAAGGGCGCGGACACCCAGGCCACGTCCCAGCCGGGCCGGCCGCTGGATGCCGATACACTGGACAGGCTGGTGAAGGGGCATCGCTCTCTGCGTCTCAGTGATGCGAGAGAAGGGCCCGGGGTGGCTGGCGTCGCGGCCCAGCAGCTAGCCTTCGCTTCTCTCCTGAGCGTGCCCATAGCCTCCGCCAGCCACGTTCATGGCTGGCTGTGCCTGTGCGATAAGGTGGGCGCCACCGGGTTCAGCGAAGAGGACGAGCAGCTTGCCCTGACGCTGGCGGCGCAGGTGGCCGTGGCCTACGAGAACACTCTGCTCCAGGCCAGTCTGCGGGAGCAGGCCGCCCAGCTACAGGCTTCCCTCAAGGAAAAAGAAGTGCTGCTGCGAGAGATACACCACAGGGTCAAGAACAACCTCCAGATTGTCTCCAGCCTGCTGGTGCTTCAGGCCAGCTACATTGACAACGAGCATGAGCGCGGTGCGTTCCTGGAGAGCACCAATCGCATCAAGCTCATGGCACTTATCCACGATGTGCTGTACCAGTCGGGTGACCTCACCTACATTGACATTGGCCAGTACATCAAGAACGTCGCTTCGGACCTGGTGACGGCCTATGTGGCGGGCCGGCAGCCCATCAGGGTGGAGGTGGACTCCTGCGAGGCGCTGCTGGACGTGGACACGGTGATGTACTGCGGACTGGTCATCAACGAGCTGGTCTCTGGCTTTCTCAAACAGCCCTACGGTGGGGCCGGGGAGCGGCTGATCCGCATAGCCCTTATGCCCAGGGGCAGAAAGCAGCTTGAGCTTGAGGTCAGCGACAGTGCCCTGGCGGCCACGGACGGCGTGCCCAGCACCAGCGGCCTGGGCCTGAACCTGGTCAACATCTTCGCCCAGAAGCTCAAAGGCACCATCGAGGTGGACACCAGCGCCGGCACCGTCTTCCGGCTCACCTTTCCCAGGCCTGCCTGAAGTCAGGTTGACTCTTGAAGTAATCCTGCTTAGTATAGGCGCTGCAAAATTGCCTGGGAAAGCGTCCATGCTCGCCAAGTCCAAGACCTGCGCCATCGTCGGACTCGATGGCTACGTCGTCGAAGTTGAGGTGGACATCTCGCCCGGCCTGCCCGCCATGGCCATAGTGGGGCTGCCGGACACCGCCGTGCAGGAAGCCAAGGAGCGCGTGCGGGCCGCCATCCGCAACTCGGGCCACGAATTCCCCATGCGCCGCATCACCGTCAACCTGGCGCCCGCCGACATGCGCAAGGCCGGCCCGGCCTACGACCTGCCCATCGCCATTTCCATATTGCTCAGCACGGGCCAGGTGCCCAGGCTGCCCGACTCGGTCATCTTCCTGGGAGAGTTATCCCTGGATGGTAGTCTTCGGCACACCAACGGCATCCTTCCCATGGTCATCGTCGCCCGGGAGAGCGGCTTCAAGACCGTCTTCGTTCCCTCGTCCGATGCCAGGGAAGCGGCCCTGGTAGACGGAATCGAGGTCATCCCCGTTAACACCCTGGCCGAGCTAACAGCCTACCTTCGTGGAGAGATGGAGATAGGGCCGGTGCCGGCGGACGCTGGGGTCCGGGCTGATGCCCTCGCCGGGACTGCTGAGCAGAGCAAGGCCACTATCTCTGGCGGCGTGGACCTGGCGGACGTCCGCGGGCAGGAGCACGCCAAGCGTGCGCTGGAGGTGGCCGCCGCTGGCTCGCACAACGTCCTCATGAGCGGGCCACCGGGCAGTGGCAAGACCCTCCTGGCCCGCGCACTGCCTTCCATCCTGCCTCGCATGACCCGCCAGGAGGCGCTGGAGGTCACCAAGATTTACAGCGTTAGCGGCATGCTGCCTGCCGCCTCGCCCCTGGTCACGGAGCGGCCCTTCCGAGCGCCACACTACACGATTTCCTCGGCCGGCCTCGTGGGCGGAGGCCGGATGCCCCGGCCAGGGGAGATAACTCTTAGCCACCGGGGCGTTCTGTTCCTGGACGAGTTGCCGGAGTTCGGCCACGCCGGGCTGGAAGTGCTGCGTCAGCCCCTGGAGGACAAAGTCGTCACTATCAGCCGCGCCCAGGGCAGCATCACCTATCCCGCCAACTTCATGCTGGTGGCGGCCATGAACCCGTGCCCATGCGGCTTCTACGGCGACCCTGTCAAGCAATGCGTCTGCAACCCCGGCGCCGTGGACAGGTACAGGAAGCGCATCAGCGGCCCCCTGCTGGACAGGTTCGACATCTTCGTCGAGGTGCCCCGCGTGGAGTACGAGAAGCTGGTGCAGCCAGCCAGGGCGGAGACGTCGGCCCAGGTGCGCCAGAGGGTGGAGCGGGCCAGGGAGGTCCAGCGCCAGCGCTTCGCTGGCACCAGCCTGGTCGCTAACGCTGAGATGGGGCCTGTGGAGGTCTGGAGCTACTGCCAGGTGGACGAGTCGGCCAGGGGGCTGCTGCAGGCTGCCATGAAGCAGATGCACCTGTCAGCCCGGGGCTTTCACCGCATCCTGAAGCTGTCGCGGACTATCGCGGACCTGGCAGGGGCCGAGACCATAGGCATCGCCCACCTGGCCGAGGCGCTCCAGTACCGGCCAGCCTCGGGGCTGTAGGCCCACACAGATGGCAGGCCCCATCGGCATAGAGCAGGCTGCTGGCGCTGCCTGGACGCTTGCTCTTCGACCCATGTGGAGGGTAGCGTGGCCGCCATCCGGGTAGTAGAATTGGCCCTGTGCCGGCGCTTCTGGTGGCACTAACGCTCCAGCGCTTCCGGTGGATGGGAATCGTGGGGGAGGGGGAAGCATGCATACCACAAAGTCTGTACAAGACTGGGTACGCGCTCGCAGGCTGGAGAAACAGGCGGTCCTTGCCATTGAGCTGGTGCATGCCACAATCTTCCTCGCCCTCCTGGCCTGTGTCCTCAAGGTCAGCTACTCTGGCGTCCGTGACCGCGTCACGCGAGGCACCATCCTGTCGCTGGTGGCCGTCACGGTGGAGGCGGTATTCTGTCTGAACCGCAGGCGGTGCCCTATCACGGTCTTTGTTGAGGAGCTTGGCGCCAGTCATGGCTCGGTCTCACATGTATTGCTGCCCAACTGGCTGGCGCGGTACATCTTCTCCATTTCCAGCGCGCTCCTTGGCCTGGGCATGGCCTGCTACGCGGTCCGCCGCCTCGCCAGCGGCCGCCGAAGGTCTGTCGTCGCCTGGCCCTGGGCAGATGCCCTTCAGGGCGGGAGTGTTCCTGGGGATAGCCCGGGGCATGCCTCATCCCTTGGGCAAGCTGCCGCCGGCATCGCGCCTCGCCTTGAAGGCAAGGGCTAGTCCTGGGACGGCCCTCATGTAGTCCTCATGCCTCGTCCCTTTTGCTCACACAATCTTCACGTGCGGCCACCTACAATGAAGGCGTGGGATGCAGGCAAGGGAAGCGTGAAGGCCGCAAGGGCCCGGGAGAGTATGACGATGAGGGCGCTGGTGCTTTATGACAGCCTGTACGGTAACACCGAGAAGGTCGCGCAGAGTATTGCCTCGGGGATGGCGGGTACGCTAGAGGTACGGACGGCAAAAGTCGGCGCCGTGAGTCCGGCCGACCTTGCCGGCCTGGATGTACTGGTGGTCGGCTGCCCTACCCAGATGTGGAGGCCCACCAGGGGAATAACGGGGTTCCTGGACAGCGTGGAAGGCAAGTCGCTGAAAGGCGTGAGGGCCGCGGCCTTCGATACCCGACTGCCTTCCAGACTCGCTGGCTCCGCCGCCAGGCGGCTCGACAAGAAGCTCAAGCAGCTTGGCTGCCAGGTGGTCAGTCCGCCGGCGCAGTTTGTTGTGCAGGGGACCGAGGGGCCGCTCCGGGAAGGGGAGCTGAGCAGGGCTGAGGACTGGGGCCGTGAGCTTGCCGCCGAGGTGGCACGTCGGGACTGAAGGCGATCGGGGTAGCACAGGCCTGCGCCCGGGTAGTAGAATTAGACGTTGGATAACGGGCGTGGCCCGTGTACGCCCTACTCAGTCTGGGACGCTGGCAGTCCCTACCAGGAGCGTGCTGATGGACGATAAGCTCAACATGATAATCAACACCATGCGGATGGCGACCCGTGACAACACCGGCGTCATCATCGAGCCGCTGGGTGTGGACGAGGGGGTGTTGACCATCAAGTACTACGAGGGCACCAACCCGGACTGCCCCGAGTGCATCATGCAGCCCGACTCCTTCAAGGAGATGGTGCTGCGGCTCTGCCAGATACAGGCCCCCTATATCTCCGAGGTACAGGTCATACCGGCGCGGTAGCACTCAGCCCTGACGGCGCCTGCCCTGGGCTGAGTCCCGCGCTGGCTACATGCCGGCCAGCTTCAGCACTCGCTCCACGTTGCTGGGGTCGGGTTTCAACTGGCCATCGTCTATAGCCTTGACCACCTGGGTGATGGCCGCGTTGACCGGCGTGGGGATGCCTGCTTCGTGTCCCTTTTCGGCGATGTAGCCGTTCATGTACTCTATCTCGGTCCTGCGCCCCTTGGCCACGTCCTGGGCCATGGAAGCCCGCCAGTCCGCGGCGCCCGGCCTGCCCTGAGACCTGGCCTGAAGCTCCTCGAACACGTCTCCATCGTCGGCCCGTGCCCAGGTGTCGGCTGGGACGCCGTTGACAGGCTCCACCTGGAAGTTCAGTGCCTGGGCCACCTGGACGCACTCTTTGATGATGTGGACCTGGACCGTCCGGGCTTGCGGGTCCCTGGAAAGGGCCTGTGAGCCGAGGCCGGTCATGGCCTGCAGGGGGTTGGACGAGGCGTTGGTGGCCAGCTTGGACCAGCGCTCACCCCAGATGTTGGACGTGGCCCTGGAGCCGTCAATGCAGGCCAGCATCTCCGCCAACTCCTTCACCCTGTCGGTGATGACGCCATGCAGCTCGCCGACGCGGAACACGTCGTGACCGCGTCCCCTGCCGGGCTGACCTCCCCGGTTTACGTGGCCTGGCTCCCACAGCGCTACGGTTATGCCGGACATGACGCAGCCCACGTAGCGGTTGTACCCCACGATGGACGCGATAAGCTGGTCGTTCATGCAGTTCTGGGAGCCTACCACCACGCTGGTGGGTTTCAGGAAGCGCTTGACGAAGTGGGCGGCCCACTCGGTGTCGTAGGACTTCAGGGCGATGAAGCATATGTCAAAAGGCTCGCGTATCCGCTGGGCCTCGGTCAGGTGCATCGCCTTCACGGGCACGGTGAACTCGCCCTGGGTGCCGGATACCCTCAAGCCTTTCTCCCGCATGGTGTCCACGTGTTCGTCCCACATGTCCACCAGGGTGATATCCTGGCCCTCGCGGGTCAGAAAGGCCCCGATATAGCTGCCCACTGCTCCGGCGCCCACGATGGCGATGCGCTTACCCATTCTGTACGCTCCTTTCCTGCACTTCCACGTTGAACTCGAAGGACTGGCCTGCGATGGTAGCCCGCGCCACGTGCCTGGACAGGACGGTGCCTGCGCCATCTCCTGCATCCCTGTCCGCCAGGGCTACGCCTGACTCGTCCACTACCTCGAAGGCCTCGCCGTTGACCAGCACGCGCAGAGGATGGGCAGCCGGCGCGCCCTGTCGGCGTATGGCGTCCAGCACGGCCTCCTGCTCCCTGAGGATGGCGTGGGCCTGCTCCAGGGGCACGGCCCTGAACCTGACCGAGTCCCCTGGCATGGCCTGGGCCAGCTTGCTTATGTCCACGCTTATAACCGTGGCTATCTTGGTGTAGCCGCCGGTGGTGCCCCGGTCCGCCAGCAGGACTATGGGCAGGCGGTTGCCCGGCACCTGCACGGCGCCCAGCGGCGTGCCATCGGACACGATGTCGGGGCCTTTGACGTGCTGGATAGGCGGCCCTTCCAGCCTGTAGCCCATGCGGTCCGACTGGATGGACACCACGTACCTGGACTCCAGGAAGGTCTTGATGCCCTCCTGGGTGAAGGCGCTGTCCTGCGGGCCGAGGACCACGCGGACCTCGTACTCGTGTCCGTAGGCCGGCGTTCCCACTCCTTCAGGCAGCTTGCGCTCCACGAAGTCGGAGCGAGGCGGCAGCGCGGACAGGACGTCGCCAGCCTTGAGGGCGCGGCCATGGAGGCCGCCTATGCCGGCCTTCACGTAGGTGGAACGGCTGCCCATGACCGCCGGCACGTCTATGCCGCCGGCCACGGCCAGGTAGGCCCGCATCCCGTCCTGCGCACCGCCGAAGCTCAGCACCTCCTCCCTGGCTACCATGACTGTCTGCCAGCGGGGCAGCGGCTGGCCATTGAGCATGGGGGCCAGGTCGGCACCCGTTACCGCTATCCAGGTGTCCGCCAGAAACCTCACCCTGGGGCCCAGCACCGTAAGCTCCAGGCAGGCGGCGCCGTCCTCGTTGCCCACCAGCAGGTTGGCGGCGCGCAGGGCGAACTGGTCCATGGCCCCTGAGACCGGCACCCCGAAGCGCTGGTAGCCGTACCGCCCCCTGTCCTGGACGGTGGTGAGCATGCCCGGTTCCAGTACTTCCAGTATCTGAGTACTCATGGGGCGGCCTCGGTGGTCACCTGGTAAGTCCCGCTCTCCACCTGGCGCTGGATGTCCAGGTACTCCTGCTCGCTGGCCAGCGGGACGAAGCGGATGTAGTCGCCGGCGTTCATCAGCGTGGGCGGCTCCCGGTGGGGATCGAAGAGCCTGAGGGGCGTCCGACCTATGATGCGCCAGCCGCCGGGGCTGTCCACAGGGTAGATGCCCGTCTGCTTCTCGGCGATGCCCACCGAGCCGGCGGGTATCTTTACTCTGGGTGTGGTCAGCCTGGGCGTGGCCAGCTTCTCCGAAAGCCCTCCCAGGTAGGGGAAGCCGGGGCTGAAGCCCATCATGTACACCAGGTAGCTGGTGCCCGAGTGCAGCCTGACGACCTCTTCCGGCGACAGGCCCGTATGCTTGGCCACGAAGTCCAGGTCGGGGCCGTGTTCGCCGCCGTACAGCACCGGGATGTGGACGACCCTGGGCTTCTCCAGGGCGGCCTGGTCCAGGTGCTGGTCCGCCTCGGCGATGGCGGCCTGAAGCTCCTGGAAGGACACCTTCAGAGGGTCGTAGTACACCAGCAGGGAGCAGTAGGCGGGCACCAGGTCGGTGACGCCCAGCAGGGCGCGCTTCTCAATGGTCAGCATGAGGTTACGGACGCGGCGGTTGGCCTCGGGGCTGACGGCGCTGCCCAGCTCCACGAGAAAGGCCTGGTCCCCGGCGGGCAGGAAGCGAGGCTTGTCCAGCATTGGCCCTGTCGCCCCCTACACCATCTGGCCCATGGGCACAATCTGGACTCCGGCGGCCTCCAGCTCGTGCCTGAGCGCCCGGGCCATCTCCACCGCGCCGGGGGTGTCGCCATGGAGGCAGAGGCTCTCGGCCTGCACCTCGATCTCCTTGCCGTTGATGGACACCGCCTTGCCCTCGGTGACCATCTTCAGGCTGCGCTCCACTACCTCCTCGATGTTCTCAATGACGGCGCCGGGCCGGGAGCGTGGCACCAGGGTCCCGTCGTCGTTGAGCGCCCTGTCGGCAAAAATCTCCCTGGCCACGCGCAGGCCCATCTCCTGGGCGACCTTGACCCAGGGGGACCCGGCCAGGGCCACCAGCACGATGCCGGGGTCCACCTCCAGGACGGCCTCGCAGATGGCCCTGGCCAGGGCCCTGTCGTTCACCGCCTGGTTGTACATGGCCCCATGGGGCTTGACGTGCTGGAGCTTCTTGGCCCGGGTGAAGGCCTGGAGCGCGCCAATCTGGTAGATGATATCGTTCCTGGCCTCGTCGGGACTCACGGTCATGTTCCTGCGGCCAAAGCCCACCAGGTCGGGATAGCTGGGATGGGCGCCAACGGCGACGCCATGCTCCTCGGCCAGGCGTACGGTGTGGCGCATCCACATAGGGTCGCCGGCATGGAACCCGCAGGCTATGTTAGCCGAGGTTATGTACTTGATGACCTCCTCGTCGAAGCCCATCTTGTACATGCCAAAGCTCTCGCCCATGTCGCAGTTGAAGTCAATTCTCGGCTTCACGCTTCACCCCCATTGCGAGCGGCGCTGGTGCGCGTCGGGCCCGGGCGTCCCGCCCCAGGCGGCGCGGTAGTGGCACATCATCCCGCGCTGGCCCTGCGCTGCCCTGCCCTGAACGCAGCGTCTATTATAAACGCCGCGCCGCCTGGTGACAAAACTTTCCACTCTCTTTTGCCTGGTCATGCCGAAGGCTGAGACATTACGCTTCTTCCATGGCATGGAGGTGCCAGGGCAGGCGTCCAGACCTCACCCCCATTCCCTCTCTACAGCCTGCCCCCTCGATAGGCTCGGGGCAGGCTCTGAGCGTGCCGAAGGGTGGAGAGGGGGCCATAGATAGGCTAACGCTTTGCATTTAGACACTGGGGAGAGGTCGGCCCGGCCGGGGAGGCTGGTGCCCAAAGGTGGCGCAAGTCGGGTAGCCGATGCCCTTGACAGCGGGGCACCTGTGTGGTACCTTTCCGCGTTAAAATCCGGCCCTACGCAGGCGGCCCAGTTGAGGCCTTCGCGTACCGAAATCCTAACGTTCCCGATGTGTTCCGATCATCCCTCTTGCGAGGCAATAGGAAAGTGTCGCCGGGAATGTCGAAGTGACGAAAAAGTGACATCCAGTTCCCAGCTAGACCAGAACAGATCAGAGCTGATAGGCCTGTGCCGGGAGATGCTGCAGGAGCGCCGGCTGGTACTGCTGAGCAATCGCGGCCCGGTGGAGTACTATACCACCGAGACCGGCCAGGTGCAGGGGCGCAGAAGCAGCGGTGGCGTCGTCACCGCCCTCAGCCCGGTGATGCGTAGTGTGGAGTTCACCTGGATCGCCAGCGCCATGGGCGAAGGTGACCGCAAGGTGGGCGAAAGCGCCGCCGGCGCCAGCATCAAGTCGCCCATCCCTGGGCAGCAGTTGAACCTGCGCTTCGTGGTCACGCCCAGGCGGGTCTACCACAAGTACTACAACATCTTCTGCAATCCGCTGCTGTGGTTCCTGCAGCACTACATGTGGAGCTCGCCCTACACGCCCAACATTGACGCTTCGGTGCATGATGCCTGGGAGAACGGCTACGTGCCGGTGAACAGGGCCTTCGCCGACTCGGTTATCGCCGAGGCCGCCAGCCACGACGTAGCGCCTTACGTGATGGTGCATGACTACCACCTGTACCTGGTGCCCCAGTACGTGCGCGAGAGGCTGCCTGGGGCCATCATCAGCCAGTTCATACACATACCCTGGCCCAGCCCGACTTACTGGCTGCTGCTGCCCAGCTACATACGCACGGCCATCTGCCAGGCCATGTGCCATAGCGACATCGTCGGCTTCCAGTGCAACCGGGACGTACGCGGCTTCCTGGAGTCCTGCGATGAGTTCCTGCCCGACGCCCAGGTGGACTATAGCGGCGCGGCCATTAATATAGGGGGACGCCGCGTCCGCGTGCGGGCCTACCCGGTGTCCATAGACCCCGAGGAGCTCCGCAAGATCGCCACCTCGCCGCGCACCCTGAGCTACGAGCAGCGGATGAAGGCCATTTGCCCGGAGAACACCATCGTCCGCGTGGACCGCATGGAACCCAGCAAGAACATCGTGCGTGGCTTCAAGGCCTACCAGTTGCTGCTGGAGCGCCACCCGGAGTTGCACGGCAAGGTCACCTTCCTGGCCTTCCTGGCCCCCTCCAGGACGCGCATCCGCCAGTACCAGCGCTACGCTGAGGAGGTCGAGCAGCAGGTGCAGGAGGTGAACGCGGCCTTCCAGCGGGACGGCTGGCAGCCTATCCACGCCTTCTACGAGAATAACTACTCCCAGGCGGTGGCCGGGCTGCGCATGTACGACGTGCTGCTGGTGAACTCGGTCATTGACGGCATGAATATGGTCGCCAAGGAAGGGCCAGTCATCAACACCCGTGGCGGCGTGGTCATCCTATCCGAGTCGGCAGGCGCCCACGAGCAGCTACGGGGCGGCGTCCTCTCCGTGGCCCCCACCGACATCGAGGGCACTATGCAGGCCATGCACCGGGCGCTCACCATGACCCCCCAGGAGCGCGAGCAGCTAGCCTGGACGCTGGCCCAGACCATCGAGCGGGAGGACATTACCCGTTGGCTGAAGGCCCAGCTAGAGGACATGAGGTCGCTGGCTAGCCTGTAGCGGCGCTGCCGGTGGCGCTTTCCAATCGCTCCAGGAACTCGGCCACTGCCGGCACGCCGTCCAGCCTCAAGTCTGCTGTTTCCAGCAGTTGCGCCGAAGTGTCGCGGTGGGCTACCGCCACGGCCAGGCCGGCCGACTGCCCCTGCTCTCGCAGCGCCTTCACGGCTCGCATGGCGTCCAGGTCGGTGGTGTCGTCCCCGAGGAAGATGACACTGTCCAGGCGGTACTCGCGGGCCATCTTCCTGATGGCGTAGCCCTTGTCCAGGCCCACGGGTGCCCGCAGCTCCAGCACCAGCTTGCCCCAGAACACTTCCAGGTCCCTGGCCCCCGGCGCCGCCTTCAGCGCGGCCTCCAGGGCGCGGCGGGCCTCGCCGGCGTCCGGCGCCAGGCGATAGTGCACCGAGGCGCTCAGCACCTTGTCCTGCCACACAAGCCCGGGAGTGTCCACCGCAGCGCGCAGGTGTCCCAGCACGCCCAAGAGTCTCTCCCTGTACGCCAGGGCGGCGTGTTCCACCTGGAGCCGGCCGTCCAGCAGGTACTCGGCGCCGTGGTTGCCCACGTACAGCACGCCGTCCAGGCCCACCCTGGCCTGGATGTCGCTGGCCGCGCGGCCCGATACCACGGACACCAGGGCCAGCCGGCGGGAGAGTTTCGCCAGGGCCGAGGCGCACCGGGGATGTACCACCGCCGCATCGGGCGTCGGCGCTATCTCCGAGATGGTGCCGTCGAAGTCCACCACCAGCCCGGCGCGGGGCAGCCGCACCAGCGCCAGCGCCTGGCCCAGGTGCCGCAGCAGGTCAGGGGGAGGCTGGCTCATTCCGGGGACGGACATGGGCAGATGGGGCGTGGTGCCCGTCGGGACGTGGGCACTCGGCTGTGAAGACGTAGCGCGTTGCGCATCTGCCTACGCCCCCGGCTCCTGGAGCAGCGTCCTGACGGCGCGGCCCACCAGGGAGGATGTCAGACTGACCTTGTAGGAGTTGTCCTTGAGGGGCCGGGCGCCGCTCACTGCCGCCTCGCCCACCTTCCGGGCGTCAAGCTGCTGCAAAAGGACGCCGCGCAGGGCGTCCTCGGCCTCGCGGGCGCGCCAGGGCACGGGGGCGACGCCACCCAGAGCCACGCGCGCGCCGCGCACCACGCCATCGGCCACCTGGGCGGCCAGCGCCACGCTGGCCAGGGCGAAGTCCTCGGTCTGCCGCTCCCTCACCTTCAGGTAAAGGCTGCGTGTGCCCGGCGCCGGCCTGGGGACGAACACCTGGGCCAGCACCTCGCCGGGCTGGAGCGCCGTCTCGCCCAGCATGTTCCTGTCAGGGCCGACGAAGAACTCCTCCATGGGCAGCGTCCTGGTGCCGGCCGGGCCTGCGATGATGGCCTGGCCGCCCAGGGCCAACAGGGCCACCGCCGTGTCCGATGGGTGGACAATGAAGCAGTCGTGCCCGCCCAGGATGGCGTGGTACTTGTTGTTGCCGTTGATGGCGAAGCAGATGGTCCCGCCCTTCTTGCGGCAGTCGAAGAGGCGGCTGCGGTAGTACCAGCAGCGGGGCCTCTGGCACAGGTTGCCGCCCAGCGTGCCCACATTGCGCACCTGGGGCGTCGCCACCGAGGCGGCGGCCTGGGCCAGCGCCGTGTAGTCCCGGGCGATTTCCGCGCTATGCTCGATCTCCGCGATGGTCACCAGCGCCCCCAGCCGTATGCCTTCGGGCGTGACCTCGACGCGGGCAAGCTCCCGGGCGCTCTGGAGGCTTACCAGCACTTCAGGGCTGACTGTGCCCTCCTTGATTTCGCCCAGGAGGTCTGTGCCGCCGGCGATGGGCCGGTGCCGCGCCGGGTCCTCGACCAGCAACCTGGCCGCCTCCGCCGCCGATGTGGCTTCCATGAACCTGAATGGCCTCATGTTGCCTGTCTCTCCCCAGGGCCTCCGGTGCCTGGATGCTGGCGTTGTGCTTCTACCTGCTGGATGGCGCTCAGCACCTGGTCGGGCGTGGCCGGCAGGTCGCGCAGCCGTGCGCCCGTGGCGTTGTAGATAGCATTGATTATGGCCGGGGCTACGCCCACGCAGGGCGGCTCGCCCAGGGCCTTGGCCCCGAAAGGCCCCAGCGGGTCGGTCACATTGGCGAAGATGACCTCGGTCCTGGGCGAGTCCAGGGTACCGGGGCACTTGTGCTCCAGGTAGCTGGCGTTGAGGACTACGCCGCTGCGCCTGTCGGTGACCATGTCCTCGGTGAGAGTGAAGCCCAGCATCTGGGAGACGCCGCCTTCCACCTGGTTGGTGGCCATGGCCGGGTTCAGGATGCGGCCCGAGTCGTGGGCGGCCACGTAGCGCAGCACCCGCACTATGCCCGTCTCCGTGTCCACCTCCACTTCGGCGAAGTGGGCGCCGAAGGAGTTGACGATGTAGTCCGGGCTGCCCGGCACCACGCTGGCCTCGGCCTCCAGCGTCCCGGCCGGTGCCCGCCGCGCTAGCTCGGCCAGCGTGATGCGGCGCTCCGGCGCCGAGGCCACCGACACGCTGCCCTCGTTGAACCGCAGGTCTGCCACGTCCGCCTCAAGCTGGCCAGCCGCCACGCTCAGGATGCGCTCCCTGAGCCGCGCCGCTGCCTCCTTGACCGCCAGGCCGCTGGAGAATGTGGCCGTGGAGCCGGCCGTTATGGGCGCGTCCGGCGTGGCCTGTGTGTCCCCCGAGGTCACGCGCACGTCGTCGTAGCCTACGCCCAGGGCCTCGGCAGCCACCTGTGCCAGCACAGTGACGGCGCCCTCGCCCACGTCCATGATGCCGGTGATGAGCTGCACCGTCCCGTCGGGGTTGAGCCGCAGCCTGGCCCTGGACTCGCCGCCGGGGCCGCCACGGTAGAGGAACATGCTCATGCCCAGCCCGCGCTTCCTGGGGCCGGCGTCACTGGCCGGCGGGCGACGCCGCTGGCGCCACCCGACGGTTTCGGCCCCCCTGACCAGGCACTCCCGCAGGCCATTGCTGGAGAAGGGAATGCCGCCTTCCACCGGTTGCGTGTCCACGATCTGCCCCCTGGGCGTCACGCGCTCTCCGGGCTGGCCCTCCGGCCCCACGTGGTTCCTCAGCCGGAAGTCCAGCGGGTCCATGCCCAGCCCTTCGGCGACGCGGTCCATGAGCGACTCCAGGGCAAAGTGGCCCTGGGGCGCGCCCAGCGCCCGGTAGGAGCCTGCCACCGGGTTATTGGTGTAGACCAGGTAGCCGTCGTAGCGCACGTTGGGGCAGCGGTACAGGTACAGCGCCCCCTGTCCCGCCCGCCGGATGACGCCCGGGCCAGACGACAGGTAGGCGCCCGTGTCCATGATGGTGGTGGCGTGGATGGCGGTGATGGTGCCGTCCATCTTGACGCCGACCCTGAGCCTGGTGATGCTGGCGTGGCGCCTGCGGCCGGCGATGAACTCCTCTTCTCTGGTGAGCTCCATCCTGACCGGCCTGCGCGCTCGCTGGGCCAGTATGGCCGCCAGGGCCGCCAGCCGCGTCTCGTCCTTGTTGCCGTAGCCCGCGCCCATGTAGGGGCCGATGACGCGGACGTTCTCCTGGGGGATGTCCAGGGCCAGCGCCAACCAGCGGCGGTCCTGATGGACGCCTCGGCTGGACTTCCACACGGTGAGCCTGTCGCCTTCCCAGGAGGCCAGGGCGGCCCTTGGCTCCAGGGCCGCGCCCGAGTGGCCGGGCGTCGTGAAGGTGTCCTCGAAGATGAGGTCTGCCTGGGCGAAGCCCTCCTCCACGTTGCCACGGGTCAGGGTGAGAGGCTTGCCGCCCGCCAGGTTGCCGCCGGGATGGACGGCAGGGGCACCAGGCCGCAGGGCTTCCTGGGGGTCGGTCACGAAGGGTAAAGGCTCGTACTCTACCTCTATAAGCTCCAGGGCTTCCTGGGCGATGTCCTCGTCCTCGGCGGCGACGGCTGCCACCTCGTCGCCCACGAACCGCACGACCGCATCCAGGATGGGCAGGTCGGGCGCCACCTTCCCCGGCGGCGCGTCGAAGGGTGTCAGCACGGCGTGGACACCAGGCAGCCGCGCCGCCCGCGAGGCGTCCACGGCCCGAAGGCGCGCGTGAGGGTACGGGCTGCGCAGGACCTTGCCGTGCAGCATGCCCGGCAGCTTGATGTCCGCCGTGTACCTGGCCTGGCCGGTCACCTTCTCTGGCAGGTCTAGCCTGGGTACCGCTCTGCCGACTACCACTGGCTCCATGTCGCCCTACCCCCTGACTGCGCTACCGGCCATGAGCCTGGCCGCCGCCTTCACCGACTCGATGATACGCCCGTAGGCGTTGCACCGGCAGAGGTTGCCTGCCAACGCCTGGCGTATGTCCTCTTCGGAAGGGTCTGGCCTGGCCTGGAGCAGCGCCACAGCACTCAGGACGAAGCCGGGCGTGCAGAAGCCGCACTGGCCGCCGTCCCTCTCCACGAAAGCCCGCTGCACCGGGTGAAGCTCGCCGCCGCTGGCCAGCCCTTCCACGGTGAGCACCTGTCGCCCGCCCACCTGCACGGCCAGGAGCATGCAGGAGTACACGGGCCTGCCGTCCAGGAGGACGGTGCAGGCCCCGCACTCGCCCCTGTCGCAGCCGCGCTTGGCCCCCGTCAGGTCCAGGGACTCCCGCAGCACCCGGAGCAGCGTCCAGCGGTGGTCCACCTCCAGCCGGTGCTGGCGGCCGTTGATGTTCAGCGTAATGGCCGACCTGTGCGCTCCAGCCATGTGCATCCCTCTCGCGTCAGGTCAAGAACCTGAGAGTATGTGAGTCCGAGGCCATGATTTCCGGCACGCGAGGCCCCAGGTTGCGCCAGTCGTCCTGGGTGGCCGAAATCAGCCGCCCCGTCAGGCCGTCCGACTCGGTCGAAGCCAGCCAGACCGCCAGCGCCGCCGCGTTGGCCAGCGACGCTCCCTGGCCCGACCTGGTGCGCCGCACCATGGCCAGGAAGTCCGGGGCTACCATGCCTTCCCCTGCATGCACGACGCCATCCAGCAGGCTGGTGTCTATCTGCCCAGGCCCCAGGGCGTTGACGGAGATATTGTAAGGCTTCAGTTCCAGGGCCAGCGTCTCGGTGAGACGCACCACTGCCGCCTTGGACGCCCCATAGGCGCTGAGGGTCGGCGATGGCCGGGCCACGCCCGCGCCCGAGAGGTTGATGATCTTGCCGCCGCGCTGGGCGATCATGGCGGGCACCACCGCGTGGCAGCACAGGGCCAGCCCTACCAGGTTGGTGCTGATGGCGTCCGCCCAGCGCCTCATGTCGTTGGTATGCAGCGGCCCCACGGGGCCAAGGATGCCGGCGTTGTTGACCAGGATGTCCACGCGGGAGAAACGCGCCAGTGCCTCCTTCACCATGGCCTGCACCTGGTCTGGCTGAGCAACGTCCACGGCCAGGGCAATGGCCTCGGCGCCAGCCCGTCTGGCCTCTTCGGCCACAGCCTCCACCTGCTCCCGCGTGCGGGAGACCAGCACCAGACTGGCGCCTTCCGCTGCGAAGGCCAGGGCTATCCCCCGGCCGATGCCTCGGCCCGCGCCGGTAATGATGGCTACGCGGTCCTTCAGCTTCATCTGTCTATCCCTGTTCACACGTGATGCACAATGGCAGGACGGCGTTGGAGCCCTGCCAAGTTCCCTTCCCGGCCTTCCCCCAAAGGGGGCAGGGGCTTTCTCGCCCCCTTTGGGGGAGAGTCAGAGAGGGGGCCAGAGGCATCACACCCTGTCCAGGGAAGCTGATTGGCATTGTACCACCTTGCGGTCATCAGGCAAGAGGCTGGCGGCGATTGTCGCGCTTCAAGCCTTCCAGCGCACCCCGTGGCGGCGGACCGCTTCTTCGTTCAGCCTGGCCCCCAGGCCGGCCCCTCCGGGGAACCAGAGGCTGCCCTTCTCAATGCGCTCGCCTGGGTCCAGCAGCTCCGCGCGCCAGGGTGCCTCGTTGACGGCGTGTTCCAGGGGCAGTGCCCCCGGAATGGCCGCTGTGACGTGGGCGCTGGCAAGCTGCGAGGCCGGCCCCGAGGGGCTGTGGAGTGATACGCTGGCCCCGACGGCGCTGGCCGCCCTTCCGGCGCGGCACGCCTCGGCCACGCCCCCGCAGTGCTTGACGTCCGGCATGATGGTACGCACCGCCCCATGCCGCGCCAGGCCGACAAAGAACGCCTCGCCGTAGCCACTCTCGCCGCCAGCCAGGGGTACGCTGGCCCTGCCGGCGACCTGGGCTAGCGCCGCCGCGTCCCTGGTAGGCTCCAGCGGCTCCTCGAACCAGCCCACGCCCAGCCTTGCCAACTCTTCGCCCATGGCGGGCGCTGTGTCGGCGGTGAAACGGCTATGGCAGTCCACCAGCAGCCGGACTTCCTTGCCGATGGCGCTCCTGATGGCGGCCACGCGCTGGAGGCCCGGGCGGGCCAACTCCAGGATGTCATCGCCGGCCGATGGGCGCACCTCGTCGAAGGGCGCACACTTGACGATGGTGAAGCCCTGGCGTACCGCCCGCAGCGCGGCCTCGGCGAAGGCCAGGGGGCTACGGTCGGTGTGGAACAGGCAGCGGTTGATGTTGGCGTAGAGCGGCACGCTGGCCCTCGGGCTGCCTCCCAGGGCCTCGGTCAGGCCCTGGCCGGCGCGCAGGGCCTGGAGCTCCACAACCGCCGTGCGCAGGGCGCTGACCGCAGTGGCCAGCGCCCTGCCGGACTGGAGTTGCGCCAGTGTCAGCCCCAGCATGCCGGCCACCGACGTCTCGTCCTCGATGGCGCGGCCATCCAGGGTGGACACGGCTTCGGCCAGCAGCCGGCAGGCGTCCCTTGTGGCCTGGCCGCAGGTCAACTCCACCAGGGCGCTGGCGGATGCCTCGTCGGTCACCAGGGCGAAGGTCCACTCGGTGCGGTCGCTGACTGGAAAGGACACGAACTCCGCCGACTTCACCGTGATGTGCTTGCCCACTGCCCTGCTCCCGGCCAGTCTTACGCTGCCGCTATGCTGGCCAGCGCCTTCAGTGTGCGCTCGCTGGATGCCTGCCTGTCCCGGCCGGCGCCCACCACTGTCGCCAGCACCTCCGAGGCACCCCAGGAGAAGATATCGTTGATACGCCTGGCCACGGCCTTCTCGTCGCCAGAGATAACGACGGCGTCCAGCATGGCATCGGTCCAGCCGGTCTCCGAGGCGTTGGGGAAGCCAGCCTCGGCAAACATGGCGGCATAGAAGGGAGACCTGGGGAAGTAGCCAAGCTGCTCCCTCACGGCGCCGCGCACCTCGACGATGCTCTCGTGTACCGACACCGGCGCGTGCACGATCAAGGGAGGCGCGGGCCTGCCCGCCTTGCTGGCGCCCGCCTTGAGAGCTGGCATCGCCACATTCTTCAGGTAGTCAAAGGGGCAGACCCAGCTAATAGCGCCGTCGGCCTCCTCGCCGCATAGCTCGAAGGATGCCGGCCGCAGCGCCGACGCCATCACCGGCACGTCCACCGGTGCCGCCAGCCGTGAGTGGGCCTTGTAGTACTGGCCGTCCAGGTCCACCGCGCCCTTCTGTAGCAGGTCCTTGACGATGCGAATGTACTCCCGCAGATGGCCCAGCGGCGCCTGGAAGTTGACGCCATAGGACGTTTCCATACCCTGTCTGTGGCTGGGGCCTATGCCCAACCGGAACCGGCCCGGGGCCACGTTGGCTATGACCGATGCCTGCTGCGCGGCGGTGATGGGATGGCGCACCCACAACTGGATGATGGACGTGCCCAGCAGGATACGCCTCGTCTGGGCGGCGGCTACGGCCAGCAGGGTCATGGCATCCCCCGCCGCGCCGCCGGACGTCAGCCACGCGGCGGGTATGCCCAACTCCTCGGCCTTCTGGATGTTCTCCAGCACCGCCCTGGTGTTGGGCGCTGGGACTGCAATGCCGATAGTCTTCTTAGCCACTGGTCAACCTCCTTCCGGGCTGGTTGGGCGTCTGAGGGTCTCAGCCGTACTGTGTAGATGTCCTGGGGCCTGCGTCACAGGACTGCCCCAGAGGGCCTGCCCCTGGTGCCGCTGCTATGGGAGAGTATACCACGAAGGACGGCTGCCACAATACAAGAGGTACTGCCTGCCTTGGCAGGTATGGCCCCAAATGATAAACTTTTGTCAAAAGGGAGAAGGGGATTCCAATGGACGGCTTAATAGTTCATGAAACGCCCCAGTCCAGGCTCCCCACCATGGTTGTGGCCTTTGCTGGCTGGCCCGACGCCGGGGAGGCCGCCACCAGGGCCGTGCGGTACATGGTCCGCAAGCTGCCTGCCAGGAAGTTCGCCGAGATTGATCCAGAGGAGTTCTACGATTTCACCGTCGTCCGGCCTCAGACCCGGATAAACCGGCGAGGCGAGCGCGTCATACGCTGGCCCTCCAACGAGTTCTACTACTATGCGCCGCAGGACGAGTCCAGGGGAATCCTCCTGTTCGTGGGCACTGAGCCGAACCTGCGCTGGCGGGCCTTCTCCAGCATTATCGCCGGCGTTGCCGAGCAGTACGGCGTGAAGCTGGTGGTGTCGCTGGGCGCGCTCCTGGATGCCGTGCCACACACCCGCGAGCCTCGCGTCACCGGACGGGCCAGCTCTTCTGAACTGACCCAGAAGGTGGAGTGGCTGGGCATCCGCAACTCGGGCTACCAGGGCCCCACGGGCATACATACCGCCTTCATGGACGCCTGCAACAAGAAGGGCATCCCTCAGGCGAGCATCTGGGGCCACTGTCCCCACTACGTCAACACATCGCCCAATCCCAGGGTAAGCTACGCCCTGCTTATGAAGCTCCGCAACCTGGTGGAGTTCGACGTGGACCTGGAGGAGCTTCGTCTGGCGGGTGAAGCCTTCGAGGCGGAGGTCACCAAGTCCATCGCTGCTGACCCTGACGTCAGCGCCTACGTGCGCCGGCTGGAGGAGCGCTACGACGAGGCCCACGCGCCGACCGGGGACATCCCCAGCCCCGAGGCCATGGTGCGAGAGCTGGAGGACTTCCTGCGTAGCCAGCGGCAGGGGTCGGGTGACGGCCCCGACGAGCCTTAGCCGGCCAGCGCCTGCTGCGTACACCCGCCTTCGGTCCAGCCTTGGAACGCCATCACTCAGACAAGGCCCCTGAGCCTGCCGCCGGTCCTTTGGTGGCCATAAGCGCCGAGGACTACCGGCGTTTCGTCCGCCAGTGGATGGACCGGCCCAGGGGGCGAGTGCCCTTCCCCAGGAAGCTCAAGGCCCGGCTGACGGCCCTGCACTACATCCTCCGTGCCTTCCGGCCTGAGGACGTGTACACCGAGGAACAGGTCAACGTGGCTATAATGGAGCATAGCCCCTTTGCCCTGGACCACGTGCAGATCAGGCGCTACCTGGTGGACTATGGCATGCTGGGCCGCAAGAGCGACGGCAGCGAGTACCGCGTCACCCGTACCTATCTTGCCCTTGCCCGCTGGGACCCGGACATACCCGACCTGCACCTGCTCTGAGGGACTTGGGAATCCAGGGTACAGAGCCGCGATAGCCCTTGCGGTGCCAGCCTGTCCATATACATGATAGGTCCTGGCAACAAGGCCTGGCATGGACCAACGACAGGCCCATTTCTGCCATAGCCGTACCAGGGGGAACTTGTGCCCAGCTTCCCTAAAGACGAGTCTATCAAGCTGACCGGGCTGAGGCTCCATTACCGGGACTGGGGTGGTGAGGGCCAGCCAGTAGTATTGGTGCATGGCCTGGCATCCACCTGCCACATCTGGGACCTGGTGGCGCCCATCCTCAGCAGGCACTTCCGTGTGCTGGCCCTGGACCAGCGGGGCCACGGCGAAAGCGACAAGCCCGACAGCGGCTACGACTTCGCCACGGTGGCAGGGGACTTGTTGGCGTTCGTGGAGGCTACGGGCATGGAGAGGCCCATCATCGTCGGCCACTCCTGGGGAGGCGGCGTCGCCCTGGAGTTCGCCGTCGCCTATCCCGGCGTGGCCCTTGGCCTGTGCTTCGTGGATGGTGGCACCATTGAAATATCGGCCCGCCCGGGCATGACACTGGAGCGCGCCCGTGAGGAGATGGCACCCCCGGACTTCACAGGTGTCACTGTGGAGCAGTTCCGTCAACGCATCCGGGGCAGGTTCCAGGGGGAGTGGGCCACGCCACAGGTGGAGGACATCGTCCTGGCCTGCTTCGAGGTGCTGCCTGACAACACCATACGGGCCAGGCTGCGCCGCAGCAATCACCTGCAGGTGATCGAGGCGCTGTGGACGCACAAGCCCTCGCAGCTATACCCCAGAGTGCGCTGCCCGGTGCTGCTGATGCCTGCCCGCCGGTCGGGCAACGAATCGGACGTGGACCGGCGTCTGAGGCGCGAAGAGGCAATCGCCGTGGCCAGCCGCATGCTGCCGGTCAGCGCCACCGTATGGCTTGAGGAAAGCATTCACGACGTTCCCCTCCAGCGGCCCGCGCTGGTGGCGGAAGTTATCAGGCGGCACTTCGAACAAGGCTTCTTCCGGTAAGCGCTCCCTACAGTAATTTTTGAGTTGCGCCTACATGACCGTGTGTAGGGGCGAGCTTCAAACTTGCCCTTGCATGCCCTGGGCCAGTGGTCTGCCCACTCATGGCATACGCTGGGCCTGATGACGCCCTAGGCGACTGCTGGGACGCCCAGGAAGTAGTAGGGAATGTGCCAGGTGCCTGACCTGCCCAGGTCAACCACTGCCTTGCGGCGGTGGGTCTGCCTGACGACACCCCTGGCGCCGTAGCGCGGCCCGCCGCTGATGTGCCCCAGGTATATGACTTCCTGGCCGGGCATCAGCGTGGCATAGCTGGCGGCAGTCTTGGGGAGCGTTGGCATACCTGGCATGGCCAGTTGAAGGACCGACTGCCTAGTCCTGTTCTGCTCCATTGCTCTCCCCCGAAACAAACGTTTTGGACATTTCCAGAACATACTAGAACAGGACTGTTGTTCTTGTCAAGGGGTTTCTGGGGGAGTTTATGGGGCCACACCTCCCGTGTGGAGCTTTGTCGGAGGTACTCCTACCTGGCCGCCAGCAGGTCGTAAGCCAGCGCCAGCATGGCCTTCGTGCCGCTTATCAGGCTCTTTATGCCAATGGACTCGTCGGTGCCATGGGCGCGGCTGAGCATGGGGTCATCGTCAGGATGAGCGCCGGAGAAGCCGTAGGTAACCACGCCCAGGGGGCGGGTGAAGCGGGAGTCGGTGAAGCCTGTGCTAATCCCGGGCACCCACTGTATATCCTGTCGCCCCAGCGCCCGCGCCATGGCACGCTTGATGCTCTCCGCGAACTCGGTCTCGAAGGGCGAGGCGTTGGGCACGGCCATGTAGTCTATCTCATAGCTCACGCCAGGGATGCCATCCAGCACCCTGTCCAGCTCCCGCCTCAGGTAGCCCTCGTCCTGGTGGGGCAGCGTCCGCACGTCGCAGGTGAGACGGATGGACTCGGGCACGCTGTTGGACTTGATGCCGCCCCTGATCATGGTTGGTGTCAGGGTCATGCGCGAGAGGGCGCGTAGCATGGACGCAAAGCGCGGGCTTTTAGGCTCCACCTCGGCGATAATCTGGTCCACGTTCTGGGGCGAGGGCTTGTGCTCGATGGCGAAGGTGGACAGGTACCCGAACAGGCTGGTGGAGGTATCCCGCTCAGGCTCGTACTCCTCGATGCGCTGGAGCACCCTGTGCAGCCTGAAGAGGGCGTTGGTGCCCTGCCAGGGCACCGAGGCGTGGGCGCTGGAGCCCTTCACGTCAATCTCCACCTGGAGACGCCCCTTCTCGCCAACGCCCAGCACGTACACCAGCCCGCCGGCGGCCTCGATGGGCGTCCCACCGCCCTCGTTGACCGCGAAGGGCGCGGCCAGCTTCTCGGGATGGTGCTGGGCCAGCCAGCCGAAGCCGTAGCGGCCTCCGTGCTCTTCGTCCGCGCCCGACACCAGCGCCAGGCTGCGCTCCGGCCGCACGCCGTTGCGCTTCAGGATGCGCATGGCCATGAGCTGGGCGGTCAGCAGCCCCTTGCAGTCCGACGCCCCGCGCCCATAGATGCGTCCCTCGGAGATAGTAGCGCTGAAGGGCGGGAAGCGCCACTTCCTCTCGTCCTCCACGGGCACAACGTCAGTGTGGGACATGAACATCAGCCCGGTCTGGTGGGAGCGGCCTTCCAGCCGGGCGATGAGGTTGCCCCTCCCTGGCGCTGACTCCAGGACCTCGCACTGGATGCCATCGCGGGCCAGCCAGTCCCGTATGTACCTGCAGACCTCGGTCTCGTTCCCGGTGGGCATGAAGCCCGTGTTCACAGACGGGATGCGCACCAGGTCCTGCTCCAGCGCGATAATCTCGTCCTGGGCCTGGTCAACCTGTTGGAGAAGGTCGTCAATTCTGGCCACGGCAGTTCACCTCAGCAGACATGGTACTAGTCGTTGCTGAACAGGCAGGTCACCATCAGTAGCGCCGCGATGGTCTTGGCATCCTCTATCTCCCCTACCCGTATCAGCTTCCCTATGCGCGACAGTGGTATCCGCTCGACCTGGATGTTTTCATCGCCATCGGGCTGGAGCGTGCCGGGCACCAGGTCCCTGGCCAGGTAGGCATAAATGAACTCGGTGCAGAAGCCGGGGCTGGTCCAGAAGCCGCCCAGCGCCCGCAGGTTCCGAGAGTAGTGGCCCGTCTCCTCCTGCAGCTCCCGCTGGGCGCAGTCGTCGGGGTGCTCCCCCTCCTCCACCAGGCCCGCCGGCGCCTCCAGCATGGCATGGCCCACCGGATGGCGGTACTGCCGCACCAGGATGACGTTGTCCTCGCCATCCAGAGGGACCACGACCACCGCCGGCCGGTGCTCCACCACCTCGCGGGATGCCTCGCCGCCTCCGGGCAGCAACACTGTGTCCACGCGCACCTTGACGATCCTGCCCTCGTAGACTGACTGGGTGCTTAACACCTGTTCGGGTTCCATAGTGGTCTCCTTCGCTACTTGGTATCTGGCCGGCGGGTGCCGTAGATCAGCCCCAGGCGCTGGGCCAGCGAGGCATAGAACCCGGCGGAAGGGTGCATGCGCAGGAAACGTGCCACATGGGGGCTGCGCCGCACCACCACCTTGTCGTGGGGACTGAGGGCCGTGTCCAGGGAGCCGTCCACGCTGAGGATTGCCTGCTGCTCGTTGCCGGCGCTTAGCTCGATTACCGACTCGCCAGGCAGGAGCAGGCCGTTGCGCAGGCCGGTATGCGGCGCCACGGGCTGCAAGAGTATGACCTTTGTCTGGGGATGGATGACGGGGCCTCCCGCCGACAGCGCGTAGCCCGTGCTGCCGGTGGCCGTGGCCGCTATGATAGCATCGGCGCGGTAGGTGGTCACGGGCACGCCGTCAATGGTCGCGGAAATGTCCAGCAGCTTGCCGATGGCCCCCCTGCCCAGCACCACGTCATTGAGGGCGTGGGCCGCCATGCGCGGCTCCCCGCCGGACGCGGGCAGTACTAGCGTCTGGAGCATCATGCGCTCCTCCACCGCCGGCCCGCCGTTCAGGTACTCCGGGACCTTTTTTATGGCCTCGTCCACGGAAAGCTCGGTCATGAAGCCGATGCGTCCCATGTTGATACCCAGGATGGGTATGGCGAAGGGGGCCGCCACCCGGACAGCCCGCAGGATAGTCCCGTCGCCGCCCACGGTGATGATGGTGGACGTGGACTCCAGCTTGTCCCGGATGGTGTCCATCTCCGTGGTGGCGCTGGTCCAGCTCCGGTCCCTGAGCTTCAGCGCCTCCACCAGGAACTCCACCAGGGGAGCGGCGTCGCGCATCCGCGCGTTGTAGACCAGCCCTATGAGTTTGCGCTGGGACATGTTCTGGTTCTTGCCTTCATCTGCTGCGGGAACTCTTCAAGCCTGCCTGGTCGCTGTACAGTCTATCAGCAGCGACGCAAATGTGGTACAGGGCCTCTGTGCCTTTCCTGTCCCGGGTGGTGTCAAAGGGGAGGGCCACGCCTCTCCCGCCACCTAGACGTCACGCAGGGCTTGCAGCGGGCATACGACGCTCCGGGAGTCCAGCGTCGGCCCGGTGGCGTGTCAAGGGACCTGGGCTCAGGACAGCAGCACCGAGGCGGCGGTCCTGGCCAGGTTCAGCAGCGGCGCCGGGTAGATGCCGAAGAAGGCTATGCCGGCGAAGGTGCCCAGCACCGCCAGTTTCATGGGCAGCCCGGAGGCTATGGGCTCGGTGGATGCCGGCGGCGACAGGTACATGGCCTTCACCACCCGCAGGTAGTAGTAGGCCGAAATCACGCTGTTGACCACGCCAGCCACGGCCAGCCAGGTCAGGCCGCTGTCCACCGCGGCCCCGAACAGGTACACCTTGGTTATGAACCCAACGGTGGGAGGGACGCCTATCAGGGACACCATAGCGAGAGTGAGCACCGCCGCCAGGAGCGGCGCTCGGCGTCCCATGCCGGCGAAGTCATCAATCGTGTCGCTGCCGATACGGTTGGAGATGGCGATAACGGTGGAGAAGGCCGCCAGGTTGGTGGCCGCGTACCCGCCCAGGTAGAACAGCACACCTGAAGGGCCGAAGGCCGCGTCGGCGTCGGCGCCCCGGGCGGCTATGGCGGCCAGCCCTATCATCAGATAGCCGGCGTGGGCAATGGTGCTGTAGGCCAGCAGCCGTTTGATGTTGCTCTGCCCTATGGCCACCAGGTTTCCCAGGCTCATGGACAGCACGCTGAGCACCGCGAAGACGGCGCTCCACTCAATGCTCAGCGTCTCCAGCGGGAAGGCTATGTAAAACACGCGCAGGATGACCGCAAAGCCGGCGGCCTTGGAGGCCACCGACAGGAAGGCTGTGATGGGCGTGGGCGAGCCTTCGTACACGTCTGGCGCCCACATCTGGAAGGGGACGCTGGCGATCTTGAACCCGAACCCCGCGATAATCAGCGCGATGCCCAGGAGCAGCAGGTAGCTCCCGAAGGGCGTCTCGCCGCTCAGGCCCAGCTTGCCTAGCTGCGACGCGATCTCCTCAAGGCGCGTGCTGCCGGTGAAGCCGTAGACCATCACCATGCCATAAAGCAGCACCGCCGAGCTTATGGCGCTGAGCAGCAGGAACTTGACTCCCGACTCCGAGGAGCGGCTGGTGCCCAGGAACGCGGCCAGCGCCGCCACCGGCAGCGCCGTAAGCTCCAGGGATATGTATATGGTGATAAGCTCCACGGTGGACGCCAGCAGCATCATGCCCGTGGCAGAAAGCAGCACCAGCCCGTAGTACTCCGCCTGGAAGCGCTGGAAGTGCCGCACGTACTCGATGGAGGCCAGCAGCACCAGCGCCGCCACGCCTATGAACAGGAACTTGAAGAACAGAGCGAACTTGTCCACCACGAAGGTGAAGGGCAGGATGCTGTTGACGGAGCTTATGCCGCCCTCGTTGAGGTCGAACCACAGCACAATGCTGAAGCCCAGGGGGACGGCCAGGCCCACCACTGCCAGCGCCGCCAGGCCCCCTTTGCGACGCACCACCAGGTCCAGCAGCATAACCAGCATGGCCAGCCCGGCCATGCTCAACTCCGGCGACAGAAGGTAGAGATCGTGCGCAGTCATATAGCCAGGACCTTTGTCCCTCTGAAGCTTACCTCAGCCGCGCCTGGGCGACGTTTTGCAGGGACTCCACCACAGGCCCGACGCCGTTGGCGAACACGTCTGAAATCAAGGCGGGGTAGATGCCCACCACCAGGATGGCTATCACCAGCGCGGCCACTGGCAGCATCTCCAGCCTGGTGGCGTCGGCGATGTGCTGGAACCGCTCCTTGCCAGGGCCAAATAGCGTCCGCTGCATCATCCACAGGATGTAGCCGGCCGTTAGCACGACGCCGAAGGCGCTCAGCGCTGTCGCCCAGCTCCATACCCTGAAGGTGCCCAGGAACACCAGTATCTCCGAGACGAAGCCGCTGGTGCCAGGCAGCCCCAGCGACGCCAGGCCCGCCAGCAGGAAGGCGGTGGCCACCAGGGGCATGCGCGTCGCCAGCCCGCCCAGGTCCGGGATATATCGCGTATGGGCCTTCTCGTAAATCAGCCCCACCATCAGGAACAGCAGCCCCGTGATGGTGCCGTGGGTGAACATCTGGAGCGAGGCGCCCGTCAGCCCTACCGACGACACGAACCCGCCCACGCCGGCCACCGACGCCAGGCCCACCAGCACATAGCCCATGTGGCTGATGCTGCTGAAGGCTATGAGACGCTTCAGGTCCGTCTGGCGCAGCGTCACCACGGCGCCATAGAGCACGTTGATGACGCCGGCCAGGGCCAGCAGCCAGGCTATGTCAGCTATTACACTGGGGAACATGGCCGCCGATATGCGTATCATGCCGTAGCCGCCCATCTTCAGCAGCACGCCGGCCAGCATGATGCTCGCCGCCGTGGGCGCGTCGGTGTGGGCGTCGGGGAGCCAGGTGTGCAGCGGCCACACGGGCAGCTTGATGGCGAAGGCGATGAACAGCAGTGTGAAGACCAGCCCCACCGGCAGCACCAGGCTGCTCCGCTGAATGGCGTCGGGTAGCTCGGTCATGTCGAAGGTGCCGGTGGAGAAGAACAGGGCCAGGATTCCCACCAGCATGAAGGCGCTGCCGACGAAGGTGAAAATCAGGAACTTCATAGCCGAGTACTCTCGGCGGCCACTGCCCCAGACGGAGATAAGGAAGAACATGGGCACCAGCTCCAGCTCCCACAGGAGGAAGAACAGGATGAAGTCCAGTGCCGTGAACACGCCCATCACCGCCGTCTGGAGGGCCAGCAGCCAGACGAAGTACTCCCTCACGCGCAGCGTCACGCCCCAGGATGCGAACACGGCCACCGCGCCCAGCAGCCCCGTCAGCAGCACCAGGGGCGCGCTGAGCCCGTCCACGCCCAGGAAGTACTGCACCTGGAGCGTGCCCACGAAGGGTATCCAGTCCTCCACCCTGTCCACCAGTTGCACGCCGCCGGCCCGTGTGTCGTAGCTGGTGAAAACGACGATGCTCAGCGCCAGCGTCGCCAGCGAGACGGCACCGGCGAAGAAGCGTATGGCCCGGTCACCCCGCACCAGCAGGGCGATGACCATGGCCCCCACCAGAGGCAGGAAGACTGTCGCGGTCAGCAATCCTGAGAACTGCAAGGCTCGCCCCCGCTATCGGAAGAAGAGATAGATTCCGAAGATTACCAGGATACCTATGGATATGGCCACGCCGTAGCCCTGGAGCTGCCCCGTCTGGAGCTTGCCCACTGCCCGGCCTATGCCGCGTCCGAACCAGGCTATGCCGTCGTACACGTTGTCCACCACGGCCTTGTCAATCCAGTCCAGCACATTGGCAACGCCCCGATAGAACACCCTTACCGTCAGGATGCCCTCGTAGATTTCGTCCACGTAGTACTTGTTGAATACCAGCCTGTAGAGGGGCTTCAGGCGCTCCCCCAGGGCCTCCGGCGACACCTTCCGGGTGCCATACATGAGGTAGGCCAGGGCTATGCCCCCCAGGGCCACGATGGTGGACACGATGCCCATGCGCAGGTCGAACGGCTCGGCCTCCATCTCCACCGGCCCGCCGGCCAGGAACTCGGTCATCCAGTGCGCCGGCACGAAGCCCAGGTCCACTACCGGGTTGGCCAGGAACCCGGCCACCAGCGAAGGCACCGCCAGCACCACCAGAGGGACCAGCATGACGGCCGGCGATTCGGCCAGGTGCGGGCCGCCGTTGTGGTGGCCGGCCTGGGTGTGCTCAGGGTGCCCCCCTACCCGGGACTCGCCCTCGAATGTCAGGAATAGCGCCCGGAACACGTAGAAGGCCGTCATGAAGGCGGCCACCAGGCCCATCCAGAAAACGGCCTGGCCCGCTGCGCTGCCAGCCCCCCAGGCGTGGGTCAGTATCTCGTCCTTGCTCCAGAAGCCAGCCAAGGGGAATATGCCGGCCAGGCTCAGCCCGCCGACCAGGAAGGTGGCGTAGGTCCAGGGCATGTGACGGCGCAGCCCGCCCATCTGGCGCATGTCGAAGGTGCCCGTGGCGTGGCTGACGCTGCCCGAGCCCAGGAACAGCAGCGCCTTGAAGAAGGCGTGGGTGAACAGGTGGAAGATGGCGGCACCGTAAGCGCCCACGCCCAGGGCCAGCATCATGTACCCGAGCTGGCTTACGGTGGAGTACGCCAGTACCCGCTTGATGTCGGTCATGACCAGGCCCATGGAGGCGGCGAATATGGCGGTGAAGCCGCCAATCAGGGCCACCGTGTTCATGGCTACTTGGGACGCTTCAAACACGGGGAAGAAGCGGGCCACCAGGAATACGCCGGCGGCCACCATGGTCGCCGCATGGATGAGGGCGCTGACCGGCGTGGGGCCTTCCATGGCGTCGGGCAACCAGGTATGCAGCGGGAACTGGGCCGACTTGCCCACAGCGCCGGAGAATATGCCCACGGCCAGCCACATGGCCACGCTGGAGGTTACCACGCCTCCGACGGCCACCGCCCGGTAAATGTCCTCTATCACGAAGGGGTCCAGGCCCTCGGCGGCGAACCTGTCGGCATTGAAGAACAGGTACATGATGGCCAGCAGGAAACCGAAGTCGCCCAGGCGGGTGACAATGAAGGCCTTTTTGGCTGCCGCCGCTGCGCTGGGCCGGTGGTACCAGAACCCGATGAGCAGGTAGGAGCACAGGCCCACCAGCTCCCAGAACACGAAGAGCTGGATGACGTTGCTGGAAATCACCAGCCCCAGCATGGACGCCGTGAAGAGCGACATGTAGGCGTAGTAGCGCGAGTACTCCTCGCTCCTCATGTAGCCGATGGAGTAAATCTGCACCAGGAGGCTTATGCTGGAGACCACCACCAGCATGATGGCCGTCAGCGGGTCCAGCAGGACGCCTATCCTGAGGTCGAAGTCGTCGCCAATCCGCAGCCAGGAGTGGGACCAGGTGCTGTCCTGGGCAGCGGCGACGCTCTCGCCCTCGACATTTATCACGCTGGCCAGGGCTATGCACGCCAGCACCAGGGACAGGAGGATGGCAAGAATGGTCAGGTAGGCCGCGAAACGGGAGTAGCGGTTGAGGAAGGGCCTGACGATGAAGGAAATGGCGACAAAAGAGCCGAGGGGCAGCAGGAAAATGAGCCAGACGCCTAGCTCGGTAATAAGCAGCATCTACAGCTTCCTCAGTATCTCGTCGGCCACGTGCTCGCGTCCTTTGGGGACCAGCACCCGGAACGGCACGCGCTCGCCCCAGCGCAGCACGTCGCCCTCTGGCAGTATCCTGGTGGGCAGGCCCTCGGCCTCCAGGGCGTCCTTCCACATCTCGGCGGTTATCAGGTTGGGCACCTTGCGGTATTCCAACCACGCCATGGGCTAGTTCCTCATCTCGCTGGCCTCGGTCACGAAGACCGACTCCCGGTGGCGGTAGATGGCCATGATGATGGCCAGGCCCAGGGCCACCTCGGCGGCCGCTACGGTGATGATGAAAATGGCGAAGACCTGGCCCGTCAGCAGGAACTGGACCACCTGGTCGGTGGCCGCGGCGGGGTCACGCCCCAGCCCGGCGGGCACGATGTACCTGGACAGGGCCACCGCCGTGACGTTGACGGCGTTGAACATCAGCTCTATGGACATGAGCACCGTGATGGCATTGCGCTTGCTCAGCGCCCCGTACAGGCCGATGGCGAAGAGCACCGCCGCGACTATGAGGAAGCTCTCCAGGCCCAAGGCATCACCTCTCTCGAATCAGGGCCAGCGCCCCGATCACCGCCGCAAGCAGCAGCACCGAAGCTATCTCGAAGGCCAGCACGTAGTCCCGCAGCAGCAGGCTGGCCAGCCTGGGCACCGTGTTGGAGAAGACGTCGGCCACGCTCTGGCCCACCTGGGTAAGTTCCCCCTGGGCGTTCCTCAGGAAGCTGGCGTCGTCTATTATCTGCCACTGGGTGTTAATTATGACAAAAATGGCCGCCGCCAGGAACAGCCCGGCCACCACGCCGGCGGGTATGCGCAGCCGGTTATAAGGGCTGCCCTCGTCCACGTCAGCGGTCATCAGGATGGCGAAGATGATGAGGACCGAGATGGCGCCCACGTAGATGAGCACCTGGATGGCCGCCAGGAACTCGGCCCGCAGCAGGACGAACATGCCCGCCACGCCCAGCAGGGTCACCACCAGGAACAGCGCCGCCCGGAACAGGTTGCGTAGCTGGACCACGGCTATGGCCGACACTATGGTCGCCGCCGCTATTACCCAGAACACAATGTCCATGAAGAGGGACGACTCGATCCCTGTGCTCATCGCTTGGCCCACCTGTCCTCCATGTCGTCCAGGGTAGGCTGGTCCACCCGGCCCACGTCCGCCCACCCCAGGGCCTCCCCCTGGCGCGGGCTGTACCCTTTCTTCTCCATCTGGGGCCTGAACCAGGTGCTGGGGCGCTTGGGCGCGGCCCGCAGCCTGTCCGCCGATATGACCAGGTCGCGGCGGGAGTACCGGCCCTCCTCGAAGCCGCTGCCCATGTGCAGGGCGTCGTATGGACAGGCTTCCACGCACAGGCCGCAGAACATGCACCTCCCGATGTCAATGTCAAAGACATCTATGGAGTAGTGCTCCCCCTCCGGCCTGGCCTCGCCGCTGGGGTGCGTCACGATGCGTATGATGCCCAGGGGGCAGTACTTGGCGCAGCTAGCGCAGCCCGTGCAGCGCTCCTCGTACCAGCTAAACTCCTCCCCACGGAACCTGGGGTGCTGCGGGAACCTGTCAGGCACCGTCACCAGGCCCAGGACGGCCTTCAGCGCCTTGCCGGGGTTCCTCAGCGTGTACACCAGTACGTTGCTGCCCGACTCTTTGGCCAACTCCAGCGGCCCGACCCTGCGGTCGGGGTACTGGTGCAGGGTAAACATCCGGCTGGGCAGCACCATGTTCTTGAGGGTGACCGCCAGCCCCTTGGCCATGCCCAGTCCGTACATGCTAGTCCGCCTCCGCCTGCATGCTGGCCAGCGGCGAAGGCACAGGCGTCTGAGGCTGTATTCGGCGCTGTCCCAGTATATTGGCTATCACAACTATGCTGGCCAGGGCCACCGCCCAGTTAATGGCCGCCATCAGCCACAGGTCGCCGGCTGTAAGCCTGCCGGTGGCCGGGTCCTTGAGCAGCAGGACCTCGGCGGCCAGCACGAACAGGTTCACCACGGCCAGGGGGAACAGGCCCTTCCAGGCAAAGCCCATGATCTGGTCCACCCTGAGCCTGGGCCACGTAGACCTCACCCAGACCAGGACAAAGAGCACCAGGAACACCTTGGCCAGGAACCAGAGCTGGCCTGGAATGGGCCAGAAGCCGCGCCAGCCGCTCAGGAACACCGTCGTGGCCACCACCGACGTCACCACAGGCGCCAGGAACTCGGCAAGCTGGAATATGGCGAACTTCATACCGCTGTACTCGGTGTGGTAGCCCGCGCCCAACTCCGATTCGGCTTCGATCTGGTCGAAGGGCGTCCGGTTCATCTCCGCCGAGGCGGCGGCCACAAATACCAGGAATGCCAGGGGCTGGACCAGCAAGAAGGGCACGTGCTGGCTTTGCACCACCTGGAACAACGCCAGGGAGCCGGCCGTCAGCAGCACGCCGGCCAGGGCCAGCCCCATGGGTACCTCGTAGCTGATGAGCATGGCGACGCCTCTCATGGCGCCCAGCAGCCCATACTTGTTGCGGGACGACCACCCGGCCATGAACACAGCGATGGTGTTCACCGAGGTCACCGCGATGAGGAACAGCACGCCAATGTTCAGCCTGCCCAGGAAGCTGTTCTGGCCGAAGGGGATGATAGAAACCACCACAAAGGACGGTGCCAGGAACAGGACAGGGGCCAGGTTGAAGACCGGCCTGTCGGCTCCCTCGGGCACAATGTCCTCTTTGGTGATGAGCTTGATGATGTCGGCGAAGGGCTGTAACAGGCCGAAAGGCCCCCAGCGGTTAGGCCCCAGGCGGGACTGGAAGCGGCCTATGGCCCTGCGCTCGAACCACACATAGAGGGCCACGCTCATGACGTATACGTTGATCACGATAAAGGCCAGTGAGAAGCCGGCCAGCGCGTAGGCCAGCCAGTGCAGGCCATTCGGCAGCGGCGCGTCAAAGAAGCGGTATATATTGCAGAAGTGGAAAAAGCCGCCGTTAAGCTCAGAGCACATGCTACCTGTCCACCTCCCCCATCACTATGTCAAAGCTGCCGAAAATAATGATGAGGTCGGACATCTTCCAGCCTATGAGCATGTCCCGCAGCACAGTGAGGTTAATGAAGGAGGGCGCGCGTATCTTGAGCCTGTAAGGGGACACACCCCTGTCGCTGACCAGGTAGAAGCCCAGCTCTCCCTTGGGCGACTCCACCGCCGCGTAGGCATCGCCCGTGGGCGGCCTGATGAAGAAGGGCGTCTCGGCCCGGACTGGCCCTCCCGGTATCTGCTCAACGCACTGTTTCACGAGCTTCACGCTCTCGCGCATCTCTCTGATGCGCACCGAGTAGCGGTCGAAGGTGTCGCCTGTTGCCCCTATGGGCACGTCGAACTCCAGGCGGTCGTAGACCTCGTAGGGGTGGGCCTTGCGCAGGTCCCACTGGACGCCGGTGGCCCTGAGCATAGGGCCAGTCACCGAGGCATTGATGGCCTGCTCCGGCTTCAGGATGCCCACGTTCCTGGTCCTGGCCAGCACCACCTCGTTGGTGGTGATAAGGCCCTCCAGTTCGTCCAGGTACAGTGGCATCTCGGCCACCAGCTTATTGACGGCCGGCCAGAAGTCCTCCGGCGCGTCCTGGAAGACGCCTCCGGGTCGCATGTAGCTAAGGGTGATGCGGGCGCCGCACAGCATCTCGAACAGGTCCAGGATGCGCTCGCGCTCCCGGAAGCAGTACATCAGGGGTGTGGCGAAGGCCCCAAGCTCCTGGAGCAGGAAGCCGGTGGATATCAGGTGGCTGGCGATGCGCTGCAGCTCTGCCCCTATGACCCGCAGGTACATGGCCCGCTCAGGGACCTCGATACCCGCCAGCTTCTCCACCGCCAGGCAGTACGCCTGGTTGTTGGTCATGGCCGCTATGTAGTCCAGCCTGTCGGTGAGGGTCACGCACTGGACGTAAGTACGCGACTCGGCCAGCTTCTCCGTCCCCCGGTGCAGGTAGCCAAAGACTGGCTCCGCGTCCACAATGACCTCGCCGTCAAAGGTGACGCGCAGCCTGAACACCCCGTGGGTGCTGGGGTGCTGTGGCCCCAGGTTGATGGTGATTGGCTCCGTGCGTATCGGCATGCTACTCCAGGAAGTCCTTCCTCAGCGGGTGACCGGGGAACCCCTCCCACAGCATGATGCGCTTCATATTGGGATGGCCGTCGAAGCGAATGCCCATCAGGTCCCAGACCTCGCGCTCCTGGAGGTCTGCCCCCTGCCACAGGCTCACCAGGGATGGGGCGCTCGGCCCATCGCGGCCATGGCAGCGGGTCTTGAGCACGATGCTGTGGTTGCGGCGCAGGGACCTGAGATGATAGACCAGCTCGAAGTACTCGATATAGTCAACCGCGGTAATGGCGACCAGGAAGGAAAAGTCCAGGTCAGGGGTCTCCTTGAGGAAGCGGGCCACCTCGGGCAGCGTTTCCGGCTGGATATAAACGTCGGTGGCGTTCCAGCCTGTGACTGCGTTGGGGAACGCCTCGCTGATACGGCGGGCTACCTCTGCTCCTGCCATCGCCCTAGTCATCGTGCACCCGTGGCCCTGCTCCTGGCGATGGAGTATCGCTTGATCTTCTCGTGGAGCTGCATGATGCCATAAAGCAGCGCGTCCGGCCGTGGCGGGCAGCCTGGCACGTACACGTCCACTGGCACGATGTGGTTCACTCCCGGGACCACGCTGTAAGACCCGTAGTACGGGCCGCCGCTGGTGGCACACACACCCATGGAAATGACCCACTTGGGGTCAGCCATCTGCTCGTACAGGCGCTGGATGGCGGGCGCCATCTTCCAGGTCACTGTGCCTGCCACTATCATAAGGTCGGCCTGGCGGGGCGAGGCCCGGAAGGCCTCCATGCCGAAGCGTGAGATATCGAACCGCGACATGGCGCTGGCCATCATCTCGATGGCGCAGCAGGCCAGGCCGAAGGACAGCGGCCACACAGCCGACTTCCGCCCCCAGTTGACCAGGGCATCTATGGAGGTCACCGCCAGGTTGCGCTTCAGGTCGTCTGGCACCTCGATGAGCGGCTCGGCCAGCGCCTCGGTGTGGGTCTCGCGCAGGTGGTTGATAACGCTGCCCTCGGCCCTGTCCAGCTCCCACGTGGTGGCGCTCAGCGGCACACGCTGCTCCTGGACCCCGGATGTCTCGCGGGCCATTTCTACCTCCACTCCAGCGCTCCCTTCTTCCACGCGTACAGCCACGCTATGGCCAGGATGCCAATGAACACCAGCATCTCCAGCAGCACGAAGACGCCGAACCGGGCCGACAGGACGCCATAGGACGCGGCCCAGGGGAACAGGAAGGCTACCTCCACATCAAAGACCACGAAGATAAGGGCGAAGGTGTAGTACCGGAAGTTGAACCTGCTCCACCTTCCGGCAATGGTCTCGAAGCCACACTCGTAGATGCTCAGCTTGACAGGGCTGGGCTTGTGCGGGCGCACCTTGACCAGCGACAGGAGCCAGGACATTACCAGCATGCCGCTGGGGACTGCCACAGCCAGCGCCGCGAAGATGGCGATCAGACCATACTGCCGGAAATAGTCGTCAAGCATCGCCTGGTCCTGACATTGCGGTTCACGCGTGAATATAGCACAGGGCACGGATGGATGCAAGTGAAAAATCCCACAAAGGCACCCCGCCACCCAGCCATGGAGGGCCTGGTGCCGACCTCTCGTTCATGCTCCATCCACCTTGGCAAGGTGAGAGAGGGCAGGACGCCTATTCTCATGAAGGCACGTGTAAGGCTCGCTGCAACGCCAGCGCCCTTTGGCTTATTATGGGACTATGAGTGACACGCCCATCCAGTTCAGCCAGCACGCCCTGGACAAGTTCGAGGTGCTGGAGCGGCACGGCCTGAAGCTGGACAGGGCGCAGGTGGAGGCGACGGTCAGGCGTCCTGACAGGGTTGTGCCAGGCTATGCCGGGCGGCTGATAGCCCAGAGGCTGCTGGACGAGGACAGGGTGTTGCGCGTCGTCTATGAGCAGACGTAGGAAGGCATCAGGATAATCACCTTCTACCCTGGAAAGAGGGCCAGGTATGAGCAAGATCAGGTATAGCAAAGACGTGGACGTGCTCCTGGTGGAGTTGTCCGACGAGCAGGTGGACTACGCCGAGGAGTCAGGCCCGGTGGTCATCCACTTCTCCCGGGAGGGCCGGCCGGTGCTGCTGGAGATATTCAACGCACGAGAGTTTGTGATGGGTTCGCTGTCCAGCCTTGTCAGGGAGACGGAAGCCACGCTGCCATGAGACAGTAGGTCGCCAGGGCTTGCCCTATCACGCAACTCTTCCTGCATGCCTTGACGGGGTCACCGTTTGGCAGCACGGGTACCCCCAAGCTGCCTGAACTGACGACCGCCCGCTGGCTTGCCGCTGTATTGACACATCGCCAATCGGGTGCTAGGATGTGCCATCGTAATACTATGTACCTCTCCCGAGGTATTCCGTGATGGTGGCAGACTGGCTGCATACAGCCACGTAGAGAGTGTCCGGGGCTTTGTATACACAGCGAGAAGTTGGTTCCTGCGCGGGTCGTCTGCTTGACCAAGACTTCAGTTGACACCGTTGACAAGCGGGTCGAGCCCCTGCCGAGATTACTGGGGAAGTACAGGGGCGAGCTAGACATTGCCCTCCGCAAAGCCCTGTCCGCCCAGGGCCTCGGCGTGTACGACATGCTGCGGTACTTCATGGGCTGGGTGGATGTCAATGGCAAGCCCTGCGTGGCTACTCAGGGGAAGGGCCTGCGCCCATCGCTATGCCTCTTCGCCTGCGAGGCCACGGGCGGCCCCATCTCCAGGGGCATGCCCGCTGCCGTTGCCCTGGAACTCATTCACAACTTCTCGCTCATTCACGACGACATCCAGGACAGGGATGCCACGCGCCACCATCGGCCGACTCTGTGGGCCGTTTGGGGCGATGCCAAAGCCCTGGTGGCGGGCAACGTCCTCAGACTGGTGGCTGACATGTCCCTGAAGGGACTCCTGGATGCCGGGGTGGAGTTGGACACGGCCATCGCCGTGGGCAGGCTGCTGACCGAGGCCTATCTGGAGATGATTGAAGGCCAGTACCTGGATATGGTCTTTGAGGGCCGCCGGGACATCAGCCTCGATGATTATATGGACCTGATTTCCCGCAAGACCGGGGCGCTTATCAGGTGCTCCCTGAATATTGGTGCCCTTATCGGCACGCGCCACAAGGTGACGGTAGAAGCATTCAGAGAGTGTGGCAGAGCGTTGGGGTACGCGTTCCAGGTACGGGACGACATACTGGGTGTGTGGGGCGTGGAGGAGGCAACCGGCAAGCCTGTGGGCGCGGATATACGCCGCAAGAAGAACTCCTTCCCTGTGGTGTGTGCCATGTCCCGCACCAGAGGGAAGGACAGGCAGCGGCTGCTCCAGGTATATGCCATGGACGAGCTGGGCGACGAGCAGGTCGCCACGGTGCTGGAGATCATGGAGCGGGCCGGTGTGCCGGAATATGCCCAGGCCTTGGCCTCCCAGTACTGCGACCGGGCGCTCCAGGCACTGGCTGGCGTGGACATCCCCCGGGACTATCGTGATCAGGTAGAGGAACTGGCGCGCTTCCTCCTGGTCAGGCACCACTGAGTCCCCGTCTGGCTGCACCCTAACATCATACTGTCGAGGAGTGTCACATGGGCAGACCGATGGAGATGGCAGTACGCCTAGGCTGGTACATTGTCAAGAACAGGCTCTCTGGCCGCAAACGGTTCCCCCTGGTGACTATGCTCGAGCCGCTGGAGGCCTGCAACCTGGCCTGCGTTGGCTGTGGCCGCATACGCGAGTACGAGTCCGTCATAGACCGCATGCTGACGGTGGAGCAGTGCCTGGCAGCCGTGGATGAGTCCGGCGCTCCTATCGTCTCCATCGCCGGCGGCGAGCCAAGCATGCACCCGCAGATTGACGAGATAGTCAACCGACTGGTGGCCCGGAAGAAGTTCGTTTACATGTGTACCAATGCCCTGCTCATGGAGCGGGTGATGAAGAAGGTGCCGCCGTCCAAGTACTTCTGCTTCGTGGTCCACCTGGACGGTATGGAAGAGGCCCACGACAGGTCGGTGTACCGCAAGGGGGTGTTCAAGATAGCCGTCAGGGGCATCAAGGTTGCCCTGGAGCGTGGCTACCGGGTCGCCACCAACACCACGGTGTTCAACGGGGTGGACGAGGCAGACCTGGTCAAGATGTTCAAGATGCTGACGGACATGGGCGTCGAGGGCTGCATGGTGTCGCCAGGCTACCAGTTCGACTCCGTGCCCAACCAGAACCTGTTCATCTCGCGGCAGCAGGCCAGGAAGGTCTTCCAGCGCGTCCTGGACCCCAAGCACAAGGTGCGCTTCTACAATAACCCTCTGTACCTGGACTTTCTGCGGGGGAAGCGGGAGTACCAGTGTACTGCCTGGTCCAACCCGACCTATACCATCCTGGGCTGGCGCCAGCCCTGTTACCTGCTGGGCGACAAGCATACCCAGAGCATCTCTGACCTGCTCAGGGAAGACCTGTGGGAGCACTACGGCGTGGGCAAGGACCCCAGGTGCGCCAACTGCCTCATGCACTGCGGCTTCGAGTCGGCCTCCATCTTTGGCGCCCTGAGCAACCCGGCCGACGCCCTGAAGATGATCAAGGGCGGCGCCCTTCAGAACAGCGGTGTCAGCGCCGGATAGCTAGATAGCGCCAGGAGCGAGGGACGCAGTGCTAGCCATCCTTGCCGCCATGAGGGACGAAGTGAGCGATTACCTGGGCGCTGGAGGTTTCGCCGTGGTGGCCCGGCGCGACAGCCTGTGCCTCTTCAGGTCGCCATCAGTGCCGGAGGTTATGGTAGTGGAGGCCGGCATAGGCCGGGAGCGCGCGCTGAGGGCGGTACGGTACCTGGCCCAGGAGTGGCGCCCCGATGTGGTCCTATCTGTGGGGTTCGCTGGCGCCGTCAGGCCAGGCCTCAAGGCCGGTGACGTGGTCCTGTGCGACAGGCTGTTTGCCGTGGATGGGCCACAGGAGCAGTGGCAGCCCGAGAAGGCGCGATGCCACGCCGTCCAGGGTAGGCCTTTGCGTGTGAACGATGGCAACGGGCGTGGGTATGCTTCCTGCGGCTGCCTGACCGCGCCTGAGCTTGTAGCCAGTAGCTCTCTCAAGCACAAAATTGGCGAGAGCTTCCCGGTGGCGGTGGTGGATATGGAGGGCTACTGGGTCAGCCAGGCCGCCATGGACCTGGGGATTGCCCACATGGTGGCGCGTTGCGTCCTGGATACTGCCGACCAATCGCTTCCAGCTTTTGTGGGCCAGGTGGTGTCCAGCAATGGCAGGCGTGGCTGGTGGGACGTGGCAAGGTATGTCCTGGCCAGGCCAGCCGATGTGCCTGCCCTCGTCCACCTGGGCACTCAGGCCAGGACCGCCAGGGCGGCGCTGGCGCGTTTCCTCGCCCATGTCACAGGCTGCTGATGTCGCGCTGCAATCTGAACGGCTGGATGTGAGGTGCCATGGCAGAGGCTGCAATGGAGAGACTTGCCGCGCTGGATGTGGCTATACAGAGGTCGCAGGAGTTCCTGCTACGGGTCCAGTACCCCGATGGCTACTGGTGGGGCGAGCTGGAGTCCAACCCCACCATGGAGGCCGAGTACCTGTTGCTGACCCAGTTCCTGGGCATCCCTGACAGAGAGATGTGGCGGAAGCTGGCCAACCACATCATCAGTCGGCAGCGGGAAGACGGCACCTGGGGCCAGTTCTACGGCGCGCCCGGGGACCTCAGCACCTCCACGGAGTGCTACTTTGCCCTGAAGCTGGCCGGCGTCTCTCCCGACGAGCCTTTCATGCGCAAGGCCAGGGAGTTTATCCTGTCCAAGGGCGGGGTGCCCAAGACGCGGGTCTTCACCAAGATATGGCTGGCGCTTTTCGGGCAGTGGGACTGGCGCGGTGTGCCCATCATCCCCGCCGAGATCATGCTCCTGCCCAACTGGTTCCCCATCACCATCTACGACTTCGCCAGTTGGGCCAGGGCAACTATTGTGCCGCTCCTCATCCTGTTCGACAAGAAGCCCGTCAAGTCGGTGCCCGAGTGGGCGAGCATAGACGAGCTATACCCTCAGCCGCGCGGTGAAATAGACTACTCCATAGAACGGCCCAAGCGGCTGGTGGGCTGGGAGACACTGTTCTACGCCGCAGACATCATCCTGCGGCACCTGGAGAAGCTGCCCTGGAAGCCTACCCGCGCCCAGGCCATCAAGCGGGCCGAGCAGTGGGTCCTGGAGCACCAGGAGGCCGACGGTAGCTGGGGCGGCATCCAGCCTCCCTGGGTATACTCGCTCATGGCCCTGCACTGCCTGGGCTATCCCCTGGACCACCCCGTCATGGCCCGGGGGCTGCGAGGCTTCACCACCTTCTCCATCGAAGAAGGCGATACGCTGCGCATCCAGGCGTGCATCTCGCCGCTGTGGGACACCTGCCTTGCCATGATTGCCCTGCTGGACTCCGGCCTCAGGCCCGACCATCCGGCGCTGGTAAGGGCCGCCCGCTGGCTGCTCAGGGAGCAGGTACTTGAGGCAGGCGACTGGCAAGTCAAGGCAGGCAACGTGCCGCCCGGCGGCTGGGCCTTCGAGTTCCATAACGATATGTACCCCGACCTGGACGACACCTCCGAGATAGTGATGGCTATCCACAGGGTCCAGTTGCCGCCAGACGCGGGAAAGGACGAGGCCATAGCCAGGGCCGTGCGCTGGATCCTGGGCATGCAGAGCAAGAACGGCGGCTGGGCCTCCTTCGACAAGGACAACACCAAGATCCTCATAGCCAAGATTCCCTTTAACGACTTCGGGGAGGCCCTGGACCCGCCCAGCGTGGACGTCACCGCCCACGTGCTGGAAATGCTCGGCCAGCTTGGCTACACTGCCGACGATCCCGCCGTTGCCAGCGCCCTCAGGTACGTGCTGTCCGAGCAGGAGGAGGACGGCCCCTGGTTCGGGCGCTGGGGCGTCAACTACATCTACGGCACGGGCGCGGTCCTGCCGGCTTTCGAGGCCCTGGGAATGGACATGAGGGCAGAATACGTGCGCCGCGCCGTCCAGTGGGTCGTGGAGCACCAGAACCTTGACGGCGGCTGGGGCGAAAGCTGCGCGTCCTACGTGGACCCGACCTTCCGGGGCAGGGGGCCAAGCACGGCCTCTCAGACGGCCTGGGCCCTGCTGGCCCTGCTGGCGGCTGGCGAGGGTGACCACTCGGCGGCGCACCGGGGCGCCGAGTTCCTGGTACGTACCCAGATGCCAGATGGCTCCTGGGACGAGCCTTACTTCACTGGCACAGGCTTCCCCGGGTATGGCGTGGGCCAGCGCCTGGAGCGCTACTTGACGCCCGAAGACCCTGGCTACCAGGGCGCGGAGTTGCCGGCCGGGTTCATGATCAACTACCACATGTACAGGAACTACTGGCCGCTCATGGCCCTGGGGCGCTACCGGAGGTTCCTGAAGGGCGAGTCCCTGGCCCTTGCCACCAATGGGGCGGCCACCAGGAGCAAGATTTACTTCCAGCAGCCCATCGCGCGGCGCGGGAGATTGAAAAAGCTACTGCCAATATGGTAGTGTCGCACCTTGGTTTGCAGATTGGTGACATTCGATACTAGAGGGGTCCTATCATGAGAGTAACCGAGGCCTCAGTGGCTTCTTTCAAGACATGCGTCTTCACCCTGCGCGTGGACTTCACCACTGCACCCGAGTTCGTGGACATCACGGACCGCGTGGAGGAGTGTGTGAGGCAGTCGCGCGTCCAGAACGGCATGTGCCTTGTCTTTTCCAAGCATACGACGGCGGCCATCACCATCCAGGAAAACGAGCCTCTTCTCCTGATAGACCTGGTCAACCTGCTGGAGCGCATCTCGCCCAGGAATGCCCACTACCGCCACAACGACTTCAGCGTCCGCACCGTACACATGCACGAGGACGAGTGCCCCAACGGGCATTCCCACTGCCAGCACCTGGTCCTGGGCACCAGCGAGACGTTGCCCGTCATTGACGGCAAACTGCCGCTGGGCACCTGGCAGCGCATCTTCATGGTGGAGCTTGACGACAAGCGGCTGCACCGTGAGGCCATTGTCCAGGTCATGGGAGTCTGACCGGAGCCATGGACTCACTGCTGGCGAGTATTCCTCAAGGCTGCACCGTGGAGGAAGGCTACGCCCGCTGCGAGCGGCTGGCCAGGGCCCACTATGAGAATTTCACTGTGGGCTCCTGGCTGCTGCCCAGGGAGAAGCGCAAGCACATCTACGCCGTTTATGCCTTCTGCCGCTTCGTGGACGACCTGGGCGACGAGTTCCAGGGCAGCAGGTTGGAGGCGCTGGACTTCTGGGAGGCCGAGCTACGCCGCTGCTACGACGGCGCACCCAGGCACCCCTACATGGTCGCGTTACAGCAGACCATCCGGGACTTCGACATCCCCATGGAGCCGTTCCTCAGGCTTGTCAAGGCCAACCGGATGGACCAGGCCGTCAGCCGCTACCGCACCTACGCCGACCTGGAGTACTACTGCCAGCACTCGGCCAATCCCGTGGGCCACATCGTGCTCTACGTCTTTGGCTACCGCGACCCGGAGCGCCAGGCGCTGTCGGACTGCACCTGCACGGCGCTGCAACTGGCCAACTTCTGGCAGGACGTGGCCCGAGACTTTGCCATGGGCCGGGTCTACATCCCCCAGGAGGACATGGAGCGCTTCGGCTACTCCGAGGACATGCTGGCCAGGGGAGTAGCCAACGACGCCTTCCGCCAGATGATGGCCTTCGAGGTCGGCCGGGCGCGGGAGCTTTTCGTCAGCGGTCTCAAGCTGGTGGATACCCTTGAGGGAAGCCTGAAGCTGGACGTGGCCCTCTTTACCCTGGGGGGCATGAAGGTGCTGGAGGCCATCGAAAAGCAGGGCTACGATGTCCTCAGCAGACGTCCAGCGCTGTCCAGGGCCACCAAGCTGGCCATCATGTTCCGCAGCACCTTGAAGTTAAAGCTTCTGGGCAGGGTCTAGGCGCTGTCGCCAGCGCCGGGGCCTTTGGGGGCGCACCGTGGTCAGCCAACTGGAACTGGCATACGATCACTGCCAGCAAATCGCGAAGGAGAACGCGAAGAACTTCTACTACGCCTTCAGGACTCTCCCTGCCCGCAAGCGCCGCGCCATCTACGCCGCCTATGCCTTCTGCCGCCTCTGCGACGACATCGCCGACGAGGACCTGCCCCTGGACGAAAAGCGCCGGCGGTTCGCTCTGACGCGCCAGCGCCTGGCGGCCAGCCTGGACGGCGACGCCACCAGCATCCAGGACCCGGTCTTTGCCGCGCTGAGCGACGCCTGCCGCTCTTTCCACGTCCCGGCCAGCTACCTGGAAGAGATCATAGAGGGCGTGGAGATGGACCTGACCTGGACGCGCTTCCAGGACTTCCAGGAGCTGCGGGCCTACTGCTACAAGGTCGCCTCGGTGGTCGGGCTGGTGTGCATCGAGGTCTTCGGCTACCAGGACCCCCGGGCGCGGGAGTACGCCGTGGACCTGGGCCTGGCCATGCAGTTGACCAACATCCTGCGGGACGTCAAAGAGGATGCCCAGCGGGGGCGCATTTACATTCCACTGGACGAGATGGCCTCTTTCGGCTACTCTGAGCAGGAGCTGATGGCTGGCGTCATGAACGAGGCCTTCCAGGGGCTGATGCGGTCCCAGGCCGCCCGGGCGCGCCGCTACTTCGACAGTGGCCGGCAGCTAATACCGCTGCTGTCGCCCGAGTCCCGCGCCTGCCCTGCCACGCTCCACGGCGTCTACAGCGCCATCCTGGACAGGATCGAGGCCTCGGGGTTCAACGTGTTCCAGGGCCGCATCGGCCTGAGCCGACGCAAGAAAATATTCCTCGCTGCGAAACTATGGGCTGGAAGCCGGATAGCATCACTCCCAGGGCTAAGACGGTAACCGTGCTGGGCGGCGGCCTGGCCGGCCTGTCCGCTGCCTGCCGCCTGCTGGACCTGGGCTACGGCGTGACCCTGGTGGAAAAGCGCCCCTTCCTGGGAGGCCGCGTCTTCTCCTTCTATGACCGGGAAGTCCAGTGCGAGGTGGACAACGGCCAGCACGTCTTCATGGGCTGCTGCACTGCCTTCATTGGTTTCCTCAAGGCCCTGGGCGCCTACGAAGGTGCCTTCCTGCAGCGGCGGCCCCATGTGGAGGTCGTCCTCAACGGCAAGCGCGGCGTGCTGGCCAGCGTGCCGGCGCTGGGGCCGCTCCATCTGCTGCCGTCGCTGCTCCTGTACCCCCACCTGGGCCTGAAGGACAAGCTCCTGGCCCTCTACGGGCTGGTCCGGGCCAGGCTCACGGACCGCTCCCGGCGCCGCCAGGAGCTGGACGGCCAGACCGCATACCAGTGGCTCAGGCGCCACCACCAGACGGAGCGCGCCATCAACAACCTCTGGGACTTCATTCTCCTGCCCACCCTCAATGACGACGTGCGTGAGGTCAACGCCGACATGGCCCTCATGGTCTTCCAGGAGGGCCTGATGAAGCGGCCAGCAGATGCCAACCTGGGCTACTTCCGTGTGGGGCTGTCGTCGCTGGCGGCGAGGCCGGCCCGCCGCGCCATCGAGGCCCGTGGAGGCAGGCTGCTGCTGGGCCAGGCGGTGAAGTCGCTGGTCGTGGAGGATGGCCGCCTTGCCAGGGTGGTGCTTTCCAGCGGCGCCGCGCTGGAGGCCGATGCCTGCGTCAGCGCCCTGCCCTACGACGTGCTCCTGTCTGTCCTGCCTCCAGACCTGGCCGGCGATGAGTTCTTCGCCAGGGCTGCCGGCCTCGCTTCCTCTCCCATCGTCAACGTCCACATCTGGTATGACCGGCCAGTCATGGACGAGGAGTTCCTGGCTTTCCTGGGAAGCCCTGTGCAGTGGGTGTTCAACAGGAGCCGCATCCAGGGGGCCAGCGGCCACCAGGGCCAGTACCTCTGCATCTCCGTCAGCGGGGCCTGGGACTTCGCTGACAGGCCCAAGGACGAGCTGCGGGAGCTTTTCGTCAGCGAGATGGCGAGGCTCTTCTCCAGGGCCAGAGAGGCCCGCGTAGACAAGCTCCTCATAGTCAAGCAGCTCAGTGCCACCTTCCGCTGCCTGCCGGGAGTCGCCTGCCGCCGGCTGCCGCAGGTCACGCCCATCCCTAACCTGTTCCTGGCCGGGGAGTGGACCGATACGGGCTGGCCCTCCACCATGGAGGGCGCGGTCCGCAGCGGCCTGCTCGCCGCCGACGCGCTGGCGGCCAGAGTCTGATGTGGCGCGCGCTGGTACTGGCCCCCTTCAGTCCTGCCCAACTGGAGCGCCTGCGCCAGCGGCTGGAGGTCAGCTACGAGAGCTGGCTGGACACGCGCCGACTTCAGGACCCTGATGACCTGGCCCGTCGTCTCCACGAGCAGGGCATCTCTATCCTGGTGGTGGAGTCAGACTTCGTCTTCGAGGAGATGTTCGAGCAGGCGCCGGGTCTCAAGTTCGTGGGCATTTGCCGGGCCGCCACCAACCACGTGGACCTAGAGGCGGCCACCCGGCATGGCGTCGTCGTGGTCAACACGCCGGCCAGGAACGCCCAGGCCGTGGCCGAGCACGCGCTGGGCCTGATGCTGGCGCTGGCAAGGCGCATCCCGGCGGCCCATAGCTACGTGGCCCAGGGGCGCTGGGCTGACCCGGTAGAGCCTTACATCGCCATGCGCGGCGTGGAGCTTTGCGGCAAGACCCTGGGCATCATCGGCCTGGGGGCCATCGGGCGCAGGCTGGCGGCCATGGGCATGGCCCTGGGCATGGAGGTCCTGGCCCATGACCCCTACGTGGCGGCTCCGCCAGAAGGCGTGCGGCTTGTGGCCCTGGACGAACTGCTGGCGCTGTCGGACTTCGTGTCCATCCACGCGCCGCTGGCGCCCGAGACCGAGGGCCTGCTGGACGCCCGCCGCCTGGCGCTGATGAAGCCCACGGCCTACCTGGTCAATACCTCGGCCTCGGCCATCGTCCGGCAGGAAGCCCTGGTGGAGGCCCTGCGGTGCCGACGCATGGCCGGCGCAGCCCTGGACGTCTTCGAGAGCCACCCGCTGCCGCCGGGCAGTCCCCTGCTGGGCCTGGACAACCTGGTGCTGACGCCCCACATCGGCGGCGCCACCGCCGAGACCGTCCAGCGCCACTCGGAGATGATGGCCGAAGACATCCTGCGCTTCGTCCGCGGCGAGCGCCCCCTGCGCCTGGTCAACCCCGAGGTGTGGCCGCCCCATGGCTAGCAGCTACATCCTGGTCCTGGACGCCGGCACCAGCGCGGCCCGGTGCCTGGTCTTCGACCGCCAGTCGCGGCTGGTGGCCCAGAGCGCCCGCGCCTGGAGCTATCGCGCCGTGCCGGACGCCTCGCCCCTGGCCCGGGAGTTCGACCCTGCGTGGCTGTGGGGCACCTTCTGCCAGCTTGCCGGCGAGGCCCTGAAGGCGGCCAGCGCCTCCGGGCCACGGGTGGCCGCCATCAGTGTGACCAGCCAGCGGCAGGCTGTCGCCTTCCTGGCCTCCGATGGCTCCGAGCTATACGTCGGCCCCAGTCTGGACCTGCGGGCGGTCTTCGAGGGCGCGGCCATAGACGACGCCATGCGGGAAAGGGTATACCGGACCACCGGCCATGTGCCGTCCTTCTTCTTCGCTCCTGCCAAGCTGCGCTGGTTCCAGCTACACCGCCCGGAGGCCTGTGGTAGAATAGCCTCCGTGCTGACGCTGGCGGACTGGCTGGTCTGGCGCCTCACGGGCGTCCAGGCCAGCGAGCCTACCCTGGCTGGCGAGGCCGGGCTGCTGGACATCCACCGCCGGCGCTGGTGCGCCGACCTGATGGACGCCCTGGGCCTTCCCGCCATCGGCCAGGTGCTGCTGCTGGCGGCTGGCACCCGCGCCGGCAGACTGCCAGCGGCCGCCGCTGAGCAACTGGGCCTGCCCGCCGGCGTGCCCGTGTTCGTGGCGGGCGCCGATACCCAGTGCGGCCTGCTGGGCCTGGGCATAGCTCGGCCGGGCCAGGTCGGTATCGTCGCCGGCTGGAGCGCGCCGCTCCAGATGGTCACCAGCCAGCCCGTGCTGTCGCCTCAAGGCAGCACCTGGGCTGGCTGCTTCCTGACGGAGGGTGCCTGGGTGCTGGAGGGCAACGCCGGCGACGTGGGCAATGCCTACCGCTGGCTGGCCGAGGCCCTGTCTGGCGGCAGGCCTGACTACTGCGAGCTGGACAGGCTGGCCGCCACGGTGGCCCCGGGCGCCGAGGGCGTCGTCGGCTTCCTGGGCCACGCCCGCATGGACATGGCCGCCGTGGGCATGAGGCCGGGCGGCTTCGTCCTGCCGGTGCCGCTGACCTATAGCGAGGTGGGCCGTGGGCACCTGGTCCGCGCTGCCCTGGAGGGCTTCGCCTTCGCCATCAGGGCAAACCTGGAGCAGGTGGAGCGGCTCTGGGGCGGCCCGGCGCGGACCCTGGCCCTGGGTGGCGGCATGACGCGCACTCCCACCTTCGTGAGCATCCTGAAGGACGTGCTGGGCAGGGAGACCGGCCTTTCGCCCGTGCCGCAGGCCAGCGCCCTGGGGGCCTGTCTGTGTGCCCGCGTCGGCCTGGGCGACTTCCGCTCCCTGGAGGAGGCCGCCGCCAGCATGGCGCCCAGCCTCCAGGTGCTGGAGCCGGACGAGGCCACGGCTGCGGAGTACCAGGAGCACTACCAGCGCTGGCTCCAGGTCGCCGAGGGGCTGAAGGCGCTGGGCCTGTAGCCAGGCCTGAAAGGAGGCGTGGCAGCTTGACCGTGAGTCGCTGGCAAGAGCAGAAGCGAGCGGTGGTCGAGGCGTCGCAGCGGATGGCCCAACTGGGCCTGGTGGCGGGCACCAGCGGCAACGTGAGCATGCGGCTGCCGCCAGAGGACCAGCGGGAGTTGCTTGCCATCACCCCCACCGGCAAGGACTACGGTGCCCTGAAAGAGGACGACATCGTAGTGATTGACTTCGACGTGGAGACGGTGGAGGGCTACCTGGCGCCGTCCTCGGAGTCGCTGCTGCACATAGCCATCTACCGGGCCAGGCCCGACGTGGGGGCTGTCATTCACACCCATGCGGTATTCTCCAGCGTGGCGGCGGTGGCCGGCCTGGACATACCCCCGCTCATTGACGAGATGATGGTCCTCATGGGCGGGCCTGTCAGGGTCTCCGAGTACGCCTTCCCGGGCACCCAGGAGCTGGCCGACAAAGTGTGCGCCGCCCTGGGCGAGCGCAAGGCTGCCCTCATCCGCAACCACGGCGCCGTGGGCGTGGGCCGCGACCTCCGCGAGGCCCTGGACATCTGCGCCCTCACCGAGCGCGTCGCCCAGATATACGTCCATGCCCTGCTGCTGGGCAAGGTCAACCCGCTGCCGCCCGACGTGGTGGAGGCCGAGCTTTCCATCTATCGCATGCGCCAGGCGCGCTCTTGAACTGCGCCCATCATCCCGCTATCCTAGACCAGGCCCTGAGCATGCACCAGGAGACGCTTGGATATGGTAACAGTGCCTGGCTTCCTTCTGCGCAGGCTCTACGTGAAGCAGAGCCTCAAGAACGTCGCCGGCGGGTTTGAGTTCCAGTTGAAGAACGGCATGGGGTCGGGCTACGCCCACAAGATGTGGCCCCTCACTGTGGACGGCCAGGAGGTCCCGCCCGAGGCGTCCTGGTTCGTGCTGGACGGCGTCCGCACCGCCTTCAGCGAGGTCTCCAGGGAGAAGACCTTCACCCTGGCCATGAACAAGAGCATCACCGTGCGCGTCGAGGGCGTCACGCTGGCGCCGGGGCCTCACAAGATAGGCATGGGCTTCGACGTCCCCGGCCTGGGCACCCTCAGGTTCGACTTCACGGACTCCGTCAATGAGTGACGGCTTCAGGCGAGTTGCCGTAACCGGCGCTTCTGGCTACATCGGCTCCAGGCTCCTCCAGCGGCTCCAGCGCGAGCCGTCGGTGGAGCACGTCCTGGCAATAGATGTGCGCACGCCAGCGCAGGCCCCTTCTGCCAGGGTGGAGTTCCTGCGCCAAGATGTGACCGCGCCCCTGGGCGACGTGCTGGCCCGGCATGGCATCGAGGCCGTGGCGCACCTGGCCTTCGTTCTGCGCCCGGGCCACGGTCGCGCGGCCATACGCCGCGTGGACGTGGACGGCGCCGCCAATGTCCTGGACGCCTGCGCCAGGGCCAACGTGAGGCACATCCTTTACCTGAGCAGCACCACAGTGTACGGCGCTCATCCCGACAACCCCGGCCTGCTGACCGAGGAAGCCCCCATGCGGCCGGTGAAGGGCTTCCAGTACGGAGAGGACAAGGTGGAGGTGGAGAGGCTGCTGGCCGCGTTCCATGAAGAACACCCGGCGGTCACCATGGCCGTGCTGCGGGCCTGCCCGGTCATGGGGCCGCAGACCGACAACTTCATCTCCCGCGCCTTCACCAGGTCCGTGCTGGTGGGCATCGCCGGAAGTGACCCGCCCATGCAGTTCGTCCACGAGGACGACCTGCTGGACATCATGCTGCGCTGCCTGCTGCGGCCCGTCTCCGGTGTGTACAACGTGGCAGGCGACGGCGCCATATGCTGGAGCGAGATGGCGGCCATGCTGGGCCGTCGGGTGGTGCGCCTGCCGGCCCCGCTGCTGTACTGGCTGACGGAGGCCACCTGGAGGCTGCGCTTGCAGTCGGACTCGCCGTCCTGCGGCCTGGACTTCATCCGCTACCCATGGGTAGCCAGCACCGAAAAGGCCAAACGTGAGTTGGGCATCAGCTTCAGGTACACCTCGCGCCAGGTGTGGGAGGCCTTCGCAGCAGGAAGAGGGAAAGTCGGGGTGGAGCGGGTGAGAGCATGAAGGTCGTCATAGACACCGACCCGGGCACCGACGACGCCCTGGCCCTGATGATGGCCCTCCACAGCCCGGAGCTGGACATCCAGGGCCTCACGACGGTGGGCGGCAACGGCGCCCTGTCCCACGTGACCCGCAACGCCCTGGACCTGATGGAGTACCTGGGCCAGCCCCACATGCCTGTGTCACGGGGCGCGGCCAGGCCCATGCGTGGCCGGTTCCACTACGCCTACTACTTCCATGGCTCTCGCGGCCTCACCGTGAGGCTGCCCAGGGCGCAGGCGACGCCTCGGCCGCTACGCGCCCCGGAGTACCTTATAAGCCTGGCCTACTCCTTCGCCGGTGAGCTGGTGCTCATCACCCTCGGCCCGCTGACCAACGTGGCCCGCGCCATGGCCAGGGAGCCGCGTCTCAAAGAGTGGATAAGCCACATCATCGTCATGGGCGGGGCCGTGGAGGTGCCGGGCAACGTGACGCCCTATGCTGAGTTCAACATCTACAACGACCCGCTGGCCGCCAGCGCCGTCTTCGCCTCCGGCGTGCCCATCACCCTGGTCGGGCTGGACGTGTGCCTTCAGACCTACCTGACGGAGCAGGACCTGGCATGGATTGCTGGCCCCTCCAGGTCCGAGCAGCTTGCCCAGAAGCTCCTGGCCGGCTGGTTCCAGGCCCACCCTGGTGGCGCGTACCACCTGTGCGACCCGCTGGCGGTGGCCGCCGCCGTCCAGCCGGGCCTGCTGAAGTACAGGCAGGCCACGGTGGCGGTGGAAGTCCAGGAGGGCGAGAAGCTGGGCAAGACGACGGCCAGCTATGGCAACGGCAACGTGCGGGTTGCCCTGGAGGTGGACGCCGGGGCGGCCAGGGTGCTGATGAGGGAGCTGCTGCGGGGCTGATGGACAGGCAAGTTTACACGCATTCTGGCATAAAAAGCACCGGAACCATTGACACCCGCTCAGCCCGATGCTATAGTTAGCTCTGGTTGTTGACTATTTTAATCAACAAAGGCCACCAACGCAAGGAGAGGCAGAGGTCATGACCACTCAGAAGGTCATCTCGCGGCAGACGGGCCTTCCCGAGACCGAGTACAGGTGGGGCTTCGAGATACCTATCGAGGCTGAGACGGCGCCCCGTGGGCTTAACGAGGAGGTCGTCCGCTTCATCTCGGCCAAAAAGGGCGAGCCGGACTGGATGCTGGAGTGGAGGCTCAAGGCCTACCGTCACTGGGTCAAGCAGGACTACCAGGAGCCCAGGTGGGCCAACATCCATCACCCGCCCATAGACTTCCAGGACATCATCTACTACGCGGCCCCGGTATCGGCCAAGGAGCGGCCCAAGAGCCTGGACGATGTGGACCCTGAGTTGCGCAAGGCCTTCGACAAGCTGGGCATACCCCTGGAGGAGCAGAAGCGCCTGGCCGGGGTGGCCGTGGATGCCGTGCTGGACAGTGTCTCCGTCGCCACCACCTACCAGAAGATGCTGGAGGACGCCGGGGTGATCTTCTGTTCCATCAGCGAGGCCATCCAGAAGCACCCTGACCTGGTCCGCAAGTACCTTGGCTCGGTGGTCCCCTATTCAGACAACTTCTACGCGTCGCTCAACTCCGCCGTCTTCAGCGATGGCTCCTTTGTCTATGTGCCGCCCGGCGTGCGCTGCCCCATCGAGCTTATGACCTACTTCCGCATCAACGCCGTGGACTCGGGGCAGTTCGAGCGCACGCTCATCATCGCCGACGAGGGCAGCTACGTGAGCTACCTGGAGGGCTGCACCGCGCCCATCAGGAAGAGCCATCAGCTCCACGCCGCCGTGGTGGAGCTTATAGCCCTGGACAACGCCGAGATCAAGTACTCCACCCTCCAGAACTGGTACCCTGGCGACAAGCAGGGCAAGGGCGGTGTGTACAACTTCGTCACCAAGCGCGGCAAGTGCGCCGGCAAGAACTCCAAGATATCCTGGACTCAGGTGGAGACCGGCTCGGCCATAACCTGGAAGTACCCCAGCGTGATCCTCCAGGGCGACAACTCGGTGGGCGAGTTCTACTCGGTGGCCCTGGTGAACAACTACCAGCAGGCCGACACCGGCACCAAGATGGTCCACGTGGGCAAGAACACCCGCAGCACCATCGTGGCCAAGGGCATCTCGGCGGGCCACGGCTCCAATACCTACCGTGGCATGGTCAAGATCCTGCCCTCGGCTACCGGCGCCCGCAACTTCACCCAGTGCGACTCGCTGCTTATCGGGGACAAGAGCAGCGCCCACACGGTGCCCTACATCGAGATACGCAATCCCACGGCCCAGATGGGCCACGAGGCCACGACCTCCAAGATCAACGACGACCAGCTTTTCTACCTGCAGCAGCGTGGCATATCCCTGGACGAGGCCCACTACATGATTATCAATGGCTTCTGCCGTGGCATCTTCAAGGAGCTGCCCTTCGAGTTCGCGGCGGAGGCTTCCCAGTTGCTCCGAGTAAGTCTGGAAGGGACGGTTGGCTAGACGATGACGCAGATGGAAAACACCTCTCCCCTGCTGGAGGTGCGCAACCTCCACGTCTCCGTGAACGGAAAGGCGATACTCAAGGGCGTTGACCTGACTGTAAACCTTGGCCAGGTCCACGCCATCATGGGGCCTAATGGCTCCGGTAAGAGCACCCTGGCCAATGTGCTGGCCGGCAAGCCGGACTATCAGGTGACCGAGGGCCAGGTGCTCTACAAGGGCAAGAGCTTGCTGGACATGGACCCGGAGACCAGGGCGCGGGAGGGCATTTTCCTTGCCTTCCAGTACCCCGTGGAGCTACCGGGCGTCCGCTCCTGGCAGTTCCTCAAGTCGGCGGTGGACGCCATCCGCCAGTACAGGGGACAGCCAGAGTTGAGCGTCCGGCAGTTCGACAGGCTCCTGGAAAGCAAGATGAAGCTCATGGAGGTGACGCCAGACCTGGTGAAGCGCTCGGTCAACGAGGGCTTCTCGGGCGGCGAGAAGAAGCGCAACGAGATCCTTCAGTTGCTGCTCCTGGAGCCTACCCTGGCGCTGCTGGACGAGACCGACTCGGGCCTGGACATTGACGCTCTGAAGATTGTGTCCAACGGGGTCAACCACTTCCGTGGGCCGTCCAGGGCAATTGTCATGGTCACTCACTACCAGCGCATCCTCAACTACGTCACCCCTGACTACGTCCACGTGCTGGTGGATGGCCGCATCGCCATGTCCGGGGGCCGCAAGCTGGCCCTGGAGCTGGAGGAGAAGGGCTACGATTGGGTCAGGGAAACGGTGAAGGTCTAGCCCCATGACGACTCAGACGCCAACCAGGTTCGAGCAGTATGAGGCCGACTTCCGCGTCCTGGCGGACAGGGCCGCCGTCGGGCCGGCGTGGGCCAGGGAGCTCAGGGAGCGGGCGCTGGCGCGCTTCCTGGAGCTCGGCTTCCCCACGGCCCGCAGGGGCAACGAGAAGTGGAAGTACACCAACGTCGCCCCCATCGCCAGGGCCGCCTACGCCTACCCACTGGACGCCACGCCCGAGGTCGTCAAGGCCGAGGACGTCCGGCAGGCCGCGCCCTGGCATAATGGCTGGGCCAACATCGTCTTCGTTGACGGCCACTTCTCGGAGGCGCTGTCCAGCGTCCCCGCCGCTGGAACCGGCGTGCGGGTGATGGCCATGTCCAGGGCGCTGGCCTCCGACGGCCACCTGGTGCAGCAGCACCTGGCCCGGTACGCCGCCGTGGACGATGATGGTTTCACGGCGCTGAACACCGCCTTCCTGTGGGACGGCGCCTTCGTCCATATCCAGGACGGCGCTACGGTCGAGGCCCCGCTGAACCTGGTCTTCCTTTCCACTCAGCGGCCAGCGCCCACGGTGACGCATCCCCGCGTCCTGCTGGTGGCAGGCGCCGGCAGCCGCGCCACGGTGATTGAGAGCTATGTCGGTCTCGGCCAGGGCAGCTACTTTACCAATGCCGTCTGCGAGATGGTCCTGGGCGAGGGGGCCAGGCTGGACCACTACAGGCTGCTCAACGAGAGCAACGAGGCCGCCCACGTGGGCGTACAGCGCGTCTACCAGTCCCAGGGCAGCGCCTTTGTCTCCAGGGCCTTCGAGAAGGGCGTCGGCCTGGGGCGCTACGACCTGTACGTGTCGCTGGACGGCCCGGGCGGCACCTGCACGCTCAACGGCCTGTACCTGACCTCAGGCACCCAGCACATGGACAACTTCATCAACATAGACCACATCAAGCCACATGCCACCAGCAGGCTGTACTACAAGGGCATCCTGGATGGCAAGTCGCGGGCTGTGTTCGGAGGGACGGTCTGGGTGCGCCCGGGCGCCATCAAGACCGACGCCCAGCAGGAGGACAAGAACCTGGTGCTGTCGCCCGACGCTGAGGTGGACAGCAAGCCCGCCCTGTTTATCTATGCTGATGACGTCAAGTGCGGCCACGGCGCCGCCGCCGGCAACATTGACCAGAACACCGTTTTCTACATGCGCAGCCGGGGCATTGACCTGGAGACAGCCAGCCGACTGCTGATTTACGGCTTCGCCAGGGAGATCATAGACACCGTGGCGGTGGCGGACTTCAGGGCCTACCTGGAAAAGCTGTTCCTGGAGTCCCTGCCCAGCTACAGGTTTGAGTTCTAGAGGTGGCCGCGTGAAGCACCTGGGCCCCACCCTGACCTTTCTCCAAGGGGGGAAGGGAGGGTTCTCGCCCCCATTGGGGGAGAGCTAGAGAGGGGGCCGTGGGAGCAAGAGGCTGAAAGCTGATGTACAACCTGGACGAGCTGTACCAGGACATGGTCATAGAACATAGCAGGCGTCCTCGGAACTTCCGCAAGGTGGAGGACGCCAACCGCACGGCGGAGGGGTTCAATCCTCTGTGCGGGGACAAGATCACCATCTACCTCAAGGTAGAAGACTCGGTCGTCAAGGACGTAGGCTTTCATGCAGCGGGTTGCGCCATATCCAAGGCCTCGGCGTCCCTGATGAGCGAGAGCATCAAGGGCAAGACGGTGGAGGAGGCCGAGCGGCTCTTCAGGGAGTTCCGCCACATGCTGACTCGCAAGCCCGGAGAGGAGTACGACGCGGACCTGCTGGGTGACCTGGAGGTGCTATCGGGCGTTGTCCAGTACCCCGCGCGGATCAAGTGCGCTGTCCTTTCCTGGCACGCCCTGGAGTCGGCCCTGGAGGGGAAAGCCCAAGAGGTCTCCACGGAGTAGGTCCGGGCTGGGGGATTGGCCATGCACATTCCGATTCAGGTTGACTATGGCGTGCGGGCGCTGGTGGACCTGGCCGAACATGCCGGCCAGGGCCCTGTCCACACGTCGGACATTGCACAGCGGAAAGGGATACCGGAGCCTTACCTGGCGCGCCTGCTGAACATACTCGGCAAGCATGGGCTGGTGCGGAGCTTCCGCGGCCCACAGGGCGGCCATGTGCTGGCCATGGACCCTTCCGAGATCAGCATGGGCATGGTGATGACCTATCTGGGAGGCAGCCAGACGCCGGTGAACTGCCTGGACGACTTTGGCGTCTGCGGCCAGTTCTCCTCCTGCGCCCAGAGGGAGATCTGGAAGGTGGTCGAGGACGCCGTCCGCGCCATCCTGGATGCCACCAGCATCGCCAACCTTGTTGAGCGCATAAAGGCCAGCCAGGAGGCAGCCAGTCAGCTCGAGCAGAGCGCGTGACGCCGCCTGGTGGCACTGGCGACTCTTGCGTTAGAGGGCTAGCTATGGCGTTCGTAAAGGTAGCCAAGGTATCGGATATAGCGCCGGGCACGGTCAAGACCTTCGAGGTCAATGGCCGCTCGGTGGCGGTCTGCAACGTGGGCGGCAGCTTCTACGCCATTGATGACGTCTGCACCCACGACGAGGGGCCACTGGGCGAGGGCGAGATTGATGGCTTCGAGGTCGAATGCCCGCGCCACGGCGCCAGGTTCGATGTCCGCACGGGCGAGGTCACGTCGCTCCCTGCGGTGTTGCCGGTGGAGACCTTCAAGGTGCGTGTCAATGGCGGTGATGTCGAGGTCGAGGTCTAGCCTGCTGGCTATGGCCCAGCGCGGCCATGCGTATGTCAGCCAGGCGCTGCTGGCTGGCGAGGGGTAAACGATATGCTGGACGTCAAAAAGATCAGGGAAGACTTCCCCATCCTGTCCAGGAAGGTCTATGGCAGGCCCCTGGTCTATCTGGACAACGCTGCCACTTCCCAGAAGCCCCGCAGCGTCATCGAGACGCTGACGCGGTATTACGAGGACTATAACGCCAACGTCCATCGTGGCGTCCATGCCCTGAGCATGGAGGCCACCGACAAGTACGAGGAGGCGCGCCAGAAGGTCGCGCGCTTCATCAACGCCGAGGCCCCCGAGACTATTATCTGGACGCGCAACACCACCGAGGCCATCAACCTGGTTGCCAGCACCTGGGCCAGGGAGAACCTCAAGCCCGGCGACGAGATAGTGCTCACTAAGATGGAGCACCACAGCAACCTGGTGCCCTGGCAGAAGGCGGCCAGGGAGGCAGGCGCCATCCTCAAGTTCCTCCCACTGACCAGGGAAGGCACCCTGGACCTCTCGGACGTGGACTCTATCATCACGCCCAGGACCAAGCTCCTGGCCATTGTCCACATGTCCAACTCCCTGGGCACCATTAACCCTGTGAAGGAGCTGGCGGCCAGGGCCCGCGCCGTGGGTGCCAGGGTGCTGGTAGATGGCGCCCAGAGCGTCCCCCACATGCCCACGGACGTACGTGGCCTGGACTGCGACTTCCTCGCCTTCTCGGGCCACAAGATGCTGGGGCCGACGGGCATCGGCGTGCTGTACACCCGCCGCGACGTGCTGGAGGAGATGGAGCCTTTCCTGACGGGCGGCGAGATGGTGCTGGAGGTCTGGTTCGACCGCGCCACCTGGAATGAGCTCCCCATGCGCTTCGAGGCCGGCACGCCTAATATCGCGGATGCCATAGCCCTGGGCGCCGCCGTGGACTACCTGCAGGGCCTGGGCATGGAGAACATCCGCCAGCATGAGATGCAGCTTACTCAGTACGCCCTGGATGCCTTCAAGGAACTGGAGGAGCTGGACCTCCTCGGCCCCAGGGACGTGAGCATTCGCGGCGGCATCATGCCCTTCCACTGCGAGGAGGTGCACCCCCACGACCTGGGAACCTTCCTGGACAGGTACGGCATCGCCATCAGGACTGGCCATCACTGTACCATGCCCCTCATGCGGACTCTGGGCCTGATTGCTACTGCCAGAGCCAGCTTCTACCTCTATAATACTGAGGAGGAGGTTGACGCCCTGGTGGACGCCCTGAAGCAGGCCCTGAGGTACTTTGTGCATGGAGTCCCGCGAACTCGATGAGCTTTACAGTGAGGTCATCCTGGACCACTGCCGACACCCGCGTAACCGGGAGGAGGTCCCGGCCCCAGACATCCGGGCCGATGGAGTAAACCCCTTCTGCGGCGATGAGGTACACCTGCAGATTGCCCTGGACGGCCAGGGGCGAGTGGCCCATGTGGGGCTACAGGGCAAGGGCTGCTCCATCAACCAGGCCTCCGGCTCCATGCTGACCGAGGCCATCGCCCACAAGACCCTCTCCGAGGCAGAGGACATCGCCCGCCTCTTCCGCGCCATGATGAGTGGCGTCGCGCCCGCGGACGAGCGGCTGGGCGAACTCAAAGCCCTGGAAGAGGTCCAGCGCTACCCCGTCCGCATAAAGTGCGCCCTGCTGGCCTGGTCCACCCTGGAGGAGGGCATTGAGGACTACAGGCGGCAACACCGGTAGCCAGCTAGCCTGATACCCACACCCTGGCCCAGAAGGCGTACTCGTAGCCGGCGAAGTTGGGATGAAAGTCGCGCACCCTGGGGGCCCACGTCCAGATGGACACGCGGCCAGCCGGCATGAAGCGGAAGGCCTTGGCCAGTACGTGGCGCTGCACCTCCAGGGCCAGGCGTTGCCTCTCCAGCGGGTCGTACTCGCGGGCCTGCGCCTCGATGAGGCCGTCCAGCACAGGACTGCGGTAGCCGGCGGTGTTCCATGCCCCCCGGCTGTGCAGCACCCCTAGCAGATAGTCGTTGGGCCTGACCACGGGAGCGACCGGCCCAAGGAACATCTGGTACTGGCCTCCGAGCCACACCTCCTCGCCAAAGACCTGGCGGTTCACCACCTCCAAGGTGGGGTCAAAGCCCACAGCCCGCAGCTCCTCCGCCACGCGCTGGGCGTGGGCCTCGTAAGCCTCGCCGAAGTCACCTACCCTGATGGCCAGGGGCACTGGCGCGGTCACTCCGGCGGCTTGCAGCAGACGTCGGGCCTCTTCTGGCTGTCCCAGGTGCTGCCTCAACTCCGACTCTGGCAGCAGCCACCCGGGCGCCGCCGGCGGCACACCTGTACCCTGGTAGGCGGCGCCCTGCCATATCTCCTGGGCGGCCTTCCACGGGTCCATGGCCTGGAAGATGGCCTGCCGCACGGCCAGGTTGTCCAGGGGCGCCCGCGTCGTCTTCAGCGCAAGCTCAAGCCCCACGCCAGGCTCCGGCACCAGTAGGCCCTGGAGGTCAGGACGCTGCAGCCCCAGCTCGTGCCACTCTTGCGGTCCCAGGTCCAGCACGTCTATGGTGCCGACCCTGAAGGCCGCCGCCCTGGTGTCCGGGTCAGGGATAATGTGAATGGTCAGGGCGTCCAGGTAGGGCAGCCCTGGCTCGAAGTAGTCCGGGTTCCGGGCAAAAGTATGGCTACCTGAGGAGCTTGTGCCTGTGAGTACCCACGGGCCTGAGCCTGCGTTGGGGCCGTCCTGGAGGTCGCCGTTGACCGCGACCGCTTCCGGCGCGACAATCTTGGAGTGTCCGTCGGCCAGGGAGAGCAGGAAGTCCGCGTCTGGCACTTTCAGACCTATCCTCACGCTGTCCTGGCCCAGCGCCTCGACAGTCTCGATGGTCTGCAGCAGCGGCGCGTTGGGCCAGCCCTGCTGGCGCTGGCGGTTGTAGCTGAACTCCACGTCGGCGGCAGTCAGTCCCCGGCCATTGACAGGGCCTGTATTCTGCCAGCGGACTCCGTGGCGCAGCCTGAACACGAAGGTCCTGGCGTCCTCCATCACCCAGCTTTCGCATAGCTCGCACTCCACGGCCAGGCTGGGCAGCACCACGTCAGGGCCCGACTTGAAGCGCAGCATGCGGCTGTAGATGATGCCCGGCCCCCAGGTGGACAAGGCTGGTGACACTTCCTGGTGGACGTCGTAGTGAGCTATATCCTCCCTGCCCGCCAGGGCCAGCGTGCCGCCGTGTCTAGTTTCGCCAGGCGGGGCTGGTGTGGGTGTGGCCGGGACAGGCGTCGCGGTTGGCTGCTGGGCCGGCGCGGTTGGGGAGGCTGTGGGGATGGTGGTTGGTGTGGCCGGCGGCACCGGCGGTGTCGCCGTGGCCGAGGGCGTGGGAGCAGCCGTTGGCGTCGCGCTGGGAACGGGGTTGGTGGCGGTGGGGGCCGTGGGCTGCTCGCGGGCGCAGCTTGTGGCGGCCAGCACCGCCAGCACGGCCAGCAGGGCTATCAGTGGGCCGGCGTATGCCCTGCTCCGGCGACCCTGGCGGCCAGCCGGCGCACTCGTTCCATGGACATCAGGCCCTCCCTGGGCAGGAAGAGGACGGCTATGACCGTGGGTGGCAGGAAGAGCACCGCGTGAGTCAGCACCGCGAAGCCGAAGCCCGCCTCCCGCTCCACGCCGAAGTAGGAAAGGACGTACACCACCGCGAACTCGAAGGTGCCCAGGGCGCTGGGCGCCGCCGGCACCGCCGTGGCGAAGAAGATGGTGCCCAGGATTACCAGCGTCGCTGTGATGGGCGAGATGGACAGGTCCATGGCGACAGCTATGGTCCAAGTGCATACTCCGATGAGAATCCAGTAGCAGAAGCTGACCAGCAGTGAAGCCGCCAGCCGCCCCCGCTCCCGCTCCAGGTCCTTCACGGCGGTGGCGAACTCGGCCAGGAACCGGATCCGCTGGATGAAGGCCAGGGCCTCGCTGCCCCAGGACAGGAACCTGACAAGCGCCACCGCCACTACCGTGAAGCCGATGGCCCCCCACACGTACAGGGTAAAGTGCTTCATCTGCGGGACCAGGAAGAAGGCGATGCCCAGAAGCATGGTGCTGGCGATGACGTCAATGACGCGCTCCATGCCCAGCGTCGCCAGCGCGATGGTGGGGTCCACCCGGTCGCGGATGGACAGCACGGCAAGCTGGGTGGCCTCGCTGGCAACGCGTACCGGCACCAGGTTGTTAAGGCCAATCCCCTCGTTCTGGACTACGAACAGGCGCAGGACAGGGATTCTTTCCTTAACGAAGAGCAGTTGCCAGCGGTAGGCCCTGAGCACACTGGCCAGGATGAATATGGCCAGCGACAGGAGCATGGCAACGATAGAGACGCCTCGCAGCTCCGAGGCGACCAGGCCCCAGTCCAGTCCCCGCACAGCCAGCCACCCCAGGCCCACGCTGGCGGCCAGTCCTGCCACGAGCCTCAGTAGGTCAAAGAGCCTGCCCTTCATGGCTTCCCCCGGGAACGAGGGCCAGCGGCCTGAGTCTTGGGTCTTTTCCAACTTGCGTCAACGGACTCGTAGTATAATCCAACGTAAACGCGCTTGCCAGCAGTTTTCCACCCTCAGGATACCATATGTTGGTGGACACCCACGTACACCTGGACTCCTTCAGCGACGACGAGGTAGGCGAAGTCCTGGCGCGGGCCGCCAGCGCCGGCGTGGGCTTCGTGGTCTGCGCTGGCACCACCGTAGAGTCCTCACGGCGCTCCATCGAGCTTTCCCGCAGGTTCGTCCCCTTCTTTTCTGGCGTTGGCATACATCCCATGGACATGCGCGGGCCGGTGGACGATGCGACCTGCGAGCAGTTGCGGCAGTTGGCGACCTCCTCGGACAAAGTCCTGGTCATGAGCGAGATAGGCCTCGATTTCATGGAGGGTGCGCCGGACAGGGCCTGGCAGTACGACGCTTTCCGTCAGCAGATCAGACTGGCGCTGGAGTTGAAGCTGCCCATCATATTTCACACGCGGGAGGCCCACGATGAGACGCTGCGCGTCCTGAAGGAGGAGCGGGCCTACACTGTCGGCGGCGTCATGCATTATTTCCAGGCCGACGAGGCGACGGCCCGCAAGGTCATGGACCTGGGGTTCTACATCTCCCTGGCCAGGCCGCTGCTCAGGCTCCCCCACCTTCAGCAGGTGGCCGCCGGACTGCCGCTGGAGGCCATTGTCCTGGAGACGGACTCCGCGCCTCAGCCCTTCAAGCCCAGGCGTGAGAACTGGACAGAGCCGCGCCACCTGCGGGACATCGCCCGGAAGCTGGCAGGACTCAAGGGGGTCTCCGAGGAGGAGGTCGAGCAGGTGACCACCAGCAACGTCATGCGGCTGCTTGGCCCACGGGCCGAGGCTGTCCGTGCATACCTGGGCGCTATACCAGGCTCTGAAAGACCAGGGACGGCAGTATGAAGAAGGCCACGTACCACCCTGCGACGCCGGGGATGAACGCTTTGAGCAGGCTGAAGCCCTGCGCTTCCCTCACTGCGACGACGCCGGCTACCATTACCCACAGGGTGGCCGCGTAGAAGAAGGCCACCCCGGCGAAGGGCACGGCCATGAGCACCAGAAGCGCTCCAGGCCCGTAGCTCAGCCCGATGGCGCGCAGCAGTTGGCGGTAGCTGGCCCTGCCGCCCAGCAGCCACGTCCCCAGCAGGTAGGCCATGGCAGTCCACACCACCCAGCCCAGCGCGATGGTGCTGATGGCCAGGAGCATCACTATGGCGGGGCTGACTCCCTGGGCACGGGATGCGGTGCTCCACATGCCCAGGCCAAGGGCCACGGCGGCCACGGCGACAGTCCCCATGGCGTTCAGCCCCCCGACAGGGTCCTCTCCCAGGCCACGATAGGCCTGGCGGTCAAACAGAGCGGCCCTGACTGCTCTAGCTAGCATTGGCCCTTCCAGTCAGCATTGGTCTGGCGCGATTGTAGCGTATAGGCCGGGGATGTCAAGCCACAGGGCCGCCAGGCACTCGTGCCATCTGGTGCCAGAAGTACCCTGTTGCAGCGGCATTTGTAGTATAATGTGCTATAAGTCCTGGGTCTGGTTGGTATAAGCGTCGCCTTAAATTATGATGGCTAACTTCCACCAGCTCTACATCTTCCACATGGTAGCCAAGCTCGGCAGCTTCTCCAGGGCAGCCGAGGAGCTGTCCATCAGCCAGCCTGCGGTGTCCATCCAGGTACGCGAGCTGGAGAAGAGCCTTGGCTGCGCCCTGCTGCACAGGATGCGCCGTGGCCTGCAGCTCACCGACACCGGTCAGGCCGTATTCAGCTACACCCAGCGCATCTTTTCCCTTGCCCAGGAGATGGAGACTGCCGTCCAGGACATTCAGGGCCTCAAGGCCGGAAAGCTGACCATTGGCTCCAGCACCACGCCGGGCGAGTACATACTCCCCTGGGTCATAGGCCAGTTCCGCCAGCGTTACCCGGGCGTCGAGGTCATGCTGACTATCTCCAACACCCAGGCCATCGTGGAACGCATCATTAACCGGGAGTTGGACATGGGAATGGCTGGCTCCCTGGTGGACATGGAGGGCCTGGAGTCCTTCCCCTATGTGCAGGACGAGATAGTGGTGATTGCCGCGCCTTTCCATCCCCTGGCCGGCAGGGACAGGCTTTCGCTAGCCGACATAGAAGGCCAGGACTTCATTCTGCGGGAGCCTGGCTCGGCCACCCGGCGCGCTGCCGAGGGCTGTCTCAAGGCGCACGGCCTCTCCGTCAGGACTGTCATGGAGTTGGGCAGCAACGAGGCCCTCAAGAGGGCGGTGGCCGCCGGCCTGGGGCTGGGTATGCTTTCCAAGTTTGGCGTCATGCCCGATACCACTGCGGGCTTCATCAAGGTGCTGGCCGTAGAGGGCTGGCGCTGCCAGCGTCCGCTGACTGTGTTCTACCGCAAGGACAAGCACCTGCCCCTGGCCCAGCGGGCCTTCCTGCGCTTCCTGAAGGAAGAGCGGCCCGTGCCGCCAGGAGTCCAGTAGGCCGCCTACGGCCTGACCACGCTGCCGTCCGCCCGGCGCACCGTGTCCCAGGCGCCCCCGAAGGCCCTTTCCTTGAAGGGGAACCTGGCCGCCAGCTTCTCGTCCACATCTATGCCCAGGCCAGGCTTGCCGTTGGGCCACATGTAGCCGTCCCGCACCTCCGGACATCCCGGGAACACCTCCCTGGTGCGCTCCCCGAAGATACTGTACTCCTGGATGCCAAAGTTCCAGCAGTGGACGTCCAGCATCAGGTTGGCCGCGTGCCCCACTGGCGACGTGTCCCCAGGGCCATGCCAGGCCGTCCGCACGCTGAAGGCCTCGCACAGCGCCGCCAGCTTGCGGGCAGGCGTCAGGCCGCCTATCTGCGAGATGTGGACGCGCATGAAATCTATGAGGCGGTCCTTGACCATGGGGATAAACTCGTGGGGGTTGTTGTATAGCTCGCCCATGGCCAGCGGCGTGCTGGTCTGCTGCCGCACGATGCGGAAGTACTCGTTGTCCTCGGGCGCGAAGAGGTCTTCCAGGAAGAAGAGCTTGAACTGCTCCACGTCCTTGGCCAGCCCGACGCCCATGATGGGCGGGATGCGCTCATGCACGTCGTGCAGAAGCTCCACGTTCCAGCCGATGGTGGTGCGCAGGTGCTCCAGGAGCTTCAGCACTGACCTGGTGTAGGGCCTCGGCTCGAATATGCCGCCCGGGTGGGCGTAGAGCAGCTTGGGGTCGAACCTGGTCACTCTGTCCGTGATGACCCTTGGGCCGTCCTGGGACGCCGGCGAGGGGCCAGCGGCGCCTCGCACTCCGTAGGTGGCGTAGCCGGGCGTCTCCACCTGGACTCGGATGTAGTGATAGCCCTGCTCCATGAAGGCCCGGACCTTGTCCTCGACCTCCACCGGATCGCGGCCGCTGGCGTGCACGTACACGGCGGCGGCATCGCGGGCCTTCCCGCCCAGCAGGTCATGGACGGGCATGCCGGCTACCTTGCCCTTGATGTCCCACAGGGCCTGGTCCACGCCGCTCAGGGCGTTGTTCAGCACCGGCCCGTTGCGCCAGTAGGACGACACGTAAGCCGACTGCCAGATGTCCTCAATGTCCGCCGGGTCTTTGCCCAGGAGGAATGGCTTGAGGTAGTCGTTGACGGCGGTGGCGACGGCCGTTGGCCGCTGCGTGAAGGTGGCGCAGCCAACGCCGTATAGCCCAGGCTCCGTGGTCTCTACCTTGACGATGACCAGCCGAATGTTGTCCGGCTCCGTAAGAATCACTCGCACGTCACGAATCTTGAGCTTGCTCATACTGGCTCCATAGCTAGGATTGCGCTGGTGCTCCGCGCTGCTTCTGGACGCTGCGTATTATAGAGCAAACCCGCCGGGCGCGTGCCATAACTGGAGAAAGGCCTGGCAGTGCCCAGGTAGGAGACAGGAAAGCAGGACGCGTCGGGTGTGGTGGGCCTGGTGAGGGCCGCTGGTGTGGCCAAGGAGTCCGGCAATGCCGGACTCCTTGGGGGACGACACATCGCTGTGCAAGTCGTGTGGCCGCGAAGCTTGTGTTGCCTACGCCGTTGGCGTGCCAGTAGCTGTAGGCGTGGCCGTGGCTGTCGCCGCCGCCGTGGGCGTAGCCGTCGCGGTCGCCGTGGCTGTGGGGGTGAGCGTCGCCATGGCAGTAGCCATCGCGGTCGCCGTTGGCGAGGCCGTGGCCCTTGCGGTCGCCGTCGCCGTGGCTGCTGGCGTCGTCGTCGCCAGGGCCGTGCGTGTGGGTGTCGCTGGGGCCAGGGTGGGTGTGCTGGTCACGCCAGATGCAGGCGTGGATGTTACGGTACGGGTGGCCACCACGGTAGGTGTAGCTGGCGTCCGGGTGGCCGTAACTGTGGCCGCTGCAGTGGGTGTGCGCGTGACCGCGGCCACGGTGCGCGTCGGGGTCGGGCTAGACCCTCCACGGGAGCATGCAAGAGCGATGGCCGTAATCCCTAGAAGTATGCTGTAAAGGAAGATGGTCCTTCCTGCCATAACACCTCCTTTCAAAATACTTCCATTCGTTTTTACGGCAGCCAGCGCCGGGCTGGATTCACCCAGCCCTGAAGGCCGGCACCGTGGCCGCGGGAGCTTGTAGCTGGTGACCGCCAGCGGCGTGCCTCGACTGCGCCGCCCGCCCTTGGGTATAATGAAGTGCTGCATGTCAGGCTAAATCTTGTGGAGAGGTGTGCCCAGTGCTTCCAGCAGTCGCGACTCTGGCCCTCAAGGAATGGGCGGTGGCAGTCCACGCCATGGCCCAGGGAAAGCTGGTCATAGTGCTGCGCAAAGGCGGAATCCACAGGGAGGACAAAGAGTTCCGCATTCTGCACCCCGAGTTCCTGCTCTTTCCGACGTATGAGCACCAGAAGTCAGAGTTGCTGAAGCAGGAGTACCACGAAGACCTGCGGCTCAGCCTGGAGGAGGACGATATCCCCGGCCTGGTGATGGTCAAGCACTGGTGCGAGGTCACCGACAAGTTCCAGGTCACGGAGGAGGAGACGCTGGACAGTCTGCTTCCTTATCACATCTGGACGCGGGACTACGTGCAGAAGCGCCTGCACTGGAAGCCCAAGCAGCCGCTGACGGTGGCCCTGCTGCGGGTGTACAGCCTCCAGCAGCCCCAGGCCCTCCCCATCCTGGACGAGTACGCGGGCTGCAAGTCCTGGGTTGACCTGGGCCAGGAAGTCCCCCTGGGCTATATGAGGCCCGTCCTCTCGGACGAGGAGTACGAGGCCAGGGCAGCCCCGATTCGGCAGGTGCTCAACGCGGCATCAGCCAGGCTACACTAATTCCGCTGCTAGAGGGATAGCGTGAAGTACCGACGACTTGGCACCACAGAGCTGGAGGTCTCCGAGGTAGGATTTGGCGTCTGGACTGTCAGCACCAACTGGTGGGGCAAGATAAGCGAGGAGGACGGCCTCAAGCTGCTGGTCCGGGCCTTTGACCTGGGCATAAACTTCTTCGATACCGCCGACACCTACGGCGATGGCTATGGCGAGGAGGTGCTGGCCAGAGCGCTCAAAAAGCACCGCCACGACATAATCATTGGCACCAAGTTCGGCTACGATTTCTACAACAACACCGTGCGCCAGGGGCACAAGGAGCGCCCCCAGAACTTCTCACCCGAGTTCATCAGGTTCGCCTGCGAGCAGAGCCTTCGCCGCCTCCAGACCGACTACATAGACCTCTACCAGCTCCACAACCCACGCCTGGATGCCATCGAGAGGGACGAGGTCTTTGACACGCTGAAGGAGCTTGTCCGGGAGGGCAAGCTCCGGTACTACGGGGTGGCCCTTGGCCCTGATATCGGCTGGTTTGAAGAGGGCGAGGCCTCCATGAAAGTCCGCAAAGTGGCCTCTCTCCAGATCATCTACAGCATCCTGGAGCAGCAGCCGGCCCGCCGTTTCTTCCCCATCGCCCAGGAGGAAAAGACTGGCCTGATTACCCGCGTGCCCCACGCGTCGGGCATGCTGGACGGCACCTATACCAGGGACACGGTCTTCGATGCCAGCGACCACCGCAGCCACAGGCGCAAGGAGTGGCTGGAGCAGGGCCTCAAGAAGGTCGAGAAGCTGGACTTTCTCACCCGGGAACTCAGCGGGACCATAGGGCAGCTTGCCATCCAGTTCGCCCTGTCCGGCCCGCAGGTCGCCACGGTGCTGCCCAATATAACCAACCTGCCCCAGCTAGAGGAGTTCGCGGCGGCCTCGGAGACACAGCCCATTCCCCAGGACCTTGTGGCCCGGCTGTGGGACCTGTACGACCAGGGCTTCCACCTGGAGCCGGCCGGGGCCTCTGCGGCCACCTAGCTGTCGTCCTGGGCCAGCGCCTCCTCGGAGTCCTGTGCGTAGGTGGCCTCTTCCTCTGGAGGCAGCACGGCCCTTTTGGCCCTGCGCCTCTGGGTCACTATGCGCTTCATCTCGCCTTCCACCAGCCGGAAGTCCTTCTGAGGCAGCAGGTGCAGGCTGTCGTAGAAGGCCAGAGGCCAGTCCTCTGGCGGCCAGCGCTTGACGTACTCCAATCGGGGCGCCAGGAGCAGGGCATCTATATAGTCCTCGTCCTCCAGGACAATGTTGGGCGTCAGCTTGATGCGGAACGGGAACTCGTCGCCGGGAGTCCACACAGGGGAGTGGTCCTCGAAGTACCTGGAGGTGATGGTGCCCGTGGCAGGCCATTTCCGCGCGCCGCTGACGTAGAAGAGCACCCGGTCGCCGGGCTGCATGCGCTCGGCGCGCCGCCGGTACTTGGCCCTCATGGCGTACAGCGAGTAGCCCAGGTCCTTGATTATCTGGAACTCCTGCGGAGTGACCACTACCATCCAGTAGTTTTTGCCCATAGAGTGAAAACTCCGTAAAATGCCTTGTGGTTGTACAGGGTGCTATCACCCGCTTGAAGGAGAGGCAGGACGCGCGGCCACTGTGTCACGTCAGGCCAACTCTCTAACGATGTTATACATATGCAAGTAGAACTTCGACGCCTCCCGTATGTAGTCCAGGATGCCCAGCCCGGCCTCCCCGCTCTCGTGGAACCTGACCTGCCCCTGGAACAGCGACAGCTCCGTGTGGTACGTCCTGGGGTCATGGCCCAGGGCGTCGGCCAGCCTGCGGGACTCCTCCGAGGGCACCAGCCGGTCAGACGTGTCGTGCATTATGAGGACCCGGGCGTGCAACAGGTCCATGTGCGTGCTGGGCGAAATGGCCTTGAGGAACTCCAGCGTCTCCGGCGACAGCCTGGCCAGCAGGCCGCCCACCTCAGTTATATCTGGCCCTGTCAGCAGGGCATGGACTGCACGGCCCTCATCGGTCGTCAGCAGCGAGGGGTCACCAGTGCTGATCTCCCTGGTGATGAACATGCGTGCCAGCGTCTCCCTGTCTCCGGGCGCGGCCACCCCTTCGATGAGGTGTGTGGTGAAGACCTGCTGCGTCAGAGCATCCGGCTCCCAGGGCCTGTGCTGGCCGTTGTAGAAGCGTGTCCTGCTGCTTATGGCCCGCACCAGGTCCACCGCGTCAAAGTAGCCGCCGAAGAAGTTGATGAATTTTACCGCATCCCTGATGCGCGGGTCCTGGGCGGCCACAGTAGCCAGGGACGCCCCGACGCAGAAGCCGCCCATCCCTACCCGTTCCGGGTCCACCCCCGCCAGTCCACGCAGGTACTGGAAGGCCCATACCAGGTCTTCGATATCCCCCAGCCTGATGCGTCCCTGGGCCATGCTATCGGACCAGGGTATCATGACTACCGTTCCGTTGCGCGCCAGGCCCTGGGCCAGGCTGACCACCCTGGGGTCGTTGCGTCCCGCCGGATTGACGCCCAGGAAGAGCAGCACCGCGCTACGCCTGCCGGCGCCGAAGGGCACGTAGAGGTCAGCCCTGCCGTGTCCGGTGGGCGTCTGGAACAGGACCTCCTGCCTGTCTGGCGGGCGGGTAATCCACTCCTGGGGCTTCATGGGAATGCTGGGCATGACCTGGGCGATGAAAAGCGTGGTGCGCCATGCGGCGCGCACTTGTGGCACCAGGGCTGTCAGGACAGCGGCCAGCAGCGTCGCCAGACCGACAGCCAGGACGGCCCGCTGAAGTAAATGTTTCATCGTGCTTGTACACAACCAGGCGGATGGAAGACTGGGCCAGCCTGGCTGCGCAAGCCACCAGCGGTCTGCACGGGCTTGGCCAATGGGGCTATGCCCTCTGGACGGCCTGATGTCCAGATCAAGGGCCAATGGCGGGCCAGGTCTTTGACATCCAATGTTGGCAGTGCTATTCTATATCAAGATATTATCGTAGTTTCTGAAAAAGTGGTATATCGTATAAGAGCGACCTCCGACGAACCGAGGCTCCCTTCCCGGTCTAGGAAACCGGTGCTGAAAAGTGTACGTGAGTACACTTTTTTTGTTCCTGGGCTAGTGCGGGGTATTGAGGAGGAGGTTACATGGTCACAGAGATCATCGCCCGCATCGTAGGTGGCATGATCCTGGCCACGGCCGGGTGGAAACTGGGTGAGTACATCAGCGAGATCTGGGGGCCGGAGGGTTACGTTCTATGGGTCGCAGGACTGACCCTGACGGGCGCTGTAGTTGGCCTGGTCTTTTCGCCGTATCTTTCCGTCCGCGCTGCCCGCAGGGTCGCTAGCCAGCTAGAGAAGATCCCTACCACCACCCTCCTCTCCAGTATCCTTGGCTTGGTCCTGGGCCTGCTCGTAGCCCTGCTGCTCTCCATACCGCTGTCCCGTCTCCCCGGCTGGCTTGGCGTGGGACTGCCTATCACCCTGAGCATCTTCCTGGGGTACCTGGGGGCGGTGCTGATGGCATCGCCCAACCGGGATATTTTCCAGGCCCTGGCCTCCCATGAGGGCGCTGCCAGTGCCGGGAAACGCGGTGCCGCCGTCAATACCCATAACGGCAAGATTCTGCTGGACACCAGCGCCATCATTGACGGCCGCATCGCCGACATCACCCACACCGGCTTCCTGCGCGGCACCCTGGTCATACCCAAGTTTGTACTGGACGAGCTGCGCCATATCGCCGACTCCAGCGACTCCCTTCGCCGCAACCGTGGCAGGAGGGGCCTGGAGATGCTTAACAGGCTCCGCAAGGAGGCCGAAATCCCCATCCAGGTCCTGGATGTGGACTATCGCGACAGCGGCGAGGTTGATGGTAAACTGGTAGGGCTTGCCAAGGACCTCCACGCGTCCATTATAACTACAGACTACAACCTCAACCGTGTGGCCCAGATCCAGGGCGTGCCGGTGCTCAACATCAACGAGCTGGCCAACTCCCTGAAGCCGGTGGTGCTACCAGGCGAGGGCATGACCATCCGGGTGATACAGGAAGGCAAGGAGCCAGGCCAGGGCGTCGGCTTCCTGGACGACGGCACCATGGTGGTGGTTGAGGGTGGATACCGTTTCATCAATCGCGATGTGGATGTGCTGGTCACCCGTGTCCTTCAGACCGCTGCCGGTTCCATCATCTTCGCGCAGCCCAAGCGAGGCTAGCCCGTGGCCGGGCCGCTGACGCCGGGGGACAGAGGCCCCCACCCCAGGGTGGGGGCTATCCTTGTCGCCGCCGGCGCCAGCCGCCGCATGGGTGGGCGCGACAAGGTCTTTCTGCCGCTTCTGGGCAAGCCCCTTATCGGCTACACCCTCCAGGCCTTCCACGCCTCGCCCCTGGTGGATGCCATAGTCCTGGTGCTGTCCCAGCACAACGTCGCCGATGGCAGGCGGCTGGTCCAGCAGGCCGGCTTCCACAAGGTAAGGGACATCTGCACTGGCGGCCAGCGGCGCCAGGACTCGGTCAGGTGCGGCCTGGAACGGCTGGCGGACATGCACTGGGTACTGGTGCATGATGGCGCCCGGCCCTGCGTTGACGCCAGCCTCATCGAGAGGGGCCTGCGCCACGCTGCTGAGACCGGCGCGGCCACGGCTGCCGTGCCAGTGAAAGATACTATCAAGCTTGCCGGCGCGGACATGCTGGTGGACAGGACGCTGCCCCGCGACCAGTTGTGGGCCGTCCAGACGCCCCAGGTATTTCTCAAGTCGCTGCTGATGGAGGCCCACCAGCGCGTCGTCGAGGATGTCACCGATGACGCCTCCATGGTGGAGCGCATGGGGGGCAAGGTCAGGCTGTTTATGGGTTCCTACGAGAACATCAAAGTGACGACGCCCGAGGACATCGCCATCGCCGAGGCCCTGCTTCGCGCCCGTGGCGTGGCCGGGGGCGGCACATGGTAGCCCGCTCAGGCATCGGCTTCGACGTGCATCCCCTGGTAGAGGGCAGGCCCCTCATACTGGGTGGAGTGTCCATCCCCTTCGAGAAGGGCCTTCAGGGCCACAGCGATGGCGATGTCCTCATCCACGCCGTCATTGACGCCTTGCTGGGCGGCGCCGGCCTGGACGACATAGGCACCCACTTTCCCTCCAGCGACTCCAGGTACAGGGGCATTTCCAGCGTGGTCCTGCTCCAGAAGACGCTGGAGATACTGAAAGCCCACGGTTGGCGCACCAGCTACGTTGATGCTACAATACTCGCCGAACGTCCGGTCTTGAGGCCATTCATGGCCCAGATCAAGCAGAGCCTCGCTTCGACGCTGGGCGTTGGCCCGGCCTTCCTCAACCTGAAGGCCAAGACCACCGACGGCCTTGGCTTCATCGGCAGGGGCGAGGGCATCGCCAGCCTGGCAATCGCCACGATAGAACGGACAGAATGAAGCTCTACAACACCCTCTCCGGCAAAAAGGAAGACTTCTCGGTCGCGAATGGCGTGGTGAAGATGTATGTCTGTGGCGTGACACCCTACGCGGCGTCCCACGTGGGCCACGCCATGAGCTACATCATCTTCGATGTGCTGCGGCGCTACCTGGAGTTCAAAGGCCTGAAGGTCAAGCACGTCCAGAACTTCACCGACATTGATGACAAGATGATCCAGGGCGCGGCCAGGCTGGGCATCTCCACCAAGGAACTGGCGGACAGGAACATCGAGGCATACCTCCGCGAGATGGACGCGCTGAACGTCCAGCGCGCCCACAAGTACCCCAGGGCCACCGAGGAGATCCCCAGGATTATTGAGATCATCAAGGTGCTGATAGACCGGGGCTACGCCTACTCGGTCAACGGCGACGTGTACTTCCGGGTGCGCCGCGACCCGGACTATGGCAAGCTCAGCCATCGCTCCCTGGAGAGCATGATGGCCGGTGCCAGGGTGGAGCCAGGTGAGGCCAAAGAAGACGCCATGGACTTCGCTCTGTGGAAGGGCCAGAAGCCCGGCGAGCCGGCCTGGGACAGCCCCTGGGGCCCCGGCAGGCCCGGCTGGCACATCGAGTGCAGCGCCATGTCCATTGGCTACCTGGGCGAAAGCCTGGACATTCACGGCGGCGGCCAGGACCTGATTTTCCCCCACCACGAGAACGAGATTGCCCAGTCGGAGAACTACACCCAGAAGGAGCCTTTTGCCCGCTTCTGGGTCCACAATGGCCTGCTGAGGGTGGGCGAGGACAAGATGAGCAAGTCCCTGGGCAACATCGTGCCCATTGCCGAAGCCCTCCAGCGGTCTTCCCCGGACGCCATGCGGCTGTTTTTTCTCAGCTCTCACTACCGCAGTCCCCTGGTGTACAGCGAGGATGGGGTGGCCGCCCAGGAGCGCGCCGCTGAGCGTCTGCGCCATGCCCTCAAGGATGGCGCCGGAGGCGGCGGCCCCAGACTGGACCCGGCGCCCTACCGGCAGCGGTTCATCGAGGCCATGGACGATGACCTGAACACCCCTCGCGCCATCGCGGCCCTCTTCGACCTGGCCAGGGACATCAACCGTGGCCGTGAGCAGGGGCAGGACGTGGCCGATGCCCAGGCCACGCTGCGGGAGCTTGCCGGCGTGCTGGGCCTCACCCTGAAAGAGCCGGAGGCCGTGGGCAAGGTGGATGTCGCCCCCTTTGTGCAGCTCCTGGTGGATGTCAGGTCAGAGCTTCGGGCGGCCAGGCAGTTCGCCCTTGCCGACAAGATACGCCAGCGCCTCGCCGAGCATGGTGTCGTCCTGGAGGACAAGCCCGGCGGCGGCACCGAGTGGAAGCTGAGGTAGCCCCACGCCTGCTTCTAGTGGCCCGGCTGTCCCATCCGCCGCCTATCTGCTAATCTGGGTCTGAGGCGGAGAAGCCTCGCCGTCCTCTCGAGGGCCTGGCGGAGGCTCGCTTAGCATAGCCTGCTTCCCCGGACGCAGACAACAGGCGCTGGAGCTGACCCATGGTGAATAGTCTGACGGCAGACCTTCGCCGGCTCATCGGCGAAGGCAAAGTATCCACCGAGCAGGAGCATATCGAGCGTTACTCGGGCGACGCGCTGGGGACTTTCCGTGCCTTCCGGGCGGCGTCGAGACTGTCTGCCCGGCCGGCCGTGATTGTATGGCCGGCCGATACCCAGGACGTGTCCAGGCTGCTGCGCTTCGCCAGCAGCCACCAGGTCCCCGTGGTGCCCTACGCGGCCGGCACGGGAGTCATGGGCGCCGCGGCCCCCGTGGAGGGCTGCATCGTGCTCAACCTCCAGCGCATGTGCTCGGTGCTGGAGGTCAGCCGGGAGGACAGGACTGTAAGGGCGCAGGCCGGGGCCATCCTGGAGGACGTTTCGACGGCCCTGGAGCGCGAGGGCATGCTGCTGGGGCATGACCCCTGGAGCAGGCCCATCGCCACCGTGGGCGGGGCCATATCCACCGACGGCGTCGGCTACCTGGCCGCCGGCTACGGCTCCATGGGCCAGCAAGTGCTGGGGCTGGAGGTAGTCCTGCCCACCGGTGAGATTGTCAGGACCAGGGCCGTGCCCAACACCTCCCTTGGCCCCTCTCTCAATCACCTGTTCATCGGCTCTGAGGGCACGCTGGGCGTCATCACCGAGGCGACGGTCCAGGCCTTTCCGCAGCCTGAGCAGCGTCTCCTGCGGGCCTATGTCTTCCCGGAGTTCGAGGCCGGCTACCGGGCAATCAAGGAGCTGTTCGCTCAGGGGCTGCGGCCTGCACTGGTAGACTACGGTGACGAGTACTGGCCGGAGGATGGACAGGAAAGCCGCGAGGCCACGCTGTACGTTGCCTTCGATGGTCTGCGGGAGGATGTGGAGGCGCGGGGCCGGCGTGCCAGCGAGGTCTGCCGTCGCTTCGACGCCAGGGACGCGGAGGAGGGGGAAGCGCAGCAGTACTGGAATACCCGGCACGCCTCGGCGGAGCGGTACAAGCGGGAGGTGCTTCAAGACCCCAGGGCGGCCAGGCGGCGCCGCTCTGGCTGGCGTATGGACTATCTGCACGTATCGCTGCCGGCCTCCAGAGTGCTGGAGTACCGGCGTCGCTGCCAGCAAGTCCTGGCGTCCCGCCGCATAGTGGTACACGAGTGGTCGCTGTGGGCCAGGCCCGAGTTCTTCTCCTTCCTCATCGGGGCTGAGGACGGCACGCCCGATGCCGCTGAGAGGATGGCCGACGCCGTGGACGCGGTGCTGGTACTGGCCCAGGACATGGGCGGCAGCATGGAGTACTGCCACGGCGTGGGTATCAAGCTGGCCCACCTCTACGGGCGTGAGCTTGGCGCCGGTGTGCAGGTCGTGCGCGACATAAAGCGCGCCCTGGACCCCAACAACATCCTGAACCCTGGCAAGCTGGCTGGATAAGGTGCTGTACCATGATAGTTGTTACGACTGACACAGTGGAAGGCAAGCGCATAGTCGAGGTGCTGGGCCTCGCCAAGGGCAATGCCATTCGGGCGCGCCACTTGGGCAGGGACATAGTGGCCGCGCTGCGGGGCCTCGTCGGGGGCGAAATCAAGGAGTACACTCAGCTCCTGAGCGAGTCCCGGGAGTATGCCATTGCCAGGATGGTGCAGGAAGCTGAGCGTATGGGGGCCAATGCCATCGTCGGCTTCCGGCTTTCCACATCGGTTGTCATGAGCGGCGCATCCGAAATCCTGGCCTACGGCACCGCCGTCAGGCTGGAGTGACCGCCCGCCGCACCAGGGGCGCGCCACCACTGCGACGCCTATCTCTCCAGGGCCGAGACCCTGACCTCGCTGCCGGGCCGTGCGCCGGTGCGGGCCGCCGCGCTGCCGTTCCTGGCGGCGATCTCCAGGCAGCCGTGGCTGCCGATGAGGGCCAGCAGCCCGTCACCCTCGGCGTAGGACAGGGCCAGGCCCGTGGCACGGTGCCCTTCCACCTGTGCCTGGATGCGACGGCCCGGCAGGTGCTCCGGGCGGATGCTGGTAACAAGGTTGCCGAAGCGGTCAACGTGGATGATCCTTCCCACTGTCTCCCCCAGCCTCACTTCCGGCGCTGGCACGTTAAGGGCCACTACCCAATCAACAGGCTGGCCCAGGTCCGCCGGCGGCACGCCGGTGCTCAGGTGGGCGGCAACCGGCGCGAAGATGTCCCGTCCGTGGAAGGTGGTGCTTACTGGCTGTCGCCAGTATGCGGGCTGCGTCAGGGCATAGGCCTGGCAGCCAGGGGGCACATTTACCTGCACTGGCCGCAGGAAGTCTGCGCCCTGCCCTGCCACCGCCCCAGCGCCTGCGTCGCTCAGCACATAGGTAAGCAGCCCGTTGTCCGGGGCGACGAACCTCCCATGGGGCGTCACCAGCAGCAGCGCACGGCGCGACGTGCCCACCCCCGGGTCAACTACCGCGACGTGTACCGTGTCGGGCGGAAAGTAGCGGTACACAGTCCACAGGACGAAGGCTGCGTGGGCTATATCCTGGGGAGGCGCCTCGTGGGAGATGTCCACCACCACCGCGCCTGGGTTAATGCCCAGGATGACGCCCTTCATGGCCGCCGGCCACCCGTCCTGAGGGCCGAAGTCGGTGGTGAGGGTGATAAGGGGAGGCATGAAGGAATAGCCAGAAGGACGAGACCCGGCTACAGGCCTCGCCCCTATCCGGCAATGCGGGCGCTGATTATGGAGACAATGACAAAGACCACGGCCATGGCTATGGTGAAGCGAAAAAGCGTCCTCTCCAGGCCGCGGCGCGTCCGGAAGGCGCTCTCGCCCGATGCAAAGAGGCCGGTGCCCTGCCCACGCACCTGCACCAGAATGGCCAGCACCAGCACAATGGAGATAAGTATCTGGACCAGATCCAAAGCTAGCTGCATGTGTACTACCTGCTACACACTCCACCCTGCGCCCGCGCGTTGGGCCACTACTTCGGGGGTGGCCTTGCTCTTGCCGTTGCGCTTCTTATGATACACGTTCATGATGGCGCGTGCTAGCCTTGCTGAGTCGTGTCTTACTGGATGTGTCAGGTCCATCACGTCTTCCAGCAACAGCTTGGCATGGTGCAATGGCCTGCCATCGTGGGCGACCGGCCTGCCCTGGAACTGGGGGCCAAGGTCCCGTGGCGTATCGTTGGCGATGACGTAGTCCACGATGGTGGTGAAGGTGTGTCGCTGGAGCGCCTCCACATGGTCGGCCACGCTGTAGCCCTCCGTCTCGCCCTTCTGCGTGGCTACGTTGCACACATACACCTTGATGGCCCTGGAGCGCTTGATTGCCTCCGAAATACCCGATACCAGCAGGTTGGGCAGGATGCTGGTGTAGAGGCTGCCAGGCCCGATGATGATAAGCTGGGCCTGCTCGATGGCCTCCACCGCCGGCAGGTAGGCCTGGGCGTCGGGCGGGTTGACGAAAAGCTGCTCTACCTTGCCGCCCTGGGCCGTTATGTTGGACTCGCCATGCACTACCGAGCCATTGGACAGCCTGGCATAGAGCGACAGGTTGGCGGTGGTGGCCGGCAGTATCTGGCCGTGGACCGCCAGCACGCGGCTGGACTCATACAGGGCGCGCTCGAAGCTCCTGGTAATGTTGGCCATGGCCACCAGGAACAGGTTGCCAAAACTGTGGCCCTTGAGGCCGTTGCCCTGGTCGAAGCGGTACTGGAAAAGCTCCGTCACCACCGGCTCGGCGTCGGACATGGCCACCAGGCAGTTCCTGAAGTCACCTGGCGGCAGCACGCCCAGCTCCTGCCGGAGCCGTCCAGAGCTTCCGCCGTCGTCGCCCACCGTGACAATGGCGGTCAGGTTGTCGGTGTAGTGCTTGAGGCCACGCAGCAGCACCGAAAGTCCCGTGCCCCCGCCGATGGCCACTATTCTCGGCCCCTTGCCCCTGTAACGGCGCACGTAAATGGTGTTGGCCAGGGTGTCGAAGGTCGCCGACGCGAACAGGAGCGGCCTCAGGGAGCGGTAGAGTCCATATATGCCCAGGCCGATGGCCAGCATACCCAGGGCCATGAGGAACACTCCCTCCATGTAGCCCGGCAGGAACTCCGGGAACCCCAGGAGGAACAGCTTCCGTAGCAGGTATGCCGTGCCCACGGACATTGCCCCGATGCCGGCCGCCCCGATGAGCAGCCAGCGCTTCACACCCAGTCCAGGATAGAACAGAAGGAGCAGACTATTGGTCCTGGAACGTCTGGTGCCACCACCCCCCGACACGCCGTTCAGAGGGGCATGACCATTCATATACCTACCTCATTGCCTCAAGCTTGGCTTTCAACTGCTCGGTCACCATCTGGGGGTTGGCTTTGCCTTTGGTGAGCTTCATGACCTGGCCTACGAGGAACCTTATGGCCGTGTCTTTGCCACCCAGATAGTCGGCGACAGGCTTTGGGTTCTCGGCGATGGCCTGCTCCACCGCCGCGCGGATGGCGTCCGCATCGGTGATCTGTACCATGCCGGCCTCGCGGGCGATCTGCTCCGGCGGCTTGCCGGTGCGGAACATCTCCTCGAACACCGACTTGGCCATGCTGGTGGTAAGCGTGCCTGCCTCCACCAGGTCCAGAAGCTGGACAAGGTGCTCAGGCCGGAACTTGACGTCGGCAATCTCACCCCCTGTCACATTGAGCAGCCGGGCCGTCTCGCCCAGCAGCCAGTTGCTGACTGCCTTGGCCTGCTGCTTCTGGGCGTCGCCCCTGAGCGGCTTGACCGCCAGGACAGCCTCGAAGAAGTCAGCGGTGGCCCTGGAGGCCGTCAGCAGCCTGGCGTCGTACTCGGACAGGCCATACTGCTCCATGAACCGGGCCTTTCTGGCGTCCGGCAACTCGGGCAGGCCCTGGCGCACCTGCTCCACCCACTCCGGGCTGATGACCAGGGGCGGCAGGTCTGGCTCCGGGAAGTAGCGGTAGTCCGAGGCGTACTCCTTGGTGCGTTGGGACACGGTGACGCCGCGCTCCTCCACCCATCCTCGGGTCTCGCGGACGATACGCTGGCCTTCCTCCACGGCGCGGACCTGGCGCTCGGCCTCGTACTGGAGCGCGCGGTATACCGAGCGGTAGCTGTTCATGTTCTTCACTTCCACTTTCGGGCCGAACTCGGTGGAGCCGCGCGGGCGTATGCTGATGTTGGCGTCGCAGCGGAAGCTGCCCTCCTCCATGTTGGCCGTGCTGACTCCGATGTACTGGAGGATAGAGCGTAGCTTCATCAGGTAGCTCCGGGCCTCCTCCGGGCTGCGCATGTCGGGCTCGCTGACGATTTCCATCAGCGGAACGCCGGAGCGGTTGATGTCCAGCAAGCTGTAGCTCTCCCCATGGGGCGCTGCGCGGTGCAGCAGCTTGGCTACATCCTCCTCCAGGTGTACCCTGGTAATCCCGACGGCCTTTTCCTGGCCATCGGTCTCGATGGTCAGGCTGCCATGGACAGCAATGGGCAGGTCATACTGCGAAATCTGATAGCCCTTCATCAGGTCAGGATAGGGATAGTTCTTGCGGTCGAACTTGGTGGAACGAGAGATGGTGCAGTTGAGGGCCAGGCCGGTCTTGATAACGTACTCCACAGCCCGCTTGTTGATGACCGGCAGCACCCCGGGCATGCCCATGCACACGGGGCACACGACAGTGTTGGGTGGCGCGTCCTGGTAAGCCGCGCTGCACCCGCAGAACATCTTGCTTCTGGTAAGGAGCTGGGAGTGTACTTCCAGTCCGATAACTATCTCGTACTCCATGGGACAGCATCACCTCGGTCGTACTGCAGCTTATGCATCCTACGGCATGAGTATAGAAGAGGGCATACTCAGTAGCAACCCGAAGTGTTCCTGTCGTGTCCAGGGCCAGATTCTACCTCGACAATTTCTGTCCTGAGGGGCATGGCATCGTGCTCGCGGCCCTGGGCGAGGGCTGTCCGGCTGCTGGTGGCTAGGCCTCTTCCGGCCAGGCGCCTTCGCCTATCAGCGGGACAAACCGGCACGGCCCCAGCGTCCTCACCGAGTAGGTCTGCGCCGACCTGGTGACCTTCATCAGCTCCTGGGACTCCCGGGAGCCGACCGGGACCACCAGCCTGCCACCATCGGCCATCTGGCCCATAAGCACCCGTGGTAGCGTCGGGGCCGCGGCCGCCACGATGATGGCATCGTAGGGTGCGTCCCTGGGCCAGCCCAGCCTTGCCTCGGCCAGCATGACCTGAATGTTGGTGTAGCCAAGGGAAGCCAGCCGCTCCCTGGCCGAGTCCGTCAGCGACCTTATGCGCTCCACGGTCACGACCTGGGCCGCCAACTCCGCCAGCACCGCCGCCTGGTAGCCGCTGCCGGTGCCTATCTCCAGCACCCTGTCAGTCCGCCTGACTTCCAGGGCGCTGACCATGAAGGCGATGATGAAAGGCTGGGAGATGGTCTGGCCTTCGCCTATCTCCAGGGGTATATCCTCGTAGGCCAGGTGGGCGCGGGCCGCAGGCACGAAGGCTTCTCGTGGCACTCGTTCCATGGCCTCGATGACCCGCTCATCCCCCACCTCCCTGCGGAGGCGGTCTAGCAGACGGCGCTTGGCGTCCTCCAGTGCCTTACCCCCTTATCTAGATGGACAGGCGGCCTTGGCTCGAAACGAGGCCCCGTGTGCTGCACTGCCGCGCCGTCCCGGCCCTTCTGTGCCGTTGACCTCAAAAGGAGGCCCGTGCTAACCTACAATAGGTGTGTGACCAGGCCCCGCGTCCGCCGATGGCGCTGGCGTGGAGCCGCGGGCTGGCCCATCTGCCACCAGCATGCTGCGCCGCTGAGGATGAAGCATGGTCTCCCAACTGGACCTGACCGATCGCCAGCTCCTTAACATCATACAGTCTTCCTTCCCTCTAGTCGAAGTGCCGTTCCAGCACATTGGCCAGGCCCTGGAGGTGCCAGAAGCCGAGGTCATTTCGCGTATTCAGTCCCTGAAAGATAGACACGTTGTCCGCCAGATAAGCGCCATATTCGATACCAGGCGACTTGGCTACAAGTCTGTCCTGGTGGCAATGCGCTTCCCACCCGACAAGCTCGATGCTGGCGCGCGGCTGATCAACGAGCACCCTGGCGTGAGCCACAACTACGCTCGCAACGGCCCCTTCAACCTGTGGTTCACCGTGGCGGTGCCGCCCGGCGAGAGCCTGGAGGCCACGGTCGAGGACATGGCCCGTCGGGGTGGCGCAGAAGCCTACCGGCTGATGCCGACCATACGCTTCTTCAAGATCGGCGTCAACTTTGACATGGTGAAGGAGCAGGGCGCGGCCTACGACTACTATAGCCCGGATGGCTATCACACCGCCGACAGCGACGCCTGGCGGCAGCCCCAGCCCGTGACCGACCTGGAAGTGCGGGTGGTGCGCGAGCTGCAAGAAGACCTGCCACTGGTGTCCCGCCCCTTCGAGCCCATGGCCCAGCGCCTGGGCATGAGCCAGCGGGAGCTTTTCGGTATCGCCGAGTCCCTGCGCCAGCGGGGCATCATGAGGCGGTACAGCGCGGTGCTCCACCACAGGCGCGCCGGGTTCAAGGCCAACGCCATGGTGGTATGGAAGGTCCCGCCTGAGCGCTCCGTTGAAGTGGGCAGGATTATGGCCAGCTCTCCGTGGGTCACTCACTGCTACGAGCGTCCCACTTTCCCTGATTGGGACTATACCCACTTCACCATGATCCATGCCACCAGCAAGGAGAAGTGCCAGGAGGTAGCCCGCGAAATCTCCAGGGCCACGGGCATCGCCGACTACATGCTGCTGTACAGCACCAGAGAGTACAAGAAGACGCGGGTCAAGTATTTCGTCTAGGATCGAGGGGACAAGTTGCCAGCTTACTATCCGGTGTTCCTGGATGTCCGCAACCGCAAGTGCGTGGTCGTCGGCGGCGGCAACGTCGGCGAAGAAAAGGTACACAAGCTGCTGGAGTGCGAGGCCAGGGTCGTGGTCATAAGCCCTGAGGTCAACGCCAGCGTCCGCCAGCATGCCGGGGCGGGCAGGGTGGAATGGCTGCCCCGGGCCTACCAGCCCGGAGATCTGGAGGGAGCTTTCCTGGCCATCGCCGCCACCGATGACAACCAGGTAAACAGGCGCATCGCCGCCGAGGCCGAGCAGCGCAACGTGCTGCTCAACGTGGTGGACGTGCCTCACCTCTGTACCTTCATCGCTCCGGCCATAGCCAGGCGCGGCGAGGTGACGATAGCCGTGTCCACAGGCGGCGCCAGCCCGGCGCTGGCCCGCAAGTTCCGCGAGGAGCTCGCCCGCAGCCGTACCCTGGAGTATGCAGACCTGGCGCCCCTGCTGGCCGACGTCCGCAGGGAGCTGCGGCGCATGGGGGTGCGGGTAGATACCGACCACTGGCAGAAGTGCATCACCGAAGAGCTACTTGACATGGTCCAGGCTGGCAGGTACGAGGAGGCCAGGAAGGGCCTGTTGTCCGACCTGCTGGAAGGCAGGGTCGGCGCTTCTGCTAGCCACTAGAGATGGCTCGCGTGGCCGCTCGCAAGCATATCAAAGTTGGCTCCCGCGCCAGTCCGCTGTCGCTGGCCCAGAACGAGGAGGTGCTGCGTCTCCTTCGGACGCAGTACCCGGCTACCGAGTTCACGGTGGTGCCCATGGCCACCGGCGGCGACAGGCAGAAGGACGCGCCCCTGCTCAGCCTGGGGCGGGGTATGTTCGTCAAAGACATCGAGCAGGCCCTGCTCAGTGGCGGGATAGACCTGGCCATTCACAGCGCCAAGGACCTGCCCTCGTCGCTGCCCGAGGGCCTGGTCATAGGGGCCATCTGTGAGCGCCGCGACCCACGTGACGTTCTGGTGGACAGGTGGGACCTCCCCTTCGACCGGCTGCCCTCTGGCGCGCGCCTGGGCACCAGCAGCCCCCGGCGCATAGCCCAGCTCAAGTCCCTGCGCCCCGACTTGCAGTTCCCGCCCATCCGTGGCAACGTGGGCACGCGGCTGGCCAAGGCCCTGGGCGACAGCTACGATGGCGTCGTACTGGCCGCCGCCGGCATCCAGCGCTTGGGCATGGAGGGCAGGATCGTCGAGTACCTCTCGCCAGACCTGTGTACGCCGGACGTGGGCCAGGGCGCCCTGGCAGTGGAGGCCCGCGCCGACGCTGAGGAAGTCCTTGCCATGCTGGCCGCCATTGACCACTGGCCCACCAGCACCGCCGTGCGGGCCGAGAGGGCCTTCCTGGCGGCCATAGGCGGCGGTTGCCGTGTGCCCGTGGCGGCCTATGCCCAGGTGGACGGCTACGAATTGCGCATCTCGGCCATGGCCGGCGCCCCGGACGGCAGCCGGGTAGTCCGTGTCAAGCTCCAGGGCGAGGCCTCCAGCCCGGAGGCGACGGGCCGTGCCGCTGCCGAAGCCCTGCTCAGGGCCGGCGCCACGGAGATGCTGGCCGGGGGCGGCAGGCCATGAGACCGGGCACCGTTTACCTGGTGGGCGCTGGCCCTGGCGACCCAGGCCTCATCACGGTGAGAGGCCTGGAGTTGCTGGAGTCCGCCGACGTGGTCGTGTACGATCGCCTGGTGGACAGCAGGCTCCTGCGGCGGGCGCGGCCAGGCGCGGAGCTTGTGGACGTCGGCAAGGTCCCCGGCCAGCGCCGCAACCGGCAAGAAGACATCAACGCTCTGCTGGCAGCCAGGGCCAGGGAGGGCAAGCAGGTGGTGCGCCTCAAGGGAGGCGACCCCTTCGTCTTTGGCCGGGGCGGCGAGGAGGCCGAGGCGCTGCTGGCTGATGGCATCCCCTTCGAGGTCGTGCCGGGCGTCACGTCCGCCGTGGCGGCCCCAGCCTACGCCGGCATACCCGTCACCCACCGCGAGCTTGGCTCCTTCTTCACCGTCGTCACCGGCAGCGAGGCGCCGGGCAAGGACGCCTCAGCCGTTCCCTGGGACAGACTGGCCCGGCTTGAGGGCACGCTGGTGGTGCTGATGGGATGGGAGGGCCTGGCCGACATCGTGGATGCCCTGCTGCGCCACGGCCGCGCCCCGGACACGCCTGTCGCCCTGGTGCGCTGGGGCACCGAGCCTTACCAGCGCACCGTATCAGGCACCCTGTCCGACATAGTGGAGAAGGCACGACAGGCTGACCTGTCGCCTCCCGTTGTGACGGTGGTGGGGGAGGTTGTGGGCCTCCGCCAGAAGCTGCGGTGGTTCGACACAATGCCCCTTTTCGGCAAGCGTGTGCTGGTCACCAGGTCGCGTGCCCAGGCCAGCGCCCTGTCCGACCTCCTGTCCAGGCGAGGTGCGCTGCCCCTGGAGCTACCCTCCATCGAAATAAAGGCCCTCGAGGACTGCGCCGGGCTGGATGCGGCCCTGCGCGACCTTGGGCGAAGCGGCTACCAGTGGGTGGTGTTCACCAGCGCCAACGCTGTCGAGGCTGTCTTCCAGCGGCTGGATGCCCTGGGGCTGGATACCAGGGCCTTTGGCGCCGCCAGGGTGGCGGCCATCGGCCCGGCCACGGCGGCGGCCCTGCGGCAGCGCGGTATCAGGGCAGACCTGACGCCCGAAGAGGCCCTGTCCGAGGCCGTTGCCGCGTCGCTGGAACGTCAAGGTGTGGCGGGTAAGCGCCTGCTGCTGCCCAGGGCCGACATAGCTCCCGAGGCCCTGGCCCACCGCCTCGTAGCCCAGGGCGCCCTGGTACACGAGGTGCCGGCCTACAGGACTGTGGTGCCAGAGGCGTCCCGGAGGCGCGCAGCGGAGGTCCTGGCCGAGGGTATAGACATCGTCACTCTGACCAGTTCTTCCACTGCCAGGAACCTGGCAGACCTCCTGGCGGGCGACCTGTCCCTGCTGTCCCGTGCCACCTTCGCCTGCATAGGGCCAGTGACGGCCTCCACTGCTAGAGAGCTTGGCCTGAAGGTTGATATAGTAGCCAGGGAACACACCATTCCTGGACTGGTAGAGGCGCTGGAGAGGTACTTTGCTCAGGAGGGTGCAGCGCATGGGTAGCTTCCCGGAAATCCGGCTTCGCAGGCTCCGCAAGTCGCAGGCCCTGCGGCAAATGATGCAGGAGACACGCCTGCGGCCCAGCGACTTCATCTATCCCCTGTTTGTCACCCATGGCCGAGATAACCATAACGAGGTAGGCCCCATGCCGGGCGTCTTCCAACTCTCCCTGGACCGCCTCATACCGGAAATTGGCGAGGTCGCGGAGTTGGGCATCCCGGGCGTGCTGCTGTTTGGCATCCCCGCCAGGAAGGACGACCTTGGGACGGAGGCCTACGAGGCCAATGGCATCGTACAGGAGGCCGTCCGGGTCATCAAAAAGACGGTGCCCGAGCTCCTGGTGTTTACCGACGTGTGTCTGTGCGAGTACACAGAGCACGGCCACTGTGGTATCGTGGTGGATGGGCGTGTGGACAACGATAGCACCCTGGAGCTCCTGGCCAGGATGGCCGTCTCCCATGCCGAGGCCGGGGCCGACGTGGTGGCGCCTTCGGCCATGATGGATGGCCAGGTGAGGGCCATACGGCAGGCGCTGGACCAGCACGGCTTCCGGGATACGCCCATCATGGCCTACTCGGCCAAGTATGCCTCAGCCTTCTACGGGCCGTTCCGGGTGGCGGCGCAGTCGGCGCCCCAGTTCGGCGACCGCCGCGCTTACCAGATGGAGCCGGCCAACGCCCGCGAGGCCCTGCGGGAGATTGAGCTGGACATCAACGAGGGCGCTGACATCGTTATGGTGAAGCCGGCCCTGGCGTATCTGGATGTGCTGGCCGCCGCCAGGCGTCAGTTCGCCTGTCCCCTGGCGGCCTACAACGTCAGCGGCGAGTACTCCATGGTGAAAGCGGCGGCGGAGCACGAGTGGATTGATGGCCGGCGCGTGACCCTGGAAATCCTGACGGCCATCAAGCGGGCCGGCGCCGACATTATCATCAGCTACCACGCCAAGGAAGTGGCCCAGTGGCTCGCGTCCGAGCGCTGAGGTCTGGTCAGGGCCACGCGCCGTGCCCTGGGTACGCTAGGCAATTCTGCCCCAGGCGCGGGGAGGCCAGTAGCGGAACCACACCTTGCCGACTATACGCTGGCGCGGCACCGGCCCGAACTCCCGGCTGTCCGTGCTCTTCACCCTGTTGTCGCCCATGACGAAGTACTGGCTCGGGCCCAGGACCCAGGTCTGCTCTGACAGTCCGAAGGCCGCCGGCGCGCCCCTGAGGTAAGGCTCGGGCAGGTGCTGGCCGTTGATAAACACCACGCCTTCCTTGACGGTGACCTCCTCACCAGGCAGCCCCACGATACGCTTCAGGTAGGACACCTCGTCCTTGCCCGGCGTAGGGTCGCGCACTATGACGACGTCCCCCCTGGCGGGGCTGGCCCCACGATAGGCCCGGCGGCTTACAAGCAGGTACTGGCCGGCCTCGAAGCCAGGCTTCATGCTGTCGCCATGGACCACGTAGTGCTGACTTGTCAGGAGCTTCAGAAGCCCGCTCAAGGGTCCTGTTGTCCATCCGCTCGGCCGGAAGAGGGGCCGGCAGTCACACCTGCCGCCGCGCCTTTCCAGGCCCTGCAGGCTAGCTGGGACTCGGCAGGGCCTGGCCGAGAGGAAGCCACGGGGGTGAATTGTGCCATGCCCAGAGGGTGAAGCAAATACCCCATTCTGGTTACCCGGCTACCTCCATTCTACGGGCGCGCCGGCGCGTGCGCAACACATCGCTTCGTACAGCCAGGCGACGGGCCACCAGGGCTTGCGCGGGGCCACATATTCATGTAATCTTCATACGACGCCAAAGCTCATCTAGGAAGGGAGTCTAGCAATGAAGGTACTTTCCGCCTTAAGGCGATGCTGGCCCATCCATAGCGCTCACGCCCACTGCGACATTCCCTGTGGCATCTACGACCCTATCATAGCCAAGATAGCAGCACAGACCGTTCTCAAGATGGTCATGCGCATCCAGGCGCTCCAGGTACCCGGCGGCAACGCTTCCCCCGCCGAGCGCCAGGCTTACCAGAACACCATATGCCGCTATATCGCTGTCAAGGAGCAACACGCCGAGATAGCCAAGCGGGAGCTGGATATTCTCTGGCACGACTACTTCCGCCCCGAGCACGTCCAGAAGTACCCTGACCTGCACACCAAGGTCTGGCAGGCCAACAAGCTGGCATCCAAGAACAAGCAGTCTGTGGACCTGGATGCCGCCAAGCAACTGGTGGACCAGGTTGACGAGGTAGCCAAAATCTTCTGGGCCACCAAGGGCGTGGAGTACAAGGACGAGGTGGCGCAGGTCCGCTTCGGCACCTAGCCCTACTTTCAGGGGACTGTCCTGTGTAGCAGGGGCGGGCTTCGGCTCGCCCCTGCTCTGTTATTGTCGGTGTTGCACAAAAGAGAAGGCAGGGCCTGTCGGCCCCGTCCACCCTTGCCGCAGAAACATCCCTGGATAGGAGGGATGGGACGGCCACCCCTTTCAGCCTGCCATATGAGAAGGGACTTTGTCAGTCGTTGATCAGGTAGGCGTTCTCCAGGTACTGGAGCACCATGCGCTGGGAGTTGAAGAAGGAACCGTTGAGGGCGATGGCGGAGCGCATGACAGCGGCGTACTCGTTGGGCCGCTCGTAGAACATGGGCAGGATAATGTACTCCAGCTTGTCGTAGAGGGACGCGACCTCCTTGGCCTGGTCGCTGCCCTGAGTCCGGTCGTCGCCGATGGACCAGCCGGTGACTCCCTCGACGTGGCCTTCAATCCACCAGCCGTCCAGCACGCTGAGGCTGGGCACACCATTGAGGGCGGCCTTCATGCCGCTGGTGCCCGACGCCTCGCGCGGCTTCTGCGGCGTATTGAGCCAGATGTCCACGCCGGCTATGATGTTCCTGGCCAGGGACATATCGTAGTCCGGCAGGAACACCACGCGCAGGTCGTTGCCCAGGGCCGCGGCGGCCTCAAAGATGCGCCGGATGAGCGCCTTGCCGTCCTGGTCGTGGGGATGTGCCTTGCCAGCATACACTACCTGCAACGGCCCCACCTGCTGCACCATGCGCCGCAGCCGCTTCAGGTCGCTGAAGAGCAGGTCTGCGCGCTTGTAGGCCGTCACCCTCCTGGCGAATCCTATGGTGAAGGCCATGTGGTCCAGGTGGACGCCAGCCTGCTCCCTCACCAGGGCCAGCAAGTCCTTCTTGGCCTCGGCGTGGGCCTGCCGCACCTCGCCCAGCGGTATGCTGACGGCGTAGCGCAGGTAAAGGTTGTCGTGGCGCCACTCGGGTATGTGCTTGTCGTAGAGCCTGGCGAACGACTCGGCGGTCCAGGTCGCCGCGTGGACGCCGTTGGTGATAGCGTTGACCAGGTGGTGTGGGAACATGGCCCGGGAGACTTCGCCATGGCGCAGGGCCACGCCGTTAATGTACCTGGAGAAGTACAGCCCCAGGTAGGTCATGTTCAGCATGCCGTTGTTGGCCCATTCCGGCTTGGCCAGCGCCGAGGCCCGCTCGTCCCCCAGCACGCGGCTGACCAGGGATACAGGGAACCGGTCGTGCCCGGCGGCCACCGGCGTATGGGTGGTGAACACGCACCGCTGACGTACCGACTCGATGTCCGACTCGGTGGCGGCGTGCAGTCCGCGCCCCCGGGCCTGCTCCTCCAGCAGCGCCAGCGTCAGCAGGGCCGAGTGCCCCTCGTTCATGTGGTAAGTCTGGATGCGCTCGTAGCCCAGTGCCCGCAGCATGGAGATGCCGCCCATGCCCAGCACCACCTCCTGACACAGCCTGTACCGCTCATCGCCGCCGTACAGGTAGTCCGTCAGCGCCTGGTCTTCCGGCGCGTTCTCGGGCAAGAAGGTGTCCAGGAAATAGACGGGGACCACGTGCCCGGACAGCCCCCTGACGTTGTAGCGCCAGGCCCTGATGAGCACGTTGCGCCTCTCTATGTTCACGGATACCCTGAAGGGAAGGGCTTCCAGGAAGTCCTCGGGAGACCAGATGGCCGGGCTTTCAGTCTGGTTACCGTGGGCGTCAATGTGCTGCCGGAAGTAGCCCTTGCGGTGGAGCAGCGTGACGCATACCATCGGCACGCCCAGGTCGGCGGCCGACCGAAGCGTGTCACCCGCCAGCACCCCCAGGCCGCCACTATATGTGGGCATGGCCGACTCAAGACCTACTTCCATGGTGAAGTAGGCAACTCTAGGAAGATCTGCTGATGTCATAGCTCCAACACATTTCACAAGTTCTATGGGAGTCCTTTGTACATATATCCGATGCGTTTCGCAAGGCGAAAGTTCCCTGATTATGAAGATAAATCACCGTGGCCCCCAGGAAACGTCCTGTGAACAAAACAGGACTACTGAATGACCACCCCCTGGGGCGACACCCTGCCCTGCAAGGCCGCAAGCTCCTGGGAGGTCAGCAGCGCGTCCGCGCGGATGTCGGCGCAGTTTGCCACAGCCAGCAGCACGTGCGCCCAGGTGCAGCGGTTGACGAATAGCATGCCCCCTGTGTCCAGCGTGCCGCCGTGGCCGATGAACCCCAGGCCTATAGTCTTGCCCCAGCCGGTGTCCAGGGGCCGCAGCACTCCCAGTATTGGCTCGGGCCGGGTGTGCGTGACTATGACGCGGGCAGGAACAGGCCCCGGGTAAAGGGCTTCCCGGTAATGGGCTGGGGCCAGGTGGGCCTCTTCGCCCTCCGTCCGGGGCTGGCGGAACCTGCCTGGCTCCAGCATACAGACCACCGAGTGCGGTACCCGGCGCTCCGACAGGCGGCGGGAGGCCAGCAGCACCTGCTCAAGCTGGTAGGCGCCTACAGCCGTCAGCACTACCCTCGGCTCTTCGCCATCGAAACCGGCCCAGTCCAGCCGCAGCGCACCCTGGTCCAGGAGCTGGGCCGCCTCATCAAGGCTGAACAGGTTGGGCACCCTGGCGTCCTTGGGCACCACCAGGGTCCAGACCTGGCCCTGGTGCTGGTACACCCCGTGCATCACCATGGCTGCGGTGTTGTAGTCCGGGACGAACATGGGCCTGGAGATGTCCGAGTATTCCCCCAGCATCGCCTCCACCATGGAAGTGTCCTGGTGGGAGTACTCGTTCTTGCCGTTCTCCCAGGTGTGGGACGTAAGCACCAGCGGGATGGCGAGCCAGCCCTGGTGCCGCCCTGCCCTGTGGCACTGGTGCGTGAAGGTGATCTCCTGCCGCACCACGCCGTGCATCTTGGTGGCGAAAGCCTCGTAGGTCACGATGATGTTGATGCCCCCCTTGTTGGCCAGCGCGGCGGAGGCCACCGCTTCCTCGTTCAGTGCTGTGACCACGGCGCCGTGGACGTCCTCCGGCACCCCACGCTCTGGCCCGGTCACGCGGAACTTGAGAGCATCCAGCGTCTGCTGCATGCGGTTGGAGCGCATCTCGTCCGGGTTGCCCACCCGCGGCCGCAGGTGCGGATTGGCCTGGACCGTCGCCAGGAACATGGCGTCCACCGCCTGCATGGGCGAAGACCTGCTCCACAGAGAAGGGGCCTGCCGGTCGGCAGGCACGGGCTGGGACACCAGGGGGGCCAACTCCCTTAGCCGCACGTCCCGGTGTACCAGAGGGTTGTCCTTCTCCCTGGGCCGCTCGGAGGCCCGATGGTGCTGGAGCTCGCCGGTGGCCTCCTTCAACTCGCCTGCCGGCACCCACAGCCGCCGGGCGCTCTCGTTGAAGCGCTGCGCCGCCACCTCGTCGGTGTGAGGGTTGGACATGAGGGGCAGGTTGTGGGCCAGGTTCGTGCCCTCTCCGTAGAACCCCGCTCCCTTGGGGGCGACGGCTATGCCGTGAGGCAGCGGCACAGGGTAATGAGCGCCCCTGGAGCGTACAGCCTCAGCGGCGGCCTGCAGCCTGGACTCCATCTCGAATATGGCCCAGGCGAAGGCCGCCGGGTCTCTGCCATCAAACACTATGGGGTCGAAGCTGTTGAGTCTCAGGTGCTGGACCAGCCAGTCCACGCCGCCCTGCTGGGACATGGTGGTGCGTTGGTCTATGCGCCTGCCGTTGCAAATCATGATAGGCAACACCAGCCCTGAGTCGTCGGCGCGCCACCAGCGTGCCGCCCAGTCGTTGCCGCGCTGCTCCTCGAAGGCGCCATCGCTCAGAAAGGCGACCAGGCGCTCGCCCGGCAGCGGCATGTGTGCGTACTGGAGCTCCACGAAGCCCAGGTAGCCGCCCTCGGCCAGTCCGCCAGCGGTGTGAGCGTTGACGTGGCTCCCCAGCGGGGACTCCTGCTCCCCGTCGGGCCGCAGACGGTAGGAGTAGAAGTCCTGGACGTAGCGGGTGAGGCCCTCGTCGCTCAGGGAGTAGCGCTCCGCATGGGCCTGGGCCATGTTGTCCAGCAGCAGGTCAACGCTGTCTATGGCCGCCACGCAGTGGCCCTGGCCCATTATCCAGGAGCGGGTATGTCCCGTGATGGCGTTGATAGCCATGTAGCCCACGTAGGCGGGCACCATATTCAGGGAGCCTCCCGTGTGGCCTTCGGGGTGTGGCTTGAAGTCGTCCCGTGACAGGTCTCTCCCGTCCAGGTACACCCTACTGGCGTAGGTCATGTGCACCACCAGCCACATGCCGGCGCTGGCGACCCTGTCGGCGGCATACAGGACTTCGAACAGAGGCACGCCGTCACCGCGCACGTCCGCGGTGCGCAGCACCTCGGCCATGGTGAAGACCCTGGCCTGAGTCTCGGTGCTGTGCTGGATGCGGCCATAGCCTGCGGCCCAGCGGTCCGCCTCGGGGTGGCTGCGCCGGTACAACCTCACCCACTCCTCCTGGCGCACGGCCTCGGCCTCGTCCATCAAGGACACCTCACGAGTCCCCTGCATTCACACCCCTCCTGGGCTGCTAGCCTGGCGGGCAGCGGCCAGCGTTCGCGCCGTATCCCTGGCTATAAGCAGCTCCTCGTCCACTCTGATGACGTAGGCGTGGACTGTGGCCGCACCAGCGCTGATGCGCCCTTCGCGGCCCACCATGGCGGCATTGCGCCCGGCATCCAGCACCAGGCCGCACCACTCCATTCCCTGGCAGATGCGAGCCCTGATGGCCGGCGCGTTCTCTCCAATGCCGCCGCCGAAAAGTATGGCGTCGGCGCCTCCCAGCGCGGCCATGTAGGCCCCGATGTACTTGCGCGCCCTGTAGCAGAACATCTCTATCGCCAGCGCGGCGCGGCGGTCGCCCCGCGCCTCTGCGTCCAGCAGTTCGCGCATGTCGGCGGAGCGCCCGGATACTCCCAGCAGGCCAGAGCGAGTATTCAGCCAGTCCTCGACCTCCTCCATGCTCGCACCCTCCTTGCGGGCCAGGGCCACGACCAGCGCGGGGTCCAGGTCGCCTGAGCGGGTGCCCATCATGAGGCCCTCCAGCGGTGTAAAGCCCATGGATGTGTCCATGGACCGGCCTTCTTTGACGGCTGTAGCCGAGCACCCATTGCCTAGCTGTAGGGTGACAAGGCTAGTGGCTGCTGCCTGGGGCCCGGAGATGGCTGAGTAGCGTTCCACCATGTACCTGTGGGCGATGCCATGGAACCCGTACCGGCGGATGCGGTGCCGCTGGGCCAGCCAGTATGGGAGGGCGTACTGGCCTACGTGCTCCGGCAGACCGTGATGGAAAGCCGTATCAAAGACTGCCACCATGGGGAAGTCTGGCCCCAGGGCAGCCCTGGCCGCCCGGACTGCCGCCAGCGAGGGGCCGTTGTGCAGCGGCGCTAGCTCGCTGACATCCTCTATGGCCTCGATGACTGGCTGGCTGATGATGGCCGGCTGGGCCAGCCTGTCCCCGCCATGCACTACTCTATGGCCGAAAGCCTCCACTCCACCGTGGCCCAGGAGTCCCAGGGAGTCCAGCCACTGTATGACCCTCAGGGCGGCCTCACCGTGGCTGCCCATGCTGGCGGTCTCTTCCAGGGACTGGGCGCCTTCCCGGTAAAATCGGACGCGGCCCGGCCCGCTGCCTATCCGCTGGATGGAGCCTTCGGCCAGTCGCCGCTCCTGGCGAGCGTCCGCGGCCTCCCCAGAGGTCTCCATCAGGCTGAACTTCAGGGATGAGCTGCCGCAGTTGATGGCAACGACCTTCATGTGGACCGCCAGCCGGGTACCGCCTCTAACACAGCCTACATACCCATTATACCCCTCAACCATGTGGAGGCATAAATCGTGGAGTTACTGCCCTTGCGGCCCCCTCACGCGGACTGCCGGGCTATCTGGCTTTCACAAGGAGTCAGGAATACCTCCTCCGTCAGCGACGACGGAGTCTCCCTCGGGCCACCGACTGACCTGTGAGGGAGGTGTGTCCAAAGCCTTGCCCATTGGCAGGACTCATGCCCCCTTCCTGGCCTTCCCCCAAAGGGGGAATGGAGGGTCCTCGCCCCCTCTGGGGGAGAGCCAGAGAGGGGGCTGGCCTCTGGCCCCCTTCCCGGCCTTCCCCCACAGGGGGCAGGGACTGTTCTCGCCCCCTCTGGGGGAGAGCCAGAGAGGGGGCAGGCTTTGCCTTACCACCGGCGCGGCGCCAATGGACATCACGTCCCCTGATAAGGGGTAAAACAAGACTCCCGACACACCCTCCAGGTGCGCTCACCGTGGCCCTGTCGTTATCTGAAGCCGGGGAGGCCATGCGCGCGGCCTTCAGGACTTGTACTCCTCCCGTGGCGGACTGAAGATGTCCAGCGCCAGCGCCCAGCCATCGGAGCCGACCAGGCTGTGCTCCACGCCGCCAGGGATGATATAGGCGTCGCCCTGCTTCACCCGCTTCGTCACGCCGCCTATGGTGAACTCGAACTCGCCGTGGAGCACCAGGCCGGCCTGCTCGTGGGGGTGCTTGTGGGCAGGTACCACCGCCTTCGGGGCGATCTCCACGATGCTCATCATAATCCTGTCGCCCCACATGGTGCGCAGGGTCACCCCAGGCGCTAGCTCTCTCCGCTTCACTTCCGAAGGGTCCACGAAGTACGACATGGCACTGCCTCCTGGCAAGTTTTTCAGGCCAGGCGCTGTTGCGCCCGGTTGCTGGCTATTCGCAGGCACGCGACAATAAAATCGTTGACCGGCGTGGGGACTCCCAGTTCTCTTCCAATTCTCACGACAGCCCCGTTGATGACGTCCAGCTCCAGAGGGTTGCCGGCCTGCAGGTCCAGGTACATGGAGGAGATGAGGTCGTGCTTGGTCGCCTGGAACTCGGCCATGGTGGCTTCGACAATACCCGTGTCCAGGGGAATGCCCCTGGCCCTGCCCACGGCCTCGGCCTCCCGCATGACGCGCCAGGTCAACTCCAGCGTCTCCGGCGTGTCCAGCACCTCGGCGAAGGAGGCCCTGGTGATGCAGCTCATACCGCTTAGGGCGCAGATGAAGATGAGCTTGCCCCACAGGTCCCGGGCGATGTTGGACGACAGGACAGCATCTATGCCAGCGCCCTTCAGGGTGTCCAGCACGCGCAGCGCCCTGGGAGTCCGACGGCCGTCCTCCTCGCCGAAGACGATGCGCTGAGAGCCCGCCTGGGCCACGATGCCTGGTGCCTTGCGCATAGCCTCGATGTAGGCAGCGCCCAGCAGCACATGCTCCCGCCCGAAGGCCCTGGCCAGGGCGTCGCCGCTGCCCACGCCGTTCTGGAGCGTAAGGACAGTAGTGGCTGGCCCAACTGCCGGCCTCATGGCCTCTATGGCCTGGGGGTTGTCGTAGCTCTTGACGCAGTATAGCACCAGGTCGGCCTGCCAGGTGCCGTCCGCTCTCTCCACCGCCCTGGGGCGGACGACGAAGGCACCGTGGGCGGCGCTTTCCACGCGCAGCCCGTGCTCCCTGATAGCCGCAAGCTGCTCGCCCCGCGCCACGAGGGTCACGTCCTCGCCCTTTCTGGCCAGCACTCCGCCGAAGTACCCGCCCACGGCGCCGGCGCCCATGACCAGTACCTTCATGCCAGTGTCCCTCCGTGCCTGCGCGGTCACCCTGCCGCGCCTGGCCGGGCACTATCATAGCCGGCGTCTCATTCCCCTGCAAACCCATCGGCTCCGCCGAAGGTGCCCTCTCAGTCCCTGTCGGTTGACACCGCCTGGGGCGATGTTTACAGTATGGCTTATCCGAGGCTGGCGGGCCATGCCCCGTTGAAAACCGAATAGGAGGCGCACCATGAAGTTCGGCCTGCTCTACGAGATGCAGCGGCCTCATGAGGACTTCCAGGTGGACTACACCGCCCTCATCGAAGAAACGCTGGAGCAGTGTGTCCTTGCCGACGAGGTGGGGTTCGACTACCTGTGGTTCGTGGAGCACCACTTCCTGACCACCTTCTCCGGCTCGTCGGCGCCCGAGGTCATCATCTCCAGCCTGGCCCGGTTGACTCGCCGTATCAGGCTGGGCTTTGGCGTGGTGGTATTGCCCAATCACCGGCCCATCCAGGTGGCCGAGCGTGTCGCCATGGTGGACCACCTGTCCGGTGGGCGAGTGGAGTTCGGCGTGGGCCGCAGCAGCCCCTACGAGCAGGAGGGCCTGGGCATAGACCCCAGGGACACCAGGGACATCATGGAAGAGGCGCTGCAGATGGTCCCCAGGATCTGGATGACCCAGGGCAAGTTTACATGGGAGGGCCGCTTCTTCAGGGTGCCTCCCAGGGAGATACTTCCCAAACCTCTCCAGTCGCCTCATCCGCCCATATGGATGGCCTGCACGCAGCCCACCAGCTACCAGATGGCGGCCAGGCACGGCATCGGCGTGCTATCCTTCGGCTCCGGCGCCCCCGCCGGCATGAAGAAGTTCATAGACGAGTACCGCGAGAACATCAAGAGCGCCACGCCGGTGGGCTGCTTTGTCAACAACCAGTGGGCCAACTTCACCATAGGCCACTGTGGCGCCAACGACAGGGAAGCACGGGAGCTGGGCGCCCGTGCCATCAAGGAGTTCTTCGGTCCCAACCGGCCTTACTCCGCCGACCGCAAGGAGGTCTATGAGCGTCTGCTGGCGGCCTGGGGTGGCGTGCCGGACCACCTTCAGGCGCATTTCCAGCGCTTCCTGGGCGGCGAGCAGGACCTGGGTGGAGGCGGTGTGCCCCGCGCCATGCTGGGCGAACTCCCCGCAGACCTGCTGTGCGAGCGCGGCGTCATCGTCGCTGGCGACCCCGACTCCTGCATCCAGTGCGTCAAGCGCCACGAGGAAATCGGCGTTGACCAGGTACTCCTCATCATGCAGACCGACCAGATACCCCATGAGAAAGTCAAGGAATCCATAAGGCTCTTCGGCAAGGAGGTAATCCCGGCCTTCCGGTAGGGCACCGCGCTGGCCGTGGCCTCACTTCAGCTCTATGAGGATGTTCTTGTACCTGGTCGGCCTGTTGTTGACCACGCGGTGGACGCGGTGCTTGTCGTGGAAGCGCCAGCGGCCCACGTAGGCCGGGCTGTCCTCGGTGGTGCCGTCCTCGTACTCCACCACTAGGCCCTCGCCCTCCAGCACCACTGTGATGTAGTCCCGCTGGTGCAGGTGCCACGGGCTGGCCTGGCCCGGCTCCACGATGAGGTTCCATATCTTGACGCGCTCGTTCTCGAAAAGCACCACGCTGGCGATATCGCCCAGTGGCTCTTTGCCTCTTGGCATGGGTCACCTCCTGACAGTGCTACTTCAGCTTGCCAGCACCAGGCCTGCCCTGCCGGGATGCCGTAGCCTCAGCGCTTCAGCTCGATGATGGCGTTGCTGTAGAGGGCGTTGCCCACGTTGGTTACGCGGTGCACCGAGCCTTTCTTGCCCATGACCACTTCGCCCAGCTCCAGGTCGTCCCTGGAAGTGCTGCCGTCCTCGTACTCCGTAAGCAGCGTGCCCGGCCGGGTCACAATGAAGACGTAGGGCAGGTTGTGCCGGTGCCAGGGGCTGGACTGGCCCGGCTCCAGCACCAGGTCCCACACCCGGATATGCTCGTTCTCGAAGCGGAAGTGAGTGCCGACGTTGCCTAGCTCCCGCGGCATGACGTACCTCCCCTCAGGTGGTTGGTCTGCCCATTATACTCGACGGCGGCGCCATCGGGTGAGGCGTCCCGGTTACGAGAACCCCAGCCGCCGCTCCTTGAGGCTCACGTGCCGCTGCCCGCCGATGATGATGTGGTCCAATAGCTCGATGTCCATCATCTGGCCGCCGGAGGCAATCTTGCGGGTGATGAGCACGTCCTCGGGACTGGGCGTTGGGTCGCCCGACGGATGGTTGTGCACGATGATGATGGAGGGACAGTTCTCCCTGATGGCCGGCCTGAGGACCTCGGCCACCCGGACCATGGCCGAGTTGACGTTGCCCTTGTACACCTCCACCGTGCCCCTGACCTCGTTCTTGGTATTGAGCAGCACCACCTTGAGGTGCTCCTGGTCCAGGAAGGCCATCTCAGCCCCCAGCAGGTTGTACACGTCCTGGGGGCACCTGATGACGGGCCTGCCCTCGGGGTGCAGGGACACAAGACGCCGGCCCAGCTCGAAGGCGGCCAGGAGCTGGCATGCCTTGGCGTCGCTGACGCCCTTGACCTCGCATAGCTCGCCATAGGACACGCGGGCCATGCCGGCCAGTCCGCCGAACTGGGACAGCAGCCGGGCCGCCAGGTTCAGCACGCTCTCGCCCTCGACGCCAGTCCGCAGCAGGATGGCGATAAGCTCGGCGTTGCTGAGCTGGCCCGGCCCGAAGTCCCGCAGGCGCTCCCTGGGACGCTCGCCCTCCGGCAGGTCTCGGATCATGGTGGTGTACTGCGGCCTGAGCTCGTCAGCCATGGCGCCCTCCGGCTGTGGCACGGGAAGTCGGGCATAAGTTTAGCCTGTCAGCGTCGCGCCGTACAGTATTCGCCCCCGATGGCTTACCCATGGTATGCCATTGACACCACGGCATCAGGCAATACAATTGACCGCAGACCACTGGACTTTTCATCAAGCTCAGGGGGTATTGATGATCAATCGAGACCGCCTCGTGAAGACCTTCTGCGACCTGGCGAGGATTGACAGCCCTTCGGGGGAGGAAGAGGCCATGGCCCGGGAGCTGGTGCGCCGGCTGGAGGCGCTGGGCCTCAAGGTGGCGCGGGACGCCTACGGCAACGTTATCGCCAGCGATGGAGGGCGCGATCCTCTGTTGCTCTCGGCCCACATGGACACGGTGGAGCCTGGCAGGGGCATCAAGCCGCGCGTGGAGGGCGACCGCATCCTTTCCGATGGGACGACTATCCTGGGTGGGGACTGCAAGGCGGGCGTCTCGGCCATCATGGAGGCGCTGGAGTCTATCATGGAGGATGGCGTGCCCCACGCTGGCATCGAGGTGGCCTTCACCCGCGAGGAGGAGATTGGCCTGGTGGGCGCGCGCAACCTGGACTTCACCGTGCTGAAGGCAAAGGAGGCCATCGTGTTCGATGGCGAGGGGCCAGCCAGCCAGGTCACGTCGGCCAGCCCTACCTACATAGGGTTTGACATCGAGGTCAAGGGCCGGGCCGCCCACGCCGGGGTGGAGCCTGAGAAGGGCCTGTCCGCCATTCGCATCGCCGCCGAGATCATCACCAGGCTACCTCAGGGCCGGCTGGACCCCGAGACCACCTTCAACGTGGGCACCATCCAGGGCGGGACGGTCCGGAATGCGGTGCCTGAGCAGACGCTGGTCAGGGGCGAGTTCCGCAGCCGCAACATGGAGACGCTGGACAGCATACGCCTCCAGCTCCGGCAGGCGCTGGCCGAGGTCAGGCGCATGTTCCCCGAGGCGGCCATCCAGGACCACCTGCACACCGAGTTCGAGGCTTACACCCTCACTGACCAGGACCCGGCGGCCAGGCGAGTTATGGCTGCCATGCGAGGCCTGGGCATGCAGCCTGTCCTTAAGCCCTCTGGCGGCGGCACCGACGGTAACGTCTTTCGACAGCGCGGCATCAGCGCCGTGGTGGTGGGCATGGCCGACCACAACATGCACACGGTGCGCGAGTACGTCACCATCCCGGACCTGGTGGACGCCGCCCACCTGTGCGAGACGCTGCTGCGCAGGTAGCGTATAATCAGCCCAGGAGGCTGCGATGCTGGTAAAGCTGGCCTACGGACGCGACGGCCTGGAGGTGGATCTGCCCGAAGACCGGACGATAGTTATAGAGCCGACCTATGTTCCTGGCATTCCCGATGAGCCGGGGGCGCTGCTGAACGCCCTGCGCCATCCCGTGGGCACGCCACCGCTGCGCCAGCTTGTCAGGCCGGGCCAGCGTGTCGCCATCTCGGTGTGCGACGTCACCCGCCCCATGCCCAGCGCCCGCGTGCTGCCGGTGCTGCTCAGGGAGCTGGGCCACATCCCCAGGGAGGATATCGCCATACTGGTCGCCACAGGCACCCACCGCGCCAACACGCCGCAGGAGCTGGAGGCCATGCTGGGCGCCGATGTGGTCGGCCAGTACCGGGTGGTCAACCACAGCGCCTTCGACGAGAGCACGCTGTTACACGTCGGGGATACGCCTGGCGGCATTCCCATCTGGCTTGACCGCCTCTGGGTGGAGAGCGATGTCCGCATAACCACGGGCTTTGTGGAGCCGCACTTCTTCGCGGGCTTCAGCGGCGGCCCCAAGATGGTGGCGCCAGGGCTGGCGGGCTTCCAGACCATCATGCGCCTGCACGACGCCCGCATGATAGGCCACCCTTGCTCCACCTGGGGCATGACCGAGGGCAACCCCATTCACGACGCCATCCGGCAGATAGCCCGGCAGACGGGTGTACACTTCAGCGTGGACGTCACCATCAACCGCGACCACAGGATCACCAGTGTGTACGCCGGCGAGCTGTTCGCCGTACACCGGGCGGCCTGCCAGTTTGTCAAGCGCACGGCCATGCGCCCGGTGGAGCGCCCCTTTGATGTGGTAGTGACCACCAACAGCGGCTATCCCCTGGACCAGAACCTTTACCAGGCTGTCAAGGGCATGTCAGCGGCTGCCCAGGTGGTCCGGCCCGGTGGGGCCATCATCTGCGCCGCCGAGTGCTCCGACGGCGTGCCAGAACACGGCGAGTACGGGCGCCTTCTGCGCGCCGCGGACAGCCCCAGGGCGCTGCTGGAACTGATCAGTGCCCCGGGCCATAATCGCCACGACCAGTGGCAGGTCCAGATACAGGCCCAGATACTCCTGCAGGCCTCCGTTTACCTCAAGTCCAGCTACCTGACTCCAGCGCAGGTCAAGGCCGCCCACCTGGAGCCTGTGGACGACGTGGCCGCAACGGCCAGGGAACTGCTGTGGCGTCACGGCCCCGACGCTCGCTTGTGCGTGCTGCCCCAGGGACCACAGACCATTCCTTACCTGGCCGGCGGCACGTTGGCCAGATAAAAGGGGCGCGATATTCTCTGCGAGACATATCGCGCCCGCCTTCTGGCAATTCGGGTCCAGGTCAGGGGAAGGGGCTAGGCCGCTGGGGCCTTGCCACTCTCCTTGCACCTGGCGCAGACGTATTTGTCCCCCTGCTCCAGGGCTACGCCCAGGGGCACGTTGCGGGTGTAGCCGCAAACGCTGCACTTGACCGCCCTTAGAGGGGCCTTGCCTGGGCGGTCAGGCTGGTTCTGGTAGCCCCGAAAGCCCCTGTAGTCCGGGTCCAGACGTCTCATGGCCTCAAAGCGCTCCCGGTCCTTGCGACGACTCAAGGTACACCCCCTGGCGGGAGGTAACCGTTCTGCCTGTCCGCGTTACTGGACTAAGACGACAGCCCCAGCCGCCTCCAGCTTGCTCTTTATCTCGTTGGCCTCATCCTTGTTGACGCCCTCCTTGACCACAGTGGGCGCCTTCTCCACCAGGTCCTTGGCCTCTTTCAGGCCCAGGGTGGTCACCTCGCGCACGGCCTTGATGACGTTGATCTTGTTGGGGCCAACTTCCTTGAGTTGCACCGTGAACTCGGTCTTTTCCTCCTCGGCGGGGGCGGCGGCGGCAGCGGGCGCCCCGGCGGCGGCAGGAGCAGCCGCGACGGCCACAGGGGCGGCGGCGCTCACGCCGAAGGTCTGCTCCAGCGCCTTCACCAGCTCCGCCAGCTCAAGGACAGTCATGCCCTTGATGGCCTCCAGTACCTGTTCCTTGCTCATGGTCATGGTCTCACGTCCTCCCTTGGAATCCTTTCTATCATAGAAGTAAAAGACTGGCTAGGCGCCTGCGGTGGCTGCCTGGGGGCCTGGCCCCTCGCCAGGCGGAGGGCTGGCCGCTGGCGCCTGACCACCGCCCCTGGACAGGTTCTCCAGGTGCTGCTGGAGCGCCCTGGCCAGGCCAGACATGGGCGCGTTCAGCATGAACATCAGGCTGGCGATGGGGGCCTGCAACTGGCCCAGCAGGCGCGCCACCAGCTCCTCCCTGGACGGCAGAGTGGCCAGCTCTTCCACCTGTCCGGGGCTGAGCACGCGGCCATTCAGCGCGCCGCCCCTGATCTTCAGCGTGGCCCTGGTGTTGCGGATGAAGTCGGTCAACACCCTGGCGGACTCTGTCGGGTCGCCATAGCCGAAGACGATGGCCGTAGGCCCCTGCACTATCTCCTTGACGGCAGGCTTGCCGGCGGCATCGGCGGCGATGTAGGCCAGGGTGTTCTTGACTACGTGGACCTCGATGCCCTTCTCCCGAAGGGTGCGCCTCAGGTCATTGATGCTGCTTACGGGCGAGCCACTGTAGTCCGTGGCGATGGCGATGGTGGACCGCTCTATCCACCCACGTAGCTCCTCTACAGCCTGTACCTTCTTCTCCGTTGGCACGGTTCACCTCGAAAAAGAAAGCCCTGGGCCGCAGGCCCAGGGCGAATAACTCGACTCAAATGGTGGAGTTATGCCATGAAAGCCTCGGTGGGCCAACCGTTTAATCCACCCGGCGGGTGGAACCCACTGTCTGCGGCTCGCTGGTAACTATTCTACTCTCAGAGAGGTCGTGCTGGCAACATCCAGCTTGACGCTGGGGCCCATGGTGCTGGTCAGGTAGGCCGTGCGGATGAACTGGCCCTTGACACCGCTGGGCCTGGCCCGGATGATGGTGTCCATGAGCACCGCCAGGTTGTCCAGCAGTTGCTTCTCCTGGAAGCTGGCCTTGCCGATGGGCAGATGGATTAGCGCCGTACGGTCCATCCTGTACTCTACCCTGCCCTTCTTGGCATCGGAGATGGCCCTGGGCAGGTCGTCCGGCTGCACCACGGTGCCAGTCCTGGGGTTGGGCATCAGGCCACGGCGGCCCAGGATGCGGCCCAGCCTGCCGATGCGTCCCATCATGTCGGGTGTGGCAATGGCGACGTCGAACTCGGTCCAGCCGCCCTCGATCTGCTTTATCAGATCGTCGCTCCCCACGTAGTCTGCACCAGCATCCTTGGCGGCGTTGGCGGCGTCGCCCTGGGCGAACACCAGCACCCGAATGCGCTTGCCGGTGCCGTGGGGAAGGATGGCCACGCCACGGATAAGCTGGTCGGCCTGGCGAGGGTCAGCGCCAGTGCGAAGGTGCAACTCAATGGTCTCGTCAAACTTGGCCGTTGCCGCCTGCTTCACCAGGGACACCGCCTCTTCGGGCTGGTAGTCCTTGTTGGGGTCTATGAGGGCGGTGGCCATCCGATAGCGTTTTCCATGCTTTGGCATTATACAGGTCTCCCCGGGCTATGAGGCCTCGTCAATCTGGATGCCCATGCTGCGGGCGGTACCTTCGATGATGCGCATAGCCCCTTCGATATCCACAGCAGTCAGGTCACGCATCTTCTGCTGGGCTATCTCCCTGACCTTGGAGCGAGGAATGGTAGCCACAATAGTGCCCTTGGGGGCGCCGCTCCCCTTCTCGACGCCCGCCGCCTTGCGCAGGAGGTCCGAGGCGGGGGGCGTCCTGGTCACGAAGGTGAAGGAGCGGTCCTCGTAGACGGTGATAGCCACGGGCACAACGGTGCCGGCCAGAGAGGCCGTGCGCTCGTTGTACTCCTTCACGAAGGCCATGATATTCACGCCGTGCTGGCCCAGCGCGGGGCCGACGGGGGGCGCGGGTGTTGCCTTTCCAGCCTCTAGCTGGAGTCTGATTATAGTCCGAACTTTCTTAGCCAACTGACTTCACCTGTCTAGGCCCGCTCGATCTGCAAGAAGTCAAGCTCCACCGGCGTCTCGCGGCCGAAGAAGGACACCAGCACCCGGACTTTGGCCCGGTCAGGGAACACCTCGTCCACCACTCCCATGAAGTCCACGAAGGGGCCGTCAATAATGCGTACCGTCTGCCCCTTCTCGAAGCCCACCCTGACCCGAGGCTTCTCCGACTGCATCTGCTTCAGGATAGCCTCTACCTCCCGCTCCTCTAGCGGGACGGGCTTGGGGCGCTTCTCATGCTCGTCCTCGGCGGACACAAAGCCTGTTACGCCAGGAGTCTCCCTGACCACGTGCCAGCTCTGGTCGTCCATGATCATCTGGACCAGGATGTAGCCAGGGAAGACCTTGCGCGGGACCGACTTGCGCTTGCCTTCCTTTATCTCGATCTCCTCCTCGATAGGCACGACCACCTGAAGTATCTTGTCCTTCACGTCCATGGTGGCGATGCGCTGCTCGAGGTTCTTCTTGACGCGCTCTTCCTGGCCAGAATAGGCGTGGACGATATACCAGCGGGGTTCTGCCTTTTGCTTCGCCGCGTTCTCCACCATTTTGGCCTAGTTCCCCAGAATTTCGCTAACTAGCCGGGCGAAGCCCAGGTCTATGAGGCCGAGGAATGCCCCCACCGCCGCCGACACCGCTATGACCATGAGGGTAAGGCGCAAAGTCTCCTGGCGAGTCGGCCAGGTCACCCTGCGCAGCTCGGAGACAACCTCTTCGAAAATCCTGAAGCTGAAAGCCCTGCGTGCAACCTCCGTGCTGAGGCGCCGGGGCACCCCGGGATTGCGGGCCATGGCGCTCACCTGACCTCTCTGTGGAGTCTGTGGGTGCGGCACCTGGGGCAGAACTTCTTCAGCTCGAGGCGCTGCGGGTCGTTGCGGCGACTCTTGGTGCTGGAGTAGGTCCGCTCCCTGCATTCTGTGCAGGCCAGCGTTATGATTACACGGTTTTCGCCCTTGCGAGCCATGGGAGTCTAACGGAGGCGGCAGCGCCCCTGTTGGAGGCAAGGCTGCTGCCGCCCTTCTCCTTCCTGAGATTTACTTCAGTATCTTGGTGAACACACCGGAGCCTACCGTCTTGCCGCCCTCGCGGATGGCGAAGCGGAGCTGCTCGGTGATAGCGACGGGCGTTATCAGCTTCACCTTCATGGTGATGTTGTCGCCTGGCACCACCATCTCCACGCCCTCGGGTAGCTGTATCTCGCCGGTGACGTCGGTGGTCCGGATGTAGAACTGAGGCTTGTAGCCGTTGAAGAACGGCGTATGCCTGCCACCCTCTTCCTTGGTCAGCACGTAGACCTGTGCCTCGGCCTCGGTATGGGGCGTGATGGTGGCTGGCGCCGCCAGCACCTGGCCGCGCTCCACCTGCTCGCGCTCGATGCCCCTGAGCAACACGCCCACTGCGTCGCCCGGCTCCGCCTCGTCCAGGGTCTTGTGGAACATCTCCAGGCCCGTCACCACGGTGCTCACCGTAGGCCGGATGCCCACGATTTCCACAGTCTGGCCGACGCGGACGACGCCTCGCTCCACGCGGCCGGTCACCACCGTGCCACGGCCCTTGATGCCAAAGACGTCCTCGATGGGCATCAGGAACGGCTGGTCGCGAGGCCGCTGCGGGATGGGTATGTAGCTGTCCACAGCGTCCATCAGCTTCAGAATGCCGCCGCACCACTGGCACTCACGCTTGCCGCAGCCGCACTCCAGGGCCTTGAGGGCGCTCACCCTCACGATGGGGATATCATCGCCAGGGAAGCCATACCTGGACAGAAGCTCCCGCATCTCCAGCTCCACCAGCTCCAGGAGTTCCTCGTCCTCCATGGCGTCCACCTTGTTCAGTGCCACCACGATGGCGGGGACCTCCACCTGGCGGGCCAGCAGAATATGCTCCCGCGTCTGAGGCATGGGGCCATCGGGTGCGCTGACCACCAGGATAGCGCCGTCCATCTGGGCCGCGCCAGTGATCATGTTCTTGATGTAGTCAGCATGGCCCGGGCAGTCAACGTGAGCGTAGTGCCGCTTCTCCGTCTCGTACTCCACGTGCTGGATGGCGATGGTCACGCCCCGCGCCCGCTCCTCAGGAGCGTTGTCAATGCTCTCGAAGGGCCGGTACTGGGCCAGGCCACTCTTGCTCAGCACATAGGTTATCGCGGAGGTCAGCGTCGTCTTGCCGTGGTCCACGTGGCCGATGGTCCCCACGTTCACATGGGGCTTGGTCCTCTCAAACTTCTGCTTGGCCATTTAAAGAGTTCCTCCAAGGTATGGAGCCCACAAGCAGATTCGAACTGCTGACCCCGTTCTTACCAAGAACGTGCTCTACCTGCTGAGCTATGTGGGCTCGCGCAAATACTTCCGATGGTATTAAAGGGTGAGAGTGAACATCTGGTGGAGGGGGTAGGATTCGAACCTACGAAGCCCTTCCGGGCGCCAGATTTACAGTCTGGTGGTATTAGCCGCTCACCCACCCCTCCAGCGTCTTCGGGAACTAGTTTAGCATAGCCACTTGCCTATTCCAAGTCCGTCACATGCGGCGCCAGGGCAAGCCTGCCCTCGGGACGGGCGCTGGGACATCTCGGCGGGACATACCCTGTCAGCGCCCGGGTGAGTGGTCCGGAGAAAAGCCCCAGAGGGGAGTCGAACCCGCTAACCTGCCGATTACAAGTCGGCTGCGCTGCCATTGCGCCACTGGGGCGCCGCTCAGGTGGTCTGACGGAACCGCCAAAATAAAGAGGCTAGCTGCCAGTAGGGCCGACCACTAGCCTTCACAAACATCAATATTTTATACGATGGCCCATGCCTGGTCAATTACTTCTTGGCCCTGTTACGGAATTCGCAGCACCCCACACTGCATCCGTGGGCTGCCACAGTCCCCTCTCCCATCCGGTGAAGGGCAGGCCTCAGCGTGGCGGCTCGGGCCGGCCGTCGCTGCCGGCCTGGACTGGCTCCTCCACGGCTGGCCTGGACTCGGCGTAGCCAGCCTGGCCCGTTACATTTGGCGCTGTCCAGTAGCTGTTGAAGTACTTGAAGACAGCTATGGCCGCTGCGGTCAGCGGCACGCCCAGCAGCACGCCCCAGATGCCGGCGATCTCGCTTCCCAGCACCAGTATGACTATGACCAGCGCAGGGTGCATCTTGAGCACTATGCCGTGAATCCTGGGCACAAGGAAGGTGTTCTCCAGCATCTGCACGCCTGCGTACAGCAGGGCCACCCAGATGGCGTCCCTGGGCGAGGTGGCCAGCGCCACGATAATACCGGGCACCGCACCCAGCCAGGGGCCGATGACGGGCACCATCTCGGTAATACCGGCGAAGATGCCCAGGAAGACCCAGTACTGCACACCCAGGAAGAACAGGCCTATGGACACCAGCGAACCCACCGCCAGGGCCAGCGTAAGCTGAGCGCGGACGTAAGAGCCAAGCACCCTGTTGATGATGGTCAGCACATTTCTAACGTGCTGCTGTGCTGGCCGGGGGAACCACGAATAGAAGCTTTCCAGCAGGGACTCGCGGTCCTTGATGTAGTAGAAGACCAGAAAAGGCACTATGGCCAGGCCAATCACTATGGACAGGGCGCTGAAAACGCCGCTGATAGTCCTGGTGAGTATCCTCTGGATGTAGCCCACCACCGTGGTGCTGGCGTTCTGAAGGGCGTCCTCCAGTTGCTGGCGGATGCCTTCGGGTATTGTCCTGCTATAAGTCTGATTCCAGTCCTCGATGGCGGACTGTATGGCGCGGTAAATGTCCGGGATGGAGTCTATGAGCTCCGTGGCCTGGCGCACGGCCGGCGGGATGATCACCGTCAGCACCCCGCCCACGGCGGCGACGAAACCGAAGTACACCAGGAGAATGGCGCTGATGCGTGTGAATCCTGGCCAGCGCTTCCTCCAGGGGCTAAAACGCTCCACCACGCTTACCAGGGGGTAGATCAGGTAGGCCAGGACGGCGCTCAGGATAAATGGGAGGAGCGCGCCCCGTGCCATGTACACTATCCAGACAACTACCGCGACTGTCAGGACAATGAGGATGGCACGCTTTCGCTGCACACCTGGCGTCATGGCCTCGTCCCCACGTACACTCAGTCACATCATCTACCGGCAGAGCGCCACGGCGCAGGCGCATGCCTCCGCTGGTCCCCCCGGTGGCCGGGACACGGGCCTACGACTCCAGGAGCCTCGTGTCGGCCTCACGCTGGATGACGCGGAAGACCTCTTGAAGTGGCAGACCGCGCTCCACGGCAATGCGCTTACAGTCCTCGTACTCAGGCGAAGCGCTAACGGGCCGGCCCTCCAGGCGCTTGACCTTCACATGCACGCGCCCCAGGCTGGTGTCCAGCTCCACGGTCTCCCGCTCGGCCTCGTACCTCCCCAGGGGGCGCACCCTCACGCCCAGGGTGGAGGTCTCCTTCAGGACCAGCGCCACCGCCTGAGGCTCCAGGTCCACGGGCACAATGGCGCTGAGCATGGTGGCCGGGCGGCTCTTCTTCATCTGTATTGGTGTAAACCAGGCGTCCCGCGCCCCCAGCGCCAGCAACCGCTCCTGCACGTACCCCAGCAGCTCGCCGGTCATGTCGTCTATGTTGGTCTCAATCAGGGACAGGTTGGTATTGTAGGTAGTCCCTATTTCCTCGCCCAGCCACAGGGCCAGCACATTGGGGTACTGCCGGGAGTCCCGGCTGCCCAGCCCGTACCCGACGCGGTGGAGGTTCATGGTCGGCTGGCGGAAGGTCGCCAGCGTGGTGATGATGGCCGCGCCCGTGGGCGTGACCATCTCGCCGGTGTAGGCGGCGTTGCCAGGCGGCGGCACCACTGGCGCCCTGGCCATGGCGAACAGTGCCGCCGTGGCCGGCGATGGCACGGGCAGCACGCCGTGGCCGCTCTCTATGACGCCTGTGCCAGAGGGGAACGGCGATGAGTACAGCCGCTCTATGCCCAATAGCTCCAGGCCCACTATGCTGCCCACCACGTCCACCAGGGTGTCCAGCTCGCCCAGTTCGTGCAGGTGGGCCTCCTCCATGGAAACGCGATGGACCGAGGCCTCGGCCTCGGCGAGGCGGCACAGCACGGCCTTGGCCCGCTCCGCCACCTTGGCCTCCAGGTCCGAGTCCTCGATGGTGCGGATAAAGTCCTGCCAGCGCCGTGGCCTCCTGCCTTCCTCGTCCAGCTCCACGGTCACCTGGGTGCCGCTGACCCCACCGCGCTGGGCCAGCCTGCGGGAGATGGAAAACCCCTGGACGTTCAGCCTTTCCAGGGCCGCCATTAACTCGTCAAAAGGTGCGCCGGCGTCAACTATGGCGCCCAGCACCATGTCCCCGCTGGCACCTCCGATGCAGTGAAAATAAGCGCTCTTCAGGGCACGACCTCCTTGCCCTCTGGACTGTATGATGAACGCAGCACAAGCTTCACCTTGTGGCTGTGCCACAGGTCCAGCACCAGTTCACGGTCCAGGAGGTGCATGTAGTTGGAAGACTGTCCCACCTGGTAGATAAACGCCAGGGCCGCTGGATACACGTAGGTGGACACGATAGCCTCTCCCAGCACCGCGCCTATCTTCTCCGCCGCCTTTTGCGGCGAGTTGATTACACGGGCGTACACGGCCACAGTTGGCCGCCCCGCCACCTCGATGACCATGTCCGGCACGAAGGAAGTCCCAAAGACGAACGCCGGCTCGATGCCCGGCCCTCCGGCCTCGGCCACGTCCAGCCATATCTCGAATGGCAGCCTGAGGGGGACGAGTCTGTCCAGAAGAAAGGCATGGGTAACCTTGTTAATATCGTCAATGAAGGCGGCCTGGCTCGGGTATGAGCGTCTGAGGTCGGCTGCGCTCAGGTCGCGGGCCAGCTCCTCCACCAGCTCTCGGACGCCCAGGTACCTGGGCTTGTCATTCATAGCCTCTCCCTCCGTCCCGACACGCGCCAGGGCCAGGTAGCCAGTCCTTGCCCTTGTGGCCTGCCTGGCGCTGCACACATCAGGCGTGGCCGTTGGCCGGGTATGTCGGCCTCTCCTGACTGGCGCTCTGGCGCTGCCTGTTGCCCGGGACGCGGGCGCGGACTGCCTGGGCCAGCGTCTCCACGGGGATGGCCTCCAGGCCCGTCTCCATCGCCAGCTTCTGTCCCACCCTTCCGGGCACCATGCAGTGGGAAAGCCCCAGGCGATGGGCCTCAGCGACGCGCCGCTCCAGTTGGGGCACGCCGCGGATCTCGCCGGTAAGGCCCACCTCGCCTATGGCGGCCAGGTTGCCGCCCAGGGGGACGTTCCTGACGCTGGAGGCGATAGCCAGGGCAAGCCCCAGGTCCGCGGCCGGCTCGCTAATCCTCAGCCCCCCGGTCACGTTGACGACGATATCCTGGTTGGCCAGGTGCAGCCCGGCACGCCGGCTCAGCACGGCGCACACCAGCAGCAGGCGGTTGAAGTCAATGCCGTTGGCGACTCGCCTTGGCTGGGGCAGCACCGAGGGGGTCGCCAGGGCCTGCACCTCCACCAGCAGCGGCCGGCTGCCTTCCAGCGTCGCCACCACCACCGAGCCTACGGCCTCCTGGCGGCGCTCCGACAGGAAGGCCCGCGACGGGTCCTCCACGTCCGCCAGCCCCCGGCTGGTCATCTCGAAGACGCCGACCTCGTTGGTGGAGCCGAAGCGGTTCTTCACCGTCCGCAGCAGCCGGTAGGAGCTTACTGGGTCGCCCTCCATGTACAGGACGACGTCCACCATGTGTTCCAGCACACGCGGCCCGGCGATGTCGCCGCTCTTGGTGACGTGGCCGGTGAGGATGACAGGCACGTCCCGCGCCTTGGCCCAGGCCATAAGCTGGCGGGCGCACTCTCTGATCTGCACCACGCTGCCCGCCTCCGAGGCGATGGACTCGTCGTACATGGTCTGGATGGAGTCCACCAGGGCCAGCGCCGGCTTGCGACGCTCCAGTTGCTCCAGCACCTCCGTGACGCTGGTGGCCGTGAGCAGGAACAGGTCCTTGCCGGGCACGGCAAGCCGCTCGGCCCGCATCTTGATCTGGGCCGCCGACTCCTCACCCGAGATGTACAGCACCTGCCCCAGGGAGCTAGCCACGTCCGAGGCCAGCCGCAGCAGCAAGGTGGACTTGCCGATGCCAGGGTCGCCGGCTATCAGCACCAGCGAGCCCCGGACTACGCCCCCTCCCAGCGCCCGATTTACCTCTCCGGAGGAGAGCTTGAGGCGAGGCACTTCTTCCACGCGCACTGTGGCGAGTTCCTGGGCCTGCTCGGCCAGTCCATGCCAGGGGTTCCTGCGGCCATCGGCGGCCTGTGGGCGCATCTCCACCAGGGTGTTCCACTGCCCGCAGGCGCCGCAGCGCCCTTCCCACTTGGGGCTTTCGTTCCCGCAGGCCTCGCACACAAAGACGCTTCTATCTTTGCTTCTGGGCATGCTGTTGCATCTTCCGTAGCTTCGATATTCTTTGCTGGCTGTGACTATTGTAGCAAATAGCAGGCCTCCGGCCCAACTGCGTGGGCTGGATGGGCAGTGGCCGCTCGGCCAGCACCAGCTTCCTTTGGCACGGACAAAAAGGGCCTGGGGACTCTGGATGTCCCCAGGCCCTGCTCATGGGGCTTTGCTTGCTATCAGGCCGATGCCAGCGGCACGGGTGACTGGGCCGAAATCTCGGTCTGGCCGTCGGAAATGGTCAAGACGGCGGTGTCACCGGGGTTCAGCTTGCCGTTCAGGATGGCATCAGACAGCTTGTCCTCGACGTGGTCCTGGATGATCCTGCGCAGTGGCCTGGCGCCGAAGGTCGGGTCGTAGCCCTTCTCGGCCAGCCAGTCCTTGGCCTCTGGCGTAACCTCCAGGTTGATGCCCTTCTCTACCAGGCTGGAGGCCACGTCCTTCAGCATCAGGTCCACGATCTGGTGCATGTGGTCCCTGTTCAGCGGATGGAAGACCACCATGCCGTCTATCCGGTTCAGGAACTCTGGCCGGAAGAACTTCTTCACCTCGTCCAGGACGTTGTTCTTCATCCGCTCGTAGGCTTCCTTCTCGCTCTGGGCCGAGTCGGCCTTGACCGCGAAGCCCATGGTCCTGTCCTGCCGGATCAGGTCGGAGCCGATGTTGCTGGTCATGACGATGATGGAGTTGCGGAAGTCCACGCGGCGGCCCTTGGCGTCGGTGAGGTGGCCATCGTCGAAGATCTGGAGCAGGATATTGAAGACCTCGGGGTGGGCCTTCTCGATCTCGTCCAGCAGGATAGCGCAGTAAGACTTGCGCCGGACGGCCTCGGTAAGCTGGCCGCCCTCGTCGTAGCCGACGTACCCGGGAGGCGCACCCACCAGGCGCGCCACCGAGTGCCGCTCCATGAACTCGGACATGTCAATGCGTATGACCGCTTCCTCGCTGCCGAACATGAACTCCGACAGCTTCTGGACCAGGTAAGTCTTGCCAACGCCGGTAGGCCCAAGGAACAGGAAGACGCCCGTGGGGCGCTTGGGGTTCTTGAGGCCGGCCCTGGCCCTGCGGACTGCCTTGGAGATCAGGGAGATGGCCTCGTCCTGGCCGATGACCTTCTGGTGCAGCACGTCTTCCATGTGCAGCAGCCGCTCTGTCTCGCTGACGGCCAGGCGGGTTACCGGTATGCCCGTCCACATGCTGACGACCTCGGCGATGTGGTCCGGGGTCACCACCGGCTTGGACGTGTCCATCTGGTTCTGCCAGTCCTGCTCCAGTGTGGCCAGCTTCTCAGATAGCTTGGTCTCCCGGTCGCGCAACTCGGCGGCGTACTCGTACTGCCGGGCGGCGATGGCCTCGTCCTTCTCCTTGCGCACGCTCTCCAGCATCTTCATCACTTCCTTGACGGAAAGCGGCGCGGTGCTGTAGCTGATGCGCACTCTGGAGGCGGCCTCGTCCACCAGGTCAATAGCCTTGTCGGGCAGGAAGCGGTCGGGGATGAACCGCGCGGCCAGGTGTGCCGCGGTCCTGAGGGCCTCGTCGCTGATCTGGAGCTGGTGGTGCTCCTCATAGCGGCTCTTGATGCCCCTGAGGATCTCGATGGTCTCCTCGACCGTCGGCTCCTCCACCTTGACCGGCTGGAAGCGGCGCTCCAGCGCCGGGTCGCGCTCCACGTACTTGCGGTAGTCGTCCAGCGTGGTGGCGCCGATGGTCTGAAGCTCGCCCCTGGCCAGGGAGGGCTTCAGGATGTTGGCGGCGTCCACCGCGCCCTCGGCTGCGCCAGCGCCGACCATGGTGTGGATCTCGTCAATGAAGAGGATGCAGTTACCTGCGTTCCTGATTTCCTCGATGACCTTCTTCAGACGCTCCTCGAACTCGCCGCGGTACTTGGTGCCGGCGACCAGCGCGCCCATGTCCAGGGTCACCAGCCTCTTGCCCTGCAGGGTGGCTGGCACCTCGTTGTTGGCGATGCGCTGGGCCAGCGCCTCGACGATGGCCGTCTTGCCAACGCCCGGCTCACCGATGAGCACGGGATTGTTCTTGGTGCGCCGGCTGAGGATCTGGGTAACGCGCTGGATCTCCTTCTCTCTGCCGACCGTCGGGTCCAGCTTTCCGGCCCGGGCCGCGGCTGTGAGGTCAATGCCTAGCTGGTCCAGCGTAGGCGTACGGGTAGCTGTCCTGGTGGTGCCGGTGCTATGAGTCTGCTGCACCGTCTGGGTCAGGATGCGGTTGGTCTCGGCCCTGACCTTCTCCAGGTTCACCCCCAGGCTCTCCAGGACTCCAGCAGCAACGCCCTCCCCCTCGCGCATGAGGCCGATCAGGAGGTGCTCGGTACCGATGTAGTGGTGGTTCAGCCGCCGCGCCTCGTCCACCGCCAGCTCTATGACTTTCTTGGCCCGTGGCGTCAGCCCGATCTCTCCAGGAGTTGGGCGTTCACCGCGTCCTATGATGAATTCAACTGCGGAACGCACCTTGTTGAGTTCCACTCCCAGGTTGGAGAGGACCTTGGCGGCTACACCGTCAGTCTCTCGCACCAGGCCCAGGAGGATGTGCTCGGTCCCGATGTAGTTGTGGTTGAACCGCTGCGCCTCCTCTTGCGCCAGGGATAGAACTCTACGAGCACGCTCTGAAAACTTTTCGAACCTGCTAGACATCTCAGCTTCTCCACAGCGGAGTCCCGTGACGGTTGATGGGTCAGCCCAGTAACTCCTCCTCCGCCTGCTTTAGACTAAGGCCCAAACGTCGCCGCTCGGGCTCGATCCTGAGGATCTTTAACTTGACGGTGTCGCCCTCTTTCACCACCTCCCTGGGGTGGCTGATCGCCCTCGACGTCAACTCGGAGATGTGGATGAGTCCTTCCACAGAGCCCTCTACCCGCGCGAAGGCGCCAAAGTTGGTCAGCTTGGTCACGGTCGCGTCAACTATGTCGCCTACATGGTAGCGCTCCTGGATTGTCTGCCAGGGCTCTGGCTGAAGCCGTCTCAGGCTGAGAGCGATCTTCTTGTTCTCCGCGTCCACCTTCAAGACATAGACATCTATCTCATCCCCCACCTTCACCACTTTCTCAGGCGAGTCCACAGGACTCCAGGACAGCTCTGAGATGTGGATCAGCCCATCAGCTCCGCCAAGGTCAACGAAGACGCCGAAGCTGCTTATGCCAGTCACCTTCCCTCGGCGGACCTCGCCCTCCTTCAGCTCCTCAACGAGCTTGGCTTTCCGCTCGTCGCGCCACTCCTGCATGGCCTGGCGCTCGGAGAAGATAGCACGGTTGCGCGCGCGGTTCACCTCGAGGACCTTGACCTGGACCACCTTTCCCACGTCGCCGCTGCCAGCCCCCCCTTTGCTGGCCTCAGGGGCTTTGGACTCCTGTACCTCCCGAAAGACCTCCTTGGATACGCTGACCAACTGGGACATAGGGACGAAGCCCTGGACGTTCTCGACCTCGACGATGGCGCCGCCGCGGTTGAACCCCACTATCTTGCCCTGCAAGGTCTTGCCTGTCTCCAAGGCCTTCTCCAGGTTACGCCATCCCTTCTCCCCCAGGGCCTTGTCAATGGAAAGGATGGCCGCCTGTTCCGAAGTCTCGGGCCTGACCACAAAGGTCACTATCTCGTCACCGACCTTGAGGCGCTCCAGGTCTTGGGGGTTGAGGCTCCTCATCTCCTTGGGGGGGACGATGCCTTCTACCTTGTGGCCAATGTGGACGTGGATGCCCTCAGAGTCGGCCCGCATGATTACACCCTCAACCACGTCGCCCCTGCGGAGGGGCTTCATGGGTTCGAAGGAGTCCAGCAGTTCCCCCATATCTTGAGTGGGGCCGGCATCCTGAGTTGGAGAAGTCAAGGTTTTTTCCGTTTCTTTAAAGTAGTCGCGCTATCTTCATTATAGGTATATCATCTGGAAGTGTAAAGGCGTAAACCTGTATGATAGGCGGTGCTACCCGAGTGCGTGGGTGGATGGGGGGTGTAAGCGAAGGAGGGACCGCTATGCCTGGCAAAGCGCTCCTTTGTGTCTTCTGGGGATTGGCCTTATTCTAGCACAGGGTGCGGGTCTTGAAAAGGTGGCGTGGGGCCTTGTGGTCCCTGGGCTGTCGCCTCCCTGGCCCCGCCGGCCCTGGGGTTGGCCTGGCGCGACGTGGGCTTCGCCTGTCCGGGAGTGCGGTGCATCGTGGCCCGGCAACCTGGCAGTTGCCGAGAGGAAATAAAAAACCCCCTGGCAGTGACCTATTTTCCCACACCCTTTCGAGCGCAGTATCGTCAGCGCTGAGGCGTTTCACTTCCGTGTTCGGGATGGGAACGGGTGGGTCCGCCTCGCTCCAACCACCAGGGGACTCTTACAGCTTTTGTGGCGCTGGCCCTTGGGTGCCACCTGGCCAGCACGCCCAATAATATAGCTCACCCGCGCCTCGCTGTCAATGGTAGAATCTATTGGCGCCCCGCATTCCTGGGAAGGGTCAGGTCTTCCGGGCGGGGCCTGCGACCAGCGGAGGACAAGCATGGGACCAGCCCAGGACTCAGCTATCGTGCAGGTCGAGGGCCTGTGCAAGCGTTACGGCCAGGTGATGGCCGTGGACTCAGTGTCTTTCTTGGTACAGCGGGGCGAGGTCTTTGGCATCCTGGGGCCTAATGGCGCTGGCAAGACCACCACTGTCGAGATACTGGAAGGCCTGCGCACGCCCGACTCCGGCCGGGCCTGGGTCAACGGCATTGACGTGGTGAGGGAGCCACACAAGGTCAAGGCAGTCATCGGCGTGCAGCTCCAGACGACTTCTTTCTTCGACCAGCTAAACCTGGTGGAACTGCTGGAGGTGTTCGGCAGCCTGTACCGCACCAGGGTGGACGCCAGGGCTATCCTGAACGAGATGGGGCTTGGCGACAAGGCCCGCTCCTTGTACAGGACCCTGTCGGGAGGCCAGAAGCAGCGGTTCTCCATAGCGGCGGCGCTGGTGAACAATCCCGTGGTCATGTTCCTGGATGAGCCTACCACCGGGCTTGACCCCAGGCCCGACGCCATATGTGGGAGCTTGTCAGAAGGCTCCAGCAACAGGGCAAGACCATCCTGCTGACCACCCATTACATGGAAGAGGCCGAGGAGCTATGCGACCGCGTCGCCATCATGGACGCCGGCCACATCATCGCCCTGGACTCGCCCGAGGCCCTGGTCAGCCGCCTGCTGGACAAGGGCTTTCATAAGGATGTCGTGGCCAGGGCCGCCAACCTGGAGGACGTCTTCCTCGACCTGACCGGTAAGCAGCTCAGGGAGGAGTAGATGGACCCGACCATCGCCCTCACCATTGCCTCATTGAAGATGTTCTTCCGCAACCGGCAGGCCCTCTTCTTCTCGCTCCTGCTGCCCTTCCTTATCATGTCCATCTTCGGGGTCCTGCGGTTCGATGCCTTCTCCAGCGTGGACCTGGGCATTGTGGACGAGGCCAGGAACGAGGCCTCGGCGGCACTGGTGCAGGGCCTGGAACGCACTGGCGTCCTGGATATTTCCCAGGGCAGCAGGGAGGACCAGATGAAGGCGCTGGAGGATGGCGACCTGGACTATGTCGTGGTCCTGCCCCCGGACTTCGGGGCCAGCACAGGCGCTCGCGTGGAAGGCTACTACAGCGCCGCCAGGCCTCAGGAGGCCCAGGTGGCCGGCACCGTCCTGGCCCGGATGCTGGACGAGCTGACCTTCCAGGTGACCGGCACGCAGCGGCTCTTTCATCTGTCCCAGCAGGAGGTCAACGCCCGCGACCTGGGCTACGTGGACTTCCTGGTACCGGGCATCATAGCCATGTCCATTATGCAGATGGGGATTTTCAGTGTCACCTTTGCCGTGGTCCAGTTCCGCCAGCAGGGTGTATTGCGGCGGTTGAGAGCGGCGCCTATCAGCCCCGGCCACTTCCTGGCCGGCCAGGTCATCACCCGGCTGGTGGTGTCCCTGTTGCAGACGGCGGTATTGCTGACAGCCGGCGTGTTCCTCCTGGGTGTGGACGTGAGAGGTGATTTCCTGACTCTGGGCCTGCTGGCTATCCTGGGCGGTGGCCTGTTCATCAGCATTGGCTATGCCGTCTCGGGCTTCGCCAGGACGGAGGAGGTGGCCGCCCCCGTGGCAAACCTCATCGCCCTGCCTATGATGTTCATGAGCGGCGTGTTCTTCCCCAGGGACAGCCTGCCCGGCTTCCTGGAGGTCATTACCAGGTACTTCCCTCTGACGTACCTCGCCGATGGCATGCGCCAGGTGACCACGGAAGGCTCCGGCCTGCTGGATGTCTCCGGGGACGTGGCCGGCCTGGCTGTGTGGCTGCTGGTCGGCTTTTTGGCTGCCATCCGCATGTTTCGCTGGGAGTAACGCCTGCCCTCCTTGCTGGGAGGGCTTGGTATAGTCGGAGCAAGCAAGGAGGGAGCGGACAATGTTCACGCGCATACTGGTGCCGCTGGACGGCTCGGAGCTTGCGGAAAAGGCCCTGCCCCTGGCCGAGGGAATTGCCAGGGCTTCAGGTGGCACGGTCCACCTGCTGCACGTGGTCTCGCGGCTGCCGGTGCTGGAGGCATCGCGGGCATCGGGCTTCGAGACGGCCCAGACCATCGAGATCAGCCTGGAGACTGCCCGCCGGCAGGTGCAGGCCCAGGTAGAGCGGGGCCGGGAATACCTGGGCCGCGTCGCTGGCCGGCTGGAGGCCAGCGGGCTGACCGTGGCGACGGCTGTCCGCGAGGGCGCCGCGGACGAGCAGATCGTCGCTTACGCCAGGGAGCAGCACATCGAGCTTGTGGTCATGAGCACCCACGGCTATAGCGGACTCAGGCGCTTCTTCGTGGGCAGCGTCACCGACCGCGTTGTGCGCTCCGGCGAGGTGCCCGTGCTGGTGGTGCCTCCCTCCCAGCGCGCTTGAGCCTATCCGGGGCAAGACCTCACATGCTTAGCCACGTCGGCGCGCGGGGAGGGGTCTGCTGGTCCTGACCTGAGTCCGCATTGGCTTGACCATGAGTGCGGCCCCATGGTAGTATCGAGTTGCGTTTGGCAAAGGCTACAGCGGCGCAGCGGCCACCCATTCCGGAGGTGCATTTTGGCAATAGCCCGTATTATCGAAGTCACTCCTCTAGCAGTAGAGAAGCTGGAGCAGATACTTAAGGAACAGGGGGAGACCGGTTCCCTGCTCCGGGTTATGGTCATGCCTGGCCCTCACGGGGGGCTGCAGTACATGCTGGGACTAGAGAAGGAGCCTAAGGAGGACGACATAGTCGTCGAGGCGGACACTATCAAAGTGCTGGTGGATGCCGAGAGCGCCCCGCTCATCGAAGGCTCCCAGATAGACTACATAGAGGGGCTGATGCGCAGCGGCTTCGTCATCAGCAACCCTAACTTCCAGGGTGGTTGTGGCTGCGGCGGTGGCGGGTGCGGCTGCGGTGGTGGTGGCTGTGGGTGTGGCGGCCACGGTGAGCATTAGGCCAGGCTGCCGCGGGCCTGAAGGCTTCCCACGGACGGGACGATGGCAGTCGTCCCGTCCGTTTATTATCGCTGCCCGGCGCCGGACCCGGCCTGCCACAGTCCTCTTTACCCGCGCATTCTGACAGAACTGGGGCAAAGTGCTCTTCCTTCTCCTGCGAGAACTGCAAGCTGAGCCTGTCAGGGCCATTATCACGCTGCTGACATTCTGTCTAGCGCTGGTGGTGGCCATCACCTTCCACGAGTTCAGCCATGCCCTGAGCGCCACCAGGCTGGGTGATTACACGGCCCAGCGCCTCGGCAGGCTCTCGCTGAACCCCCTGGCGCACCTGGACCCTCTGGGCACGGTGATGATCCTGTTCGCCGGCTTTGGTTGGGGCAAGCCGGTGCCCGTGAACCCGGCCTACCTGCGCACGGGAGGGCGCGCCGGGATGGCCATGGTATCCCTGGCGGGGCCGCTGTCCAACATCATCATGGCTTTCCTGGTTGCCATCCCCATACGGCTGGGGATGCTGGACTCCTTCACCGTGGGGTTTTCCCTGTTCAGGGGCCAGCCCGACGACCTCACCGGTTACATTGTAAGCTCCATCGTGTTCTGGAACCTATTGCTGGCCGCCTTCAACCTCATCCCTCTGGCTCCCCTGGACGGCTTCAAGGTAGCCCTGGGCATCTTGCCGCGAGACCTGGCCCGCAGCTTCGCCAGGCTTGAGCCTTACGGGCCGGTTATACTCCTGCTGCTGATTATGTTAGACTTCTTGACCAACGTGAGCATAATCTCCATGATTGTAAGTCCCATCCTTGAGGCCCTGGGTTTCGTAGTACTTGGGTAGACAGGCGTGGCGAAAATCTGCTATGAATATCGGTGACGTTCTCTTGACGGAGGCCAGCAGAAGGCGACAGGAGGTGTGGCTTGGAACGCATTACCATTATTGGCATGGGGCCTGTAGGGGCCTCCATAGGCCTTGCCCTCAGGCAGGCGAGGCTAAGCAACACTGAGATCGTCGGCACGGACGCAGACCGCGAAGCCCTGTCCAGGGCCTCCAAGGCTGGCGCGGTGGAGAAGGCCATTGGCAACCTGAGGTCGGCTGTGGAGGGTGCCCAGCTTGTCATCATGGACACCAGCCTCACCGATACCAAGGAGTTGCTGGAAGTCCTGGGGACTGACCTGGCCGATGGCTGCGTGGTCACCGACACAGGCCCCCTCAAGATGAGGGTGATGGAGTGGGCGGAGAACAGCCTCCCCAAAGGCGTGAGCTTCGTCGGAGGCCATCCCCTGCTCAAGAAGCCTGTCAAGGAGATGAAGGACGGCGACGCGACCCTGTTCCAGGGGGCGCACTACTGTGTCATACCTTCCAGGTCGGCAGACCAGGCCTCCGTGAAGACGGTGGTAAGCCTGGTGGAGACCCTCGGGGCGAAGCCCTTCTTCCTGGACGCCTCCGAGCATGACAGCTTCTCCGTGGCCATGTCGTTGCTCCCCACGGTGCTGTCCGCGGCCTACGTGACCAGCACTTCCCGGTCTGGCTCCTGGCGAGAGATGTCCCGCCTGGCGGCCACTGAGTTTGAGCAGGCGTCGCACCTGGCTACCGCAGACCCCCAGGACAGCGAGTTGGCCTGTCTTGCTAACCCCGATGCCCTGGTACACTGGATAGACCAGCTTATCACCGAACTCTACGCCTACCGCAACTATATCAAGGACAAGAGCGACAAGCTGCTGGAGAGCTTCATCCAGGCCTGGGAGGCCCGGGGCAAATGGGAGGTTGGCGTGACGGATGAGGACGCTTCCAGGCCCAATATCCCTTCGCTGGGCCAGTCCATGGCCACGATGCTGGTGGGAGAGCGACTGGTCGAGCGCCACCGCCAGATGACCAGCGAGAAGAAGCAGAGCAAGTGGAAGTACCAGAGAAAGGGCTAGTGACACTAATATGAAGCAGGCTGTGCGCGCCCCTTCCCGCGTGGAAGGGGCCGTCGTGCCACCCGGCGACAAGTCCATCTCTCACCGGGCGGTGCTATTGAACTCCATAGCCAACGGTACGGCAACAGTCTCCAACTTCTGCATGGGCGACGACAGGGTGTCTATGCTCCGCTGTCTCAGGGGACTGGGGGCGCGTATCACCCGGCACCCCTCGGAGAGCGGCGACCCGGCGGAGGATACCTTCACCGTGTACGGGCATGGCCGTTTCGGGCTTGCTGAGCCGACAGGCGTGCTGAACGCCGGCAACAGCGGCACCACCATGAGGCTTGTGTCCGGCCTGCTGGCTGCCCAGCCCTTCTTTAGCGTCATAACCGGCGACAAGTCCCTGCGCTCGCGCCCCATGGACAGAATTGCGCGGCCCCTAACCCAGATGGGCGCCAGGGTAATGGGCAGGAAGAACAACTCCCTGGCGCCTCTGGCCATCCAGGGCGGCAACCTGCGGGGCATCGAGTACGCCACGCCCGTCGCCAGCGCCCAGCTCAAGTCCTGCCTGTTGATAGCTGGGCTATTTGCCCAGGGCCAGACCACCGTGCGCGAGCCTGCCGCCTCCCGCGACCACACCGAGCGCATGATGCGCGCCATGGGGGCCGACATCCAGCTAGAGGGCCTGAGCATCACTGTACGCCCTTCCGAGCTCAAGTCCGTGGACGTGCGGGTGCCCAGCGATATCAGCGGCGCCGCCTTCTGGCTGGTGGCCGGGTGCTGCCATCCCAACGCCAGCATCAGAGTCAGGGGCGTGGGCATCAACCCTTCCCGCACCGGCGTCCTGGAGGTCCTCAAGGCCATGGGCGCCCGCCTTCGCCTGGAGGACGTCCACGAGGAAGGCGGTGAGCCATCGGCGGACATAATCGCCGAGTCCAGCCAGCTTCAGGCCACCGAGATAAGGGGGGACATCATCCCCAGGGTAATTGACGAGCTGCCGGTGCTGGCGCTGGCTGCCTGCTTCGCCAGGGGCACTACCATCATACGCGACGCCAGGGAGCTGCGCGTCAAGGAGTCCGACCGCATCAAGGCGACCATAGATGGCCTCACCAGGCTTGGCGCCAAGGCCGAGGAGCTGCCCGACGGGATGGTCATCCACGGCGGCGCTTCCCTGGTGGGAGCCGAGTGCCAGAGCTACGGCGACCATCGCATTGCCATGACCATGGGCATCGCCGGCCTGCTGGCCCGGGGCGAGACCGTTGTCAACGGGGCTGAGGCCGCCAGCGTATCCTACCCCGGCTTCTGGGACACCCTGAGCAGGCTCCAGAGGGCATGACACAGGGGCTGATGCCTTGAACGCATCCGCAGCCGCCGTCCGCACCACCTGCCCGCTGGTCGTAGTCATATCCGGCCCCTCAGGGGTCGGCAAGGATGCCGTCCTGGCGAGGATGAAGGCGCTGGGCAAGCCCTACCACTTTACTGTCACCGCCACCACCCGCCCCCAGCGCCCCGGCGAGCGCGATGGCGTGGACTACATTTTCGTTACCAGGGACAGGTTCCAGAGTATGATCGCGGCCGGCGAGCTTCTGGAGTGGGCGCAGGTCTATGGCAACCTGTACGGCGTACCCAGACAACAGGTAAGAGAGGCGCTCCAGCAGGGCCGGGACGTGATTATCAAGGCAGATGTGCAGGGCGCGGCAACCATCCGCAGGCTGGTGCCCGATGCCATCTTCATATTCCTGGCGCCGCCCAGCATGGAGGAGCTGGCCCGCCGCCTGGGCCAGCGCATGACCGAGTCGCCGGAGGCGCTGGCGCTGCGGCTGCGCACCGCCGAGGCCGAGATGCGGGAGGCCTCCAGCTTCGACCACGTCGTCGTCAACCACAAAGGCCGCCTGGATGACACAGTCGCAGAGATCGAGCGTATCCTGGAGCGAGAGCGCTCCCGCGTCCCTCCCAGAAAGCCGGTGCTGTGAAGGCCGGATAGTCCGGGTCTAGGAGTCCGCCCTCAACCGCCGCAGCAAGTCCCTGGCCCGCTCCCGCTCCTCTGGCGTGCGGGACGGCAGTGGCAGGAGTATGGAAGTGGCGTATGGGCCGTACCTGGCCTTTATCCTGGCCACTATCTCATCGTAGGTGCCCACCACGGCGAAGGCCTCCAGCATCTCATCGGTAATCTCCCCCGCCATCTGGGGCCACTTGCCCTCCACCGACATGCGGTACAGCTTCTGGGCCGTGTCCTCCCAGCCGTGGGCCTTCATGACGGGCGCGTAGCTGCGCGTGGAGGCGTAGAAGGCGATGCGCGCCCTGGCCGCATGCTTGCCGGCCTCAAGCTCCGCCTCGTTGGCGCCGGTGATGATGAACCCGCCGCCGCTGATGTCCAGGTCCTTCACACTTCGGCCGGCCTTCCGGGCACCCAGCTCCAGGTTGGGCAGCACCACGTCCCTGGTGTACCTGTCGGTGTTGAAGGAGTGCAGTATGACACCGTCGCAAAGCTCCCCGGCGACTTGCAGCATGCGCGGGTTGACGGCGGCGATGTGTACCCTGATGCTGGGGTGAGCAATGGGGCCGGGGCTGAAGAAAGGCGGCATCAGGTTGAAGTGGTAGTGCTGGCCGTGAAAGTCCAGCTTCGCGCCATTCTGCCAGCAGTCCCAGATGGCGCGCAGGGCCAGAATGTACTCCCGCATCCGGGGCGCCGGCGCCGCCCATGTCCCGCTGAACCTGCGCACGATGTGGCCCCTCACCTGGCTGCCCAGGCCCAGTACGAAGCGTCCGCCTGACAGCGCCTGCAGGTCCCACGCCATGTAGGCCACGTCCATGGGGCTGCGGGCGAAGGCCAGGGCGATGGAAGTCCGTAGTTCTATGCGGCTGGTATGTTCCGCCGCTAGGGCCAGGGGAAGGAAGGGATTGTGGGCCGTCTCGCTGGCGGAGAAAAAGTCGTAGCCCAACTCCTCGGCCCGGCGGGCTGCCTCGGGGATGTCCGCCAGCTTGCCAGCGTCTGCCGCTATGCCGACCTTCATTCAGGCACCATCCCGGCGGTGTTGGGCCAATTCTACCAGAGACGGCCCACGGGCGCACCCCGGGCTGCAAGCACCGCCATGTCTGCCCCAGCTCCAGCATGAAGGCCCTGGCATCCCACGTTACCTGCCGCCGCGGGCGCCCAGAAAGACCAGCAGGCCGCCGATGAGCAGCAGGACGAAACCTGCCGACAGCAGTCCTATGGACACCGGGAATATGAAGGGCACCCGGACTCCCAGTCGCATGCTGACGTCCACGCCGGGCGAAGCGTCGGCATTCATGACTACGATGGCCCACATGCCTTCCCTGACGTCCCACTGGATAGCCTGGGTGCCTGGCCCAACCGCCGAGATGTCCCAGAACGTCTGGGATGCGGGTGGCGCAGGGGTCGCGGCTCCATCGTTGCGCCTGTACTCCACCTCGAAGGGCCTGATGTTCAGTTCCGTGACCACGTCGTAGGCCGCGCCTCCCAGGTAGGCCGTGACGTCGTTAGCCCGCCCGATGCCTATGAAAATGTCCTTGCCAGGGCTGTTGCTGGAACCCGCCAGCCGCAGCGTCCCCAGGTCACCTGGCCAGCCGCTGTCGAAGGGCGCGTCTGACGCCGTCACCACTATGTCCATGTCCTCGGACACAATGGCCCTGGAGTCCCTGGCGAAATTCAGGCTGCCGGAGGTGAAGAAGCCCTCATCTTCGGTGGCCAGGTGCAACCCGAGCACCGCGCCACCGGCCACGAACACCGCCAGCCCCACCAGTAATATCAGGCTTCCGAAGACCAGTAGCAGGACCCTTCCCGCAGTCATCGCCCTCCTCCTCTCCGCCATCTCCACCGTCAGTCCTGATAGGGTACTACTCTGGAGCCTGCCTGGCCCTGTCGGGCCGCTCGTGTGGGCGTCCGCAACCGGGGCATGAGAAGGCTGCCTTACATCAAGCTTACCAGGTGTAGCCTCGCTTGACAGCCAGGCTGCACCTGGTGTCCAGGGCCTGGGCCGCCTACTCTCGCCTGAATCGTGATAACATATTTGCGTGGCGGGCCGAAGGCATAGCTGCAGGGCCGCCGACGCGAGGAGGGCCTATGGCGTTCGAGTTCATAAGCTACGAAAAGAAGGGGCGCATCGCCTATGTAACCATCAACCGGCCAGACAGGCTTAACGCCCTCCACCCCCCTGCCAGCCGCGAGTTGCTGGAGGCTTTCACCCAGTTCCGCGATGACAGCAGCTTGTGGGTCGCTATCCTCACCGGCGCTGGGGACCGGGCCTTCAGCGCGGGCAACGACCTGAAGTACACGGCGGAGCACGGCTACCAGCCGGCGCGCCCTGGAGAGCGCCTCACCTTCGGAGGCATCACCTCAAACTTCGAGTGCTGGAAGCCCATCATCGCCGCCGTCAACGGGTACGCCCTGGGCGGCGGCCTTGAGCTGGCCCTGGCCTGCGACATCATCATTGCCGCCGACCATGCCCAGCTTGGGCTGCCAGAGGTGCGTGTTGGGCTGGTGGCGGGCGCTGGTGGGGTCCACAGGCTCCCCAGACACATTCCCCTCAAGCTCGCCATGGGCATGCTCATGACCGGGCGGAGGATCACAGCCCAGGAGGCCTACCGCCTGGGGCTGGTCAACGAGGTAGTGCCCCTGAGCGAGTTGCTGCCCACCGCTGAGCGCTGGGCCAACGAGATCATGGAAGCCGCGCCCCTCTCGGTGCGGGCCAGCAAGCAGATGGCCACGCTGGGACTGGGCTGGCCCCTGGACATCGCCATGGGCCGCATCTACAGCGAGCACCAGAAGGCCATGGCCTCCAACGACTTCATCGAAGGCCCCCGCGCCTTCGCCGAAAAACGCAAGCCCAACTGGACCGGCGCCTAGCCCCTCCAGGCCGGGCCGCCGTTGAACAGCCAACTTGCACGAAAGGACAGATGCAATGGCTACTTCCACAGCAGTCATGCTGCCGGGCAACGTCAAGCCGGTCAAGTACCAGCTTGTGCTCACGCCTGACCTTCAGAGCTTCACTTTCCAGGGCGAGGAGACCGTCCATATCCAGGTAATCGAGCCTACCTCGTCCATCACCATGAACTGCGAGGAAATTGCCGTCCAGTCCTGCAGGCTGACTCTGAGCGATGGCACGGCGCTGGATGCCAGCGAGACGGCCATGGACTCGTCGGATGAGACGGTCACCTTCCAGTTCAGCAGGACCATCGCTCCGGGCGATGCGAGGCTGGACATCAGGTACACCGGTGAGCTTAACGACAAGCTGCGCGGTTTCTACCGCAGCCGTTACACCGACGCCGAGGGACGGGAGCGTTACATGGCCTCGACCCAGTTCGAGGCCACCGACGCGCGTCGGGCCTTCCCTTGCTGGGACGAGCCGGCGCTGAAGGCGACCTTTGACGTCACCCTGGTCATTCCCGATGACCTGGTCGCCGTCTCCAATATGCCCGTGGTCAGCGAGACTCCGGCCGGCCCTGGCCTCAAGCGGGTGCGCTTCGCTGAGACGCCCATCATGTCCACCTACCTGCTGGCCTTCGTCGTGGGCGACCTGCGGGCCGTGGAGCAGACGGCTCCCGGCGGAACGCTGGTGCGCGTCTGGGCCACCCGAGGCAAGGAGGAGCAGGGCCGCTTTGCCCTGGAGACGTCGGTCAGGCTCCTGGAGTACTTCAACAGCTACTTTGGCATCCCCTACCCGCTGCCCAAGCTGGACCACCTGGCCATCCCGGACTTCGCCGCCGGCGCCATGGAGAACTGGGGCGCTATCACCTACCGCGAGACGGCGCTGCTGGTGGACCCCAGGTACAGCTCGGCGGCTACCAGGCAACAGGTGGCCGCCATCGTCGCCCACGAGATGGCCCATATGTGGTTCGGCGACCTGGTGACCATGGCCTGGTGGGACGACCTGTGGCTCAATGAGAGCTTCGCCTCCTGGATGGGCGACAAGGCGGTGGACCACCTGTTCCCCGACTGGGACATGTGGACACAGTTCGTTTCGTCGGACACCAACACGGGCCTGGGGCTGGATGGCCTCAAGAACTCCCACCCCATCGAGCAGCCTGTGAAGAACCCGGCGGAGATCGGCCAGCTCTTCGACGCCATCAGCTACAGCAAGGGCGCGTCCATCCTGCGCATGCTGGAGGACTATCTGGGTGCGGAGGTGTTCCAACAGGGCCTGCACGACTACCTGACAGCGCACCAGTACGCCAACGCCGCCACACGGGACCTGTGGGACGCCCTGGGGCAGGTCTCCAGGAAGCCCGTTGCCGCCATGATGGACACCTGGGTGACCCAGACAGGCTACCCAGTCCTGGAGGTCGAGGCCGAGCGAAAGGGCCGCCGGGTGGACATTGCTTTCTCCCAGCGGCGCTTCGTGTATGAGAACGTCCTGGGCCAGCAGGAGCCAGACACCACCCTGTGGCACGTGCCCGTGAGCGTCCGGGCGCGCGACGCCTCCCAACAGGCGTCCGCTCTCATGGAAGGCCGCCGGGCCACGGTGCGGCTCCAGCTTGCCTCGGCCGATGGCTGGATCAAGGTGAACCCGCAGCAGACAGGGTTCTACCGTGTCAAGTATACGGCTGAGGACTGGGGCCGCCTGGTTCGCGCCATTGAGGCCATGGAGCTGCCAGCGGTGGACAGGCTGGGCATCCAGAACGACGCCTATGCCCTGTCCAGGGCGGGCTACATACCCGCGACGCAGTTCCTGTCGGTGGCCGAGGCGTACAGGAATGAGATGGACGCCACCGTGCTGGCGGACCTGGCGGCCAACCTGGGCGGCCTGGAGAACCTGCTCACGGGCCAGGAGTTCTTCCCAGCCTTCGAGGCCTTCGCGCGGCGGCTGTTCCAGACGCCCGGCCGGAAGATAGGCTGGGATGCCCGCCCTGGCGAGGGCCACCTGGATGCCCTGCGCCGCAGCACGGTCCTCCTCCAGCTTGGCAACTACGGTGACCAGGACACTCTCAGGGAGGCCAGGCGGCGCTTCGATACCTACGTGCGGGAGTCGTCCAGCGTGCATCCGGACATCCGGGGCGTGGTGCTTGCCCTGTCGGCCAGGCAGGGCGACCGCTCTATGTACGAGACCATGTGGGAACTGAGGCGCCGCGCGCCAACGCAGGAGGAGCAGGTGCGTTTGCTGGTCGCCCTGACCCAGTTCCAGCAGAAGGACCTGCTCCAGGACACCCTGGAGCGCTCCCTTTCCAGGGAGGTACGCCACCACGAGACCATCAGGGCCGTGATAGAGGTTGCCGGCAACCGCCACGGGCGCGAGCTGGCCTGGCGGTTCCTGAAGGACAACTGGCCTGAGTTCGACCGTCGCTACGGCGAGGGAGGCTTTGGCCTGATGCGGCTGGTATCCATCACCGGAGGCTTCACCACGCAGGAAATGCTGGAGGACGTGCAGGAGTTCTTCCAGGCCCACCCAGTGCCGGCCGCCGAGCGGAGCATACGGCAGTCCCTGGAGCGCATTCGCCTCAACATCGCCTGGCTGGACAAGAACAGGGACGAGCTGGCGCGCTACTTCGCGGGATAAGGGGCCGGCGGACCTGCCCTTTAGCAGAAGCCTGCGCGTTACTTGCCCTCGTACAGTTCCTCCTTCAGGCGAGCATCCTGGAAGGCCAGGTACTGTGCCCTGGTCATCCTGGGGGGGCTTTTGGCCAGCACCTCTCTGGCCCTGGCGGCGCCGCCTGCCAGCAGGTCAATGGCTGCCATGGCCATGGCCTTGGCCGGCATGATGACGGCCTGGTCGTAGTCCTGCACCATGTAGTCCACGCTGTGGCCCACGCCAGAGGCTGCGCCGGTGTATGGGTGCACAACGGGCATGATGTGGCTGAGGTCGCCCATGTCCGTCGAGCCGCCACGGTTGCGGTCGCTGGGGTGTACCTTCACGTTGCTCTCGTCCACCAGGCGGGCCGCGTTCTGCTTGAAGATGTCCATGAGCAGCGGGTTGTTGAGCAGGGGCAGGTAGCCGGGTATGGTGACGATGTTCACCCTGGCGCCCATGGCCAGCGCCCCTGCCCGCAGGCAGCGGTCCATCTTGATGCTGGCGTCGGCAATGGCCTCGGCGGTCCTGCCGCGCACCCGGCCCTCGTAGCGCACGTCGGCTGGCACCGAGTTGACCGACGCGCCTCCCCTGGTCATGATACCGTGCAGCCGGATAACGTCATCGTTCTTTAAGGTCTCCCGCTGGGCGTTCAGGGCGTTCAGGGCGATCATGGCGGCCTGGAGGGCGTTGACGCCCTCGTGAGGAGCGCCGCCGGCATGGGCCGCCCTGCCGATGAAGTTGACGTACTTGACCACGTGGCCGTTGCTGGTGCCGCCCACGGCGAACCTGCCGTCCTCGTGGCTGGAGGAGGTGTGTACCATCATGGCCATGTCCACATCGTCGAAGGCGCCCAGCCGGATAAACTCCTGTTTGCCCGCCATCAGCCCCAGCTTGCCCTCCTTATGGAGGCCCCAGCGGTACTCCACGTCTATGAACTCCTCAGCAGGCACGGCGATGAGGGCTATCCTTCCCGCCAGCGCCGGCAGCACGCCCGGCGCCAGCAGCCCCACGGCGGCGCCCAGCACCATGGCGGGCTGGCAATGGTGGCCGCAGGCATGGGCGGCGCCGGTCTCCTGGTCGGCATAGGGATGGCCCGGCACGCGCAGGGAGTCCAGCTCGCCCATGATGGCCACGGTAGGCCCGGGGCTGTCACCGTTGAGGAAGCCCTTTATGCCGGTCAGGGCGATGCCAGTCTGGTGGGGAATGCCCAGCTCATTGAGCTTCTGGCTGACCAGCCTGGAGGTCTTGACCTCCAGGAAGCCTGGCTCCGGGCTGCGCAGGATGGTGGTGGCGACGCTGATGAGCCAGTCACGCCGCTGGTCAATGGCCGCCTGGGCCCTGGCCTTGAGTTCATCGGTAGTGGCCATAACAGCCTCCTGGGGATGGTCTGATGGGTGGCCGGAGAAGCGGCCCAGGGTCACTCGGTATACGTTTCCTCTCTGAACAGGCCCCGCATGAAGGACAGGTATCCCTCTCTGGTCATGGGAGGACGGTATTTAGATTTGACCTCGTTGGCGCGCTGGGCGCCATCCGCCAGCAGGTCTATGACGGTCATGGCCATAGCCTTGGCGCCGGTGACGACGCCTAGCTGGTAGTCCTGCACAACGTAGTCGTTGCCATGCCCGTTGCCCGTGGCGGCCACCACGTAGGGATGGATTACAGGTATTATCTGGGACACGTCCCCCATGTCCGTGGAGCCGGTGCGGTGCCTCAGCCTGACCAGGTTCTCCTCACCCACCAGTGCTGCGGCATTGGCGCGGTACAGCTCCAGCATGTTGGAGTCGCTCTGTATGGGCAAATAGCCTGGCAGCGTGGTTATCGTGACACTGCCACCCACAGCCATGGCGCCCGCCCTGAGCGCCCTGTCCACCTTCTCGCTGGCCGCCAGGAAGGCCTCGACGGTCTTGCCGCGCACGAAGGTCTCCATGCGCACGTCGGCCGGCACCGAGTTCACCGAGACGCCGCCCTGAGTGATGATGGGATGTATACGGATGGTATCCTCGTCCCGGTAGGTCTCTCGCTGGGCGTGGATGGCGGACAGGGCGATCATGGCAGCGTTGAGGGCATTGATGCCGGCGTGGGGCGCGCCGCCAGCGTGGGCAGCCCGCCCTATGAACCTGATCTTCTTCGCCACGATGCCGTTGTTAGTGCCGCCAAAG
>DAOUAM010000027.1:0-36114 GCA_034433305.1 Dehalococcoidia bacterium | reverse complement strand
CTGGGCCGAGGGGCGTAGCTTTTCGAGAGTGGGTCACAGAGGCCCCGCCTTACGAAGCAGGCGAGGCCTTACGCAGGGTAATACAGGCTGGCAACAGAAAATGCGTACTCCAGTCAGAGGCGGCAGGGGAGGCCGATGGCCCACCGCCAGCGTGGCGCCAGCATTCCCCAACCTGGGCTGCTCCGTTTTCACACGTTTCTCACAGCCAGTCGGCAGATTCTCATGCTTCCCTCATCCCGGCCAGGTCATACTGGAACGAAAGGGGGCCTGTGCGTGGCCGGGTGAAGGAGGACGCTACATGTTCCAGAAAGTGCTCATACCTCTGGATGGGTCAGAGGTCGCAGAGGGCATCCTGCCCTACGCTATACAGCTAGCCAGGGGCCTGGGAATGCAGGCGGTGGCTATGTCCGTGGTGGACCCCGATGACCTGGACTTCCCCGACCCGGTAGCTAGAGGCGGCACCTGGATAGAGAACACCGGGGACATGGGCGGTGTCGCCATCGTCCGCAGGCCGCCACAGCGCCAGGAGGAGCCTCCTTACCCCCATCAGCGCGGTGGACTTTACAACACCCAGGTCATCGAGGGCGTGCAGGTGCAGGTGGCGCGGCGACTGGAGCAGGTGGTCCAGCGCCTGGCGGCGGAGGGAGTGCCAGCCAGGGCCATCGTGACGGTGGGCAAGCCCGCCGAGGAGATAGTGCGCCTGGCCGACCAGGAAAGGTGCGACCTTATCGCCATGTCCACCCATGGCAGGAACCTGCTGGCCCGTGGCATCCTGGGCAGCGTCACCAACAAGGTGGTGCATGCTTCCCACCTGCCCGTGCTCACCATCACGCCAGACCGCGCCAGGCGCTACTGGCAGCCCGGTACGAGGATCGCCAGGGCCATGGTGCCCCTGGATGGCTCGCCCCTGGCCGAAAGCGTGCTGCCCTACGTGGAGCACCTGGCGCAGAAGCTATCGCTGGAGGTCGTGCTGGTGCGCGCCGTCCGGGTCAGGCCTCCCGACTGGGCCAGCTACGTCCCCGATAGCACGGAAGCACGCATCGAGTCCGAGGCGATGGAGTACCTCAAGGGCATCGCTTCCAGCCTCAGGAACAAGGGCCTCCGGGTGCGCTGGGAGCTGCTCAGGGGCACTCCCGCACGGGCGCTGATAGAGCATGCGTGGCTCATGTCCGCGGACATGATAGCCATGACCACTCACGGGCGCTCGGGCGTCGCCCGCTGGGCGCTGGGTAGCGTGACCGAGGCGCTGGTCAGTGGCTCGGGCGACCCGGTGCTGGTGGTGCCCGCCCAGGCAAAGCGCCGTGGGCCGCAGGACTGACGTGGTGCGTCTGGCCGACCTGTCCTGTATGATGTAGCTATCTCGCGCAAGTGAATTCCAGGAGGCAGCATGTTCCAGAAGGTCCTGGTCCCGCTGGATGGCACAGAGCTGGCGGAGGGTATCCTGCCCTACGTGTCGTTCCTGGCCAGGGGCCTGAATATCCCACTGGTGCTGGTGTCGGTAGTGGACCTGGACGCCATGGGCGTTCCTCGCACCGCCTATGATGTGTCCAGGAAGGTCCAGGCAGGCCTCTTGAAGCGACTCAAGGATCTGGCCGGAAGGCTGGCCCAGGAAGGCGTGAAGGCGGACACAATGGCGACCAGCGGCCACGCCGCCGAGGAGATCGTCCGCGCGGCGCACGACACAGGCTGCGACCTCATCGCCATGTCCACCCACGGCAGGAGCACGCTGGGCCGAGGCATACTGGGCAGTGTCGCCGATAAAGTCGTCCACTCCGCCGACGTGCCGGTGCTGGTTATGACACCGCAGAAGGCGCGGGAGTACTGGCAGCGGGGCGTCTCCATTTCCCGCATCCTCGCGCCTCTGGACGGCTCCACTCTGGCCGAGTCGGCGTTGCCTTACATAGCCCACCTGGCCGAAAAACTCAAGCTGGAGGTCATCCTCATCCGAGTCGTGGAGCCAAGCAGCCTCTACGAGGCCTACTACCGGGAGAGCTACCCCACAGTGGACCTGCTGGAGGAGATGGAGAAAGAGGCGACCAGCTACCTGAACGCCGTGGCGGACACATTGAAGAGCAGTGGGGCCAGGGTGCAGCAGCGTGTCCTCCGTGGCCCGGCGGCGCGCAGGATTATCGAAATTGCCGCCGAGACGCCAGAGGACATAGTGGTGCTGGCGACGCATGGCCGGTCGGGGCTGACACGCTTTGTGCTGGGCAGCGTGGCCGAGGCGCTGGTCAGAGGCTCGGGCGACCCGGTGCTAATCATCCCGGCCAAAGTGGCGCGGACTCCGTAGTAGCCTGGCCGGCCACAGTTGCATGAGCACCTGACGGGACAGCAAGAAGACAAGGCGTATGGTCGAGCTGAAAACGGCGGCTGAGTCCCCGGCTCCTCGCCTGAAGCGGGGGCTGGGGACTTTTGAGCTTGCCGCCACAGGCACAGGCATCATCCTGGGGGCGGGCATATACGTCATCATTGGCCGGGCGGCGGGCCTGGCCGGCGGCGCCATCTGGGTGCCGTTCCTGCTGGGGGCGCTGGCAGCGGCCTTCACTGGCCTAAGCTACGGAGAGCTGGCGTCCATGTTCCCCAGGGCTGGCGCCGCCTTCGAGTACACGCGGCAAGCCTTCGGCACCAGGCTGGCCTTCACCGTCGGCTGGCTGATGCTGTTCTCGTACATGATCTCCGCTGCCGCCGTGGCGCTGGGGTTCGGGGGCTACCTGTCCCAGTTCATGGGCCTGGCTATCGCCCTGGCGGCGGTGCTGCTGATAGGCGTGGCCTGTGCCGTCCTGCTGGTCGGCATCAAGGAGACGGTCTGGGTCGGCGTGCTGTTCACGGCCATCGAGGCGGTGGGCCTGCTGGTGGTGGTAGGCGTATCCCTGCGGTTCTTTGGCGCCATCAGCTACCTGGAGATGCCCCAGGGCGTGGCGGGGCTGTTCCGGGCCACTACCCTGCTCTTCTTCGCCTACCTGGGGTTCGAGCAAGTGGCCAACCTGGGTGAGGAAGCCAGGGACCCGGGCCGGGCGGTGCCAGCGGCCATTGTGCTGTCGGTGCTTATAACCACGGTGCTGTACATGCTAGTGGCCTTTGCCGCCGTCAGCGTTCTGGGATGGGAAGCCCTCAGCCAGTCCGACGCGCCTCTGGCCGACGTGGTGCAGGTGGCTACTGGCACCAGGGTATCCCAGGCCATCGCCACTATTGCGCTGTTTGCCACGGCCAACACAGTGCTGTTCCTGCTGCTCACCTCCTCACGGCTGATGTACGGCATGGCGTCGTCGGGGAGCCTGCCCAGGGTGCTGGGCACCATACACCCCCGGCGGTACACACCCTGGGTCGCGACACTGGCCGCGTCCGGCATTGCCGCCGTGTTCACCCTGCTGGGCGACATCGAGGTAGTGGCCCAGACCAGCAACTTCGCGGTGCTGGTCGCCTTTGCCGTGGTCAACTTCGCCCTTATATGGCTGCGTCTCCGCCGGCCAGACCTGGAGCGGCCCTTCCGCGTGCCGCTCGCCATTGCAGGCGTGCCTGTGACGGCGGTGCTGGGCGCGGGATTCTCGCTCTTCATGATGGCCAACGTCGGGCTGGCCGCCCTGGGGTACGGCGCTCTCATCACCCTGGCAGGCATAGCCATCGCCTTCTTTCTGCCCCGCCACGGGCGGCCCGGAGAGGGCGCCACAAGTATCCAAGAGATGCCCCGGCGGCAGCCAATGGGGCCAGGCAGGGAGTAGTTCTGGCCTGCTAAGCAGTTGGCCGTGGTCCATATGGACTTTTGTATTTAGGTGTAGTATCTTGCCCCCTTCCTGACCTTTCTCCACAGGGGGCAGGGAGGGTCCTCGCCCCCTTTGGGGGAGAGCCAGAGAGGGGGCCATGACAGGCGTCCCAAAGTGTACATCAACTTCACGCAGACCTGGTATAATTCTAGGTAGAGGCCAGGGACTGGTGCTGGCGGAGATATTCAGAAGAGGACGGTGCAGGTTTCACCCTCAAGCTTGCTTTTCTTGGAGAGATGCCCCAGCCTCCCTGAGCAGCCATGGGGCGAGTCCGGTCCACTGGGTACCCGCAGGACAAGCCAGGCCAAGGGGGCGGGGAGAAAGGAGGAGGGCGATGCCAGTCACACTGGGCACTCGCAAGACTGAAATCGGCCTGGGTACGGGGCATGATGCCACGCTGGGGGTCTTTCTAGGTGACTACATGCCCTTCGTTGGCGTGCGGTACTACGCTATATTCGACGAGCAAGACATTGCTCAGGGCCGGGCCAGGATAGGGCCTGTAGGCTGGCGCCTTAGCAGGACCTCTATAGCGGTTGCTGCGCCAGCGGAGGTCTTGGAGCGTTCAGCGGCCTAGAACGGCAGCCAGTGAATGCAGTAGCCGACCACCGTCCTCCTCTGGTACGGGCGCTGCTCAGGCCGGAAGCGTACCCACACCCGGCCCGCGATATCGGGCTGGCCGAGACTCACGTCTCCTATCTGTTCTTCACCGACGACACTGTCTACAAAGTGAAGAAGGCCGTCAACTACGGCTTTCTGGACTTCACCACCCTGGAAAGCCGCCGCTTCTACTGCCACGAGGAAGTAAGGCTGAACTCCCGCATCTCCCCTGACGTGTACCTGGGCGTTGTGCCGATTTGCCAACAGGGTGGCGAGTACAGGGTCGAAGGCCCTGGCGAGACGGTGGAGTATGCCGTCAAGATGCGCCGCCTGCCGGCCGACCGCGCCCTCGACAGGCTCCTGCGCCGGGGGGCATTGCAGCACCAGGACGTCAGACGCGTGGCGGCCAGGACCGCCAGGTTCCACCGCGAGGCCCCCACCAGCGCCGAGATTACCGCTCACGGCGACCTGTCCGTGGTGCGCCAGAACACCGAGGAGAATTTCCAGCAAACGCTGCCCTGGGTGGGCGTCTGCCTGTCACGGGAGGAGTACGACGACATCGTGGCCTACACCCGCGCCTTCGAGGACGTAAAGGCGGAAGTGTTCCAGAGGCGGGCGCGGGAAGGGCGCGTGCGGGACGGCCACGGCGACCTGCACGCCGCCAACATCTTCCTGGAAAATGGCATCGAGGTCATTGACTGCATAGAGTTCAACCAGCGCTTCCGGTGCCTGGACGTGGCCCAGGACATGGCCTTCCTGGCCATGGACCTGGACTTCTACGGCAGGCCCGACCTTTCAGAGGCTTTCGTGGCGGCGTACATAGAGGAGTCTGGCGATACAGGCATCAGAGAGCTGCTGGACTTCTTCAAGGCTTACCGGGCCTTCGTGCGAGGCAAGGTGACCAGCTTCAGGCTGCAGGATACCTCGCTGGCGGAAGACGAGCGCCGCAGCGTGACCGAGGCGGCCCGGGCCTACTTCCACCTGGCCCATGCTTACGCTCGCCAGTCGCTGCCCAGGCCCCTGCTGGTGCTGGTAGGCGGGCTGATGGGCACCGGCAAGTCCTACCTGGGCAGCCAGCTTGCGGACCGCTGGGACATGGAGTACATCTCCTCCGACGTCACCAGAAAGCAGCTAGCCGGCCTGCGTCCCACGGAGCACCGCTATGACCCTTACGGCCAGGGGCTTTACTCACCCCAGATGTCCCGCTTGACCTACGAGGCCATGTTCCGCCAGGCGCGCCAACTGCTGAGCGCTGGCAGGTCGGTGGTGCTGGACGCCACATTCAGCCGGCGGCAGGGCCGCCTAGAGGCGCTGTCCATAGGCCGCGAGCTTGGCGTGAAGGTATGGATCGTGGAGTGCGTCGCCCCCGACGAGGTCGTCCGCGCCAGGCTGATGCGCAGGACCGAGACCGGCGAGGAGACGGCCTCCGATGGCCGCGTGGAGATGTTGGACGCCCAGAAAGCAAGCTGGGAGCCTATGGACGAGGTGCCTGCCCGCCAGCACGTCCTGCTGGACACCTCCGGCACCCGCGAGGAGAGCCTCCAGGCGCTGCTGCTGGCCCTGTTCTCCAGGGCGCTGGCTTCCGCTCCTGGAGGGCAGCCTTATACCAGACCTGAGTAGGGGCAACCCTCGTGGTTGCCCAGGGCAGGCACGAGACCTGCCCCTACAATATTGCGTCATATTGGCAGCGTCTTCAAAGAGGACCCGTGTTATACCCCGTAGGGCGCCAGGTCGGAGGCAGGGTCGAAAAGGAACTTGCGCCAGTGGTGCTCCCTCAGCCTGCCAGCCGCCTGCCTCCAGGCCGCGACCAGGCTGGCGTCGGCGGACAGCGCCACGTAGCGCCGGGCGACCAGCCCCAGGTACTCCTGGAAGTGCCGGCGGAACTCGCCCATGTCCCGGAAGTGGCGCTGGCGTATGCGGGCCAGAATGTCCAGCGCCGCCGTCCTCAGCGGCGACGGGTCCGACTCGGAGAAGGCGGTGGCCAGCCTGTCCAGGTCTCGCGCGAACAGAGGCGCCTGGTCCATCCCGTAGGGCATACCGTAGGCGCCGGCTTCCAGGGGCGGGCCGTGGGGGGCCGTGTACCACCTGAAAAGCTCCAGGTAGAAGTCGTGCAGGTCCAGGGCGCCGCGCCGCCTGGTGGCCTCCCGTGGCGCGGCTATGCTGCTGATGTCCACCACTGTTATTCGGGCGGTGCGCGGGTCGAAAAAGACATTCTGGGGCCTCAGGTCCAGGAGCAGCATGCCGGTGAGGTAAAAGCTCGCGGCCACGTCCAGCACATCGCCCGGGACGGTGAAGGCGCCCCTCTGCGGGTGGGCTACCAGCGGGTGAAGGACAAAGAGGTTCTGGGGCAGTCCCACAGGCATGCCCTTGATGCCGTCCATGACGCTGCCCACCAGGGGGACTCCCCTGGCGCGCTCCTCCACCATGACCGTGTAGGGCTGCCCCAGCGTGTCCCCGAAGTAGAGGTCATGGTGGCCCTGGGGCACGTAGCCTATGAGGCGGGCGACGTGGTGCAGCGCATCCCCAAGCTCCTCCCTCGCCGCTACAAGCCGCTCCAGTCGCTGCTCAATGTCGCGGTGCTGCAGCCGGCCGACGATGGTAGGGTGAGGGCGCTTGAGCACCACCGGCCGGCCATCCAGGCTGTCGGTGGCCGCGAAGACCTGGAACTCGGCGCCCTCGCCCAGGAGCTGGCCCAGCCTGAAGCGGTCAAGCTCTAGCCTCTGGGTATTCATGCCACGCCTGCGCTGCCTGGCGGAAGCACTCCCCTGCTCAGCAATGCCGGCCTCCGCGTTCCACCTGGAAACGCTAGCCCCATAGTCCGGCCCCACGGGGCTGGGCCGTGGGGCTAGCGTCACCGGGCGGCTGGGCTGGAAAAACAGCATCTACCCTGCGGGGCAGGCGGGATGCCGCCCTGGAATTCATGCCGGGCCAAGGAACGACAAGTATTTCTTGCTAGCGCCTGGCATCCGCCTTGGCTGCTGCCGCGCTCCGGAGGTAGCCATGGCCGGGAAGGCAGACAGCGCTGGGGCCGATGTCCTTGGCCCTGGTGTAGCCACAGAAGGCCATGGCCCGCTCGAACTCGTTGCGCAGTATCTCCAGCGCCCTGCGCACGCCTGCCTCGCCGTCCACGGCCAGGCCCCACAGCACGGGCCGTCCCACCAGGACAGCGCGCGCTCCCAGGGCCAGCGCCTTCAGGACATCGGTGCCCCGGCGAATGCCCGAGTCCAGGTACACCTCCAGCTTGTCGCCCACCGCGTCGGCAATATCCGGAAGCACCTCGATGGTGGCTGGCAGGCTGTCCATGGTCCTGCCGCCGTGGTTGGAGACGATAATGCCGTCCACGCCGTGCTGGGCGCAGAGCAGGGCGTCCTCGACGCTGAGGACTCCCTTGATGATGAGGGGGAGGCCAGTAAGAGAGCGCAGCCAGTCCAGCCGCTGCCAGGTCAGGACTCGCTCCCGCCGGTAGGCGCGCTCGGGCATATCGGGGATCCGGACCCTCTCCATGAGGTCCGGGCGGGACTTCAGGCTGCCCCAGACCTGCCCCTCTATGCGCACGAAGCCGTTGCGGGCATCCCTGTCTTTAGGACTGGTCAGGGGTGTGTCCACGGTCAGCACGATGGCCGAGTAGCCCGCCGCCTTGGCCCTGGTGACCAGCTCCCTGGTGACGTCGTCATCGAAGTGGTAGAGCTGGAACCACAGAGGCCCGCTGGCCGCCGCGGCGACCTCCTCGATGCTGTAGCCGGAGCTTGTGGCCAGCGCCATGAGGGTGCCCATGCTTCCGGCCGCCCGCGCCACGGCCACCTCGCCATCGGGGTGGGCCATGCGCTGGGCGCCGGCCGGGGCCGTCATGACAGGGAAACTTATGCGCTGCCCCAAGACCGTGGTGGACAGGTCCCGGTTGCTCACGTCCACCAGGTAGCGCGGCCGGATGGTGATCTCCTGGAAGGCGCTGCGGTTCCGCCGCAGCGTGACCTCGTCCATGGAACCTCCAGCCACGAACTCCCACAGGTTATGGGACATCCGCTGGCTGGCCCACGCCTCCAGGTCTACCAGGCTTACTGCCTCCCTGCTTATCTTCGACACCTCCCGTAGTGTTCTGGGTCGGTGACGATATTCTAATCCAGTCCACTCCTGCCCGCTGAGGCACCAGACAGAGGATACCTGCGAATAGCAGGGCCTGGGTGACGCTTTCAGTGGCGCGGCCCACGCCTGTCAGAGGAATGACCTCATATATCGGCGTGCGCTCGCTGGATACGCGCAGGAATCCTATGTTCAAGCATCAAGCGCAATATATCAACATAATTAGTCACGGCTTATCCGGTTAATGGGCCAGTCGCGTCAGGCGCGCGGGTATCAGAAGACCTCGATGCGCTTGAACTGCTCGGCGTAGGACACGCCTATCTTCTTGCCCACCTCCTCGTAGCGGGTGCGGGCGCGCATCTCCCGCAGCTCCCAGCCATCGCCCACCTGGCTCCGGTGGCAGCGCAGCGCCTGAAGCTTGAGGTCGAAGGTGTCGGTCACGTCCAGGAAGGTGTCGGGGTTGTCGGTGCCCCAGAGGTAGACCTCCCGCACCTTATGAGGCTCCAGCCCCTCTTCCAGGTGCTCCGGGTAGGCCAGGTGGTCGCGGGCATAGGGGAATATGGCGTCCAGGGTCACGCGGCCGGTGATGTAGTGGTCCCTGTGTCGGATGTAGGGCCTGCTGGGGTCCACGGTCAGCACAGTCTCGGGCCGGTGCAGGCGTATCTGCCTGACAATCTTCTCCCGAAACTCCGGCGTGTCCTCCAGCCCCTGGTCAGGATAGCGGAGAAAGACCACCTCCGAGACGCCCAGCACCTTGGCCGCCTCTCGCTGCTCCTCCTCCCGCATGAGCGCCAGCTCCTGTGGGGACAGGCCCCGGTCGCTGGTGCCCTTGTCGCCGTTGGTGCAGACGACCAGTACGACCTTGCGGCCCTGCCTTGCCCAGCGGGCGATGGTGCCGCCCGCGCCCGACTCGGCATCGTCGGGATGGGGCGCTACCACCAGAACGGGCGTCAAGTGCTCGCCCGTCATCTGCTCAGCCTCCAGCAGCTCCCGTGGCCGGGCCTGCTGGACTGGAGCGGAGCGCGACCTGACCGTGAACTCGCCAATCATGTGAGACACTCCTCCCGGGAACAACACCGGGGACATGGATGTCCCCGCATGGCTGCGCGGCGGGACGGGCCAGCAGGCCCATCCCGCCCGTACAATCTAGCCTACACCGCCGGCTGGCGGCGCGCCAGGCCCGGCGCCCTAGCTGGCGGCGGTGGATGCTTCCACCTTGCCCTTGAAGGCCGGCATGACCTCCCTGGCGAACCACTGCAACTGCTCCAGGACTACCTTCTGAGGCGTGCCAATGACGTTGTTCACGTTGATTGCTTCCAGGCCCGGGTACCTCTCCTGCACCTCCTGCAGCCGCTCGATGATATACTCGGGCGGGCCGCAAAGCCAGGCGCCGGCCTTTACGGCCTCCTCGATGGTCGGTAGCCTTGTCCGCACCGCTTTCCTGGGATCGGCTATGGCCTGCATCTGCTCCTCGGTGATGCCGCGGACAAACCCCAGGGGCGCGAACATCTTCATGTTCTCCTCGAAGAACTTGCGGGCCTCGTTTATGGCCTTCTCCTGGGTCTCGGCTATGTGGAAGGAGAAGCCGATAATGAGGTCGCCCCCCGGTGGCGTCTCGCGGCCATGGCGGGCCAGCACCTCGCGCCAGGCCTGCACCACCTTCTCGTTGGCGCCGCCAGAGGCCGCGCCCCCGCCTATGACACCCTTGATTCCATGCCTGGCCATGAACTCCATGCCGCGCTGGCTGGCGCTGACGATGGGCTGCCAGCACTCCACCGGCAGGTGGACAGGGCGTGGCACCAGGGTTATTTCCTTCAACTCGTAGCCGCGATAGGGCACCCTGGGCGGTATGGTGTAGTACTTGCCCTTGTGGGAGAAGGACGGCTCATTGAAGGCCTTGAAGATAATATCCACCTGCTCCTCGAAAAGCTCGCGGTTGGCGTCGGCGTCCAGCATGGGCGCACCGAAGACCTCCACCTCCCGCGTATGGTAGCCCCTGCCCACGCCGAAGATGACGCGCCCGCCGGTGAGGATGTCCGCGACGGCGTAGTCCTCGGCCAGCCGCAGCGGGTGCCACATGGGCGTGATGTTGAAGCCGCAGCCGAACTTGATCCGCCTGGTGACGTGGGCAAGGTGGACCGCCAGCATGAGGATGTTGGGGATGCACTCGTAGCCTTCCCGCTGGAAGTGGTGCTCCGCCAGCCAGAAGCTATCGTAGCCTTCCCTGTCCAGGAGCTGGGCGATGGCCTGGGTCTTGTCAAAGACCGTGGCCAGGCGCTTGTTGGGCAACCAGCGGTCGTTGACTGGTGTCCCCTCCAGCCCGATGTTGTCAAGGTCCACGTGCCCGGCAAACAGGGTCCCGAACCTACTGATCATGCCTCACCTCCTCGTGGCGCATCGTGCCAAGAGTATCGCACAAACGCCGGTGGGTGCGAAGAGTCTGCCCACTCAGGGCGCCTGCTGGTGGCCGGCCCACATCAGTCCACGCCGGTCGCGGGCCGGTTGACAGCGGCGCGGTGGACTCGTAAGCTACTGGGGAGACACGGCGCGCGCCGCCACGGCAGGGCCACAGACCGGCGCGGCGCAATGCCAGACTGCCAGGAGCCACTCGTGAACGTCATTGTGCTGTTGAATGATACCTTCCGGCGGGACCACCTGGGCTGCTACGGCAACACCTGGATAAAAACGCCCGCGTTCGACCGGTTCGCCCAGCAGGCCGCCGTCTTCGAGCAGGCCTACATTGCCTCCTATCCCACCATCCCCAACCGGTGGGACCACCACACTGGCCGCTATGGCTTCCCCATCCGGGGCTGGGAGCCGCTCTCGCCCGAGGACGTGACCCTGGCCCAGTTACTCTCCCAGCACGGCTATACCACCTACCTGGTATATGACCCGCCCCAGCTTGGCTACCACAACTTCGACTACACCCGTGGCTTCACGGCCTGGAACTGGGTGCGCGGCCAGCACGCCGACCCCTACATCACCGACCCGGACATCCCCACTCCCCTGCCGGCGCAGCGCCACAAGCTGCGGGGCGTGGAGGCCACCAGGCTCTACCTGCGCAACCAGGGCTACCGCCGCTACGAGCGCCAGTACAAGGTCGCCCGCATCGCCCAGGCCGCCATGGACTGGCTGGAGGTCAACTACAGGCTGGACCGCTTCTTCCTGTGGGTGGACATGTGGGACCCCCACGAGCCTTTCGACCCACCCTGGTACGACCATGCCCTCTACGCCGACCCCGACTACAGGGGCGACCACCTCATTTACCCCCAGTATGGCCGCTGGGACTATATGACGCCGGAGGAGCTGCGGGATGTCCGCGCCCTGTACGCCGGCCAGGTCACCCTGACCGACCGCTGGGTGGGCTACGTCCTGGACACCATCGAGAAGCTGGGGCTGTTCAGGAACACCCTGGTCATCTGGACCACCGACCACGGCCACCTCTTCGGCGAACACGACCTGGAGGGCAAGCCGGGCGGCCAGTACGGCAACCTGTACGAGACCACCACACGCATCCCCCTCCTGGTGCGCCACCCTGATGGCCTAGGTCAGGGCCAGCGCATCCGCGGCCTGGTCCAGCCGCCGGACACGCTGCCCACCATACTGGACGCGCTGGGCATTCCGGTGCCGTCCCGCGTACACGGCCAGTCGCTGCTGCCGCTCATGGACGGCAGCGGCCGCTCACGCCGGCGCTACGCCTTCTCCGGCAGGTTCCCGGCGGTGCTGGCCGGCGTCACCCGCCAGCCGGGTGTGGGCCATCTCTTCGACGGCTGGGCCGGCTCCGACCGCGTGGTGGAGGCCCTGACAGTCACCGACGACCGCTGGACGCTCATCGCCAGCCCCCAGGGCAGGCCCTCGGAGCTTTATGACCTGGCCGCGGACCCTGCCCAGGAGCGCAACGTCATAGGCCAGCACCCGGAGGTCGCCACCCAGATGCGCAAGGCCCTGCTGGAGTTCCTCCAGGAGCACGGCGCCACGCCAGAGCGGCTGCGCCCCTTCACCGAGGGGCTGCCCCAGGCCGGCGTGGAGCGCTCCCTGCCCCTGTGGGCCTTCCGGGACGACCGTGGCCGGGCCGTCGCCTTCCCCAGCGAGGAGCAGGCCCGTGCGCTGGCCCTCAGCAAGGACGGCAGCTCGTCCAGGCCCATCACACGCACCACCTTCGGGGACCTGCTGGACAGCGACCCCAGGGCGCTGGTGCAGGCCCACGGCCAGTACTACTGGGCGCGGGACCTGGCATAACTCCCGCCAGCCTGCCCTCTCCACGCGTGGCCCATACGCGGACAGGTCTTGAGGGTAGCAGGGAGGCGGCCAGGCCGACCTCACCCCATGCCTTATAGGGCCAGGGCTGGCCTGGTGCGCCCCCTCTCCACTCTTCAGCAAGCTCAGAGCAGGCTGGAGAGAGGGGGAACGGAGCTGAGGTCTGCACGTCTGCCCTCGCCCCACCCCCCTCCTGCAAAGCTGCCGCTTTTAGACCACGGCGTGATGTACACACTGGCCCCGCGCAGGCGCGCCGGCTGGAGCCATGTGCTACTGGCGAGCACCCGGCCCCTTTTGTTATCTTTACTACAATGCAGCAAACTCGGAAGTAAACATGACCATCAAGAGCCAGATAGAGCAACTGATAAGGCGGGCCATTGACGAGGCGCAGGGCAGTGGGCAGCTTCCCGCCGCCCAGGTGGCCGAGGTGCCCATCGAGCGCCCGCAGAACCCCCAGCATGGCGACTTCGCTTCCAGCGTCGCCCTCAAGCTGGCGCGTCCCATGCGCATGAGCCCCATGGCCATTGCCCAGAAGCTGGTGCCGCTCATCCCCGTGGACGGCACGCTGGAGAAGGTCTGGGCCGCCAGCCCGGGCTTCATCAACTTCGCCCTGAGCAGGCAATGGCTTGCCAGCCAGGTGGACGCCATCAGGCAGGCCGGGGCGTCCTTCGCCGATGTCGCCATAGGCGCCGGGACGCGGGTGCAGGTGGAGTTCGTCAGCGCCAACCCCACCGGGCCGCTGCACGTCGGCCACGCCCGGGGCGCCGTCATTGGCAGCACCCTGGCCAGCATCCTCAAGGCCGCCGGCTACGACGTCCAGCGCGAGTACTACATTAACGACGCCGGCAACCAGATGGAGCGCTTCAACCAGACGCTCTACGCCCGCTACCAGCAGCAGTTCGGCCTGGACGCGGCCATTCCCGAGGACGGCTACCGGGGCGAGTACATGGTGGACCTGGCCAGGCAGGTGAAGGAGGAGCACGGCGACAGGTTCCTGCGGCTGCCCCAGGGGGAGGCCATCCGGGAGATTGGCGAGCTGGGCCTTCAGAAGATGCTGGAGGCCATTCGCGCCGACCTGGACATGCTGCGCGTACACTTCGACTCCTGGTTCAGCGAGCGCAGCCTGTACAGCGGCAGCCAGTATGAGCGGGCCATGCAGCTGCTGCGGGACAAGGGCTACCTGGCCGAGCGCGACGGCGCCCTCTGGTTCACCTCCACGGCCCTGGGCGAGGACAAGGACAACGTGGTGGTGCGCAGCACCGGCGCGCCCACCTACTTCGCCTCCGATATCGCCTACCACTACAACAAGTTCCTGGAGCGCGGCTTCGACCACGTCATCAACATCTGGGGCGCCGACCACCAGGGCCACGTGCCCCGCATGAAGGCCATGGTCAGCGCCCTGGGCGTCCCCCAGGAGCGCCTGACGCTGATTATCTCCCAGCTTGTGACCTTCAAGCGTCGCGGCGAGGTAGCCCGGCTGTCCAAGCGCGCCGGCGAGATCGTGACGGTGCGGGAGCTTGTGGAGGAGGTCGGCCCGGACGCCTGCCGCTTCTTCTTCCTTTCCCGCTCGCCCGAGAGCCAGATGGAGTTCGACCTGGAGCTGGCCAGGGAGCAGTCGCAGGAAAACCCCGTTTACTACGTCCAGTACGCCCACGCCCGCATCGCCAGCATCCTCAGGCTGGCCAGGGAGCGGGGCATAGACTACAGCGGCGGCAACCTGGCCCTGCTCACCGACGACGCGGAGCTGGCCCTCGTCCGCAAGATGCTGGAGCTGCCGGACCTGGTGGAGCTGATGGCCCGCAACCTGGAGCCGCACCACCTGCCCCACTACGCCATGGAGCTGGCGACGGCCTTCCACTGGTTCTACCAGCAGTGCCGCGTGGTCTCCAGCCTGCCCGAGGACGCCGAGATAACCAGGGCCAGGCTGAAGCTGGTGGACGCGGCCAGGACCGTCCTGGCCCGCTGCCTGGACCTGATGAGCATGACAGCCCCCGAGCAGATGTGACGCGGTCAGCTTTCAGTGCCGAAAGCTGACCGCTGATGGCTATTCCAGGTCCCCCTGGCGCTTGTACCGCTGGGTCTTGTGGATGTAGATGTCGCAGTAGTACTTGATGAGGTCAATGTGGCGCTGCTCCACCTGGCCCCGGATGCGGGCCGGAATGCCCACCACCAGCGACCTGGCCGGTATCTCCATGTTGTCCACTACCATGGCGCCAGAGGCTATCAGGCTGTCGTCGCCGATGGCCACGCCGTCATTGATGGTGGCGCCGTTGCCGATCAGCACGCGGTTGCCTATCAGCCTGGCGTGGCACATCACCCTGTGCCCGATTACCACGTAGTCACCAATGACCACGTCCGCGTCGCCGTGTACTACCGAGTTGTCCTGGATGCAGGTGAACTTGCCGATGGTAATGCGGCCCATGTCAGCCCGTACCACGGTGCCGGGCCAGACGCTGGAGCCTTCCCCTATCTCCACGTCGCCGATGACGTAGGCGGCCTCGCTGACAAAGGCCGTCGGGTGGACCCTTGGGCTGATGCCGTCGAGACTGCGAATCACGGTCCCTCCTCAAAAGCCTGGATTTCTGCGCGTGGCGCAGCGATACTTTATTCCATGAAGGGCGCGGAGGGAATATGCTGCCCACGGCTTCCGCCGTGGCGTCCACAGGAGTAGCCGGGTGCTGGACCTTGTGTTTGGCTGTACCAAGCCTGTCATCGGCATGGTACACCTGCTGCCTCTGCCGGGAAGCCCGCGCTGGGCCGGCGACCTGGAGGGTGTGCTGGAGCGCGCCCGGCGGGACGCGGCGGCGCTGGCATCCGGCGGCGTCAGCGGCATCATTGTGGAGAACTTCGGCGACGCGCCCTTCGTCCGGGGCCGCGTGGCGGCGCACACGGTGGCCGCCATGGCCGTGGCCGTCAAGGAGGTCCAGCGGGTGGCCGGCCTGCCCCTGGGCATCAACGTCCTGCGCAACGATGGGATGTCCGCGCTGGCCATCGCCTGCGCCACCGGCGCCAGCTTCGTGAGGGTGAACGTCCTTACAGGGGCTGTGGTCGCCGACGAGGGACTCATCCAGGGCTGCGCGGCTGGACTGCTGCGCTACCGGCGAGAGCTGGGGGCGAGGACGCTGGTCTTTGCAGACATACTGGTGAAGCATTCGACGCCGCTGGGCGGCAGGGACGTGCGTCGCGCCGCCAGGACAGCGGTGGAGCGCGGCCTGGCCGATGCCATCATCGTCTCAGGCCCGGCCACCGGCGAGGAGGCTTCCCTGGAGGAGGTGTCCGCGGCCAGGGAGGCGGTGCCAGGCGTGCCCGTGCTGGTGGGCAGTGGCGTCACCGAGGCCAACGCCCGCGACTTCCTGTCCGTGGCCGACGGGGCCATCGTGGGGACGGACCTGAAGCGGGACGGCGTTGTGTCCAACCCCGTGGACGCGGAGCGGGCCAGGCGGCTCATGGCCGTAGTGGCCGAGCTTCGAAAGGGCCTGGCCGGCCGACCTTAGGCCGGGCGCTCACATGCCTTTGCCGTCCACCAGGTCGCGCACCAGGTTCAGCACCTGGTCTATGTCAAAGGGCTTGGGCAGCACCTGGTCCACCTTGTTGCGCTCCAGCTCCTCCCGGTCTATGCCCACGCCCCAGCCGGTGACCATGACCACGGGCACGCTGGGCTGCTGTTGCTTGATGGCCCTGGCCACTTCCCAGCCCGAGGTGCCCGGCATGCCCAGGTCGGTGAAGATGATGTCGAACCGGCCCTGCTTGAACTGGGCCAGGCCGCCCTCGCCGTCGCTGGCCAGGGTGACCTGGTGGCCCGCCATGGCCAGCATGTCGGCCAGCGTCTCGCGGATGAGCGGCTCGTCCTCGATGACCAGTATGCGGGCCTTGCGCTGGGACTGGGGGAGGCTCCGGACCTGCGACTCCTCCACCACCGCGACGCCTTCCGCCACCGGCAGCAGCACCCGCACGGCGGTCCCCACGCCCTCTTCGCTCTCGATTTCTATCTTCCCATGGTGCCTGGAGATGATGCCGTAGGCGATGCTGAGGCCCAGCCCTGTGCCTGCGGCGCCCTTGGAGGTGAAGAAAGGCTCGAACACGCGCTTCTTCATCTCCGGGCTCATTCCCACACCCGTATCCGCGACTTCAATGCACACCTGGTCGCCCATCTGCCTGGTGGACACCTGGATGGAGCCGTCCTTGGGGATGGCCTGGTAGGCGTTGATGACCAGGTTGGTGAGCACTTCCCGCAGGTCAGAGTAGTTGCCCAGCACCGAGGGCACTTCGTCCAGGTGAGTGGACACATCAATCCGCTGGCCCTTGATGTGCGCCTCGTCGTACCATTTGTGGCGTGTCAGTTCCACCACATCGTTGACCAGGGCGTTCACGTTGACGGGCGAGAACTTGGACTCGGTGCGGAAGCGGGCAAAGTCCAGGATGCGCCTCACCACCTGGGCCGAGTCGTGGGCTGCCTGCTCAATGAGCTGCAGGGAGCGCAGGTGCGGCTCGTAGGTGATGTGGTTCATGAGCAGTTGCGTCCTGCCCAGGATGGCCGCCAGGGAGTTGTTGAAGTCGTGGGCCACTCCGCTGGCAAGCTCGCCCATGGCCCGCAGCCGCTCCACTCGCACCAGTTGCTCCTGGGTGGACCGCAGCCGCTCCAGCGCCTGCTCCACCTCCTCGTACAGCCGAGCGTTGACGATGGCGGGCGCTATCTGCGCCGCCAGCCGCTCCAGGATGCGCTTCTCCCTCTTGCCAAAGGCGCCACGCTGGCTACTCCATAGCAGGAAGATGCCCAGCACCTTGTCCTTGGAGATAAGGGGCACCCTGATTTCCGATACCAGCCCCGCCTTGAGCAGCGCCTCGTCCTCCTGCGACCTGGGCCGCCGGGAGAGGTCTGACTCCATGATGGTCTGCCGCTCTTCCAGCAGCCGCCGCATGTCGGCACCATCCATGGGCCAGTGCTGGGCGGTCCTCAGCGCCTCGGAGTCCACGCCAGAGGTGTAGGCCTTGACCGCCTTCTGGGACTTCTCGTCCACCAGGACAATGGACATGCGGTCGAAGCTGAACAGCCTCCTGACCTCCGAGGCAAAGCGCTCGTACACCTCCTGGATGCGCAGGCTGGAGGTCATGATGCTGGCGATCTCGTCAATGACCTCCAGCTCCTTGGCGCGCTCCTGGGCCTGCTGGTACAACTGGGCGTTCTCGATGGCGGGCGCGATCTGAGCGACCATGCGCTCGGCGATGGCCTGCTCCCGGTCGCCGTAGACGCCGGCATGTATGCTGCACAGGAGCAGCATGCCTACCACGCCTTTCCGGGTGATGAGCGGGATGCGCATGACCGACCTGACACCTTCGTCGAGAAGGTCGGAGTCCAGGGGGAACTCCATCTGCTGCGCCAGGTCCCTGGAGATGTGGGCCTTGCGCTGCGCCCGCAGCCACAGGAGGGCGGGGTCGGTGGCGGCCACCGACCCCATCTGGCACGCCTTGCACTTCAGGGGGCCCCAGGCGAAGGCCAGCCTCAGCTCCTGCTTTTCGTCGTCCTGGAGCAGGATGGCGATGCGGTCGAAAGCCACCAGCTTGTTGAACTCCGAGGCGAAGTGCTCATAGACCTGGCTCAGGTCCAGGCTGGAGGTCATGATGCTGGCTATCTCCTGGATGAGGGCCAGCTCGGCCTCCTGCATCTGGTTCTCGTACTCCAGCGCCTCTCGCTCCGCGAAGCGCCGGCTCACGCTCACCACCGACTGGACCCTGCCGCTGTTGTCCATGACGGGGAACAGGCTGGTCTGGTAAACACGCGTCTCCCCGTTGACGGAGACCTCGGACAGGAAGGAGGACGGCGCCTTGGAGGTAATGACGCGCCGCCAGGCCATGATCTGGAAGCGTATCTGGCCCGGGAATAGCTCGAAGATGTAGCGGCCTATAATCTGGCTGGCATCCTGCCTCAGCAGCTTTTCCCCTGACGGGTTGACCCACTGACACCTTCCCTGGGTGTCGTAGATGTAGACTGGCTCGTCAGAGTCGTCAAGGCGCTGCGCCAGGGCGATGGCCCCGTTTTCGGCAGTGTACTGGTGGGCCTCTTTATCAGGGCTTGGTATTACCATGGCAAGCGTTCTCCTGCACCCGCGTGCCCCCAGGACACGGTGAGTGCCACAAGTCCCCTGAGCTTAGGGGCATCACCTGGCATGCCATCCGCCATCATCTGGTGAGTCAGATTCCTTGCTTGGCGCAGCCAGCAGGGGCGACCTGGACAGCCGTTCAGAGGCCAGAGCAGGAAGGTGCTGGGCGCCTTCGGTGTGCCAGACCTCCGCATCAAAGTTGCAGGACAGGATGCCAGGCTGCTCACGGCACCGGCCCTCTCATGCCGGGGGTCCTCCGCGTATGCGCCGGGCGTACCGTCAGGGCAACCTCATCATGAAACCATAACGGTCGCCGGTGTCGTCGGTGCGCGCACCTAATCTCCATGCATGCAAACATGCAAGTACTTCCCTGGGACTTTTTTTCTCAGGGTATTTATACATATATATTAGAAAGCCCTTCACTGGCTGCACCACGGTACTGCCATCCAAACCAGGCACCCGCATGGCGAAGCAGGCCACCATGGCTGTCCACCCTTTTGTGGCCTGTCTCTGCGGCGCATAATGGCCGTGTGCGGATATGTTATCTTAAATAAGTATTGAAAGTCACCTAGATTTTAGCTAATCCAGGAGATATTTATGAGCATGAGGCCCTGGCCCACCTTGACAATTCTGGCGCTGGCCGTTCTCTCGCTGGCTGGCTGCGCCAGCCCCGCCCCGACCCCGACGCCCGCACCCACCTCCACGGCGACGGCCACCCCAGTACCCTCCCCTACCGCGTCGCCGACGCCAGCACCCTCCCCCACTGCTACGGCCACCCCTGTGCCAACGCCCACCCCGACCCCTGCGGCGCAGCCGGCTGTGCTGTTCGAGTACAGTCGGGCTGTGAGGCTGCTGGAGCTGGGCATGTGGGAGGAGGCCGTCCCGGCCTTCGACATTGTCATACGGAGGCTGCCCGAGTTCGCGCAGGCGTACCACGGCCGCGGGCTTGCCTTCTACCACGATGAGCGCCTAGACCTGGCGCTGGAAGACTTCGACAGGGCTATCCAGCTCAAGCCCGACTTCGCCGATGCCTACAAGGACCGTGGGGTGCTCCACAGGGACATGGGGGACGCCCAGAAGGCCATCGCCGACCTGGAGAAGGCGCTGGCCCTCTACGAGCAGTCTGGCAACGGCCAGAAGGCGGAGGAAGTGCGCTCGCTGCTGCGGGAGGTAAGGAGGTAGAGTGCCGCGCGAAGCCCTCTAGGGCGCCAGTGTGGCCACAGGGGCCGGCCTCGATGAGTAGGCGCCCTCGTACCAGGACTGGAACTGGCCGCGGCCCGACGCCACCGGGGCGCTGGCCGTGGCATCCAGCAGCGCCATCAGGCCCTGGATACCAGCCACCTCCACCCGGCCAGGCCCCAGGGCCAGATAGGTTGCTCCCGTTTCGGCGCGGATGGCCACAGGTCCACGGACAGACAGGGGCGCCTCCGGGCCGGCAGGCCCGAAGTCCAGCAGCCAGCCCAGGTACCGCAGCCACAGGCCGGGGCGCGTGTAGCCACTGATGCCCTCCAGCGCCTCGTAGGAGGGCGAGAGGCCCTGCAGCGGCACCACCAGGCACGCCTCACCCGAGAGCAAGTACTCCGGTGGCAGGGGCTGCCTCTCGTAGATGGACAGCAACGGAATGTCAAGCTGGACCGCTCGCCTGCCGAAGTAGTACTTGAGGCTCTCGGCCAGGGGGTACTCGGCCACCACCAGGCACTCGGCCGGGGCCAGCGCCGCCAGTCTCGCGGCCTCTTCGTACCTGTGTCCCCTGGACTGGTGGGCCGGCAGCACCGTCAATGCCAGGTTGGTGGCGAACAGGAACGTCACCACGCCAGCCACGGCGGGGGCCATGAGCGGCCTCAGGCGCCGGTGCCTCCCGTCCATCGCCACGTCTCGCAGCACCAACGCCCCCAGAACGATGATGGGGAACAGCGTCACGATGAAGAACTCCCGCTCGCTGGGCAGCCACCAGAGGAAGAACAGGAAATAGGCGGCCAGCCAGGCCAGCAGGAAGCCCCGCAGCGTCCGGAATGGAGCGGGCCTCAGCGACCGCGCGGCGTTCCAGGCCACCAGCGCGCCCAGGGCCAGGGCGAACATGGGCACCGTGACGGCCCCGAAAGGTATGGGGATGAAGTTCCACATCTGGCTGCGGAAGAGGTAGTAGGCCCCCCCGGGACTGAAGTTGTCCAGGGTGCCCCAGGTGGGGTTGGGGTGGGAGGCGTACTCCAGGTTGAAGCGGACGAAGCTGGCCAGCGTCTTTTCCCAGGGGCCTGCGGCGAAGGCCAGGACGTAGGCCAGGGCCACTATGCCTCCGGCGACGGCCAGCGTCGCCAGAGTGGCCCATGGCCGGCGCCTGCCCTGGCTGGCCGCCAGGTACAGGCCCAGCGGCGCCGCGAAGAGCGCGTTGCTCTGGTGGTACAGCACCGCCAGGGCCAGGAGCACGGCCACCGCCAGCAGCCGCTTCCAGCCCAGCTCATGCCCCGGGGCAGAGACGATGATGGCAGTCAGCAGCGCCAGCACTCCCAGCGCGGGCACATAGATCTCCGCCTGGGTGGCGTACACCCACGGCCCCTGGGACACCAGCAGCACCAGCACCGCTCCCAGCCCGGCCAGGCCTGCGCCTGTGAGCTTCTTCACCACCTGGAAGGTTGCCGCCATAGCTACCGAGGCCCACAGCACGTTGTGTACCTGCGCGGCCAGCACGGCGTCGCAGGAGTCGCACGCCGGCGAAAGGGCGAGATAGAAGGCCCTCACCATGGGGCTATAGAGCAGGTGGTGGGGATGGAACAGGTCCTGCCCCGTCCTGGCGCTGAGGGCGTAGGCCAGGCTGTCGGGCATCTGGAGGGCCGACCTGGTGCTGAAGTAGAAAAGAAAAGTCAGGGCGCCGATGACAGCCCAGGCCGAAGGCCCGTCCACCGCCCGCGCCACGGCCCTGTACTGGCCTTCCCCGCTGGCAACGCTCTTGATAGCCATGCCGTCCCTGATGGCCTGCTGATGGTGCTGACGTGCTGGCCCGCGCTGCCTGGCTGCCCAGTAGCCCACAGGAGGGGAGGTGTTGGCTGGCGCGCGGTCCTCGTCTGGCACATTATGCGGCCTGCGCCGGGACGGGTAATCACCCAAAGGGGGAGTCTGGAGGGGCTAGGCGGCCCCTACATGGCGACTAGTCAGGCTGGCCTGCGGCGCGGCCAAGGAAGCCCTTGTAAAGCTGGACCAGCCCCTGCTGCTGGCGCGCGTACTTGAGCTTCAGGGGCGCGCGCCACGAGGACAGCAGCCGCAGCATCTCCCGGGTCGTCTCGTTGTCCTGCGTGGTGGGGAAGGCCCGGTATATCTCCAGGCACAGGCGGGACAGGCCGGCATCGCGCCCCTGGGCCGCCATGGCGTGCAGGAAGGGCAGCGCCACGTTCACGGCCAGGTCTCTTGCCCTGCTGGTGCCGATGAAGGGCCTGGCTTTCAGCGCCTCCACAAGGTGCTGTGGGCCGCCAGCTCGCGCGGCCTGCTCCAGGCCGCGCACAAGCCCTGTGCCCATGTAGCGGGCCACCAGGTGCGCCACGCCCTCTATGCGTCGCACCGGGTGGTTGGCTGGCCGGACCCGGAATAGCTCCCAGTCATGGGCGGAGAGGGTGCCCGTGCGGGGCAGGTGCCTCAACAGCCGTCCCAGGGTGGCGGCCTCGTCAGGCGGCACCCGCGCCATCAGCCCCGAGGCATGCAAGAGCATGGCCCTGATGGCCATCAGCCGCGTGGACGCCGGCTCCTTCTTCAGCGCCACCAGCGCCCGGACCGGCACCAGGCGGGCCAGCTCCCGGAAGGGCTTGCGGTTGGCCGCGTAGCCCAGGCCGTCCAGCAGGGCGCTGTACAGCACCTGCTCGGCGTCGCCGGCGGCCAGCTCCAGGGCGAAGCCGCGGCTCCGGGCCAGGAACCTCTGGTCGCCCGCACGCTCCAGAAGCTCCAGCAGGGACGCGTCGTCCAGGGACGCCAGCCGGGACAGGCCGGCGGGCGCCTGCTGGCCGGCCGCCTCCAGCAGCGGGGCCACGTCCTCCATGGCCGCAACGGGCGCGCTAACCCCCGACTGCTGCCGCGCCGGGGCCGTCGCCTTATTCCGCAGGACAACGTGCAGGATGACGCCGTTGTAGTTGGGGTCGGTGTGGTGCTGGTGGCTGTACCAGTCCGGCGCGCTCAGGTGCAGCTCCACGTCGCCGGTGATGGTCTGGCCATCCTCCGAGGCGAGGATGGCGCCCTGGAAGTCCGGGCCGGGACGCGCATTGGGCCTGCCCGGGTACACCACCCGGAAGCGCCGGCCGTCCTGGGTCACCAGGCCATCGGGCAGCGCGTGCGCCCTCTGCCACAGGGCCGCCAGCGCCCTCTCCGAAGGCCCGGCATTGTCCCTTTCCTTCAGCAGCAACATGCCTGTCAGTGTACCACCTCGGCGTCGCCATGGGCCAGCGCGGCCGACCGGCGGGCGGCGCGGCCCCGGTGCAGGGTAAGGCGCTCCCGCAGCGAGGTGAAGGCCAGGGCCAGCACGAAGAGGGCCGCCGAGAAGAGGACGACCGTGGCGCCAGAGGAGACGTCCACGAAGTAGCTCAGGTACACTCCCGCCAGGCCGCAGAAGGCGCCGATGCCCGTGGACAGCAGCATCATCCTGCTGAAGCTGTTGGTCAGCAGGCGCGCCACCACCGGCGGGATCACGATGGCCGAGGCGATGAGGGTCACGCCCAGCACCTGCATGGACACCACCACCGTCGCCGCCAGCACCAGGGAGAACAGGGTGTCCACCCAGTCCGCCGGGACGCCGTAGAAGCGGGCCACCTCCGGCTCGAAGGTGGTGAATAGCAGGTACTTGTAGCCCACAAAGACGCAGACAAAGGTGAACAGCGTCACTACCACGATGGCCCACAGGTCGGCCTGGGTGACCCCCAGGATGTTGCCGAAGAGGGCGGCGTCGAAGCTGCGGGTGAAGGTCTTGTAGCGGCTGATGAGGGCGATGCCCAGGGCGAAGCTGGCGGTGGTGATGATGCCGATGGCGGCGTCGGCGCCGATCCTGCGCTTGCGGGTGGTCATGTTGATGAGGACGGCGGCCAGGAAGCCCCAGACGCTGGCCCCCAGGAAGAAGTTGATGGACATGACGTAGCTGACCACGGCGCCGCCGAAGACGGCATGGGACAGCCCGTGGCCTATGTAGGCCATGCGCCGCAGGACGATGTACACGCCGATGAGGCCGCAGAGGGCGCTCACCAGCGTGGCCACTATCAGCCCCCTGACGAAGAACTCATACTGGAGAGGACTCAGCACGCTGCTCCTCCTGCTGGCTGCCGTGTCTGCCGTTGCGCCCGAAGAAGTGGGGCGTCTCGGCCACCAGGGTCATGCCCTGGTAGGTGGTCACCGGCAGGTCGGCGTCGTAGGTCAGCCGCAGCACCTCGGGAGTGAACACCCTGGATGGCGGGCCTTCGGCCACCACCCTGCCCTTCAGGCACACCACCCACGGCAGGTGCGCCGCCACGGCGTTGATTTCGTGGGTGGTCATGACGATGGTGATGCCCTGGTGGTTCAGCTCGTCCAGCAGGTGCATGACGTCGTCCCGCGTCTTGATGTCCACACCGCTGGTAGGCTCGTCCAGGAGCAGAAGGCGGGGGCTGCTCACCAGCGCCCGGGCCAGGAAGGCCCGCTGCTGCTGGCCGCCCGAAAGCTCGCGGATGTGGCGCTTGCGCAGGTCGGCGATGCCCAGGCGCTCCATGATGGTATGGGCCACTTCCCTGTCCTGGCGCCGGTGCCACGGCAGCGCCCAGTTGCTGGCCGTGCGCCCCATCATCACCACCTGCTCCACCGTCACCGGGAAGTTCCAGTCTATGGCCTCTAGCTGGGGCACGTAGCCCACACGCGGCCGGCGCTGGCCTGTGGGGACGCCCTCCACCAGGACGTCGCCGTGGTACACTTCCACGGCGCCCAGTATGCTGCGCAGCAGAGTGGTCTTGCCCGAGCCGCTGGGCCCCAGCAGGCCGACGAAGTGGCCAGCCATTATCTTCAGGTCCACGTCGCGCAGGGCGGCCTGGCCGTCGTAGCCGCAGGTCAGGCGTCGCAGCTCGACCACAGGCTCTTCCTTCTCGTACTGATGTGGCTCGGGGTGAAGCATGGCCTCTCCTACTGGGGGTATATAGCCCCGCTCTGTCCCTGGAACACCGGACTGGGGTCGAAGCCCTTCAGCGGCTCCGCGCTGCCGCCCAGCGCCGGCACCATTATCTCCATGTTGGTGAGCATGAGGCCCAGGTAGCTATGCCTGGGGTCTCCGGGCGCGCCGGGCAGGTCGTCGTCCCGTAGCTGGTCTATGAACCTGGCACCACTCTCGCGGGCTATCTGCTCCATCACCTTGCTGGGGAAGACCTCGGAGCCGAAGATAGCGGGCACGCCCTCGGCCCTGATCTGCTCTATCAGCCCGGCTACCTCCCTGGCCGACGGCTCGCTGAAGTCCGAGGGCTGCGCCGCTCCAATGACTCTCATTCCGTAGCGCCTGGCGAAGTACGCCCAGGAGTCATGGTAGGTCAGCAGCTTGCGCTGGCCGGGAGGGATGGTCTGGATGGCGGCGGCGATTCTCCGGTCCAGGTCCTCGATGCGCGCCTTGAAGGCCTCGAAGTTGCGCCGGTAGTAGTCGGCGCTGTCCGGGTCCAGGCTGACCAGCTCGTCCCGGACCAGTTCCGCGTACCGCAGCGCCAGCATCGGGTCAGGCCAAAGGTGTGGATTGGGATGGCCCTCCGACTCGGGGAAGGAGAAGTCAAACTGCCACTCTTCCCTAGTGATGGCCTTCTCTCCCAGGGAAAGAATGACGGCGCCGGGCTTCTTGTTGGCCTCGGCCAGCTCCAGCGTCGGCTCTTCCAGGAAAAGCCCGTTCAGCACGATGAGGTCGGCCTCGGACAGCACCCTGGCCACCGAGGGCGCTGGCTCGAAGGTATGGGAGTTGACCCCCTCGGGAATGATCCCCTCCAGTTGTATCCTGGTACCTCCAATGTTCTCCACGATGCTGGTGATGGGCGAGACCGTGGTGACGACCTTGAGCGTCCCTCCGCTGGCGCTTCCAGGCGTGCCCTGGCTGGCCCCGCTGGTGGCGCAGGCGGCCAGCGCCAGAGTTATCAGCGCTGTTAGGGCCAATAGCGTTATGCGACTGAAAGTAGTCATAGTCCAGCTCCTCCAGTTCCTTGAAGGCATCCAGGGCGTACTGGCCAATAGCGTTATGCGACTGAAAGTAGTCATAGTCCGGGACATGGCGTTGCTCGACAGACTAGCCCCTGGCCGGAGGCGCGCCCTGGGACTTGACGCGGCACTCCCGGCACAGGCCGAAGATGGCGAAATGGTCAATGTCTGCCTGGAACCCCAGGTCGTCGAAGATCTCGGTGCTGAGGTTCTCCAGGTACTTGTGGTCCAGCAGCGTCACGCTGTCGCAGCCCCGGCATATCAGGTGGTGGTGGCGGACCTTGTCCACCCACTCGTAGCGGTACTCCCCGCCGCCCATGTCCGTCTCCGACACCAGGCGCATCTCCTTGAGCACCGCCAGGGTGCGGTACACGGTGGAGACGTCAATGTAGGGGTAGGACTCCTTGACCTGCTCCAGGATCTCCGCTGCCGTCAGGTGCCCGTGGGAGTGCCTCAGGGCCGACAGGATCATGAGTCGCTGGGGCGTCAGCCTGTGGCCGGACTCCTTGAGGGCCTGAATAGTCTTGCCTTCACAGCTCATGGCCTGCTCCTGCAATTAGTTGCAGCTGCTATAATACCGTGTTAGCAACTGGATGTCTATACGTCTGCTGGCAAGGGCCACTTCTTCCCTGGACTGGGGCAGTGAAGAGTAGCTGGCGGGGCTATAATAGAGTCATGGGAGCTAACAGGGAGCGCATGACAGTCCCGGCGCGACGGTGGACACTGTTCTACGACGGCGATTGTGGCATCTGCACGCTGCTGGTCCGCTGGCTGTCCCGCCTCGACTTCCTCAGAAGGGTCAGATGGACGGCCTACCAGACGCTGGAGCGCCCACCCGAGGGCCTGACCTGGGCTGACCTGTCGCGGGCGGCGTACCTGGAGAGCGACGGCGGGCGTCTGTACGAGGGCTTTTACGCCTTCAGGGTGCTGACGCTGCGGCTGGTGCCGCTGCTGCCCCTGGCGCCTCTCTTGTGGATGCCTGGCCTGCACCTGCTGGGCGTCGCCGCCTACGGCTGGGTGGCGCGGAACCGCTACCGGCTGTCGGCGAGCTGCGCCCTGCCATCGGCGGCCGGCCGCCATGAGGCCGGCCCGACCTCAGACACGCCGGGCCAGACATAGCCGGTGCCGGCCTGCCCCTAGCCCATCCCCAGGAGCCGCCTGGCCGTCTCGTAGTCGCGGGCCGCTGCCTCGTGCTGGCCGGTGGCCCATAAGGCCAGGCCGCGGTGGTTATAGGCATACCAGTAGCCAGGGTCAAGCTCGATGGCCCGGGTGTAGTCGCGGATGGCGGCCTCGTACTCGCCCTTGTCAGACAGGGCCATGCCCCTGTTGTTATAAGCGTCGCGGTAGCCAGGGTCCAGCTCAATAGCCCTGGTGTAGTCAGCGATGGCCCTGTCCGTCTGCCCACTGTTCCTGTAGGCGATGCCCCGGTTGTTGTAGGCCACGCTGTCGTTGGGGTCAAGCTCTATGGCACTGGTGTAGTCGGCTATGGCGGCCTCCAGGTCGCCGGCGTCCAGGTGGGCGTTGCCGCGCAGGAAGTAGGCCCGCCTGTCCCTGGGATTGGACTCCAGCAGGCCCGTCAGGTGCAGCAACACCTCGGCCAGGTAGTCGCGGTCGCTCATGTGGCTCAGGTTGCCATCGTTCTTCCAGTGCAAGGGCGCCCCCTTTTGTGGTTGTGGCCCGCCAGTAGTCCCGCGAGCCATCTGCTGGTAAGATGGTACACCACCACGACTCCAGGAGGTCAACCATGGTAAGCCCGGCTACCAGTCCCACCGATCCCCACCAGGTCCGCCTCACGGGCGAGAACTCCTTCATACGTCTCCACGAGGTGGAGGGCGGCCCCATGACCACCCGCGCCAGCCACTGGCGCATCCTGCTTTCCCCTGGCGGCCCCGGCCACGCCCTGTTCCTCAAGAGCGACCTCACCGACAACGAGGTACGCATCTACTCCGACAACATAGCCATGACGCGCTGGCTCCAGCAGGAGATCGAGAGCATGCTCTTCCCGGAGTTCGCCGACCAGAGCATTCCCGTGGTGGAGGCGGACTTCGGCAAGTCGGGGGACGTGCGCTCCTTCTGGACAGAGCGCGTCGTGTCTGAGGACGAGATAATTGCCCTCACCTGGTACGACTTCGTGGAGCCATTCGTGCTGCGCATCGCGCCCAACAGCATGCCCAACCGGCCGCTGGGCGTGTACAGCACCTTCGTGCCGGCCAGGAGGGCGCAGGTCACCCTCAACGGCATGCTGGCCAGGGGCCGGCCCTTCCCCGAGAAGCGCGGCGACCGGCAGAGCAGCACCGCCTGTCTCGCCTGGTCCGAGACCTGGGTGAAGCCCTACTCCTAGCCGTGGCCGGGGGCGGCGTGCTCACGGCAGCGCCGCGATAGCCTTTATCTCCACCAGGAACTCCTCCCTTACCAGGCCGCTGACGATGAGCAGCGTGTTGGGTGGATAGTCGCCGTTGGGGAAGTACCTGGGGAAAAGCTCGTTGCGCGCCTGCATGAAGGGCTGGATGGACTCGCGGCCCACCAGGAAGGTGGTGAACTCCACCACGTTGCTGAAGCTGGCGCCGACGCCGGCCAGCACCTGGCCGATGTTCTCGAAGGCCTGGCGCGTCTGGGCGCGCACGTCGCCCTTGCCTACCAGGCCCCCGCTGGCGTCCAGCGCCACCTGGCCGGCGATGAACAGCAACTCGCCCGCCCTGACCCTTATACCGTTGGAGTAGGCGCCGATGGGCCTGGGCGCGCCCGAGGGGTTGACGATAGTCCGCTGTAGCTGTGCCATGTGCCACCTCCTGGCCTCGCGCTGTGGTCTGGCAAGAGGATAGCACAGGCAGCCCATGGGCGGGCCAGTGTCCCTAGAAGCCCCGCGAGGCGCCGCCACCACCTGAGCGGCCGCCGCCGAAGCCTCCGAAGCCACCACCGCCACGCCCCGCCCCGGAGAAGCCACCCCAGGTGCGGTGCCACGCCGTTGACCGGCCGCTGGACTTCTGGTAGCGGTAGGCCGAGGACAGGAGGGCGTCCAGTAGCAGCCCCACCAGCCCCAGCATCGCCACGCCCACCAGTATGGCCAGCAGCCCGCCCAGCACTCCACCCAGGATGCCGCCGACGATGCCACCCCAGATGCCGCCCAGCCAGATGGAGCGGGTCCTGGCCATGAAGGCGACCACGTAGAGACTGATGCCGGCCAGCGTCCACAGCAGCCAGGCCTTGCCCTCGAAGGCCTCGGCGATGCGGCTGGTGACGGGGCGCGGCCTGACGGCGCCAGGCTCGTAGCCGCTATCGCGTATGGTCTGCATGATGGCCGTCACGCCATTGGCGACGCCCTGGGTGTAGTCGCCGCCGCGCAGCGCGGGCACCACTTCCCGGTCCAGGATGCGGCCGGCCTGGCCGTCGGTAATGTACGGCTCCATGCCGTAGCCGACCTCGATACGCACGTCGCGCTCGTCCCGGGCCACGATGAGCAGGACGCCATTGTCCACGTCCCTCTTGCCGATGCCCCACTTCTCGAAGAGCCGCACCGCGTAGTCCTCGATGGTGGTGCCCTGGAGGTCGGGCAGCGTCACGGCGACCACCTCGACGGTGGTCTCCTGCTCGTACTGGCGCAGCGTCTGCTCCAGCCGCGCCTCGGTGTCGTCGGCGATGAGGCCGGCGAAGTCATTGACATAGCCGACAGGCTCTGGCAAGTCCAGGCCCTGGGCCAGGGCGATGCCAGGGGCCAGGAGCAGGACGGCGATGACGGCGAGGCAGATGGCGGCCAGGCGTGCCATGCTAGAAGTCCACCTCTGGCGGCACATCGGCGCCCGTGGCGGAGCGGAAGTAGGTGCGCTGGTCGAAGTTGAAGGCGCCGGCCACCATGTTGCTGGGGAAGCGCCGCACCATGGTGTTGTAGTCCAGCACCTGCTCATTGTAGCGGCGGCGCTCCACGGAGATGCGGTTCTCGGTGCCCGCCAGTTCGTCCATGAGCTGCGTCACATTGGCCTGGGAGCGCAGCTCGGGGTAGTTCTCCACCACCACCAGCAGGCGGGCCAGGGCGCCCTCCAGCTCCGAGGCCGCGGCGGCCTGCTCGTCGGGCGTGCTGGCGCCGGCGTAGCGCGTGCGCGCTTCGGCCAGCGCACCGAAGACGGCCTGCTCCTGCTGCATGATGCCCTTGGTGGCCTCCACCAGGTTGGGTATCAGGTCGAAGCGGCGCTGGTACTGGACCTCCACCTGCGCCCACTGGGCGTCTATGGCCAGGTTCCGCTCCACCAGGCCATTGTAGGTGCTCCTGACGTACAGCCCGCACCCCAGCACGGCGATGAGCAGCACGCCCAGCACTCCGAGCAGAAGCACCAGCAGAGCATTCCGGGTGTTCATGGTAGCGACATCCTCAAGTGCGCCGTGACGCGGCTGCCGGGGCCACGCTCCCCTGCCCTGCCGCTGTCCGCCGGCACGACTGTTCACTTTCATTGTACCAGCTTCCGCGCCTGGGCGGCCGGCCCCGGACGCGCCTGGGGCTGGCATGATACTCATGGGCGGGTTGTGGCTGCATGGCTAGCATGCCCCCTTTCTGGCCTTCCCCCACAGGGGAAGGAACTGTTCTCTCCCCCTCTGGGGGAGAGTCAGAGAGGGGGCTGGCGGTGCCTTACCAGCGGCGAGGTGCCAATGGGCATCGCGTTCCCTGGTAAGGGGTAAGGCCTGACCTGGGGTATACCCTCTCAGGCCAGCACCTGCATACCGCGGTGTGGACGTAGCTCAAAAAGGCTGGTGGTACAAACGGGACGAACGTTGGTACGGGCTACCGCTGAGCATCAGCCTGGCCGGCGCCCAGCACGATGAAGACCTCGTTCCTGTCGCTGCGGGAGCCGCCAGGCGTCGGGCCGCCGGCCAGCGTGTATATGCGCTGGCCGATGGCGGCGGCGCCCAGGCCGTGGCGGGCGGTAGGCATTGGCGGCATGGCCTTCCAGGTGTCGGTGACCGGGTCGTAGCTTTCGTTCTCGTCGAAGGTGCCCTGGGTGGCCTCGCCGCCGAAGACGTAGATTTTGCCGTCCACCACGCCGGCGGCGATGCCGCTGCGGGCCGTGGGCAGTGGCGCGCGCCGGGTCCAGGCGCCAGTGGCCGGGTCGAAGGCCTCACTGGTGCCCAGGTTCCGCGCGAAGGTGGTCAGCCTGCCGCCGATGACGTAAATCTTGCCGTCCACCAGGGCGATGGCCACATGGTCCCTGGGCGTTGGCATGTCGGGGGCGGCGCTCCAGGAGTCCGCCGCTGGGTCATAGACCTCCACCGTGCCCACGTCGCCCTGGGTGCCGCGCCCGCCTATGGCGTAGATACTGCCGCCCACGGCCACGGCGCCCAGCGCGCCCCTCAGCGTCGGCAGGTCGGCCTTACGCTCCCAGGAGTCCGAGGCGGGATCGTAGGCCCAGGTGGTGTTGATGGGCTGGAAGTTGCCCCGGAAGCCGCCAATCAGGTAAATCCGGCCTTCCAGGGCCACGGCGGCGGCGTGGTCCACGCCCTGGGGGATGGGCGCGCGCTGCCGCCAGGTGTCGGTGGTCGGGTCGTACTCCTCGTTGGCGGTGGCGGCGCTGCCCTGCCCGCCCATCACGTACACCTTGCCATCAAGGGCCGCCACGGCCACCTCGCTGCGGGCGGTGGACACGCGCGACAGCCGCGACCAGAGGCCCTCCAGCGGCGCCAGTCCCGCTGGCTCCTGGGCCTGGCCCTGCTGGCAGAGCGTCGGCTGGCCGCCGGCCACGCGGTAGTCGTACACGGCGCCGCCGGCGGCGAAGACCAGCCACAGGCCCTGGGTGAGCACCTGGGCATAGGCCCTGCCTGGCTCCGGGCAGCCCAGACTGGCGTCGCGCCAGGTGGCCCTGGCGGCTCGCAACACCTGCAACTCAGGTACGCTTCCGGCGCGGCGCAGCAGGTCGGCCACCGCCGCCGAGATGGCGGGGTCGGCCAGGCCGGCCAGCTCGGCCCGGGACAGCATGGCCAGCGGAGGGCCGGGCTGCGCGGGTGTCGGCGCCACGGCAGGCGTCGCCGACGGAGTCGGGCTGGGGTCCGTGCCGCCGAGCGTCGGCGAGCGGGCCGCGGAAGGCCCCGCGTCGCATCCCAGGGCCACTGCCATCAGCAAGACCAGCACCAGACGCATGGCCACCACCTCCCTACGCAGACTCGGCGGACCGTGGCATGACCTCCTCGGCGAAGAGACGAAGGTGGGAAAGCTGCACAGGCTGGGGGAAGAGCAGGAAGAAGTAGGCTATGCCGGCGTCCACGTAGCGCCGGAGCTGGGCGGCGCACTGCTCCGGCGTGCCGACGATGGCATTGCCCAGGGCCTCGCGGTAGCCCCTGGGATCCATGCCTCTGCGCTGGGCGTCGCGGGCCAGCAGCGCCTCCAGCGCCGCCTCGTCCCGGGCGATGAAGACCTGGGCGTTGTGGCTCACTTCGATCTCCGCCGGGTCGCGGCCCACCTTGAGGCAGTGGGCCTCCAGCACCTGGCGCTTGCGGCGGTGCTCCTCCAGGTCCATGTTGAAGCGCATGTTGCAGATGTCGGCGCGGGCGGCCACAGCCCGCAGCAGGTGGCGCTCGCCGTGGCCACCGATGATAATGGGCGGCCTGGGCCGCTGCACCGGCCTGGGCTCGCAGGTGGCGTGGGACACCCGGTAGTACATCCCCTCGAAGGTGACCTCAGGCTCCGTCCACAGGCGCTGGATGATGCCCACGGCCTCTTCCAGCATGGCCACCCTCACGGGCGTGGGCGGGAAGGGCAGGCCGAAGGCCAGGTGGTCGGCCTCGTCGCCGCCGGCGCCCAGGCCCAGCTCCAGCCGCCCGCCGCTGATGACGTCCAGCGTGGCGGCCATCCTGGCCAGCACCGCCGGGTGGCGGTAGAGGCCCGCCAGCACCAGCGGCACCAGCCGGAGGCGGCGCGTCTCGGCGGCCAGCGCCGATAAGGCCGTCCAGCACTCCAGGGCGGGCACGTTCAGCAGGTCATACAGCGTGGCCGAGTGGTAGCCCAGCCTGTCGGCCTCCACGAAGATGCGCCGCAGCTCCTCGTAGCTGAGGCCCGACTGGTGGATGCGGACGCCGAACTTTATCCGGGCCGTCATCGCACAAAAGGCTCGACTCGGCGGGCCAGCACGTCCTGGATGCGCACCAGGTGGGCTACCAGGGTGTCCCTGGGAAGGGCGTCCACGGGGAAGTAGCCGATGTCGGTGCTCTCGTCGGAGATGCGCAGCTCGCCCGACAGGCGCTCGCACTCGAACACGGCGGTGACGTACTGGATGACCCGGCCATCGGGGTAGCTCATGACGCAGTAGTTGCGCGGGTCGGAGTAGATGCCCACGAAGCGCTTCACCCGGACGTGGAGCCCCGTCTCCTCCAGGACCTCGCGCACGACGCCCTGCTCGATGGACTCGCCTACCTCGACGCCGCCGCCCGGCAGTCCCCAGAAGCCGTTGTCCGACCTCCTGTGAAGGAGGACCTCGCCGCGGTCGTTGAAGATGGCGCCGTTGGTGGCGGCGCGCACCATTTGAGGCACCCTGTCCAGCGGCCTGCCCGTGGCGTCGAAGAAGCCCGTGGGCGAGGGAGGAGTCACCATGTGCTTGCCCCCTGCCAGTGGAATGCGCCCCAATTATACCCTCGCCACGCCGATGATGTTTGGCCTGGTCAGGGGAAAGGCCACGGGCAGGTCGAAGGCCGTCACCTCCACCTGGCTGAAGCCGGCACGCCTTATGGCCGAGGCGATGTCGCGATTGAGGTTGCAGCCCTGGCCGATGCAGCGCCAGGGCCGGTTCAGCCGGTCCTGCCACCGGCGGAGGCGCTGGCCCTGGGCGGCCACATGCTCGTAGAAGTAGAACGCCCCGCCGGGGCGCAGCACTCGCCGCGCCTCCTGCACCGCCTGGTCCAGGTCCCTCACCGAGCACAGCACCAGGGTGGATACCACGCTGTCGAAGCTGGCGTCGGGGAAAGGGAGGCGCTCGCCCGCCCCGGCCACGATGGCGACGCCGCGTCCCGTCTGCTCCGCCCTGCGCACCAGGCGGCGGAGCATGTAGGAGTTGGGGTCGACCACGGTGAGGCTGACCTCGGGCTGGTAGTAGGGCAGATTGGCCCCGCTGCCCGCGCCAATCTCCAGCACCGCGCCGGTCGCCCGGCCTGCCGTCTGCTGGCGGTAGGGCGATAGCTGAGGCTCCACAGGGCGGGATATCATGTCGTAAAGCGTAGCAAACAACCACTTCCCGAGGCCCATGGTGTACTTTTTACCAGGTCGCTATGATGAGGCCAATTTGTAGGGGCAACCCTTGTGGTTGCCCAGGGCCAGGCCTGTCCTGGGCCAGACCCAGGGGCAGGCCTCGTGCCTGCTCCTGCGGAATACGGCGTCATAATACAGGACCGGTGTTACAGCATGGACTTCAACTCCTGCAACTCTTCCTCCAGTGGCCGCCGCCTGAAGCCCAGCGCCACGGCCTTGCTGCTGTCCAGCGATACATCGGGCGGCCTGGGCGCCGGCATGGGCACGTCCCGCTGCCGGCACGGCGTCAGCCTGGCACCCTTGAAGCCCAGGACGCTGGCCAGCAGCCGGCCGAAGTCGTAGCGGGAGATGCGCTGGGGGCCGCCCAGGTGCAGCGGCCCGCGCACCCTGCCCATGGCCAGCACTATGCCCTCGGCGGCCGTCCTGGCGCTGGTGGGAGTGCGGTACTCGTCCACGAAGAGGCGCAACTCGCCGCCCTCTCGCAGCGCCTTTACCATAGGCTGGATGAAGCTCCTGCCCGCCGGCCCCGGCACGCCGAACATGGGCGGCAGCCGGCAGATGGTGACCTCCGGGTATGCCTGCGCCATGCGCCTCTCGGCCTCGGCCTTGTGCTGGCCGTACACGTTGATGGGGCACACCGGCGCTTCCTCGGCGTAGGGCGGCCTGGCGCCATCGAAGACCAGGTCGCTGGAGGTGAAGGCGCAGGGCACCTGGAGTCGGGCGCACAGGGCCGCTATCCTCTCGGAGGCCTCCACGTTCAGCCTCCAGGACTCCTGAGGGTGCGTCTGGCAGAAGTTGGGGTCGGAGATGGCCGCCGCGTGGACCACCGCATCGGGGCGGACTCGCTGGAAGAGCGCCTCCAGGCTGGCGGGGTCTGTCAGGTCCGCCTGGACGACGGTGGCGCCCGGCACCTGGACAGGGTGCGAGAACACCACGCCGAAGACCTGCCAGGAGCGCGCGGCCACCTGGCACAGGTCCCGGCCCAGGAAGCCGCTGGCGCCGGTGACCAGTAGCCGTGGCATGGGGCACCCCCTTGACGCTGCGGGCGCTGGAGACTGCGTCTGCTTTTAGGATAGCATACGGGGCCAGCCAGGACTTGCGGCGGTGCTATATAATCACGGGTAAGCATATTACCCGGCCGGGTGCAGGACTTCTTGCAGGAGAGAGAGCATGGAGCTTCAAGGCAAGGTAGCCATAGTGACGGGCGGCAACGGTGGCCTGGGGCAGCGCATCTGCCACGCCCTGGCCGACGCCGGCACCAACGTGGCCGTGGTCTATGCCCAGAGCCGCCAGCAGGCCGAGGGCGTGGCCGCCGAGTTGCAGGAGAAGGGCGTCAAGGCCGCGGCCATCCAGTGCGACGTCACCGACCCCCAGCAGGTGCAGCGCATGGTGTCCCGGGTGCTGGGGCAGTTTGGCCGCATAGATATCCTGGTCAACGACGCCGCCTACAACAAGTGGATAGCCTTCAACGACCTGGACGGGCTGACCTACGAGGAGTGGAACAAGATACTGAATGTCAACCTGACCGGCCCCATGCTCTGCATCAAGGCCGTCGCGCCGGCCATGAAGCGCCAGGGCGGCGGGCGCATCGTCAACATCTCCTCCATCGCGGGCCTGGGGCCGACCGGCTCCTCCATCGCCTATGCCGTCTCCAAGGCGGGCCTGATTCACCTGACGCGGTGCATGGCGGTGGCCCTGGCGCCGGAGGTGCTGGTGAACTGCGTGGCGCCGGGCTACCTGGAGGGCACCCGCGCCACGTCCAACCTGGACCCGGCCTACCAGGAGCGGGCCAGGGCCAACTCCCTGCTGAGGAAGGCCGCCGACAAGGACGACATCGCCGCCCAGGTGGTGCTCTTCTGCCGCACCGATACCACCACGGGCCAGACGCTGGTCATAGACTCCGGTCGCTTCTTCCACTAGAGCTGGCACCCGCGCCCTGGCCTGG
>DAOUAM010000026.1:0-9243 GCA_034433305.1 Dehalococcoidia bacterium | reverse complement strand
CCCTTCGCCCCCTGGGGCGAAGGGCAGAAGGCCGCTAGGCTGATGGCTGGCCGGGATGGAGCTTCAAGGCGGGCCTCTGGCCCCCATCCTGACCTTCCCCCACAGGGGAAGGGACATTCTCGCCCCCTCTGGGGGAGAGCCAGAGAGGGGGCTGGCCTCTGGCCCCCTTCCTGGCCTTCCCCCAAAGGGGGCAGGGAGGGTCCTCGCCCCCTCTGGGGGAGAGCCAGAGAGGGGGCTGGAACAGAAAGGCCGCCACAAGCGTCTACTATACAGATGCAGCCTTACGAGAGCGCAGATAGACCAGTCCAGAGGTTATCCCTATGAAAGCTCTGATTGCCCTGTCGTTACTGGTGGTGCTGGCGCTGGCGGCGTGCAACCCCGCGCCGGCCGCGCCTCCAACGTCCACGCCCACACCAGCGCCACCGACGCCCACGGCCACACCCGTGCCGTCGCCGACGCCCATAATTGACATCATGGTCACCCTGGACAGGCCCTTCGATATCAAGCCGGGCCAGGTGGCATTTGTGGACGCCCAGGGGTATAAGATTGAGTTCGTGGAGGTCAAGGAGGACTCCCGCTGCCCGGCCAACGTGGTCTGCGTCTGGCAGGGCCGGGCTGTCATAGTCATCCATGTCACGCGCCCTGGCGAGGACCTGGGCCTGCACGAGTTGGTGCTGGAGGGAGGCCGCGAGGACGTGGCCTCCGTCAAGGTGGGCGGCTACAGCATCAAGATAACGGCGCTGAAGCCTTACCCCATGTCCGAGACGCCCACTCCACGCACCGAGTACACCGCTACGCTGGTAGTCAGCAAGGCCGACGCCTCCGCCGGCCCGGTAACCGTGGACGAGAGACTGGTGAAAGCTAACACCGACTTCGGGTTCGACCTGTTCGCTGAGCTTGCCCGGCGAGAGGGCGACAGGGACCTGTTCACCTCGCCGCTGAGCATCGCCATGGCCCTGGCCATGACCTACAACGGCGCTTCCGGCGAGACCAGGGACGCCATGGCCAGGGTGCTGGGGCTGGAGCAGCTAGGCCTGGAGGAGGTCAACAAGGCCAACGCCGCCCTGCGCCAGAGCCTCCAGGGCCTGGGCGCCGGCGTGGAGCTTTCCATCGCCAACTCGCTGTGGGCGCGCCAGGGCGTGGAATTCAGGGAGGACTTCCTGGAGCGCAACCGGCAGCACTACGGCGCCGAGGTTGCCTCCCTGGACTTCAACAGCCCCGCTGCGCCGGGCACCATCAACCAGTGGGTGGACAGGAGCACCAGGGGCAAGATAAAGCAGATTGTTGACCAGATTGACCCCGACACAGTCATGTTCCTGATCAACGCCATCTACTTCAACGGCAAATGGTCCCAGTCCTTCGACAAGGCCATGACCCGCGACCGGCCCTTCCACCTGCTGGACGGCTCCGAGAGGCAGCACCCCATGATGTCCCGCTCCGGCAAGTACCCCTACCTGAAGGGCGAAGGGTTCCAGGCCATCAGCCTGCCCTATGGTGATGGCAGGACGAGCATGTACATCTTCCTGCCCGACGAGTCCTCCAGCCTGAAGGAGTTCCTGGAGGGCCTGGACGCCGAAAGCTGGGCCGACTGGATGTCGCGCTTCAAACAGACCGAGGGCGACGTGGTCATCCCACGCTTCAAGTCCGAGTACGAAGTCAGCCTGAATGACGCGCTGAAGGCCCTGGGCATGGAGGTGGCCTTCGACCCTGACCGGGCCAACTTCGAGGGCATGCGGGCCATCCCGCCCCGGCTGTACATCCAGCAGGTCAAGCACAAGGCCGTGGTGGACGTCAACGAGGAGGGCACCGAGGCCGCAGGCGTGACCTCGGTCATAATCGGCATCACGTCGGCGCAGGTGCCCCAGGAGCGCTTCAGCTTCGTGGCAGACCGCCCCTTCTTCTTCGCCATCCGGGACAACCAGACGGGCAGCGTGCTATTCATGGGCACGGTAGTGGACCCGCAGCAGTAATCTATCCCGACACGCCTGATGCACAACAGTGCCCTCTTCCTCACCTTCCCCCACAGGGGCAGGGACTGTCCTCGCCCCCTCTGGGGGAGAGCCAGAGAGGGGGCTGGCTGCGCCCACACTTTGTTATCGCCGCTGCACCGGCAACAGGATGCAGGAAGGCCGCTCGGCGCTGTGGTAGATGGCCTGGCGGGCGACGACGTAGCCACGGTCGCGGCCCAGAGGCCCGCCGGTGTTGGGGTTGACGTCAAAGCGCGGCCAGTTGCTGCTGCTGATGTCCACCCGTATCCGGTGCCCCTTCTGAAAGACGATGGACGTCGGGTATAGCTGGAAGACGAACTCGTAAGGCTGGCCTGGCGTCAGGAACTCCGGCTGCTCCCAGCCGTTGCGGTAGCGGGCGCGGATGACGGAGTCGGTGATGTTGATAGCCAGCCCTTCCGGGAAGTCCCGCGTGGGTGGGTACACATCCACCAGCTTGGCGGTGAAGTCTGTGTCCACGGCGGAGGACGACGCCCACAGGTGCATCTCGATGGGGCCTGTCACCTCCACGTCCCCGTCCAGCGGCGGCGTCTGGAAGGTCAGCACGTCGGGCCGCAGCGCCAGGGGCAGCGTGTCCCGGCAGCCGAAGAAGTCGGGCCGGCCGCGCTGATCGAAGGCGCCGGGCCGCATGACGGAGTCCGCCGCCGAGATGCCGCCGCCTATGGTGGGTACCGGGTTGCGGGGGTCGAAGGTGAAGCCGCTGGCCGGCTCCTTGCCGTCCTCGGGCTTGCTGGGCGAGAGCAGCCCGCCGGCGTGCAGGTAGTAGGGCGTGAAGTCGGTGCTGGGCAGCGGCCAGTCGCGCGCGTCGCGCCAGAAGCCGCCGCAGTTGACCTTGCCCGGATAGTCGGAGCGCTCGCCGGGCGCGCCCAGGATGACGCGGCCGCCGTCGCCCGCGCCCATGGTGAAGATGCGCACCGGCGGCCAGTCGGCTGCCTCGGTGCGCAGGCCCTTCAAATAGTGGTCGAACCAGGCCAGTTTCAGGTCCAGGTAGTTGATGTGGGCCTCGGTGCCGAAGTCCAGGTCGCCGGCGAAGGTGACCTCGTAGCGCCCGTGGGTCCACGGCCCCATGAGCAGCCGCTGGGGCGACTTCTTCAGCTTGCTGAGCTTCACGAAGCTCTCGCAGGTGTTGCGGGCGTAGGAGTCGTACCAGCCGCCCAGGTAGAGGGTGGGCACGTCGGCGTGCTCCTGGTAGTACTCCGAGGGCGCATAGCCCCGCTGCTTCCAGTAGTCGTCGTACTCGCCGTGGGTGGCGATGTCAATGGCCCAGCGCTCGCAGGACGGGAGCCTGCTGAGGAGCGTTGCCCCTTCCTTCAGCGGGAACTGGTGCACCAGCTCTGGCATCCTGTCGGAGAACATGCGAATGAGGGCCATGCGCAGCGCGGCGTCGGCCTCGGCCTCCTTGCTGGTGATGGCCATGCGGAAGGCGTACACGTGGAAGCGCTGCTCCAGGCAGCCGTTGTGCCGCATGGAGGAGTGGTAGTAGTTGGAGGCGCCCACGGCCACGATCATGGTGGCCAGGTGCGGCGGGGCCAGGGTCGCCAGGGCCGACTGGTCGCTGCCGGCGTAGGAGTCGCCCATGGTGCCCACCTTGCCATTGCTCCAGGGCTGCGTGCCCAGCCACTCCACCGTGTCGTAGCCGTCGGGCGCCTCTCTGGCGAAGGGGTACCACTCGCCCTCGGACCTGAAGCGCCCTCGCACGTCCTGGATGGCGCAGACGTAGCCCCGGCGGGCGAAGAACTTGCCCTTGGTGACGTTGACGGGCGAGGCCTTGTTGTAGGGCGTGCGCTCCAGGATGACCGGGAAGTGGCCCTCCGCGCGACGCCCGCCGCTGGCCGGGAAGTAGATGTCCGTGGCGAGCCGGATGCCGTCGCGCATGGGCACCATGACATCCTGCTGGCAGATGACGTCGTACTGTACCTGGGAACCCTGGTAGGCCATGCCTGTACCCTCCTCTGAAGTGCTTTGTCCTGGCGTAGCCGATTACAGCACCTGCGGCGGCCCGGAGCCAAAGGCGTATGTTTCCAGGGCGCCCTGGGCCTGCCGGTGGGAGTCCCTCCCCCGTCGCCTGGACTGTTACCCATGTGCCCGGTTTGCACCTATTCTCGCCAATTGGGCGCTAACGCGTGGATTGACCCGGGCGTGTACCGGCTGGTACTATCCGGCTGCGGCCCTACGCCCGCATGATGTGTCGGCCCTTCCCCCACCGGCTTGTCCAGCAACTCTCCTGCCTCTCTGAATGCCGATATCCAGGTACAGCCGCCAGCGTTGTCCACTGCCAGGCGTTAGAGTACGCCAGCACGAGGTTGAAGGGCCAGGGCCGCAATGCACAAGAGGGGGCGGATGGATGCTAACGCGAAAGCACATTGTCCTGTTGCTTATTCTTCTGCTGCCAGCGGCCTCCTTTGCCGTGGCCTTGATTCTCTCCAGCATGGGGACATCGGCGCCGACGCTGGAAGCGAAGAGTGCCAGCGTGGCCATGGGGCAGACAGTCCCTGTGCCCATTACCCTGACCAGCGCCCCTGGCGGAGTGGCGGGGTTCGAGCTGGTGGTCACCCTCAGTGACGCCAGCGTGGCCAGCATCGCCAGCGTGGAGCTGCCCGATTTCGGGCTGGCAAGGCACGAGATGGTATCCAGCTCCGAGGTGCGCATCATCGCCGTGGACATCAGGAAGCTGGTGGAGCAGGGCGCGTCCAGCGCGGCGCTGGCTACCCTCACCATACAGGGACTGGCGCCGGGCACCTCCACGGTGAGCGTGCGCGTGGACCGGCTGGAGGACGACTCCGGAGAGCCGGTGCAGACGCGCCTTCTCTCTGGCACCGTCACGGTGAGCCGCACCCAGGGATAGCCGGCCCGGCGGCTACTTGCGGAACTTCTCCGCGTTGTCCTGGGGCTGATAGCCCAGCACCGTCCAGGCGCGCGGCGTGTCATAAATCTTCCAGGTGTTGCCCGAGGCGCCGAAGAAGATGTCGTAGCCTATGCCCTCGGCCTCGATGCAGCGCTCCACCAGGGTGGCCAGGTCACGGTGGCTGAGCCAGCTCACGTAGCTGCGGAAGTCCTGCCCCGGCCTGTCATCCCGGCCAACGGTGCCCAGCCGTATGCATATGACGCTCATGCCGTACTCCTCGGCGTAGTAGCGGCCCAGCGCCTCGCCGAAGAGCTTGCTGGCGGCATAGGGGCCATCGGGCCGCGCGGGCATTTTGTGGGTCACCAGAGGGACGCGGTGCGGCTCCAGGCCCTCGTACTTGCCCTCCACGATCCTGGAGTACGGGTAGTCCCGCTCGTACATGCCACACACGTGCATGGAGCTGAAGAAAATGACGCGCCTGGCGCCCCCCTGCCTCGCCGCCTCGAAGACGTTGGCCGTAGCCACGATGTTGTCGGGCACCAGCAGGTCCCACCAGATGTCGGGAGTGTGCCTTGGCTCGGCGGCCAGGTGGACTACCACGTCCTTACCCTTGAAGGCTGGCAGGAGGGCATCGAAGTCTGTAAGGTTGGCCGTGAGGGAGTCGAAGCCAGGCACCGGCACCCGGTCGGTGCCGCTCAGCTCGTACTTGCCGGCGAAGGCATTGCGGAGGATGGTCCCGATCCTGCCGCCCGCTCCAGTGAGGAGGACCTTCTTCTTTTCGCTCATGGCACGCTCCTGTTGGCAAGGATGGCAGGGCTGGCCCGGCCCTGGCGCTACGCGGTGCTTCTGCGGCGCACCCGCTTCAGCCTGGGCAAGCCCAACTCGCTGGTTGTGCTATCGAACCACGACACTACCTCTCGGTGCAGCGGGATGCCGTTGGCCCGTCTGTCCTGTATCTCCTCGTGCTCCGGAAGCCCCGGGTAGAGGACCCTGGAGTGCCCGGGCGCCGGCTTTGTCGTGCGCAGCGTCCTGAGCATCTGGTCCATGTTGTCCTTGAACAGGCCAACGTCGGTGAAGGCGGCGATGTTATAGGCGGCGAAGTAGTTCTTGAAGCCGTTGGTGCGGTCCAGCATGCTGGGGAGCGCGCCGGAAAGGTAGGCGCACAGGACCTCCACCATCAGGGCGTAGCCGTAGCCCTTGTGGGAGCCCAGCTCCCTGGTGCCGCCCAGGGGTAGCTGGTAGAACTCGCCCCGTGGCGGCACAGCTACTTCCTCCATGATGGGCCTGCCGTCCTTGTCGGCTACCCAGCCGGGGAGCAGCTTGGCCCCCACACGCTCGGCCAGCCTGATCTTGTTCCCGGCGATGGCGGACGTAGCCACGTCAAACAGGACTGGAGGCTCCGTCCTGGCCGGCGCGGCGATGGAGATGGGGTTGGCGCCCAGGCGCGGCTCCGCGCCATAGGTGGGCAGCACGCCCACGCCGCCGGCGGTGGCACACATGCCCACCATGTCCTGCTGGGCGGCAAGCATGGCGAAGTGGCCCACGGCGCCCAGGTGGCCGCTGTTGTACATGGTCACCACAGCGAAGCCCACGTTCCTGGCCTTGCTGATGGCGATGTTCATGGCCTCGCGGCCCAGCATGATGCCCAGGCCCCGGTCGGCGTCTATGACCGCCGTCCCCGGCGTCTCCCGGACGACGCGCCAGTTGGGCTTGGGGTTGAGGTGGCCGTCCCTGTACATCTGGACGTAGACGCGGAGCATGTTGGAGACGCCGTGAGTTTCCACGCCCCGCAGGTCCGTCATGGTGAGGACGTCAGCCCCTTCGGCGGCGTACTGGTGGGGCACGCCCAGCTTCTCGAAGATGGCGGTGATGGTCTCGCGGAGCGACTGCTCCGGCACTCGCACCTCGTCCTTCCTGGGTACCTTGAAACGCTCTAGCATAGCTCCCCTTCCGTTACAGTTGTATCAGTCCTGGGCCAGCACTCGCTCAAAGACGTAGCGGCCCACGTCCCGGTTCTCCTCGAAGGAGAAGCCGTCGAAGTCGCCATTGTAGCCCAGCAGCGGTACCTCGCGCTCGTAGGTGGAGGCGTGAGAGCGCAGGCGGGGCGGCAACTGCACCTGCGCCGGGTCGCCGAAGACCACGTCCGGCCCGCCGTTCACCACGATGTCGCCGATGCGCTGGTAGTGCAGCCGGTAGGTCTCCGCCGCCTCCTCGCGGGGCAGCGCCTCCTCCACGCCCGGGGTGTCGCGCAGCACCTTCAGCGCCTCCGGCGTCTGGCCGGGGTCGTCCAGGTACACGAACATGCAGCCGCCCAGGTTCGAATGGTGCACCACATAGCGGTCCTTGATGATGGGGACCGGGTTGGAGCGGATGCCGTACTTTGCCAGCGCCGCCTTCAGGTCCACCATGCGCCGCTTGGAGTTCATGCCGTGGTCGGCGGTCAGTAGCAGGGCCACGTCGGGATGGGCCGACAGCAGTCCGCCGATGGCGGCGTCCAGGATGGCCAGGTGACGCCCGGACTCCGGCTCCTGGGGCGCATAGGTGTGCATAGCGTAGTCCGTGGTGGTGAGGTAAACGAGGTCAGCCGGGCGTTGGGACATGATGTAGCTGCCGGCCCTGATGACCCAGCCATTGACCTCCAGGGAGTAGATGGGCGGCGGCACGCCCACGCCCGCCACGACCCACTCAGGCGGGCGCTCCGATGACACTGTGATGGTCGCGCCGTTGCCCAGCAGCGTCCTGAGCTTGTCCTTGGCCGTGACCAGCACCGATGTCCTGCCCAGCCTGGTGGCCCGCTGGAACATGGTCTCGGCCAGGATGTACTCCCCCGACTCCATGTAGATTTCCTGGCCCGTCTCCCGCACCAGCCTGTAGTTGGAGCTGATGCCGTGGACCTGGGGATAGCTGGCCGTCACCAGCGAGACGTTGTTGACGTTGGTGACCGAGGGCATCATGGACCGGCCTGTCTTGAGAAAGCCCTTGCGGCCCAGCTCCCGCAGGTTGGGAGTCTCCCACGCGTCCAGGTAATCGGGGTCAAGGCCATCTATGCAGATGACAACTGTGGCCCGGGGCATGTGCAAGGCCTCCAGCTACTAGCAGGCTGCATTGTACGCCCATGCCACGCCCTTGTAAAGGAAGGCGTGCTGACCTCACCCCCAGGTGAGGCGTCAGCCCCTGCGGGCCAGGCCAGCCAGAATGGCGACCGGCGCCGCCAGCAGCAGCCACATGGTGGCATCCAGGCCCCAGAGGCCAGCGGCGGCGCCCAGGCCCAGGGGCATCAGGCCGCCCAGCAGGTCGGCCACGCTGCCGATGGCCCTCACCGTACCGCTCTGGCCGGGCAGGGCCGAGTATAGCTGGCCCTGCAACACTGAGTACCAGCCCGCATTGACCAGGCCAACGGCGCTCAGGAGCGCCAGCTTCAGCCCCAGCGTCGGCGCCAGCAGGAAGCCGGGGAACAGGGCCAGAGCCGCCAGGGAGCTTGCCCTCAGGTACGCTGGCCCGCTGGTACGCTCCAGCAGGGGGACCATCAGGAAGTGACCGGACAGGCTGGCGCCTGCCCACACCGCGACTCCCAGGGCGGCCTGCGCTTCCGAGGTGCCGGCCACGTCCACCAGGTACAGGGCGATGTAGCCGTTGAGCACGTCCAGCATCAGGTCGGAAAGCTCCAGGAGCGTCAGCCCGCGCAACACGGCCAGCCGGCGCAGCGCCCGGAGCGCCCCGGCGACGCCTGCCCTGAAGGACTCAGCGACAGGCCCGGGAGGGCTCGCCTGCTCCCCGTCGCCCGGCCACACCCTCCACGCCAGCGCCACCACGGCGGCGGCGCCGATGGCGAGGGCCGCGAACAGGCCGCGCCATCCGACGCCGGACACGGCCGCGGCGCCGAGGGACAGCGAGCCAAGGACCACGCCAAGAGCTCCAGCCAGCGACCAGCGCGCCATGTTCTGGGCGTGGCGTTGGGGGGCGGTGTCCATGAGGGAGGCCTGGGAGAGGCCGACGAAAGCGCCAGAGGCAGGCCCGAAGAGGCAGAAGGCAGCCAGGAGCAGGAGGAAGCCAGGGCTGGCGGACACGAGGGCCAGCGCGGCCGCGAAGGCAGCCCCGCCGGCCAGCACCAGCGCGCGCCGTTTCCAGACGTCGCCAAGGATGCCGATGGCCGGCTCCACTATGCTGCCGACTATCCTGGGCACTCCCAGCAGGACGCCCACCTGGGCATAGGAGAGGGCCAGGTCGTCCCGCAGCAGAGGCCACGCCGCTTCCTGCAGGCCAAAGACGAACTCGTCCAGGAACTCCACGGCCAGCAGCACCAGGACGAATATGGCCGCGCGACTCTTCAAAGGGACACGTCAAAGATGGGACATGGTGGTGCCTCCTGCATAAAAACGTCGTCGGGGCGGC
>DAOUAM010000025.1:0-88329 GCA_034433305.1 Dehalococcoidia bacterium | reverse complement strand
ATGGCCAGGGCCAGCTCGATAGCCTGGTCCCAGGGGCCGACCACCAGCAGGTCGTCGCCTCCGGAAAACACGATGTAGCAGTCGCGGAACCTGGCCTCCAGCAAGTGCTGCACCCAGCCGGAGAAAAAGGCGTCCAGCAGCCGGCTCAGGGTGGTCACGCGGGAGATGGTGTCCCTGTCGCCGCTGCCATCCGAGCGCTTGAGGCCGAACACCATGAGCTCGCCCAGGTTGTCCACATCCATCTTGAGGAAGGCCAGCAACTGCCTGCCCCTGGACTTTCTGGCCATTTCCTCGAAGGTGAGGGGAGCGCGCTGGCCGTCGCCCTCGTGGTAAGGGATGTAGTTAGCCAGGAAGCGGGCCGAGGCCTCGCGCCGCTCCAGGTCGGCCAGGTCGAAGTCGTTGAGCTTGATAGCCACGTCGCCATCCTGGAAGGAGCGCGGGCTGCTGATGGCGTCGGCCGACCAGCCAGGCAGCGCCAGTGGCAGCCCCTGGCCCCTCCTGAGCTGCAGGAGCCGCGAGCCTGGCAACAGCGCCCCCACGCGCCGGTCGTGGTGGCACAGGCGGCACAGGCCGTCCGGGCTGTCGGCCCAGCGCGGGAACTTGCGGCAGGAGGGACATGCCCCCTCCCCCTGATAGTGGACATCCAGCACGAAGGCTTCCTCGCGCCAGCCCTGGCCGTCGGTGAGAGGGCTACTGAAGCGCCTGCGCTTGCGGAGGGCCAGGTCTCTGTTTAGGGCGACCAGGGCCAGGCCGAAGCCCGAGGCGCCCTGGAGTCCTATCTGGAAGAGTTCCTGGCCCAGGGGCGCCCAGGCCAGGTGAAGGGCCAGCTCACCATGCATGTATTCCAGGCTCCACCTGTCGGCTTCCGCGGCCACCTGCCGCAGCGTTGCCTCGGCCTCCGGTGTGTTGGGAAGCAGCAGATAGAAGTTGCCGCCCGAGGCCATCACCTGGCATACCTCCGGCAGGTCCAGCCGCTCCAGGACAGAGCGGGCGACAGCCTCCGACAGGAGTTGCACCATCAGGGAGCGCGCTCGCAGGCGCCGGGCCACGCCTCCTTCTCCCACGTGGGCTATGTCAAATATGTAGCTCTGGATGCCCGATACGTCCCCTCCCACCAGTATGAAATCGTCCCCCGGCTGCTTGATGGCGGCGGCCAGGTCCGGGCTGGCTTTGTGCCGCTGGTAAAGGCAGGCAGCTATGGCACACGTGGTCCGCAGGTGGTCGTACAGCGACACATCGGGCGAGTCCTCCTGGGTGTTGGCAGGAATGCACCAGCCAAAGCGGTACAGGATGTTTAGCAGGTGGCCCAGCATCACAGCAAAAGGGACATCCCTCAGCCGTTCGGCGAAGGCCCTGAACTCCCTCCCGAAGGCCAGAATGAGGTCGTTGTACTCCCCAGGCTGATAGGCCGGGAACTGGTCGGGGAAGGCCTTAGCCAGGGACTCGGTGTCGCCGATCCCGCCCCCGTGAAAGTTGGCCAGGCCACCAGAGAGCTGGCCCTTCACCTCCAGTCCCCGGAATACTGTAGCCAGAGGCACCTGCTTGAAGTCCTGGTACTGGTCGTGGGCTTTGCCACGTTCCGAGGAAGAGAGGGTATCGGCCTTGCTCACCAGAAGGGCCAGCCCTCGCTGCTGAAGGTCCGGGGTATTCTGCGCCAGCAAGTCCTGAGGAAAGCGCAGCGAGTTTTCGTGGTGGCGCTGGACAAGCGTCCTCAGCAGGTCGGGGTCAACCCACCGCCCAAAGAAGTCGCTGAAGGCGCTTACAAAGTCGGCGGAAACCTTGGGGTGCTGCCCACGGATGTCAATAGGCTCGAAGCTGCCGCGCTGCAGAAGCTTGCCGATGTCATGAAGCAAAGCTCCCAGGATTACAGCTCTGTATACAGGATCTTCAAACATGGTCGTATGCTACTCTTCAGACCAGGCTGTTGTCCGTGAAAGTCCCAGAGTATTCAGGCTGGAGTGCGACGAATTGTAACACATCCGTGATTATAGTCACTATAGATAACAATTTTGGTATGTACTCGTTCACGAGGTCCCGGCCCCTCTGCTGATAATATTCCACCAGGGTGACGCTTTTTCGATGCTGTACACAGCCGAAGTGTGTTGCTCTCGAGGCCAGGGTTCCGGACAGCCACGCTATTGCTTCCGCGCGTGTGCCCGGCGCCCACCCCCGCCCGTTGACGCCGGGCCGCCAAGGGGCTAAACTCACCAGCAATGGGGCCAGGGCCTGGCGCATTGCGGCCCGGCCACTACTTTCCCCCGCGAGGCCCTGCCATGGAGAGGCGTGACATCGTTTCCAGGTTAGCCAGTGGAGAACGCCTGGTGCTGGACGGCGGCACAGGCTCGGAGCTGCAGCGTCGGGGCGTAAACGTCTCCAAGGGCGTGACGCCCGACGGGCAGCTCGGCGCGTGGTCGGCTACCGCCCTGGGCGACGCCCCGGAGGTAGTCAGGGCCATCCACGAGGACTACCTGCGGGCCGGCGCCGATATCGTGACCACCAACAGCTTCTGGACCGACCGCATCAGGCTGGCGATGGTGGGGCTGTCGGACAAGGCCGAGGAGTACACACGCCTGGCCGCACGGCTTGCCCGCGAGGCGCGGGACAGCCTGGCCCCCAGTGCCTACGTGGCTGGCAGCATCGCGCCGCCCAGTTCCCGCGAGCTGGCGGAGATTTTCGCGGAGCAGTCCCGGACGCTGGCCGACGCCGGCGTGGACGTCATCCTGTTCGAGTACGTGGGCCGCATCGCCGACTGCGTCACCGCCGTGAAGGCCGCCTCGGACACTGGCCTGCCTATCTTCCTGGGTGTCCGCCACGTGACGGAAGAGGGCACGATGCAGTACGGCGAGAGCTTCGAGGACCTTGCCGCGGCGCTCCAGGGCCTCCGCGTGGACGCGGTACTGCTGATGTGCAGCAAGCCCGAGGCCATCTCGGCCAGTCTGACCAGGCTGCGCCAGGCCTTCGACGGCCCCATCGGCTGCTACGCCAATATCGGCTATCACCGCGCGCCCCACGCGCCCAGCTACCCGGAAAGGCAGTGGCACGTCATCGAGGGACAGGACTACCCGCCGCCCCGCTACGCCCAGTTCGCGCGGGAGTGGCTTGGCATGGGCGCAAACATAGTCGGCGGCTGCTGCGCCACGACGCCCCAGCACATAGCCGCGGTAGCGCCGGTGGTGAAGGGCTGGCGTTAGCCCGACTCTTATGGCCCGGCGTCTGACTACGGGCCAGGAAGGAAAGCCTCGGAAATGACATCGCAGCGAGAAGCAATAGCGCCTCCCACGGCCATATGGTACCTCTACTCCGAGAAGCAGGAGCCTCTGGGGCAGATTTACCGGCGTGGCGAGGAAGCCATCCCCGTTGTTGGCGCCCAGGTTACCGACGGCGCCAGGTGGAAGCGAGTCGAGGTGGTCAGCTTCGAGGAGCTGCGCGCCACCTGCATGATGCGGCGCTTCAGCGTCGTGGTGCGCATCATTAACTGACGCACCTGGCCTTTCCAGCGTGGGCAGGGCCTGTGCTTCTCCCCCTTGCGATGTCGGCTGAGCTATGGCCCCATCTCTGGCTCTCCCCCAAAGGGGGCGTGAACAGCCCCTTCCCTCTGTTCACTGCATGGCGAGTGGGGGTACAGAGGCTGATAGCCCTCACCCTCGCCTCCTGTCCTCTGGGCACCACAGGTCGAGGGCCGGCCGCGGCCTGGCCGTGGTATGGCGACGGCTACCCCTGGGGCTTCCCTGGCGCTGGCACTACCCCCAGTTGCTGCATCAGGCCCAGCGTGTCGTAGTAAATCCTGACCTCGGCAATCTTGCCGCTGGATATGCGGAAGAGGTCAACGCCGGTGAGGGAGATTTTCCTGCCGGTCGCCGGCAGGCCCATGTAGTCCTGGCGGTGGGTGCCCGTGAGCCTGAAGCTGCTGGCGACCCTGTCCCCTTCGGCCACCTCTTCGCCCAGGGTGAACTGAAGGTCTGGAAAGGCCCGGCGCAGGTCCGAGAACCACTGCTTGACGGCCTCGCGCCCTCGCAGAGGCTCCGCCATATAGGATGGCGTCTGGACTACCACGTCGGGAGCAAGGACCTCGTCCACGACCTTGATGTCCCCCTTGCTCAGCACCTCCTGGAAGTAGCGCCGGATAAGGGCCTTGTTGTCAGCCATGGATACCTCCTGGGCAGAATGGTGATGCCCAGAGTGTAGGGGTTCCATGCCCAGCGGCCATCGCGCGACCGCGCTATTTTTGCGCCTCGCCCGGAAGCTCCAGCAGGCCATGCTCCATGGCGAAGACCGTGGCCCCGGCCCGCGTGGACACGCCGGTCTTGTCATAGATGTGCCTGATATGGTGGTCGGCGGTGTGGGCTGAGATGGAGAGCGCACGGGCAATCTGGCGCCTGGAGTAGCCCCTGGCGACGAGGCGCAGGACCTCGATCTCGCGGGCGCTCAGGCCGGCGGGCCACTCCCGGCGGCGCCTGGCCTGATGGCCGGCTGCGGCCAGTACGGCGGCCACGGCGTCGCCATCCAGCCTGCCGGCCCTGACCTCGGCGCGCAGCTCCTGGGCGGCCTGCTCTGGCGTCCGCGCCGGACGGTGCGGCCTGTGCTCCAGCCGGGTGCGGTACCTGTCGGCGGCGGCCAGGACCCGGGCGGCCACCGTCAGCATGGCAGCGGGCAGGCCGCGATGGTACCCGGAGCCGTCCAGGTGCTCGTGGTGCATGGCCGCCAGCGCGCCCAGGGGCGCAAGGGCCGGTGACCGCGCCAGCGCCCGCTCGGTGTAGTACGGGTGCAGCCGCGTCTGCTCCCACTCCCCGTCGCTGAGCGGCCCGGGCTTTTCCCAGATGCTGTTCTTTATGCCCACGCGGCCCAGGTCGTGGACCAGGCCGGCCCGCCAGATGCTGGCAGCGTCGGCGTCGGGAAGCCGGCACTGGTGCGCGGCCCCGGCGGCCAGGTCCGCCACGGCCCGCGAGTGCCCGGTGAAGCAGGGCGACTTGAGGTCGGCGAAGTCCGCCATCACCAGCAGAGCATTTTCGAACTCCTGTCCTGTCAGGTGCAGCGGGGAGCCAGGCTCGGCGGCCAGCACGTCATCCCACGGCGACAGCGTGTCCAGCGCCTCCAGCAGCCGCCGAGCATCCTGGCGGAAGCGCTCGGCTATGTCCGGGTCGTAGGCGCTGCCGCTCCACCTCTGCGCCACATGGACAGCGGAAGCCTCGCCTCCCAGTCGGTGATAGACCTCCATGTCCTCGGCCATCTGTACGACGCGGACGGCCAGGGGAATATCCACGTGCCTGGCACCGCTGGGGAACCCGCGCCCGTCCCAGCGCTCGAAGGCCAGCCCAAGACTGTCCCGTATGCCGGGAGGCATGCCCAGGCGCTCGGCCAGGCGCCGGGCGACCTCGCAGCTAGCCCGGAACAGGCCTTCGACGCCCTTCCTGCCGCTGGAAAGAGCGCTGGCGATGGCCTGGGCACGGTGCCAGGGCGGCCCCTCGGCGCCGGCGTGGCGCAGCATGTCACCTATGACCTCCAGGGGCTTGCCGAAGTCCAGGAAGAAGGTCCGACTGTGGGCGCCGATGTCGTCGCCGAACCAGGCCGAAAGCTCGTGGGAGTCGCCGGTGCAGCCGACCCTCCGCAGCAGGGCAAAGTAGTACACTTCATGCTGCTGGTCTCGGGCCAGGCCCAGGGAGTCGCCCAGGCGCATGGCCAGCAGACACGCCCGCAGGGAGTGGCCCATGGGCTGCCCCATGCCGATGTCCGTCGCCAGCGACAGGGCCGCCACCACCTCGGCCAGACGTGCTACCTTGTTGCCTTCCTGGCCAGTCATGGTCTCAGCACCTGGAGGCCGGCCATGCGGCGACGGGCTGAAGGTACGTCACCTTTACACCGCGTAGGCCACCGAGCCATCGTTCCGCAGCGGGATACTCAGGTCCCGCTCCCTGAAGGGCTGCTGCGCCAGCAGGGCCTCGTCCAGCTCCACGCCCAGGCCCGGCGCCTCGGGTACGGGGATATAGCCGCCGACGCGCCGCAGGGCCGTCCTGTACACCGCGTTGTGGGGCGCCTCGTCAGCCTTCGAGTACTCCTGCACGATGAAGTTGGGGATGCAGGTGTCCAGGTGGACCGAGGCCGCCGTCAGCACCGGCCCCAGGTAGTTGTGGGTTACCACCGCCGAGTGGTACGCCTCGGCGATGGCGGCGATCTTCTTGCAGTGGGTAAGCCCGCCGGCCAGGCCCAGGTCAGGCCGGACGTACTGGCTGCCGCCGTGGGCCAGCAGCTCCCGGAACTCCCAGATGGTGTGCATGCGCTCGCCATTGGCCAGGGGTATGCTGATGCGCTTGGCTATCTCACCCTGGGACATGATGCTGTCTATCTGGACGGGGTCTTCGTAGAAGAAGGGATGGAACTGGGCCAGCTCCTGGGCCAGCGCCACGGCCACCATGGGCGTCAGCTTGCGATGTATCTCCAGGATGATGTCCGTGTCCGGCCCGGTGGCCTCCCGCGCCGCCGCCACGTTGTCCACCACGGACTTGATGAGCCGGTCCATGCTCATGTCCTGGTAGCCGTCGGGCAGCGGGTCGAACTTGATGGCGGTGAAGCCCTCGGCGGCCGCGGCCCTGGCCCGACGCGCCACCTCGTCGGGCGTGTTGCCACCCATGAGCAGGTGGAGCCGTATTCTGTCCCGGCATTTGCCGCCCATAAGCTCCCAGATGGGCGCCTGGAAGTGCTTGCCCTTGATGTCCCACAGGGCTATGTCCACGGCGCTGACCGCCCCCGACAGCGCCGAGCCGCGGAAAGGCCCCATGCGGTACAGGTACTGCCAGTGGTGCTCTATCTGGAAGGGGTCCTTTCCCAGCAGATAGCTCCTGAAGCTCTTGATGATGGCGTGCACCGCCTCGGGGTACCCCCAGCACGCCGACTGCCCGATGCCCGTCAGGCCGCTGTCGGTGCGGATGCGCACTATATGGGACTGGTTGACCAGTAGGGACTCGACCGCTTCAATCTTCATGGCTTTTTGCCTGTACCTCCATTAGCTGTCAGCTTCACCTGGCGGTGGGCGAGACGCTGAAAGCTGAATGCTTACTGCTGGTTGCTCATTGTAACCCCCAGGCTGCCACCAAGGAAGGGAGTGGGATATACTGTCGGCGCCGCGCAACACTAAGAGAGTGTGGGGGAACTCGTTCCCCGCAGGGCTGGTATGCAGGCAAGGCGCCTGGCCCCCTTCCTGGCCTTCCCCCACAGGGGGCAGGGGTCCCTCGCCCCCTCTGGGGGAGAGTCAGAGAGGGGGCTGGCCTTGCCACCAGCCTTGCGTCAATATGCATCACGTCCCCATGTCTCCCGGTAAGGGCTAGAACAAGGCTTCTCACACACCCTCTAAGGGACCGGTCAGGGTGAAAGAATGGAAGTAGTCCTCTGGGCAGGACTCGTTGCCGGGGCCACGTCCCTGGTGGTATGGGCGTACCTGGCCTTTGGCCGTGGGTGGTTCTGGCGGACAGCACACCGCCTGCCGGAAGTCCCGCCGTCGCCGCCCGAGGGCTTTCGCTGGCCCCCGGTGGCCGGCATCATCCCCGCTCGCAACGAGGCCCAGGCGCTGCCGCACACGCTGCCCACGGTCCTGGGCCAGGACTACCCGGGCGCGTTCCGCGTATTCCTGGTGGACGACCGCAGCGAGGATGGCACGGCAGCGGTGGCCCGGCAGGCCGCCAGTGGAGTCGGCGCGTCGGAGCGGCTCACGGTGGTCGCCGGCGGCCCGTTGCCCTCGGGCTGGGCAGGCAAGGTCTGGGCGCTCCAGCAGGGCTACCTTGCCCTGCGACAGGCCCAGGAAGCCGTCCACGGGCCAGACATGCCGGAGTTCCTCCTCCTGACCGACGCCGACATCGCCCACTCCCCCGGCAGCCTGCGCTCGCTGGTGCTGAAGGCCGTCCTGGAGGGGCTGGACCTGGTCTCCCTGATGGCCCGGCTCAGGGCCAAGAGCTTCTGGGAACGCCTGCTCATCCCGGCCTTCGTGTACTACTTCGCCAAGCTGTACCCCTTCGGCTGGGCCAACGACCCCCGCCGGAGGACCGCGGCGGCGGCAGGCGGCTGCGTGCTGCTGCGGCGCGAGGCGCTGGAGCGCGCCGGCGGCTTCCAGCCCATCGCCAGCGCCATCATTGACGACTGCGCCCTGGCCAGGCTCATCAAAACGGCGGGACGGCCCCAGGGAGGCAGGACCTGGCTGGGCCTGACCCATACGGTCAACAGCCTGCGGGCCTACGATAGCCTGGCCCACATCTGGGACATGGTGGCACGCACGGCCTTTGTGCAGCTACGCTACTCGGCGGCGCTGTTGCTGGCGACGGTGGTGGGGATGGTGCTGGTGTACCTGGTGCCGCCGGTGGCTGCCCTGGGAGGGCTGGCCATGGCCGGCACCGGAGGCGGCGCGCTGGCCTGGGGGCTGGCGGGCGCGGGCATGGCGGCCTGGGCGCTCATGGCCGGCACCTACCTGCCCATGCTGCGCTGGTACAGCCTGCCGGCGTGGCTGGCCCTGCTCATGCCCCTCACCGCCCTGCTCTACACGCTTATGACGGTGGACTCGGCCCTGCGCTACTGGCGCGGGAAGGGCGGCGCATGGAAGGGCCGCGCCTATGCCCGCGTCCCATGAACACGCCCTGCCAGGCCAACGCACTCGTTTACATTGAGACGCAGACCAGGAAGGCGTATAATTTGATGGTATTTATGGGTAGGACCTGGCAGTCTGTAGCTATGAGAGTGAGAACCTCTTCCTCAGGCTTTGCCGGGCCTACCCACCCTAAAAATGTGACACATCCTCGTGATGCATGCCATCCGTAGCTGCTCGAGGTATTTCTAAGTAGTTCCACCTACCCGGGAGGCCGATTATGCCTTATGTCCAGCGTTGGAATGAGCGCGTAGCCGCACACCACGCCCAGTCCATCAGGGCGCAGGGTGGCGTCGAGCAAAAGGACTTCTGGGCGCCCCTGGCAGGGCATTTCCGTGATGACCCCAGGCGCACCGATGACCCGGTGCTGGAGCGGCTAGCCCGCGACATAAGGCCCGACTGGACGGTCATAGACGTGGGGGGTGGAGGTGGAAGGTACGCCCTGCCCCTGGCCCTGCGCTGCCGCCATGTCACCGTCGTGGAGCCTTCCGAGAGCATGGTGAAGGTGCTGCGCGAGGCGGCCAGCGAGGCAGGCATCCACAACCTGAGCATCGTGCAGGACCAGTGGGAGGAGGCCCGCGTCGGCCAGGCGGACATGGTGCTCTGCTCTCACGTCCTGTACGGCGTGCCGGAGGTACAGCGCTTTGTGCAGAAGCTGGACTCCCACGCCCGCAGGCTCGTGCAGGTGCTCATGTTCATGGAGTCGCCCCAGTCCCATCTCTCCCCCCTCTGGAAGCGCGTGCACGGCGAGGACCGCATTGACCTGCCAGGCATGCGCGACCTGCTGCCCGTGCTGTGGGAGCTGGACATATACCCCGACCTGGAGATGCTGGAGGTGTCGGACAGCCTGGCCTTCGATAGCCACGACATGGCCCTGGAGCGGCTGAGGCAGCGCCTGTATGTGCAGCCGGGCACCGTGCAGGACCAGCGCCTGGCGCAAGCCATGGTGGAACTGCTGGAGGAGACGCCCGACGGGCTTGTAGTGAAGGGCGCTCGGCCCAGGAGGCTGGCGCTGGCCTCTTGGCGCCGGGACTGACTCCAGGCCACGCCCATAGCTTGATTGCTCACCGCAGTGGCCATCTCACCCCGGGCCAGTAAGGCAGAGTCAGGGCGGCTAAATATTGACTATGCCTTTTCTCCATTTCTAGAATATCTGCTAGCAGCCCAGGAGCAGGACTGCTATCCCTGAACACCAGGGCCTTCGGCGCGCCAGAGTCCCAACGTATGCCGGGGGCTAGGTGCGCCTGGTGCATGGTACATCCCGCAGCTAGCGTTCTGGAGGAGGAGCAGCATGACACAGGTGCAGGAACGGCCCGCCATTGTGAGCTTTGGCTGGAGCGGCGAGAAGCGGGATATCAAGGTCGTTCTCAAGAACGGTGTCTGGCACACCGTCCACCACGTGGATGGCAAGCCAGACCAGCTTATGGTCAAGCTCTTCGGCACCAACGAGCTTCCCACGCCGTGGTCTTCCGATGTGGACAGAGACACTGTCATTAACGAACTGAAGGTCCGCAACCGGAACGCCAGCATAAGCTAGGGGGCATCGCCCGGTACTTGAGCGCCCGCCGGCCTCGCGCCAGCGGGCGCTTCGCCGTCAGGCCGATACTGGCGGATGGCGGCTGGCCCAGGGCCTGGCCTGCTCCAGTTGCGCCGCCAGCCTGAACAGCGTAGCCTCGTCCCCGAAACGGCCAGTGAAGTGGCAGCCTATGGGCAGGCCGTCTTGGCCCCAGTACAGCGGCACCGACATGGATGGCTGACCGGTGACGTTGCTGATATAGGTGAAGGCCGCGAAAGCGGCCACGCGCCGGCGGAACTCCATGGGGTCGCCGCCGCTGTACCGGAAGGTGCCCAGCGGCACCGGCGGCTGCCCCAGCGTTGGCGTCAGCCACACGTCATGGTCTCGGAAGAAGCGCGAGATGTCCCGCGACAGCCGCTGGAGGTCCTGGACGGCCAGGAGATAGTCGGTGGCGCTGGCCTGGCGTCCCCTCTCGGTGAAGGCCCAGGTGAACGGCTCGAAGGACTCCGGCCCGGGCTTCCGGCCTGTCCTGCGGCCCCAGTCGGCGACGGCCCAGGCGAACCCCACGGACAGCACTTGCGTGAAGGAGCGCCACAGAAGCTCGGCGTCGAAGGCAGGCGCGGCCTCCTCCACATGATGGCCCAGTTCCGAGCATAGGGAAGCGGCGTCGCGGACTGCGGCGACGCAGTCGGGATGCACCGGCGTGCCGGTGGGCGAGGAGGTGGAGAAGGCGATGCGCAGCCTGCCCGGGTCGGCGCCCACCTCCTGCAGGAAAGGCCGCGCCGGCGGAGGCGCCCAGTAGGGGTCGCCCTCGTCGGGGCCAGAAGTGGCGTCCAGCAGGGCGGCGCTGTCCCTCACCGAGAGGGTCAGGGCGTGCTCCGCCACCAGGCCGCTGAACAGGTCACCGTAGTATGGCCCCAGGGGGTTGCGGCCCCGCGTGGGCTTGAGGCCAAAGACGCCGCAGCAGGACGCCGGCATGCGTATGGAGCCGCCGGCGTCGTTGCCGTGGGCCATGGGGACCATGCGGGACGCCACCGCGGCCGCCGCGCCGCCGCTGGAGCCGCCGGGCGTCCGGTCGGTGTCCCAGGGGTTGTGGGTAGGCCCGAAGAGGCGCGGCTCCGTGGTCGCGCCGATGGCCATCTCCGGGGTATTGGTCTTCCCCACGACGATAAGCCCGGCGCGCTTGTAGCGCCTCACAAGCTCGCTGTCCTGGGTGGCGACGTAGTCGCTCAGGAAGGCGGTGCCTTCGGTGAACCGGAAGCCCCCGTACTCGGCCAGGAAGTCCTTCAGCAGGAAGGGCACCCCGGCCAGCGGCCCACGGGGTAGCGGGCGCCTGGCCGCCTCGCGGGCGTGGTCGTACATGGGCGTCACGACGGCGTTGATGACCGGGTCCAGGCGCTGGATGCGCTGGATGGCCGCCTCCACCAGCTCGCCGGGCGTGACCTCCTTGCGCCGCACCAGCTCGGCCTGCGCCAGCGCGTCCATACTGGATAGCTCGTCCAGGGCAGCCATGGCTAGCCCTCCTGCCTTCTATCGCAGCCTCGTTCACTCGTACAGGAACAGCGGGTTCCAGACCTCTCTCTCGTTCTCTCCCTCCCAGAAATATGTTATCTCCGGGGGCAGCAACGAGACGATGGCCCTGTCGCCGTACCGGACCAGGTCGTAGTTCAGGACGTGGACGACGCTGATGCCCGCCTGCTCCAGCAGCGCGTCCTTGCGCCTTACCTCCGGGCTGCCCATCTCGCTGCTTTTGTTGATCTCCACGGCCACCAGCCGCCTGCCAGTCCAGAAGGCGAAGTCCACCCTGAGCATATCCGGCGCGACGAAGGAGTCCCGACGGGCCGCCGGATCGGCCAGGTAGACGTGGGCCTGGGGCAGCGGCATCAGGGCGCTGAAGACCCAGTTGGGGTTGTCAGCGGGCGGGTATTGAGCGCTGGACAGGGTGCCCCTGGGAGCGCGCAGCAGGCGGTAGCCGCACCAGGAGAAGTAGTGGTACAGGAAGCGCCTCTCCGCATCGCTCTGGATGCCGCAGTTGTACTTGATGTAGCCGCAGATAAACTTGAAGGACTCCAGCGGGTCGCGGATGGACTCGAACCGCTCCGGGAACAGGAACGGAAAGTGCTTCAGCCTCAGCGGCACACCCGCCGTCGAATCTATGCAGGCGCAGGGCATGTCACTGTGAAGGTAAGTGGCTGAGCCGCAGACACCCGCGACGCCTATCCTGGCCATATCGCACGTCGGCCGCCCGAACGGGACCAGAAGGTATCCGGGAAGCTTGAGCCTGACTGGACTGGCCCCGTTACCGGTGGTAGAGCTATCCCCCATACAACACCCCTCACAACGCGTAATCGTTGTGAGGATAGCATATAGTCCCAAAGTGGGAAAGACGTTTGTGCCGGGAATATGGGCGACTCCAGCAGCGTGGCGTGCCAGCCGGGCCTTACTTCAAATTTAGATGCCAACGGGCGCGAGGCACATCCTCATGCTGGTGGAATGGGCGCTGGCCCTGACGGTCACGCCAGCTCCACGCCCGTTTGCGGAAACTTGACCTGCCGGTACCCCTCGCCTATACTTCAGCCAACGGCAGGTCAGATGGTGATGGGTCTCGAAGCGGAGGAGCGCCATGCCAGCCTACATCGTCCTCGTCAACTTCACCGAGCAGGGCATACGCAACGTGCGGGATACGGTAAAGCGCGCCGGCGCTATCAAGGAAGCCCTTGCCCGCGCTGGAGGCAGGCACATCGGTACCTGGTGGACTCTGGGCCAGTATGACATTGTGTCCATAGTGGAGGCGCCCGACGACGAGACGGCCACCAGGCTCATTCTGTCCATCGGCATGCAGGGCAACGCCCGGACGACGACGCTGAAGGCCTTCAGCGAGGAGGAGATGGGGCGCATCGTCCAGGGCCTCTAGGGAGTCCGCCCCACTACCTGGACGCAGGGCGCGGGCCGACGGGTTTGAAGCCCTCAGGCCATTGTCACAGGCACAACGGGCCATCTGTCCAGCCGCACAGGGATGGTAGAGACATCATGGTAGAGACATCCCTGTGCGGCCCATCAGGAGGCGATAGAAGCCGGCCAGGCCCGGGGCCTTACGCCGCGTGGCGACTGGCGGGAGCGAGAGGGAGTCGAACCCACCGCCCCGACCGCGGGGCCGGGGCCAACGGATTTGAAGTCCGCGAAGCCCACCAGGACCCATTCGCTCCCGCGCCGCGGAGGTGCTGTCCGTGGCCGGCTACGCCTCACGGTGCCGGCACGTCAGCCGTGGGCCACCAGAAAGTATATATCAGGCGCCACGGCAATGGTAGTGTGTCCGCTCTGGCGCCGTCTTACTTCAGGAGCATGGCCGCGAGGCCCCAGATGTTCAGCCCCACCAGGCAGACTCCCACGGCCACGCCGGCCACTCTCGGCGGCAGGTGTCGGCTGAGCCGGGCGCCCAGCGGCGCGGTGACGAGACTGCCAGCCACCAGGGCCAGGGGAAGCGCCCACTGCGAGCTGTTCCACTGGACCCGCGCCAGGATGGTCACGGAGACCGCGCCGGCGACGAAAAACTCCACGAAGTTGACTGTGCCTATGGCCGAAGCGGGGATGTCCGCCCTGCTTGAGCAGGATGGCCGATGTAGCAAACGGGCCAAAGGCCCCGCTCAGGCCATTGAGCAGGCCGCTGATGAGTCCCACCGCGCCCAACCAGAGGGACGCCCCGGCCCTGCCGCGCGGCAGGGGGGTGGCGTACCCTCGCGGCATGGGCCGCGCCACAGCGACGTCATCGCTGCCGCCACCCACTGGGGACGCCAGCAGCGACCTGGACAGGAAGCGTCGCAGGACCAGCAGGCCCATGAGCAGCAGCACCCCCGAGACGATGTAGCCCAGGGCCTGCTCTGGCAGGCTGGTCACCAGGGTCGCCCCGGCTACTCCTCCGGCCACGGCGGGGATGCCCATCGGTAGCACCCAGGGCCAGCGGATGTTGCCGAAACGCCAGTGGGACAGTCCCGACGCCAGGCCGCTGCCCACTTTGGCAAGGTTGACTGTGCCTATGGCCAGGGAGGGCGCAAGCCCTCCACCAACCATGATGGTGCTGGACAGAGCGCCAAAGCCCATTCCAGCCACGGTATCCAGGAACTGACCGGCGGCGCCGGCCAGGACTACAAGGCTCCACAGCCACATTGGCGTGCCCACCTTTCCAGCGCCCCTCAGGGAGACCTCGGCGGGCAAAATAAAAGCCCCCGCGGTCTCAACGCCTGGGGGGCTTCGCTATGGCTGACGATTTGTCGGCCAGACTGGCTACAAACAGAAGAACAGCGGTCCCCCCTCTATGGGACCGCTACAACACACGCATCCAGTTAGCCTGGCCAAATCTGACATGCCAATACTATGAGGCTACAGGCGCCTCCGTGTCAAGTGGCCCTTGGCACGCCCTCAAGGGCCAGGCGCGTCAAGCCAGAGCACCATATGCTCCTCGTCGAAGTACTTGCCGTCCACGCGGAGGGACTGCCTCTCCAGTCCGTACACCTGGAACCCCATGGACAGGTAAAGCTGCCTGGCCGAGGCGTTGTGGCTTGCTACTTCCAGGTGGAGCTGCTCCATGCCAGGCAGCGCCCTGGCCCGTCGGATGGCCTCGGCCAGCAGCGCCCTGGCTATTCCCTGCCCGCGTGCCTGAGGCACCACGTACACGCTGCCAATGTGCCCCTTGTGCCTGCGCTTGACGCCCTCGTGACGTCGGAAAGAGAGTATGCCCGCCAGTGTGCCATCAACCCAGGCGCCCAGGACAAAACCCTCCCCTGTCCGCGAGTAGCGGCGTAGCCGCTCCGCGATAGCCTCCACTGGCGTGCTGCACTCCTCCTCGTAGGCCGGGCCAAAGGCGTCGGGGTGCTCCCGCAGCGCCCGAAGCCTGAGGGCCAGGAACGCGCTGGCGTCGGCCTCTGTCAGGCTGCGGACTTCCATGGTGCCGTACCTCCTTCGCTGCCTGTGCCAGTGGACTTGAAGGTCCCTGGGGCCTGCTCGGTCTTCATGCTTTCCTCACGGCAAATGGACTAGAATCTGACTTGGGGAGTGGTTGTACGTTATATATACAGTGGACTATTCCTGTTCCGGGACAAGGGTTGAGTTCAAGGAGAGGAGGACTCATGGTTTCGAAGCGAGTTGCACTGCTAGCGGGAGTAGCCGCCGGCGTGGCGCTGGCTGCTATCGTAGCCAAGCTCGTGGCTGACAGGAAGCGGCAGCATGCGGAGGAGGGGGAGCAGATAGCCCTGGAAGAGGAGCGCGTGCTGGTCTCCGACGGCACTACCGCCAGGTAATCCGCCTCCTGTCTGGCCTGGGCCACTCACCACAGGCCCCTGAGCGAATTGCTCAGGGGCCTGTGGTTCGTAGGCCTTTGACTTCGTCCCGCGCGGGGCGCGCTAGGCTATGGCCTCCTGGAGGCGCTTCTTGAGGATGGACTTGGGCACGGCGCCCACTATCTGGGCAACGGGGCTGCCGTTCTTGAAGACCAGCAGCGTTGGAATGCCCCGGACGCCGTAGATGGTGGGCATCCTGGGGTTGCTGTCCACGTCAAGCTTTGCGAACTTGACCTGTCCCTGGAACTCGCTGGCCAGGTCTTCCACTATGGGCGCAATCATCTTGCACGGCGCGCACCACTCGGCCCAGAAATCCACCAGCACGGGCATGTCCGCCTGCAGGACTTCAGTCTCAAAGGTGTCGTCAGTCACATCTATGGGGTGAGCCATTTATTCCTCCCAGAGTATCGTTTGGCCGTATGGGCCAGGCAGCGGTCGTGCTACCTCTAACAAATTGGATGCGCCCTCGGTGCGGGGGATTCTGGAGCTAGAACGTGAAGCTGGCGACGATGTCGTCGGCCTCGTTCCACCACAGGGCATCCAGCTTCAGGTCCCTGGGTATCTCGAAGAGCATCCAGCCGCTGATCTGGTAGTCCTTGACCAGGTCCACCTTGCCCCACAGGAAAGGCGTGTACTTGCACTGCATCAGGCCGGTGTCCCTGGACACGCTGCACTGGTCGGACTGGCCCGGCTGGGCCGATTGCGCCGCCTGGAAGGGGTCCATGACCCAGATGCGCTCGCCGCGCCTGTCCCCTAGCTGTGCGGCCCGTGTGTCAATGAACATGGGCACGATGGTACTGGTCCTGTTCACGATGGTGACGTTCACCGCCGCCAGCCGCCGGTTGGGCTGGGAAGGCCGGATGATGCGGAACTGGCCATCGCCGTCCACGAAGGCCACCTCCTCCAGGAGTTCGGGCCTGGGGAAGTAAAGCTGCAGGCTGCGACCCTCGACGACCGTGTACTGCGGCCCGTCGTCGGTCACTAGCTTGAACACGAACCAGGCTACCAGGCCGGCGATGATAAGGGCCACGGCCAGCGCTCCCACCAGGAGCGCCAGCCCAACGTCCAAGGCTGCCTTTGACCGGCCTCGTCTTCTGAAGGTTGCTTTAGGTGGTGCTGCCATTGCTCTACCAGGGCCAGAGATTGGGGGCTACTACTGGACGGCCGAGAGCGAGGGCATGGCCCTGAGCTTCTGCACCAGGCCGGGCAGGACCGACAGCAGGTAGTCCACGTCCTCGTCGGTGTTGTCCCGGCCCAGGGTGATGCGCAGGCTGCCCTGGGCTATGTCGGCGGGCCTGCCGATGGCCACCAGCACATGGGATGGCTCCAGGGAGGCCGAGGAGCAGGCGCTGCCGCTGGAGGCGCAGATGCCCGCGAAGTCCAGCCCCAGCAGGATAGGCTCGCCCTCCACCGCCTCGAAGGAGAAGTTGACGTTGTTGGCAAGCCTCTGCGTGGGATGGCCGTTGAGGTACACCCTGTCCACCCTGGCCTGGATGCCCGCGATGGTCCTGTCCCGCAGGCGCCTGCAATGCTCGTTGAGCCACTCCCGCTCTTCCGCCGCCAGCCTCAGGGCCGCCGCCGTGCCCACAATGCCCGGCGTGTTCTCGGTCCCCGACCGGCGCTGCCGCTCCTGGCCGCCGCCCACCTGCTGCGGCTCGAAGGGCGTGCCACGACGGATGTACAGCACGCCCACTCCCTTGGGGCCGTGGAACTTGTGGGCCGAAAGGCTCAGCATGTCCACGCCCAGCTTCTTCACATCCAGGTCCAGGAAGCCCGCGGCCTGGACCGCGTCGGTGTGCATGACGATGGTGCGGCCACGCCGCTGGGCCTCTTGCTTTACCATACGAGCGATTTCTGGCACCGGTTCTATGGTGCCAATCTCATTGTTGGCCAGCATGATGCTGACCAGCACGGTCCTGTCGGTTATGGCGCGGCCTACATCGTCCGGGTCCACCAGCCCGTACTGGTCCACGGGCAGGCAGGTGACCTCGAAGCCGAACTGCTCAAGCTGATGGCAGGTGTGCAGCACCGCGTGGTGCTCGATGCTGGAGGTGATGATGTGGTTGCCCGTGTGGCGAAGGGCGAAGGCCGCGCCCTTGAGGGCGGTGTTGTCGGACTCTGTGCCGCCGCTGGTGAAAACGACCTCGCTGATGCGGGCGCCCAGGACACGCGCCACCGTCTCGCGGGCCTCGTCCACCGCCTTGCGGGCCTCCTGCGCCAGCGTGTAGATGCTGGAGGGATTCCCGAAGCTGGTGCTGAAATATGGGAGCATGGCCTCCAGGACTTCCGGACGCACCGGAGTAGTCGCGGCGTGGTCCATGTAGATCATCTTGCCAGGTGTGGTCATAGCTCTACTCCCATAGCGTCTCGGACTGCAAGCACGCTCCAGCGAGCGGTTATATTCTAGCACGGGCCAGCATGGCAGTACCACCGCCAGGCAGTGTTTGTGGCCGGTAATCGGGCGTATGGGCGCAGTCCATGCATTGTTCCTCCCGGGCCGGCTGCCAGGGGGAATGTCCAATTCTTGCCTGATGGCGCCCTGTGGCACAGCGCCCATAGGCCGAGGGAGCGGGACTGGGGCCTGTCCCCACATCAGCCATGTGGCAGCCCTGCGTTCAGAAATAGTGGCATTCCTGGCCGCAAAACAGGTAGATGAAGGAACTGACGGGTAAAGGCACCATTGAAGCAACGCTGAGCGTTGGTGTATATTCCTTGCCAACGCGACGATTCACGGCGAGGCCGCTATACTGGCGGCCATAGAAGGGGGCCTTCAACCTGAACATGGCAGATTTCATTCGCGTTACCCTGACCCCTGACCGCCTCCAGCTTGCGCCGGGAGATGCCACACAGGCGGAGGTCACCTTCCAGAACGCCAGCACCGTGGTGGACGTGTTTACCCTGGAGGTGCTGGGCCTGGACCAGTCCTGGTTCAAGCTCTCCAGCAGCAGCGCGTCCCTTTTCCCCGGCGATTCAGCTACCAGCGTCCTGTCCATAAGCGTGCCCAGGAGCAGCGCTGCCCTGGCTGGCGCCTATCCTTTCAAGGTCAGGGTGTCCTCCCGCAAAGGCCCGTCCCAGGAGACCACAGTGGAGGGCAGCCTGGAAGTCCTGCCCTTTTACTCCTACGAGATGTCACTGCGTCCCCAGAAGGTAGCGGGGGCCGTGGGCAGCTTCACCCTGGGCATCACCAACGAAGGCAACGCCGAGCTGAGCATCGGCCTGGAAGGCAGCGACCCCGAGGGGCTGTGCCGCTTCTCCTTCGAACCTCGCCGGCCCAGGGTGGCCCCAGGGCAGAAGCTGGACGTGAAGGTGACCGTCGAGCCGGGCGTCAGGCCGTGGCGAGGGCAGCCCAGGAAGTACTCCCTTACCTTCACGGCCTACCCGGCCCAGGGCACGGCGCAGGAGTCCGCGCTCTACGGGGAGCTTGAGGCCACGCCGCGCCTGCCCAGGTGGGCCATCCCTGTCGCTGCCGGGTGTGTGGTAGCCCTGGTTGCCATAGTTGCCCTGGTGGTGCTGCTTTCAGGCGGGGGCGAGGGTGCGCCACAGCCCACACCCACCGCCACGCGGACTGTTCTGCCAGCGGTTACCACCATCCCTGTTTCCATCAGCCTCAGGGAGCCGCTGGTAGCCAGATTTGATTTGCAGCCCAGGGTGGAGCGCAGCTTCGAGGTTGTGGTCAACGAGCCGGGCCTTGTGGTCATGAAGGTCAGGTGGAACGTCACGGGCAACGGTCTCAGGGTGCTGCTGGAGGTTGCCGAGATCAGCCCGGCCTTCCTGGAAGGGCTGGCGCGCGCGGGGCTGCCCACGCTGCTCTTTGAAAAGGAGATGACCGCTCCTGAGGAGGAGTTTGCCGTGCCCATCGCCCAGGCGTACGCGGGGCATTCGCTGCGCGTGCGGCTGACCAACGAGACCGACTCCGCCACCTCCGGAGAGCTACAGGTGAGCTTCAGCCCGCAGCCGACGCCCACGCCCGTGGTCAGCACGCCAACGGCTACCCTCGTGCCCACCAGGACACCCGCGCCCACGGCCACGGCGACGCCAGCGCCCACGGTGACGCCCACTCCCCTGCCACGCTGGAGCCTCAAGGTGACGACCAGCCCCGACAACGTCGGCAGCGTTTTCGTGGACCCGCCCTCCGACCGGGCCGGAAGCTATGCCCACGGGACGCCCATCACCCTGAGCGCCGAGGCCCCTCGCGGCTGTACCTTCACCGGATGGACGGGCGACCTGGCCAGTAGCGAACCCAAGTTCACCTTCAAGATTGAGAGCGATACAGCGCTGGTCGCCAACTTCGCCTGCCGGATCACGCCGCCTGACATCCTGGTGACTCCCATCATAGTGGTCCCGCTTACGCCCGTAGCAATTCAGCAATTGGCTGTCACCAGCGTGCGGGCCTCCGTGGAGTCGCAGGAGATAAGGGCCCGGTGCTTCACGCCGGCAGTGTTCTTGTTCCACGGCGTCATAGAGACCAACGGCGTGGCCGGGACAGTGACCTATCGCTGGGTAAACTCTGATGGCGCAGCCTCGGAGCCACAGAAGGCCGTCTTCGAAGCTGGCGTTACATCTCAGGATGTCTCGTGGCCCCTGAGCTTACCAGTGCCGCCATTCATAGCGGTAGAGGGACGGATGGTGCTGGAGGTGCTGGAACCTGTGGCCATGAGGTCGGAGCCTGTGGTGTACAGGGCCACGTGCCAGTAGCCCGGGAGCGCCGGCCGGGCTGCCATCCAGAGGGCCTTATTACGCTACTCCAGCCCAGCCCCACCTGTTGTCGGGGCTGGGCTGGAGACGAAAAAGCCACATTTGCCTCATCAGCGCCTGCCTGGCAGTGCGCGCCACGCGTTGGATGAGGAATGGCTGGGGTGTGAAGGGCCGTGTCAGGCGCTTCTAGTGCTTCGCTGGCGGCGGCAAGGTGGCGGCGATCTCCTTGACCCGTGCCTTGGCCGCCTCCTTGTCCTCGAAGTACTGCCGGTTTATCTCCACAAACTCCCGCTCCTTGGCCGGCACGTCGGCTTCAGCAAAGATGGCCGTCACCGGGCATACAGGCTCGCAGGCGGCGCAATCTATGCACTCATCGGGGTTGATGTACAGCATCTGGTCGTCATCATCATGGTAGATGCAGTCCACGGGACAGACGTCCACGCACGCAGTATCCATCACTCCGATGCAAGGGGAAGTTATGACGTAGGTCACCTTTTACCTCCAGTCAGTGTTTATTGCATCATTGCTGATGAGGCCCGCCTCCAGGGGGTAGGAGGTATGGCCGTTGGGCCTGGCCCGCAGGGTTATCTGGACCTCCTTGGCCTCGGGAGGGACATCCTTCAAGCTAGAAAGAAGACCTCTTATAACGCCTGCCAGGACGGTGGCGAGGTACGATTTCAGAATCACAGGCACGCCATCCACCACCAGGGAGACCTCCTCGGCGGCGGGTGGCTGTGCCGTCTCCAGGAACTGCACCCGTAGCTGAGCAGCCAGCAGGCCCAGGGTGCTGAAGCTGTACGTCGGGGGGTCCGAGGACGCCGAAGTCTCGGACACCACGGCTACCACGTTGTCCACCGCTGGCGGTGTCCCGCCATCCAGCACCAGCACCTTGGGCACGGCGCTCTCCTTGAAGCCCTCTGCAATGACCAGGTCCACCCCATCATCCAGGGACGCCACTATCTCCTCCAGGGGCCAGTCATCCTCCAGGCGCTCCGTCCTGGTCTGCTTGCCCGGCGAGCTGGCGATGACCGTCTGTGCCCCGGCGCGGTACAACCTGTCCGTGTCGCTGCCTGGCCTGTCAGACTCGTGCCCGTGCGGACAGTGCTTGATGGCCGCGATACGGTAGCCTTCAGCCACCAGCTTCTCCACCAGCGAGACCGCCACCCTGGTCTTTCCCGAGTTAGAGTTGCCCACTATCGCCACAACAGGTGGCATCCTGTACCTCCCCCCACGCGCTCTGGTGCTCTCGGCCCTGCCATGCCCTCACGGCAGCCCACGCCGGTAAGCACTCACAAGTCCCAGCTTAAATGATAGCACTAATCCAGGCCAGATAGGCGAGGTGCAGGTGAGCAGCTTTCTTGTGTGCCTCACCACACCAGCCCGCCCAACAGGCGCGGGCCTTTTTGCTGGCCGGGGCGATTATAGCACAAGGCACAGGGGGGCTTGTCCCGCTTGTCCACTCTGGAATTCTCACCTCGCACAGCCTGGCGCGCCAGGGGTGAAAGCCGCATGAATAGGTGCAGCCACCTATGGTATCTGCGAAATATAACCCTGTGCTTTGCCACGGGACAAAACAGCGGCTTGTTCACAAGCCCAGGTACAGATGCCGCCTTAACGTTATGACAGGGGGTGGCATGAAAGCACCGGGGAGAAAAGGACTCTGCTGCTATGGTCAGCTCAACCAAGCAGGATGCCCAGTCCCGGATTCAGGAGGCCACGGCCCGTGCACAGCGAGCCACGGCTGCCGCGACAGAGACTGTCCCGGGCCTTCGGGCCGATGGCCTGGCCGGTAAGGACTGGTACAAGCGCCCCTTCGACCTCACAGTGCTGGTCCTGGCCCACGTCCTGCTTTTCCCCCTCTTCCTGCTGCTGTGGACGGCGGTCCCGCTGGCCATCTGGCTGGAGGACAGAGGCCCCATCTTTTTCACCCAGCTCAGGATAGGCAGGGGGGGCCGGGTCTTCCGGATGTACAAGTTCCGCTCCATGGTCAGAGAGGCTGAGGCCCTCACCGGTCCCGTATGGTCCTGCGAGAACGACCCCCGCGTTACCCGAGTAGGCCGCTTTCTGCGTGCCCATGCCCTGGACGAGTTGCCCCAGTTGCTGAACGTCTGGAAGGGCGACCTGAGCCTTGTGGGGCCACGCCCCGAGCGGCCCGAGTTCGTGGCGGAGTTCACGCGACAGGTCTCCGGCTTCGCCCGGCGGCACGAGGTCAGGCCCGGGCTTACTGGCCTGGCGCAGGTGCACGGCTGCTACACCTCCCGCCCGCGTCACAAGCTCCGCTACGACCTTCTGTACATCCGCAGGATGTGCCTGTGGCTGGACATCAAGCTCCTTGTCGTGTCGGTGCTTGTGACCTTCAAGGGCCACTGGCAAGCCAGCGAGAGGCACGTCAGGTAGCCGCGCCGTAGCCCAGGTCCTGCACCAGGGCCTGGGCCAGCGCCAGGGGCGAGACCTCGCTGCGGAAGGCCCGCAGGAGTATAGCCCAGAAGGCATCCCACGGGCTGACGCCGAAGCGCTGTCTCAGCGCCTCCTGGTGCTCCAGCAGAAGCAGCGCCGCCGAGTCCCTGTCGCTCCCCCAGGCCTTCAGCATGGCCCTGGCCCGCACCACGGTGTCCATGTACTGCTCCTGCGACTTCCCGGCGTCAGCGGCGGCCAGGCATTGGGCTACCTGCCAGTCCATGGCTTCCCCTTCAACCCTGGCCAGGCTCTGGGCCACTGGCAGCCAGGCGGCAGGCTCCCTGGATGGCGGCGCCGCGCCCCTGACCTCCGCGTAGCGCGCCAGCGCCTCCCGCCCACCCCCCTCGCTGAACAGGCGAAGAATCTCTCCCGGCATAACTCCTCCCTTCTTGTCAGGTGCCGCAGGATGACAGCGGCCCCGGCCATGCCCAACTCTTTCCTTCACAGTATAAAGCAGCCTGGAGCCTGGCGGTCACTCCGGCCAGGGCCGCCAGCCCGACACCGGCACTGGCGGCGCGGCCCCATGTTTCACCAGGAGCAGCGCAGGCTAACTATGAAGTGATGCGTTCACTGGATGAACAACCCGGCAGCCTGGAAGGCACGCCATACCGTGAGCTACGGCTACTGGAAGAGGTCGGGGCCACGCCAGACCTCAGCCAGCGCACCCTGGCGCACAGGCTGGGCGTCGCGCTGGGCATGGCGAACCTGCTGCTCCGCCACCTCGCCAGGAAGGGCTACATACGCGTCACCCGCGTCGGCCCCAGGCGGTGGGCCTACGCCCTGACTCCCGCTGGCATCGCTCGCAAGCTCCAGCTTGCCATTGCCTACGTGGAGGGCTTCCTGGACCACTACCGGCGCGTCCGCCTGCTGCTGCGAGAGGACCTGGGCGCTCTGGCCCTGGACTCAGAGTCCAGGGTCGCCATCTACGGCAGGGGAGAGCTTGCCGAGCTGGTCTTTCTGGCCCTGAAGGACATGGGAGTAACCCGGATCAGCGTCTTCGACCAGCATGGCCACGACTCGCCATTCCTGGGGATGCCAGTCCATCCGCTTAAGGGCATCGTCCCCGGCGACTATGTGAAGGTCGTGGTGGCGGAGTCCGGCGACGTGGACGCCAGGTGCCGCGAGCTATGGTCGGTAGGCGTGCCGCGAGAGCAGACTGTGACACTCCTCGGCCGGCGTCCCAGGAAAGGCCACTCCGACAGCACCAGGACGCAGCGGAAGGGCAAGCCATGAGCCGGAGCTGGTATGTGCTACGCACCAGGCCCCGCTCGGAGGGCGTGGCCGCCGCCGCGCTGGAGCGGGAAGGCATGGAGCTTTTCCTTCCTCGGGTCCGCAGGCCCGACGCCGATGCTGGCGGGGCGTCCGCGCCGCTGTTCCCAGGCTACATCTTCCTTCGCCAGGACATGGAGGGCAAGCGGCTGCCTCCGCTGGACAGGTTCCCTGGAGTCCTGGGGTGGGTAGAGTTCGATGGCGTGGTGCCGACGGTGCCCGACGAGGTCATAGCAGACCTGGCCCGCCGGGTCGAGGCCATCAACCACGGCGGTGGACTGTGGGCGCGGTTCCAGGCCGGCCAGCGTGTGCGCGTCGTCTCGGAGCACATGGACGTCCTGGCCCGCGTGCTGGAGGAACCCAGGTCGCCCCAGGCGCGGGTGCGCGTCCTGCTGGAGTTCATGGGCCGTCTGGTGTCGGCCCAGGTGCCCTGGGCAAGCTTGCAGCCAGTCCAGAGCGACGCTGGCCTGCCTGCCCAGGCCCATAAGGCCCGCCGCACACGCGGCAGGGGCCGCTGGACAAAGGGCTTCGGTCCTCGGGCGGTAGCCAGCGCCTGATACTGGCCCCGCCTTACAACGGACGCCTCGCGTTGTAGCCTCTGCTCCGGGGGCGTCCTGCACAGGGTCGCGCGGCCCGGGCGTGCAGCCCGGGGGCCGCGCTTTCTCCCTCTCAGCCACTATGGCGCGGGAGGCCGGCCTTTTCGTCGTTTTGCCCCAGGGACTAGCCGTTATTAGCCAGAGGAGCGAGATATGTCAGTCCAGGTACCCATCTTGCAGATACCCTTCAGCCAGGAAGACCGCCAGTTCCTCCATGATGGCATGGAGGACATCATGGACTCGGGCTTCCTGACACTGGGTAAGTACACCAGGCAGTTCGAGGAGATGTTCGCCCAGTTCGCTGGGGCGCGCTACTGCGTGGCGGTCAACAGCGCCACGGCGGCCCTGGAGGTCATCCTGCGGGCGCTGGGCGTCGAGGGCGGCTCGGTCATCGTGCCCACCAACACCTTCCTGGCCACCGGGCTGGCCGCTATCCACGCCGGCAACCGCATCATCTTCGCCGACTCCGACCCCGAGACGCTGGCGCTGGACGTGGCCGACGTGGAACGCCGCATTGCCCCGGACACCAGGGCCGTCATCCTGGTACACATCGGCGGCATCGTGTCGCCGGCGTGGCGGGACCTGAAGCGGCTGTGCGACGAGCGTGGCCTGTACCTGGTGGAGGACTGCGCCCACGCCCACGGCTGCGCCATCGAGGGACAGCCCGCCGGGACGCTGGGCGTGGCCGGCGCCTTCTCCTTCTTCCCCACCAAGGTGCTGACCACCGGCGAAGGCGGCACCATCGTCACCAACGACGAGGCCATCTACCGCAAGAGCCTGATGGTCCGCAACCAGGGCAAGGACCCAGACATGGGGAACCACATCTCTGAGATAGGCCACAACTTCCGCATGTCCGAGTTCACGGCGCTGGTGGGCGTGCAACAGATGCGCAAGGCCCAGTGGGTGCTGGAGGAGCGCCGGCGCGTCGCCGACTTCTATGACCGCGCCCTGGCGGACATGGAAGAGGTGAGGCCCGTGCGGCCCTTCGGGCCATCGGGCTACTACAAGTACGTGGCCTACCTGGCCGAGGGCGTTGACAGGGAACACCTGAAGCGGGTACTGAAGGCCAAGTACGGCGTCTCCCTCACCGGCGAGGTCTACGCCGACCTTTGCCACGAGGAGCCTGTCTGGGAGCGCTACACCTACTGCGGCAGGCGGCGCAACGGCCTGGCCATCTGCGCCCACCAGGGCGACACCGACTGCATAACGCGGCAGTCGGGCTTCCCTGGCGCCAGGCACATCAGCCAGCGCCACATCTGCCTGCCGGTGTACCCCGGGCTGACCGACGAGCAGCTTCAGCACGTCGTCACGTCCCTGGCCAGCGCCATCCAGGACATCCGGCAGCAGCACCCGGTGGCGCGGGCCAGGCGCTGAAAGGCTGCCGGATGCCGGCAGGCCAACTACAATGCAGGGCTGCGCCCACCTGGACTGGACGGGCGATGCCCCTTCTCCCTTGACGGGAGAGGGTAGGGATGAGGGTGAGTCCTTTCATCAAGACCATGTTGACAAAGTACCAGTAGAGTTGAGGGACTAACGTGAGAGTCTTGGTAACAGGCGGCGCAGGGTTCATAGGGTCCCACGTGGTGGACAAGCTGTGCGAGTACGGCGTGACGGTGAGGGTCTTCGACCTGATGCGCCCGCCCCGCGACGACGTGGACTACTACCAGGGCAGCATCCTGGAGCTGGGCCAGCTCCGCTCCGCCATGCGGGGCGTGGACGCCGTCATGCACCTGGCCGCCGTGGCCGATGTCAACGACGTCTTCAACGACCCGCACTACTCGGAGATGGTCAACGTGCGGGGCACGGCCACGGTGCTGGAAGCCATGCGGCTCAGCAAGGTCACGCGGCTGGTGTACGGCAGCACCACCTGGGTCTACAGCGCCGCCGAGCCGGAGCAGGTGGACGAGTCCACGCCGCTGGGAATACCCAGGCACCTCTACACGGCCACCAAGCTGGCCGGTGAGTACTATTGCCATTCCTACGCCAGCCTCTATGGCCTGGAGCCGACCATACTGCGCTATGGCATACCCTATGGCCCCAGGGCCAGGCCAGCGGGTGTCATTGCCGTCTTTGTGCAGAAGGCGCTCAGGGGCGAGCCTCTGACCATATCGGGCGATGGCTCCCAGTACCGCAAGTTCATCTACGTGGAGGACCTGGCCGAGGGCAATGTGCTGGCCCTGCGGCCCAGTGCCCGCCACGCCACCTACAATCTGGACGGCAGCGAGAAGGTCACCATCCGCCAGATCGCCGAGACGGTCCAGAAGGTGCTGGGCGACGTCCGGATCGAGTACGTGCCCGCCAGGCCAGGCGACTTCTCCGGCAAGGACGTGTCCAGCGAGAAGGCGGCCCGCGAGCTGGGCTGGCGGCCAAAGGTGGGCCTGGAAGAGGGCATACGCCGCTATATTGACTGGCTCATGCAGCAGGACCGCACCCGCGACGAGCAGTGGGCGCTGGTGGACCAGCGGCTGCGGGTATAGCCACTCCAGGGATGTGAATGAAAGCTATGGGGGAATCTGCACGCATCCTGTACATAGGGGCCGAGCGGGTCGGCCTGGCGTGCCTCAAGAAGCTGCACTCTCTCCGCCGGAACGTCGTCGCCATCATCACCGCTGACGACTCCCTGCGGCCCAGGATAGCCGACTGGGTGCCCTTCGACGACTTCGCCCGTCAGGCAGGCATACCGCTGCACAAGGTGTGCAGCATGCGGACACCCGAGACGGTGGCCCTGGTCAGATCGCTGCGACCGGACGTGGTGTGCGTCGTCTCCTGGTCCATGATCGTGCCGCCCGAGGTGCTGGCGCTGCCCCCGCGAGGGTGCGTCGGCTTCCACTACGCCATGCTGCCCGCCAGGCGCGGCGGCGCGCCCCTCAACTGGGCCATCATTGACGGGCTGACGGAGACAGGCATCACTCTGTTCTACCTGGACCAGGGTATAGATAGCGGCGACATCATTGACCAGAGACCCATCCCCATCGCCGAGACGGACACGGTGAGGGACCTGCTGGACAGGGTGCTGGCCATCGCCCCCGAGATGCTGGCGCAGCATATCCAGGCCATCGAACAAGGCACCGCGCCCCGCAGGAAGCAGGACGAGTCCCGGGCTACCTACACTCGCCGGCGCAAGCCAGAGGATGGAGAGATTGACTGGTCCAGGCCGGAGCGGGAGATATACAACTTCATCCGCGCCCTGACGCCACCCTACCCTTGCGCCTTCACCACTGTGGGTGGCCGGCGCCTGGTGATACCTTCGGCACGGCTGGAAGGCGGCAGGCTCTACTTCGAGGGCTACCTGGAATGAGGGTCATGGTCATTGCCCCACACATGGACGACGAGGTCCTGGGCGCCGGCGGCGTCATTCGCCGCCACGTGGAGGCAGGCGACACGGTGACCGTCTGCATCGTGGCTAACCGGGCATACTCCCATAGCTACGATGACAAGCTCATCGCGGAGGAAAAGGACGCCGCCTGTCGGGCCAAGGCTGTCCTGGGCTACCAGGAGCTTGTCTTCCTGGGCCTTCCCGATGAGCGGCTGGACGCGGTGCTCCAGGACATCATCATCCCCCTGGAGGAGGTGTACCAGCAGACGAAGCCAGAGGTAGCGTATGTGAACCACCGTGGCGACAACAATCAGGACCACCAGGCGGTGTTCCGGGCTGCCATGGTGGTGTGCCGGCCCTACGGCGGCAGTCACCTCCGCGCCCTCTACACCTACGAAGTCCCGTCGTCCACCGACCAGGCCCCGGCCCTTCCTGAAAATGCCTTCCTGCCCACCAGGTACGTGGACATCTCAAGACAACTGGGTGCCAAGGTCGCCGCGCTCCAGTGCTACCAGCGCGAGTTGCGCAAGTTCCCCCATCCGCGCTCACCCGAGGGGATAACCATCTACGCCAGAAAGCGCGGCAGCGAGGTGGGCATGGAGGCCGCCGAGGCCTTCATGGTGCTGAGGGACCTGTGCCGATGACCCGCGTCTCGGTGGTCCTTTGCACCTACAACTCGGCCCCTACGCTGGGCGCGGCGCTGGACAGCGTGGCGGCCCAGACCTTCCCGGCCAGGGATTTCGAGGTACTGCTGGTGGACGATGGCTCCACCGACGACACGCCGGCTGTGGCCGCTCGCTACGCCGAGAGGCTGCCCAACCTGCGCTACGTGCGCCTTGCGGAGAACCGGGGCCTCGTGACGGCCTGCAACGCCGGCCTCGGGCTGGCCCGTGGCCGGTACTTCATGCGTCTGGACGCCGACGACACCTTCCACCCCGATATCCTGAGCGCCTGCGTGGGGCCGCTGGACAGGGGCTGGACAGACCTGGTCTACTGCGACCGCTACGAGGTCTCCCTGGCCGATGGCTCCCGCACCCTGGTGCAAGTGGAGCCTTTCAATCTGTTCCGACTTATCGCCATCGGCACCATGCTCAGGACTGGACTGGTCAAGCAGGTGGGAGGGTTCCGGCCCTTTTTCTGGGAGGAGTACGACCTGTACATGCGCTACCTGGCACGCAGCGGCCGCCCGCCGGTGCGAGTGCCCTGTCCGCTGTACTACTACTCGCGCCACTCTGGCAGCATGACGGCCAACGAGGCCCGCGTCCGGCGCGGCTGGGAAGAGCTGCGCCGCGCCTGGGGGGACGACGCGCTGCGCCGCTGGGGCTGGCACGAGGGCCTCGTCCCAGCGATGGCGAGCAGTGGGGAGTCCGTCCGATGAAGATAGGTGCCACCATACAGGCGCGCATGGCCTCCACCCGGCTGCCAGGCAAGGTGCTGAAGCCCATACTGGGCAGGCCGATGCTGGCCCTCCAGATAGAGCGTATACAGCGCAGCCTGCTCATAGACGAGGTCATCATCGCCACATCCGTGGAGAAGCAGGACGATGCCATCGAGGCCCTGGCGCGGGAGCTTGGCGTGGCATGCTTCCGGGGCAGCGAGACGGACGTGCTTTCCCGCGTGGTGGGAGCGCTCAGGGCCTTCCAAGTGGACATCCACGTGGAGTTCATGGGCGACAACCCCATCCCTGACCCGCTGCTGGTGGACTCCATCATAGGCTTCTATCTCAAGCACTCGGACAGGTACGACTACGTGACCAACGCGCTGAAGACCACCTACCCGCCCGGCGCGGAGGTGTTCGTTTACCCCTCCGAGGTGCTGTTCGACGCCGAGCGCAGGGCGCCCCACACGCCACTGCGTGAGCACGTGGGGCCGCACATATTCCAGCACCCGGAACGCTACCGCATCTGCAACCTGGAGGCCCCGCCCTGGTCCCACTATCCCGACCTGCATCTGGAGGTGGACACCCAGGAGGACTTGGAGGTCGTCTCGGCCATCTATGAGCACTTTTATCCTGAGAATCCAGGATTCAGCCTGGCCCAGGTGATTGACTTCATGAAGGCCCACCCCGAACTGGCCGAGAGGAATAGCCGGGTTGAGCGGCGCTGGAAGGTCTTCCGTCAGGACGTGGCATGAACATGAAGCAAGCTGGTACGACACCAGGCCTGCCAGGGATGGCCGGCCTGGCGACGCACACGGAGTCAGGCAGTGCCCGGGCTTCCCAGGTCCCCCTGGATGTCCCGGCCCTGCTGGAGCTGGAGCGCCAGGCCAGGCCTGTAGCCATACCCGACGTCTTCTACGAGGTCCAGGGCTACAACCGCATCGGCCTGGAGGTCCACAGCACGCTGCTGGAAGCCTTCGGCCAGTGCGACAGACTGCTGGCCCAGGCCAGCGCCCCCAGGTACCTGAACCTGGTAGCCATCTTCCTCCACGAGCTTGTACGTGTGCTCTGCGCCTACTACTTCAAGCGCTACGAGATAGATAGCATCACGGCCCGGACCGGGCACAACGTCAGCTTCCGCATCTCCGGCCAGGAGGATACCTGCCCCTACACAGGTTACGGCTTCGTGCTGGGGCCAGAGCTATCGGTGCTGCAATGGCCGTCATGCCGGAGTAGTCCCAGGGCCAGGGCATGGGAGATGGCCCGCTCTTTTCTTGCGGCGACCGGCAGTCTTGGTGCCACACTGCGCGGCCAGAGGACCGCCTGCCTGCTCTACTCGCCCAACGTTGCTGTGGACATGGCGAAAGTCCTTGGCGCGCTGGGCCATTCGGCCCGGGGTGTGCGCTGGGCCGCCAGGCCGCTGGGCCGCTCGCACACCAGGGCCGTGCTACCGGAGGCGCAGGGGCAGATGGAAGTCCTCCAGGGCCACCTGGACGTCCTGGCCCGCAAGCTGGTCAGCTTCTGGCCCGGCAGCCTGGAGGTGCCAGCCGCCCTCGCGGCTCTGGCGCTGCGCTGGATAAGGTGTCATCTGTCCAGCGGGAAGCTCCGCCCCCTGCACGCCGACGCGCTGCTGGCCGGGACGCTGACAGACCTGGGGACGCGCATCGCGGCGGCGCGGGCCTGCGCCCAGGGTATCCCCGTGGTCAGCGTGCTCCACGGCGAGTCCCACGGCGCGCTGGACGAGCCGGTCTTCGGCTACGGCGAGCAGACCTTCGTGGACGTGGTGATCGGCTACGGGCCAGCGGGAGGGCAACTGGCCGAGGCCAGCCAGTTCGCCCGGCCTCTCTATCCTGGCACGGCCCGCTACGTGCCGGCTATGTCGGAGAAGCTGAGGCAGCTCCACAGCACGGCGCCCATCCCTGCCCTGGCGGAGCTGGAGGCGCCCCGCGTCATGTATGTGCCGACCATGTTCAGCGGCAACCTGCGCTACGGGCCGTTCCGGGACATGCACGATGTAGCCTACTTCCAGTGGCAGCGCGGCCTCCTGGCCTGCTGCGCCCAGGCATTCCCTGGCCGGACCACCTGGAAGCGCCATCCCAAAGACCTGGTGAGCGTTGATGTAGCCATGGCCGGCGTCCGCACGGCCATGGAGCACTTCGAGGAAGCCATGGGCACCGCCGACGTGTTCATCTTCGACTACGTGTCCACGGCCTTCAGCCTGGCCGCCGCTACCTCAAAGCCCATTATCTACCTGGACATCGGCCTGAGGAACCTGACTCCAGCGGCGCGGGAAGCTGTCCAGGAGCGCTGCATCTACGTCCGGGCCGACCCACGCCAGCCGGCGGATGCGCTGCGCCTGGCCCTGGAGCAGCGCCACAAGTGTTGCACCAACCGCTTCACACTCCAGTTCTCGCTGCCAGCGGGCGGCCCGGAGCGGCACCAGGCCGTCGCCGACGCCATCAGCCAGGTAGCGCGCATCAAGGGTTAGCAGTACCGGTCCCGTACAGAGGGAGGGCATATGGACAGGAACGGACATACCGTCGTTATAGCCGAGATTGGTGAGAACCACCTGGGCAACATGGACATGGCCAGGGTGATGATCGCCCAGGCCGCTGAGGCCGGGGCCGACATCGTCAAGTTCCAGTCCTACCGAGGCCAGGACGTGCGAAAGGATGACCCGGAGCGGGACTGGTTCAACATGGTGGCGCTGCGCGACGAGGCCCACTACGACCTCATGCGGTACGCTCAGGAGCGCGGCGTGGAGTTCATGAGCACGCCTTTTACCGTGGAGCGCGCCCGGTTGCTGTGCGAGGGCCTGGGCCTGCGGAAGATCAAGATAGCCTCCTCGGAGATGACCAACCACGCCCTGCTGGACTACGTCAACGAGCATGCCGACGTGGTCTTCCTGTCCACAGGCATGGCCAACCTGGAGGAGATTGGCGAATCGCTGGAGCACCTGGGCAATGTGGAGGAGGTCTACGTCATGCACTGTGTCACCCAGTACCCGGTGCGTGACCCCGAGGCTAACCTGCTGGCCATACAGGCGCTCCAGAAAGCCTTCCCCTACTGCAAGATTGGCTATTCGGACCACACGCTGGGCATGGTGGCGCCGCTGGCCGCCGTGGCCCTGGGCGCCAGGGCCATCGAGAAGCACTTCACCCTGGCCAGGACGCTGCCGGGCACCGACCACGTCCTTTCCGTCACGCCTGAGGAACTCAAGGAGCTGGTCCACCAGGTACGTCGCCTGGAGCTGATGCTGGGCAGGCCGGAGAAGGCCCCCACGGCCTCAGAGCTGTCCATACGGGAATTTGTGCGCTCCCGCTGGCTCAAGGACGGACGCTAGGATGCTCATACTCAACACCGTCCGGGCGCTGCTGCCCGTATTCGCCGAGCGGCCCTGGGCCAGCATTGGCCTGGTGGCGCTGGTAGCCTCCTCGTCCCTGCTGGAGGGCGTCGGCATCGGCTTCCTGGTGCCGCTGCTGGAGAGCCTGGACAGTCCTGGCCCGGTAGCCTCGGACTCCTACCTGTCCAGCCTTCTCCGCTCCCTGTTCCAGCTAGTGGGAGTCCCATTCACCCTGTGGTCCATTCTGCTGGCGGGGTTCAGCCTCTTTCTCCTCCACACGGCCCTGGTGTACGTCCTGGACGTGCGGACAGCCCTGCTGTCCGAGGAAGTGACGGCGCAAAAGCGGGTGAGGCTTTTCCACAACCTCCTGTACGCGGACCTGTCCTGCATACAGGCCAGGAAGGAAGGCGAGCTGGTCAACGGCATCATAACCGAGTGCAGCCGGGTACAGGTGGCCTTCATGAGCGCCGTGTACGTGGTGGCCCATGTGGTCAGCATCGCTATGTACCTGGCCATGGCGCTGGTGCTGTCGTGGCCCATGGTGCTGGCGGCTGTCGGCCTGGTGGGACTCACCGCCTTCGGGCTGAAGCGAGAACTCAGGAAGGCCGCCACTTACGGGCGCTTGCTCACTGGCGCCAGCGAGCAGGTCCAGCAGACGACGCTGGAGCACCTTGGGGGCCTGCGCACCATCAGGGCGTTCAACCTGGAGGGCCAGTCCCACGCCGTCTTCTCGGCGCAGGTCAGCGAACTGCCCAGGCTGCGCGCGGCCCTGGCCCGCAGCAGGGCCAGGCTGGTGAACGTATTCGAGGCCATCATCATGGCGTGCCTCATGGTCATCGTGTACTTCTCGGTGACCTGGGCCAGGATGTCCATACCCGTGCTGCTGACCTTCGTGTTCATCCTGTTCCGCCTCTACCCCAAGGTAGGCGGAATAAACAAGGCCCTGCACCAGGTTATATCCGCTGCGCCTGGTGTACAGACGGTGGCCCGGCTCATCGAGGAGACCCGCTCGCCCTCCATTCGTAGCGGCCACCAGCCTTTTCGCCAGCTTGCCAGGGACATCAGATTTGAGGGCACCAGTTTCTCCTACGACGGCAAGACGCCGGTGCTGCGGGACATCAGCTTCACCATCGGTCGCGGCCAGATGGTGGCCGTGGTCGGCGCCTCTGGCGGCGGCAAGTCGACCCTGGTCAACCTCCTCATGCGCTTCTATGACCCCACTTCGGGCCGGGTGCTGGTGGACGGGACTGACCTCCGGGAGCTCGACCTTGCCGACTGGCGGCGGGCCGTGGCGCTGGTGGACCAGGACGTGTTCCTGTTCAACGATACCATCCGGAACAACATTGCCGTGGGCAAGCCCGGCGCCAGCGAAGCGGAGATAGTAGCCGCGGCCAGGCGGGCCTACGCCCACGACTTCATATCCGAGCTACCTCAAGGCTACGACACCCTCGTGGGCGACCGTGGGGTGCGGCTCTCGGGCGGCCAGCGGCAGCGCCTGGCCCTGGCGCGGGCGCTGCTTCGCCAGCCCCAGGTGCTCATCCTGGACGAGGCCACCAGCGACCTGGACTCCAGGTCGGAGCAGCTTATCCGCCAGGCTGTGGAGGAGTTCGCCAGGGAGTGGACCGTCTTCGCCATCGCCCACCGGCTGTCCACCATCCGGCACGCCGACAGAATTCTCGTGCTGGAGGGTGGCAGGATAGTAGAGGAGGGTGACCACAAGGGCCTGCTCCGGAACGGCCAGCAATACGCCGAGTTCCTGCGACTCCAGGAAGCCTCGGCCCCGGCGGGAGACTAGACAGATATGAAGACACCTGTAGTGCTGGGGATAATAACCGCCCGTGGCGGCTCCAAGGGCCTGCCCAACAAGAATATCCTGCCATTGGCCGGAAAGCCGCTCATGGCCTACACCATCGAGGCGGCACAGGCGGCGCAGAGGCTAGACAGGTGCATCCTGTCCACAGACGACCAGCGCATCGCCCAGGTGGGCCGACAGTGCGGGGTGGAGGTGCCCTTCATGAGGCCGCCGGAGCTTGCGCGGGACGATACCCCCCATATGCCGGTGCTAAGGCATGCCCTCAGGTGGCTGGAGGAGCACGAGGGCTATGTGCCAGACTATGTGCTCTGCCTTCAGCCGACAACGCCTCTCAGGACCGCCACCGATATTGACAGTTCCATAGCCCTGGCGGTGGAGAAAGACGCCGACTCGGTTATTGGCTATGCTCCCGCCAGGCAGTACCCCCACTGGATGCGCCAGATAGCTGATGATGGCAGGCTGGTGGACTTCCTGCCCTATAGCCCAGACCTCTCCCGCCGGCAGAGCCTCCCGGCCCTGTACCACGTCACAGGCTCCATCTATCTGGCCCGGCGAGAGCTTGTGCTGACCAGGGAATCCTTCTATACCGACAAGACCTATGCCTATGTGGTGCCAGTGGAGCGGGCCATAGACATTGACACCATGCTGGACCTGCGGCTGGCGGAGCTGGTGCTGGCCGACAGTATTCAGTCGGCCATTCGCTGATGGAACAACGAGTATGAAGAAAGTCAGAGTCATACCCAAGCTAGAAGTCAAAGGGCCAAACCTGATCAAGGGCATTCACATGGAAGGCCTCCGCATTGTGGGCAAGCCGGAGGAGGCAGCCGTTCGCTACTACCAGGATGGTGCCGATGAGCTTATATACATGGACCTGGTAGCCAGCCTGTACCAGCGCCAGTACCTGCTGGACATCGTGCAGCGTACGGCGGAGCAGGTGTTCATCCCGCTGACTGTGGGGGGTGGCGTCAGGACCATAGAGGACATCCGGACGCTGCTGAGGGCCGGCGCCGACAAGGTGTCCATGAACACCGCCGCGGTCAACAACCCTCAGTTCGTGCGCGAGGCCTCCAGGGTCTTCGGCTCACAGTGCATTGTGGTGTCCATCGAGGCCAAGAGGCGAGGCGATGGCAAGTGGGAGGCCTACACCGACTGCGGCCGACAGCCCACTGGCGTGGACGTGCTGGAGTGGGCGCAGCGGGCCACCGAGCTTGGCGCCGGCGAGGTCTTGCTGACATCCATAGACCGCGACGGGACGTTCCGGGGCTATGACCTGGAGCTGGTGCAGGCCGTGGCGCGGCTGGTGCCCATCCCGGTCATTGCCTGCGGCGGCGCGGGTAGTCCGCAGCATGTCGCCGACGCCGTACTCAAGGGTGGCGCCGACGCCGTGGCCGCGGCTGCCATGTTCCACTTCAAGAAAGCCTCTATACAGGACGTGAAGTCCTGCCTGGCGGAGCAGGGAATCGGGGTCCGCCTGGACAGGCCATCACTAGTGACGGTGCAGCTATGACCTACGCAAGCAGGGGAAGCAGCCCGGTGGTAGTGGTGGACTACGGCCTGGGCAACCTCCACAGCGTCGCCCGTGGCCTGAGGGCCGCCGGCGCCGACGTGCGCGTGACCAGCGACCCGGCTGAAATCGCCTCGGCGGAGCGGCTGGTATTGCCCGGCGTAGGGGCCTTCGGCGATGGTATGACCAACCTCACCCGTAGGGGCCTGGTGGGGCCTGTGCAGGAGTTTGTCGCCACAGGCAGGCCGCTGCTGGGCATATGCCTGGGCATGCAGTTACTGATGAGCGAGAGCGAGGAGTTCGGCCTGCACCGTGGCCTGGACCTGGTGCCTGGCCGGGTCGTGGCGTTTCCCGCGCCTCGTCCCGGTGTATCTGGTTACAAGGTGCCCCACGTGGGCTGGAACGTCCTCCTGCCCAGCGCCGGCCGCTCCTGGGAAGGCACCCTCCTCTCGCGGGTAAGCGCGGGCGAGCATGCCTACTTTGTCCACTCCTTCGTCGTCGTGCCGGCGGACCCGTCCTATGAACTGGCCTGCACGCTGTACGCGGGGCAGATGGTATGCGCCAGCATCCAGAAGGACAACATCCAGGGCTGCCAGTTCCATCCGGAGAAGAGTGGCGAGGTCGGCTGGAGGATTTTGAGGCAGTTTGTAAGAGGTTAACAGCATGGGCGAGAATGCAATACCCCGTGGCCGTTGGGGCCTGCCACTGGAAGTGAAGTTCTGCAAGAAGTGCGTTATCTCCAACCAGCGCCCGTCCTCGGTGGTGGAGTGGCTCAACTACCCTGAGTCTCCCAAGCCCACCATCCACTTCGACCATGAAGGCGTATGCGACGCCTGTCGCTTCGCCGAGCGCAAACAGCAGATTGACTGGGAGAGGCGGGAGCAGGAATTGCGCGAACTCCTGGCCCAGTACAGGAGCAAGCGGGGCAACTATGACTGCATAGTGCCGGGCAGCGGCGGCAAGGACAGCGTCTTTGCTTCCCACATCCTCAAGCACCGCTATGGCATGCACCCGCTGACCGTTACCTGGACTCCCCACATCTATACCGAGGTGGGCTGGCGCAACTTCCAGCGTTGGATACACGCAGGCTTTGACAACATCCTCTTCTCCCCCAACGGCAAGGTGCACCGCAAGCTGACTCAGCTTGCCTTCACCAACCTGTGTCACCCCTTCCAGCCTTTCATCATCGGGCAGAAGAACCTGGCCCCCAAGATGGCCGTCAAGTTCGGCATTCCCCTCGTCATCTACGGCGAGAACGAGGCCGAGTACGGCAATCCCATACACGACAACGAGAAAGCTAGCCGCGATCGCACCTACTTCGCCATGTCGGGCAAGGAGAAGATATACCTGGGCGGCGTACCCGTGGAGGACTTGCCCGAGTTTGGCATCAATCCCCCGGACCTGGAGGCCTATCTTCCCCCCGAACAAGCCGAGCTGGATGCCGTGGGCGTGGATGTACGCTACCTGGGCTACTACATAAAGTGGGTCCCACAGGAGTCCTACTATTACGCCGTGGAACACTCAGGCTTCGAGGCCAACCCCGATGGCCGCACCGAAGGCACCTACTCCAAGTACATTAGCATAGATGACCGCATTGACGGGTTCCACTACTACACCACCTTCATCAAGTTCGGCATCGGCAGGGCCACCTACGAGGCCGCCCAGGAGATCAGGAACGAGCACCTGACCAGGGAGGAAGGGGTGGCCCTGGTACACCGCTTCGATGGCGAGTTCCCCCAGAAGTACTTCAAGGAAGTGCTGGAGTACATGGACATCACCGAAGAACAGTTCTGGGCCATCATAGACAGCTTCCGGCCAGAGCACCTGTGGGAGAAGACCAGCGACGGCTGGCGACTGAAGCACAGAGTATCGTAGGGCACGCGCTGCAGCGGATAACTGCAGCGCATCGTGCGAGAGAACCTGTCTTGGGACGAGGCACATATCGGCTACTGGTGCCGCTTCAGCAGGGACCCCGACGTATACCATGCAGGCTTCTGGAGGTTGCTGCAAGCGCCTTGTCAGGTGTCAGGTCGCCAGCCGCTTTCAGTCCATGGAGGCTGTGCATCCAGCGCTTCCCATTTGACTCCTACATCTCCTACGCAGTCCTGGAATGAGGCGAGAAGTATGAGACCTATCTCCGTTGCAGGCAGAGCTATTGGCGACGGCGCCCCGTGCTTCATCATCGCCGAGGCAGGCGTGAACCACAATGGCAATCTGGACATGGCCCGACGCCTGGTGGACGTGGCCGTGGAGGCCGGGGCCGATGCCGTCAAGTTCCAGACCTTCAAGGTCAGCCTGCTGGTGGCCCCCGACGCTCCTAAGGCCGACTACCAGGTAGCCAACACTGGCTCCGACGATTCCCAGGCTGACATGCTCAGCAGGCTGGAACTGCCCCACGAAGCCTTCCGGGCGCTGGAGGCCTACTGCAGCGAGCGGGGCATCACCTTCCTGTCCACGCCCTTCGACCACGAGAGCGCCGACCTGCTGGACACTCTGGGCGTGCCTGCCTTCAAGGTGCCCTCGGGCGAGGTGGTCAACCTGCCGCTGCTGCGCCACATAGCCAGCAAGGGCAAGCCCATCATCCTTTCCACGGGCATGTCCTGCCTGGGCGAGGTGGAGCAGGCTATCCGCGCCATTCATGGAGCAGGCAACGACCAGGTGGTGGTGCTCCACTGCGTTTCCAACTACCCGGCTAACCCCGCCGACGTGAACCTGCGGGCCATGCAGACGCTGCGCCAGGCCTTCCAGGTGCCTGTGGGCTTCTCCGACCACACCCTGGGCATCGAGGTGCCCCTGGCCGCCGTGGCCCTGGGGGCATCGGTCGTCGAGAAGCACTTCACCCTGGACCGGGGCCTGCCCGGGCCTGACCACAGGGCCTCCCTGGAACCGCACGAACTCAGGGCCATGGTGCAGGGCATCAGGAAGGTGGAGCAGGCCCTGGGCAACGGCATCAAGGCCCCAGCAGAGTCCGAGGCCAACACTCGGGCCGTGGCGCGTCGCAGCATCTACATCAGGCGCCCCATATCGGCGGGTGCGGTGCTTGAATCCCAGGACCTGGTCATGTTGCGCCCGGCGGGTGGCATACCTCCCGACCAGGTGGCCGCCGTCATCGGCCGGCGGGCACGGGTGGCCCTGGCCTCCGGGACTCGCCTGGAGTGGCAGCACCTGCTATGAGGACGGTTGGCGTCGTCACCGTCGCCCGCTCCGACTACGGCATCTACCTGCCCATCCTGCGGCAGCTCCAGCGTGAGCCTGCACTGAGGCCCATGCTCATCGCGGCGGGCATGCACCTTTCGCCCTACTTCGGGCTGACGGTGAAGGCCATCGAGCAGGACGGCTTCCGGGTGGACGAGCGTGTGGAGATGCTGGTGGCCTCGGACACGCCCGAGGGAGTGGCCAAGTCCCTGGGCCTGGGCATCATAGGCTTCGCGCAGGTTTACGCCCGCAGCCGGCCGGACATACTTCTCATTATGGGAGACCGGTACGAAATGCTGGCCGCTGCCTCGGCGGCGCTGCCCTTCAAAGTCCCCGTGGCCCATATCCACGGCGGCGAGTCCACCCAGGGGGCCATAGACGAGGCCATCCGGCACAGTATCACCAAGATGGCGCATCTCCACTTTGCCTCTACCGAGGTCTATGCTCAGCGCCTCATCCAGATGGGTGAGGAGCCCTGGCGCGTGGCCGTCAGCGGCGCACCCGGCCTGGACAATCTCCGCCACTTCCGGCCCATGTCCAGGGATGCGCTGGAGCGGGAGCTCAGGCTGGACCTGTCCTCCCCTCCCCTGCTGGTGACCTATCACCCGGTGACGCTGGAGTACGAGGACACCCGGGAGCAGATGGACGAGTTGCTGGCTGCCCTGGAAGACGTCGGCCTGCCGGTGGTGTTCACCTACCCCAACGCCGACACCGGGAACCATGCCATCGTGCAGATGCTCAGGGGCTATGTCACCGGCCATGAACAGGCCCGGCTGGTGGTCAACCTGGGCACTCAGGGCTACTTCAGCCTGATGAGCGAGGCTGTCGCCATGGTGGGCAACTCCTCCAGCGGGATCATCGAAGCTCCGTCTTTCCGGCTGCCGGTGGTGAACATAGGCCCACGGCAGGCGGGGCGCCTGCGCGCCCGCAACGTCATAGACGTACCTTGCCACCGCGCCGCCATCGCCGGGGGCATTCGGCGGGCCCTTTCGCCGGCGTTCAGGGCCTCGCTGGCCGACCTGATCAACCCCTACGGTGATGGCCACGCCGCCGAGCGGATAGTACAGCGGCTGGCGACCGTGCCTCTGGATGGCAAGCTGCTGATGAAGCGTTTCCACGACCTGCAGCCCACCCTGGTAGGCGTGCCCGTATGAAGCGCGTGATCGGCATTGGCGCGGGCGGGCACGCCAGGGTCGTGATAGATATCCTGCGGCTTGCCAGGGATGTGGAACTGGTGGGGCTGCTGGATGCCTCGCCGGAAATATGGGGCTACGAGGTCGAGGGTGTCAAGGTGCTGGGCGATGACAGCCTCCTGGCAGTCCTCTATCGCCAGGGTATCACCTGCGCCTTCGTCGGAGTAGGCTCCTCCGGCAGCACAGCGGCGCGGCAGCGTGTTTATCAGATGGCCAAGAGGCAGGGCTACCAGCTAGTGCATGCCATTCATCCCAGGGCGGTCGTCGCGGCCTCTGCCATACTGGGCGAGGGCGCCTGTGTGATGGCCAATGCCGTCATAAACCCGGGCGCTCTTCTGGGAGACAACGTGGTAGTTAACACAGGCGCCATAGTTGAGCACGACTGCACCCTGGGCGACCACGTATTCGTGGCCACCGGGGCAAACCTGGCCGGCTCCGTTCACGTGGGAGAGGGCGCCCACATTGGCATGGGCGCCTCGGTGCGCCAGGGCCTGCGCATCGGCCGGGGCGCCATCGTGGGGGCTGGCGCCGCCGTGGTGGACGATGTGCCCGACAACGTCGTGGTGGTGGGCGTACCCGCCAGGGTCCTGAGACCGGTGGCCGCCGATGGCTGACCTGGAACGGTTCCTGGTAGAGCCCACCCGCTCCATCCAGCAGGTGATGGAAGGCATCGGCGAAGCCTTCGGCATAGCCCTGGTGGTAGACCAGGGCCGCCACCTGATAGGGACGGTCACCGACGGCGATATCCGCCGGGCCATACTGGCCGGAGTAGACCTGGGCCAACCGGTGGAGGTATTGCTGAGGGACCGTAAGCCTCCAGCGCGCAGCCGTCCCGTGGTCGCCCTGGTCGGCACCTCCAGGGCACGCCTGCTCCAGATGATGGGTCGTACTGGAGTGCGCCACATCCCGCTGCTGAACAAATCAGGTCAGGTCGTGGATGTGGCGCTGCTGGATGAACTGGTCAGCAACGAAGAGCTACCGCTGACCGCTGTGGTCATGGCTGGCGGCTTTGGTACCAGGCTGCGACCCCTCACCGACCACGTGCCCAAGCCCATGCTGCCGGTGGATGGCAAGCCCCTCCTGGAGCATATCATCGAGCAGTTAAGGCTGGCGGGCATACGTAGGGTGAACATCACCACCCACTACAAGGGCGAGGTGATCGAAGAGCACTTCGGCGACGGTAGCAATTACGGTGTCTCGATCAAGTACGTGGACGAGAAGCAGCCTCTTGGGACTGCTGGCGCCCTGAGTCTGCTGGGCGACTCGGACGGGCCTATGCTCGTCATCAACGGCGATATCCTGACAAGGGTTGACCTCCGCGCCATGCTGGACTTCCACCACCAGCATGAGGCCGACATGACCGTGGCGGTGCGCCAGCACGAGGTCCATATTCCCTATGGAGTGGTGGAGGCAGATGGCGTCAATATACGGGGCGTGGTGGAGAAGCCCGTGAAGCGCTTCCTGATCAACGCCGGCATCTACCTGCTGGCCCCCACGGTATACCGGCTTGTCCCGGCGGGCCGACGGTACGACATGACGGAACTCATTCAGGACCTGATTAGCCGGGGCGACAGAGTGATCTGCTTCCCTGTCCCCGAATACTGGCTGGACATTGGTCACATGGCGGACTACGCCAGGGCACAGGAGGACATGGAACGGGGAGCTGTGCAGCGATGACCAGCAGGTACGATGTAGCTGTTATTGGCATGGGTTACGTGGGCCTGACGCTGGCCGCCACGCTGGCCGAGTTAGGCATGCGCATCTGGGGCTACGAGCGCGAGCCCAGAGTGGTGAAGTCCCTGGAACGAGGCACCCCCCATATCTTCGAGCCTGGCCTTGAGGCTGCCGTGAGCAAGCACATAGGCCAGGGGCTGGAGGTAGCTACGCACCTGCCCCCCTCTACCCCAGGCGCCTACGTAATCTGCGTCTCCACGCCCGTAGGGCCAGACCGCTTGCCAGACCTGCGGAACCTGCGAGCGGCGGCGGAGTCCGTGGCGGAGCATATACAGGGCGAGAGCCTGGTCATTATCCGGAGCACCGTGCCCGTGGGCACCAGCCGTGGAGTGGTCCTGCCCGTGCTGGCGGCCAGGCACCCGCAAGTGCGGCTGGCCTGTTGCCCTGAGCGCACCATCCAGGGCCTGGCGCTCCAGGAGCTGCGCCGGCTGCCGCAAGTGGTCGGTAGCCTGGACGGAGAAAGCGAGCGCCTGGCCGTCCGCCTGTGGGAGCAGGTGACCCAGCGGGTGGTGACGGTCAGTTCACTGGAAGCAGCGGAGATGGTCAAGCTCATCAACAACTGTCACACCGACCTGCTCTACTCCTTCGGCAACGAGGTCGCTGCCATGGCCAGCCTGCTGGACCTGGACCCGGCGGAGGTAATACGGGCCGCCAACCTGGACTATCCCCGGCCCTCCATCGCCAGGCCGGGCTTCGTCGCGGGGCCATGCCTGACCAAGGACCCGTACCTGCTCATGAGTTCCTTCAAGGGCACCGAGTACACGCCTAGACTGGTGGCAACGGCCAGGGCCATCAACGAGTGGCTGCCAGCCCAGGTGGCGGGCCATTTCGTCGAGTCGCTGGAGGCCGTGGCCGGCGACCTGGAAGGGGCCAAGGTGCTGGTGTGCGGCTTCGCTTACAAGGGCTGGCCGCCGACCGACGACTTGCGTGGTTCCCCGACTCTCACCATTCTGGACGTGCTGCGGCAGTACCCACTGCGGCTTTACGGCCACGACTACCTGGTGCCGGCCAGCGTCATCTCCAGCGTGGGCGCTACTCCTGTGGAGGACCCCGCCAGCGGCATGGCCGACGCCACGGGTGTCCTTTTCGTCAACGAGCACCCGCAGTACCGGCAAATGGACATCGTGCGCTCAGTGTGCAGGATGAGGCGGCCTTCGCTGGTGTACGACTGCTGGCGCATGTTTGACGCCACAGCAGTGGAGTCGGTGCCAGGAATACATTACGCGGGAATAGGCTATGGCTAGAGCATTATTGCTGGGGGGAGCGGGCTTCATCGGCTATCACCTGGCCAGGCGCCTCGCTGAAGACCGCTCCTGCCAGGTCACTATAGTGGACAACCTGTCCCAGGGCCAGCTTGATCGTGACCTGGGCACGCTGCTGGAGTGCCAGCGGCCCATCGCCTTCCACCGAGCGGACTTGACTGATGCCAGGGACTGGGACAGCCTGGGGGGGCCCTACGACCAGGTCTACCTGCTGGCTGGCGTTGTGGGAGTGCGCAATGTCCAGGGCTCGCCCAGGAGGGTCCTGAGGGACAACACGGCCATCATCCTCAATACCCTGGACTGGCTGGCGCGTGCCGGCTGCGGGCGGCTGCTCTTCGCTTCCACCAGCGAGGTGTACGCCGGCAGCGTGGAACTGGGCGTGGCGCCCCTGCCCACGGGTGAGGATGTGCCGCTGGCCGTGCAGGACGTCCAGCAGCCCAGGGCCTCCTACGCCATTACCAAGATGCTGGGTGAGGCCAGCGTGACCCACTTCGCCCGCGACTGCGGGACAGAGGCAGTCATAGTCCGGTTCCACAACGTCTATGGCCCGCGCATGGGCTTCCGCCACGTGGTGCCCGAGTTGATGCAGCGCATCCACCAGCGCATGGACCCGCTGCCGGTGTACGGACTGGAGCAGACTCGGGCTTTCTGCTACATCTCCGACGCTGTGGACGCCTGCCTGGCCCTCATGGAGTGCCGGCTGTCCCGGCCTGAGATTGTCAACGTGGGCAACAGCCAGGAGGAAGTCACCATCGAGGGACTGGTGCGGCTGCTGTGCGACGTGACGGGCTACCATCCGGCGGTGCAGCCTATGCCGGCCGCGCCCGGCAGCGTGGGCCGGCGTTGCCCGGACACGCGCAAGCTCCATACCCTGACGGGCTTCCGGCCCAGCGTGGACCTGGCCCGGGGCCTGGCCCTGACCTGGCAGTGGTACCGCCAGTACCTGGATGCTCAGCAACACACCAGCGCAGCTTTCAGAGGACTGTCATGAGTAGCCAGAAGGTCGGGGTCTCACAATTCATACCCCTTTGCGTACCCGAGATACGCGGCAGGGAGTGGGAGTACCTCAAGGAGTGCCTGGACACCAACTGGGTATCCTCGGTAGGCCCATTCGTGGACCGCTTTGAAAGGGAGATGGCGGCCTACGTGGGCACTCGGCACGCCGTCGCCGTGGCCAGCGGGACGGCGGCGCTGCACGTTGCTCTGCTGGTGGCCGGCGTCGCCCCTGAGGACGAAGTCCTGGTGTCCACTCTGACCTTCATCGCCCCGGCCAACGCCGTGCGTTACTGCCACGCCTGGCCAGTGTTCATGGACGCTGAGCGGCGCTACTGGCAGATGGACGTGGACAAGGTGGCGGATTTCCTGGACAGGGACTGCCTCTGGCGGGATGGCGCTCTGTGGAACAGGGCCAGCGGGCGCCGCGTGAGGGCCATCCTGCCCGTCCACATCCTGGGCCATCCCGTAGACATGGCCCCGCTGCTGGAGCTAGCGCAGAAGTACGGCCTGGCCGTGGTAGAGGACGCCACCGAGGGCCTGGGCGCCCGGTACATGGGCCAGATGGTCGGCCACCTGGGCCACATCGCCTGTCTGAGCTTCAACGGGAACAAGCTCATCACCACCGGAGGCGGCGGAATGCTGGTCACCGATAACCAGGCCTGGGCCGAGCGTGCGCGCTACCTGGCTACCCAGGCCAAGGACGACCCGGTGGAGTACGTCCATGGTGAGATGGGCTATAACTACCGCATGACCAGCATCCAGGCCGCACTGGGCTGCGCACAGCTTGAGGACATCGAGGCGCGCATTGCCGCCAAGCGCGCTATCGCGGCGACCTACAGCGAGGCCCTTTCGGAAATGCCAGGCATGGCCGCCATGGCCGAGGCCCCCTGGGCCACCAGCGTCTTCTGGATGTACACGGCGCTGGTGGACGAGGCCAGGGCCGGCCTGGACAGCCGCGCCCTCCTGCGCCGGCTGGCTGAGGCGGGTATTCAGACGAGGCCGCTGTGGCAGCCCATGCACCTTTCCAGGGCCCACGCCGGCTGCCAGGCTTACCGCTGCGATGTCGCCACGCGCCTGTACCGCGATGCCCTCAGCCTGCCCTGCTCCGTGGGGCTGACGCCGCAGCAACAGCAGCGGGTCATCGCCGCCATAGGGCATGCCCTGAAGGGATAGCCGAACACCAGGAAAGACATGCTTTCAGGCACAAGGGACAAGGAGGAAGCAAACATGCCATCTCGTCGCCCACGGATAGTCGCCGTGATACCGGCCAGGATGGGGTCTTCCCGGTTCCCTGGCAAGCCTCTTGCCCCCATACTGGGGCTGCCCATGGTGGAGCATGTCCGTCGGCGCGTCGCCATGTGCCGGGGACTGGATGGCGTGTACGTAGCCACCTGCGACCAGGAGATCCACGACGCCACCCAGCGCTACGGTGGTCAGGCCATCATGACCTCGTCCAGCCACCAGCGGGCCAGCGACCGGGTGGCCGAGGTAGCGGAAAAGATGGATGCTGACATCTTCGTGCTGGTGCAGGGCGATGAACCCATGACCATGCCCGAGATGGTGGAGCGGGCCATCATACCCATGCTGGGGGACTCCAGCATCCAGTGTGTCAACCTGACCAAGCGCATCACCACACTGGAGGAGTGGCGCGACCCCAATACCATCAAGGTGGTCATGGACCGCGCCGGCGACGCCCTGTACTTCTCCCGCCAGCCCATACCCACCGACAGGGTAGCGGGCTGGGGCAGCTTCCCGGCCTTCAAGCAGGTGTGCATCATCCCATTCCGGCGGGACGCCCTCCTGGCCTACGCTCGCCTGGAGCCGACGCCCCTGGAGAAGGCCGAGTCCATAGACATGATGCGCTTTCTGGAGCACGGCTACAGGGTCCGCATGGTGGAGACCGGGTTCGAGACCTACTCGGTGGACACGCCCCAGGACCTGGCGCGGGTACAGGAGCTTATGCGCCGGGACCCCCTGGTGCAGCAGTACATAGGTGAGGCGCTGGCGCGGGCTTCCATCAGGTAGGCCAGGCCCCAGCAAGCTGGCGAGGGACCATTGAGCAACCCTGAGACTTCCATCATCATACGCACCTTTAACGAGGAGCGCTACCTTCCGGGGCTGCTGCGGGCCATCGGGCAGCAGCGCTACCGCGACTTCGAGATTATCAACGTGGACTCCGGCTCCTACGACCGGACCACGGAGATAGCCCGGCAGCACGGCGCCCGCGTCCTGCACATCAGCAGCGCCGACTTCACCTTCGGTTACTCGCTGAACGTGGGCATCCAGGCCGCGCGAGGCAAGTACGTGGCCATTGTTTCGGCCCATACCGAGCCAGTGGATGACCTGTGGCTGGAAAGCCTGATAGCCCCGCTGCGCCAGGAAAGCACCGCCATGGTCTATGGCCGCCAGTACGGCACCCCCTCGTCGAAGTACGGAGAGGTGCGCGACCTGGCCCGCACCTTCGGCCCACGGGGCCGGACACTCAGGCCGCCGCACTTCTTCGCCAACAACGCCAACTCGGCCATCCTCCGTGACCTGTGGCGGCACCACCCCTTCGATGAGACGCTGCCCGGCCAGGAGGACATCGAGTGGGCCAAGTACTGGATGGAGCGCGGCTACCAGGTCGTTTACGAGCCACTGGCAGGCATCTACCACATCCATCACGAGACCTGGCGGCAGGTCCGGCGGCGCTACTACCGCGAGGCGCTGGCCACCCGCGCCATAGGCATCTGGGGGCGCGGCAGCGCCCTGCCCCTGGCCCTGCGGGAAGGCCGCTACCTGGCCTCCGACCTGGCCGACGCCCTGCGCAACGGACAGTTGCTGGACCGGGGCCGGGAGATATTCCTGTTCCGGCTCAACAAGACCTACGGCACCATCAGCGGCCTGCTGGATGGCAAAGTGCTGGCCAGCCCCGCCGGCAGGGACGCGCTGTTCTTCGACCGCAAGTGCAAGGCCGTGGTGGTGCGTGGACGTAGCCAGGTGGCCCTGGAGGAGATTGACATACCCCAGGTCAAGCCTGGCGACGTGCTGGTGGAGGTAGCCTACGCCAGCCTGACGCCGGCCGACCTGGCGCTGGTCGCCGGCGAGCGGGACGGCGGTCAGGCGCAAGAGCAGCCCTTCATCCCTGGCACGGAGCTTTCCGGCTGGGTGGCAAGGGTGGGCGCCAACGTCGCCCATGTCAAAGAGGGCGACCCGGTGATCGTCCAGTCGCCGCTGGGGTGCGACTCGTGCCAGGCCTGCCGCGACTCCGGCCCTTCAGGCTGCGCCCGGTCGCGGCTGCCCGGCGGCTGTGCCGAGTACATGGCGGTGCCCGGGCGGGCCGTATACAGGCTGCCCAGAAACACTGACATGGCCCTGGCGACGCTGTGCTCGCCGCTGGCCCACGTCCTCAAGGGGCTGCGCAGGCTGGAGCAGGTGCTGGGCCGTGGCACCGCTCCGCCTGCTGCCGCTGTACTGGGCGCGGGGGCCACGGGCTACCTGTGCGCCCTCGCCCTGGCCCTGCGGGAGTGGCCGGTCACGGTGCTGGACGCGGAGCCGCGTAGCCTGGTGCCGCTGCACCAGGCCGGCATCGCCACCAGCAGCGACGTGGACGGCTTCCGCCAGTACGACGTGGTGGTGGAGACAACGGGCAACGTGGAGTCCTTGCAGCGTGTCTGCCGGTGGTGCAAGCCGGGCGCCATCGTGCTGGCGCTGGCGGCCCCCTACCCTGCCCAGCGGGCCTCCCTGCTGGCCAGCATCGGCCAGGACGGCGTGCTGGTCTGCTCGGCGGGCGCCGGGGCCGAGGACTTCCAGGAGGCCATGCAGGTCCTGCCCCAGGTATCGGCAGGCCTGCTGCTGGAGACCGTGTTCCCTCTGGTGCGCTCGGGCGAGGCGTGGGACGCCCTGCGTCGTGGGGAACACACAAGAATACTGGTGAAGGTGACTTAGGGGAGTTGAGACTCTGGAAAATCTGCATCTGGTCAATAACACTGGCAATACTGGCACTGGCCATCGCCGTCCTGGCCTCCTACGGCGTCGTCCAGGCTACCTCGAAGCCCTGGACTGGCATAGTCGGGCTGCCAGTACTGTGGGCAGGCATGGAAGCAGCCTCCTGGACGGTGGTGTGCTTCCTGGAGCGGCGCCGGGCCTGGAAGATTGCGGTCAGCTCAGTCAGGGACCCTGGCAAGCGTAGCCTGTGGCCAGTAGAGCCGCTTCCCTTTCTGCACTTCGTGCCGGTGCTCTCTCTGGCCGTGGACGGCATAAACAGGGAAGTGGCACTACACACGTGAAGGCAACGTGGAGCGCGTCCATCTCATAGCTGACTCCCTGGGCCGTGCTGGCCTGCTGTCCAGGCCTTCGCGGCCCGAAGGCCAGCGGACAGGGTGGACAGCTACCCTCTGTGTTGCGCCTCGCCCCCGAGTCCTGTCCAGCGGAGTTGTTCACACACCAGATGTCCATAAGAACTGCGTACTTCGACAGCATTGATGCCATCTCGGCCTGGTGGGCGCTGGCCCACGTGCTGAGCGGCTGGACGGTGTACTACTTCCATAAGACACGAGCCGGAAGCATCCTGAGTTCCATCTTCAGGGCCGTTTCCGGAGGAAGGGCCACGTTCCAGCAGTCTCAGCACGAGGTGGGCGACTTCCAAGGCCTGTACCTGGAGGTCTCACGGCTTACCCTGGCCATTACTGAGGAGTGGTCGCGAGTGGCGGACTTTGCCAGGGCATACCGCTTCCTGCCTTCTCTGGGCCAGCCCAGGCGAGTGGAAGCCTACCTGAAGAAAGCCACCCTGCTGCAGACGCGACTGCTGCTGCAGCGCATTCTCATGGTCGAGCGTCTTGCCACGGGACCGGGCCAGGAGGTGCGCCTGGTGGTCGGCGGGTCGGCCTGGACACGCTGGCTGGCCCAGGAGTTCCAGCGCCAGGCCGGGAGGAATCCCGGGCTGGTTTTTCATGCAACACTACCGGCCAGGCTGGGCCTGCTGCTGGACCTCGCCCGCTACTACGCCGGCCTGCTCGCCTTCGTCCTCAAGCGCGGAGTTGCGCTCAGGGCCGTGAGGGAGCGCTACCTGCTGGCCAAGCCGGCCATATGGCCCATAGGTCTCAGGCGAGGGGACGATTTCCTGGTGGACGGCAAGACCATATTCCCCTCAGACCTGTTGCTCTACTACCGCCAGGCCAGCGGCAAGCGGCGCGTCCACCAGGCCGTGGTCGCCGCCAGAAAGGCTGGCTACCGGCCGGTGGCCTTCGACCGTGTGCCTGTGCAGCTTCAGGTGCTGCTGCGCCCTAAGGGGCTGGAGACCTACCTGGTCGGGCCGCTGGCCCAAGCCGCGGCCAGCCTGCTGGCCAGCAAACAAGGGTACACTCGTGAGACTACCCGGCTGATGCTGCGCCTGAGACGGCAACTACTGCTCTGGGACGTGTTCCTGGAGCGCTACCCCGTTGGCTGCCTGCTGGAAAGCGGCGTGTACGACGAGCAAGTGGCGGCTACCATGGCGGCCCACGACCATGGCGGCGTCTCCGCCATGGTCAGGTCAACCGACGAGATGATCGAGGCCAGCGACGTAGAACCCTACCTGACGCACCACTGCCACTTCACCTGGGGCCAGGGCGGCCAGGAGCTTTGGAGCGGCCTCTGGTACGCCGATGAGATAGTGCCGGCCGGCTACATCTGGGGCCACCTCCATCGGGAAAGCCTCAATGAGCGGCAGCGCATCAGGGCGCGCTTCGGTGTGCGGGACGGCCAGGCGCTGGTCGTGGCCTTCGATACCAGCGCCTCAAGGGACTCCCACATCAGCCATGGGGCACTCAAAAGGTTCTACGAGGCTATCAGGCTACTGGCCGAGTCCCTGGACAATGCGGTGGTGGTGGCCAAGCCCAAGAACCTGGACACACCGAGACTCCTGGGGTTGAGTCCACTGGGGCGGCTGGTGCTGTGCGATGCACTGGACACCGACACCAACGAACTCATAGCTGCCGCAGACCTGGTGGTGAACATGTCCTGGTCCACCACTGGTGTTGAAGCCCTGCTCTGCGGCGTTCCCGCTCTTATGCTGGACGAGACAGGCAGGGACTGGCGCCATGCCATCGCCAGGCCAGACGCGCTGGTGGTAGAGGATGCCCGGGCACTGCGAGAAGCCGTCGCAAGGGCACTGAAGTGTGGTATAGACGCCCAGGCATGGCGCCAGGTACAGGAACAGGCCAGGCGCAACTACGGCGAAGCCGATGGCCTCGCCCTTGACAGGATACGTGCCCACATACTGCGCCTGTGCCAGGACAGGGATGCCCGGCGAACAGACGTCCAGCCTGCGGCCCTGGTACCCAGCCAACGGACTGCCTGGCCCACGTGAGTAGCATTGCTCCAGCCTGGCGACTGCTGTCGGCCAGGTCCTGGGAATTGACTTCAGGAGGCTATATGAACCCCTTGGACCTGGTCCATGTCAGGCTGCTGAACGCCCGCTTTCGCCTCAACGACGCCACCAAGATAGTGAAGACGTGCGTCATTGGCGGCGAGCGTATAAAGGCTGAGGCCTCCAACCCGGTGGAGTTCCACCGGTTACACAGGTACGTCACCCGCGAGCCCGACACGGTGAAGTGGATCGCCGAGCAACTCAAGCCCGGCGACGTGTTCTACGACATTGGCGCCAACGTTGGCCTGTACTCCATCTTCGCCGCCAGGAAGTGCCGGGAGCAGGTTCAGGTGTACAGCTTCGAGCCGGAGTCCCAGAACTACGCCAGCCTGAACAGGAACGTCTACCGCAATGGCCTGTCCCACTGCATAACCACGCTGTGCATGGCGGTCACCGACCGCACCTGCATTGACCTGTTCTACGTACAGGGACAACTGCGGGCGGGTGGTGCCATCCACCAGTTCGGCTCCACGCTGGACGACAAGGGCCGCCAGTTCAGTCCCGTACACCGCCAGGGCATGGTGGGCGTGTCCCTGGACGACCTGTGCTACACCTATGGGCTGGCATTACCTACCCAGATCAAGATAGACGTGGACGGCCAGGAATGCGCGGTTATACGGGGCGCCTGCCAGGTGCTGATGGCCCCCAGGCTCAGGAGCGTGCTGGTGGAGGTAACCGAGGCGCCGGGGAGGCAGGAACACGCCCGAGAAATCTCCGCTGCCCTTGGCGAGGCAGGGTTTACATTGCTCAAGAAAGCGTCCATCAATCCCGTGTCGGACACTTCCAGCAGCTACAACTATATCTTCGTCCGGCCAGGTATGAAGGGCTGAAGTGGGTGTATGTGACATGGTACGTCGTTTCGTGGACCAACCCGTTCTTCTGGCGATAGGCCCCGGGCCGCTGCCCGATGCGGTCATGGACAGGGCGCTGGCGGCGCTGCGCCGCGAGCATGCCGCGGACCGGCGGCTGGATATCCTGCTGTTCAGGGACGACCCGGACGGCAGTCTGGCCGCCCGCGTGCGTGCCGCGTGGACTGGGCCTGCCCAGGAAGTGCTGGGCGCCACCTACCTTGCCAGCACCGCCGATGTCACCGCACAGAGGGTCAATGACTTCGTCGCTGCCCTGCGGGAAAGGCTTACGGGCATCGCCCTGGCCACGTCGGGGCCGCTGTGGGCGCGCCGGTTCGGCTCCCTCTGGTGGAAGACCACCGTCTCGGAGAAGAACAGCCCCGCCGACGACATCTGGTGGCAGTTCTTCCGGGCGGCGGCGCTGCGGCAGCGCCTCCAGGACGATACCTACGCGCGGTGCATCCTGGTGGGCGACCGCTGGTACGTCGGCCTGGGCCAGCAGGTGGCCGCCAGGGCCGATATACCTTCCGAGGGCTTCGCCACGGGTGGAGAGCGTTTCAGCTTCCCGCGCATCCTGGCTACCAGGGCTATCGGCTGCTTCTGCCTCCTGGCGGCTACCGGCATGGCCAGGTGGTACCGTCGCAAGCACGGTGAGGCCATGGCCAGGCGCCAGCCGGGAGACTCTTCACCCTGCATCCTCCTTTACACGCTGTTCCCCGCCACCTGGACAGACCGCTTCGGCACCTGGAAGGACATCTACTATGGCAACATGCCCCGTGAGCTGTCCCTCCAGCACAACATCGAGCCTGTCATGGCCCTGCGGGCTTATGACAGGACCGAGTTCGTGACGCCCAGGACCTACAGCCGGCGGCTCAAGCTGCTCAGCGACCCCATGCGCGCGCCCAAGCGCTACGTCCTGATGGAGTCCTTTGGCAGCATGCTGGAGGTGCTGCGCTCCTATCTCAGCCCGTGGGAGGTCATGAGGTACTTCCGCATGACCAGGCACCCGGAGTTTGCTCAGGCCTTCCTGTGGGACGGCGTGGATGTGGGCGACATGCTCAAGAACCGCATGTGGCGCTCGGTGCTGGTGGCATGGCCGCACCTGCAGGTGCTCCAGAGCAACGCCCGCCGCGTCGCCGGCTACCTGCGTCCTGAAGTCGCCGTGGCCTACTGCTTCGAGTTCATCTTCGGGCGCGCCACCATAGAAGGGGCACGCCAGGGAGCGCCCGGCGCCGCCATCGTGGGCGTTCAGCATGGCCCCATCAGCCCCATGAAGCTGCTCTATGCCGGCGCCAGCGTGGAGCGCTTTCCCTCGCGGTTCTACGGTGCCCCGCTGCCTGAGCCGGACATCTACATCGTGGACGGCCCTCTGGGGGCGCAGGTCCTGGAGCGCAGGGGCATCCCGCCGGAAATGGTCAGGACTGTCGGCGCGCCACGTCTGGACGAGGTGTGGGCTGAGAGCAGGCGTTTGCAGCGGGAGCGCAAGGACCGACAGCGTACGCGAGTCCTTATTGCACCCGGGCTGCACGATACAAACTACGTCATTGGCACAGCCCTCAAGGCCCTGGCCGCCGATGCGCGGCTGGAGCTGGTGCTGAAGCCGCACCCCAGGGTGTCGCGGCAGGCCGTGGCCCAGTGGATGCAGCCCTACACCAGGGGTGGCGGCTCAGGCGCGGCCATCACGCTGGCCGATGGCGGCAATATCTACGAGTGGATGGCCCGCTCTGACATATTCCTGGCTACCTACTCCTCGGCGGCGGTGGAGGCCATCGCCTTCGGGCTACCCGTGGTGTTGCTACTGCCCAACCACGCCCCCGACATGAGCCTATTCTACGGCCAGGGCATCCCGGTGCTGACGGCAGCCAGCGCCTCCGAGCTTCGGGAGCAGGTGGACAGGCTGGTCAGCGGCAAGTTGCCCCTGGCCGAGTACCTGTCCAGCCTCTCGCCCGCGCTGGAGAACTGCTTTGGCCCCACCGACTCCAGCGCCTCGGCGCGCCTGGCGAAGCTGCTGGCCGAGCTGGCCGTCCGGCGCCCGACGGCTGTGGCCCGCGATGCCTGATGTCCCGCCAGCCAGCAACTTCAGCAGGGAGTGACCGCTGGTGAAGATAGCCATTCTCACATCAACCTATCTGCCCACGGTGGGCGGCACCGAGGTGTTCGCCCACAACCTGGCGCGCCAGCTACGGCTATTCGGGAACACGGTGCACGTATTCGTGTCCTCGTGGAGTTACGGCGCGCTCCAGCCCCAGCACCGCGTCGGCCTCAGGCCGCTGCCCAGGAAGTTCTATGGCGTGGTCCACAGCCTGCCCTGGCTGGGCTGGCCCTGGGCGCGGCTCTACCTTGGCTACGTGCAGCACACCCAGCGCTACGACGTGTGGCTGGCCGTGGGCGCATACCCCAGCGGCCACGTCGCCACCTGCTTGCTCAAGGCTGTGCCCGTGGTGCTGGTGGGGGTAGGCGCCGACATCCAGACCTCGCTGGAGCTGGGCTACGGGCTGCGGCTGGACCCGGTGAAACGGGCCAGGATAGACAGGGCGGTGGGGGCATACAGCGTCGTCGTCGCGCCCGGTGAAACGGTGCGCCAGTACCTGCTGGGCCTGGGCGTGCCCGCTGAGTCCATCGTGACCATACCCCACGGCGTTGACCTGGACTGGTTCGAGCGGGAACAGGACGTCGCCGCCCTCCGGGCCGACCTGGGCTGGCCGCAAGACCGCGTCGTCATTCTCACTACCGGACGCAACCATCCCAAGAAGGGCTACCGCCTCATACCGGCCATCGCCAGGGAGCTACGGGACAGGGGCTTCCACTTCCGCTGGTACGTTGTCGGCAAGGACACCTCCAGCCTGAACGGGGAAATAAGGTCCCGTGGCCTGGACGACTACGTGGCCACCAGGGAGCAGGTGGGCGTGGGCGGCGCTCCCCAGGCCGACTGGCGGTTCCCCGACAAGTGCCTGGTGAGGATGTACCAGGCCGCCGACATCTACGCCTTCCCTTCCCTGCTGGAGACCTTCGGGATTGTGCAAGTGGAGGCGATGGCCGCCGGCTGCGCCGTGGTGTCCACCGATGCCCCCGGCTGCCGGGACGTGGTGGTGCACGAGCACAACGGCCTCCAGGCCCCGGCCGGGGACGCCGCCGCCTTCGCTGAGCAACTGGCCAGGTTGCTGGCGGACCGGGAACTTTGCGCCAGGCTGGCGGCCAGGGGCAGGCAATTCGCGCAGAGCTATAGCTGGCGAGGCGTTGCGGAGCGGTACCAGGCCCTCTTCCACGGTCTGGTGGAGGCGCCCAGGGCCAGCCGCGAGGCGGCAGCTAACTTCCAGAGCAGGAGGAATTCCCTACTGTGAAGATCACCGTAATCGGCCTTGGCTACGTCGGCTCGGTCACCGCGGCGGGGTTGGCCGCATCGGGCCACCAGGTGCTGGGCGTTGACATCAGCCAGGAAAGGGTGAGGGCATACCGCCGGGGCATGCTCCCCATCTATGAGCCGGGCCTGGAGGAACTGCTCCACAGTGGCCTCAGGAAGGGTTGCCTTCGGCTACAGCACACCAGCGAGGTCTCCGAGCACCTGGGCGATGCCATCGTTATTGCCACCGGCACGCCGCCCACCGAGACTGGAGCGGCAGACCTGGGCCAGGTGCTGTCCGCCGTCCGCTGGGCCAGGGAGATGCAGCCCGAGGGCGGCGTCATTGTCATGAAGAGTACGGTGCCCCCAGGGACGGGCGTACGGCTGCTTCAGACCGAACTCCGGGGCACGGGCTTCGAGTACGCCGCCAACCCCGAGTTCCTGCGGGAAGGCCAGGCCGTGGAAGACTGGTGCCATCCCGACAGGGTGGTCATAGGCACCCGGAGCCAGGAGGTCGCGGCGCTGGTCTGGGAAATGTACCAGGGCATCAGCGCCCCCTGCGTGACCACGGACATCACCAGCGCTGAGCTGATCAAGTACGCAGCCAACGCCTTCCTGGCCACCAAGATATCCTTCATCAACGAGATCGCGGTACTGTGCGAGCGTGTGGGTGCCAGTATAGACGAGGTAAGCAGGGGCATCGCCATGGACCCACGCATCGGCCCCAGCTTCCTGCGGGCGGGCGTCGGCTACGGCGGCTCCTGCTTCCCCAAGGATGTCCGCGCCCTGGACCAGCTAGCCCTGACCAACGACCATAACTTCGAGTTGCTCCGCGCGGTGATCACGGTGAACAACCGCCAGTGCTTCCTGCCCCTGTACAGCCTGCGGGACTGCTTCGGCGACCTGGCTGGCGTGCCCGTGGGCGTCCTGGGGCTTGCCTTCAAGCCCAACACCGATGACATCCGCGAGGCGCCGGCCATACGGCTCATCCAGGCCCTGGCCCAGGAGGGCGCGGCCGTCAGGGCTTACGACCCCAGGGCGGCCCACGCGGCCAGGAAGGCGCTGCCCGCCAGCGTCCAGGTGGAGGAAGACCTGGCAGCCTGCGTCGTCGGCGTCCAGGCCCTGGTGCTTATGACTGAGTGGCCGGAGATCGTTGGCGCGGACTGGCGGGAGATAGCGCGGTGCGTCAAGGCCCCGCGCCTCCTCTTCGATGGCCGCAACGCCCTGGAGCCGCAGCAGATGTTTTCCCTGGGCTTCCAGTACAGGGGCGTGGGCAGAGGCCTGGCGCGCTCCGCCAGGGCCTACGCCCAGGTGGACGCCTGATACCAGTCTTGTTTAAGAACGCTACACATGGCAGACCGTCATGTAAGGGCAGGCCCTGTGCCTGCCCTGGCGCTGGGCAACCACGAGGGTTGCCCCTACACATGGCAGGCCGTCATGTAGGGGCAGGCCTTGTGCCTGCCCTGGCGCTGGGCAACCACAAGGGTTGCCCCTACACATGGCAGGCCGTCAGCCCCTGCGGCCCCCGAGCGTCAGGAAAGAAGAAAGCGTAGATGATTGCCCCCACGCTGGACAAAGCCCGCCATGAGCTGGCCGAATGGCCCATGCCTGGCGGCTCCCATCGCCTCCGTCCACCCTGAGCATGTCCAGGGGCAGCCTCTGGCAGGACCAGTCTAAAGGTAAGGCCCTCCACGGGGGCAACAGCCTGCGCCGAGGTTTCAAGGCGGCTATGGCGGTTTAGAACGTCTAGCGAGGCCTACCTCGGCTCAGGGCCGTGGCTAGAAAGTGGGTATATGCCCAGGAGTCCAGTCCCTCGGCAGGCCCAGCAGTCCCACGGGGGTGCCATACAGGGACATTACGTAACGACTTCGGCGCTGGGCGTGCCAAGACCTCGTGGCTTTGTCCGGAAGGCGCGCCACCTGGTACGTCACAGTGTCCTGTCACTTCTGAGCCTGGCTTGTCACACAGACCAGCGCACTTTCGTGAGGCCGCTCTACTGCCACTACGTCTTTGATGACCAGGTGGAGCAGTTTGCTACCATCCTCAGTTCTCTCCAGCGCCTGGGCGAGTTTGTGGACACCGACGCCTGCGATGCCATGGCAAATGGCTCTTTGAGGATAGATGGGCGCTACTTCCATCTGTCCTTTGATGATGGGTTCCGCAACATCATTCGGAACGCGGTGCCGGTCCTGGAGGCGCTGAAGGTGCCCGCCATCTTTTTCGTGCCCACAGCCGTTGTGGGGGCGGACTGGGAGACAGCGCGGCGCTTCTGCCTGGACACCACGGCCTACCCTGGCGTCATGGAGATGGTGACCTGGGATGACCTGAGATGGATGGCAGGGCGGGGGTTCGAGGTGGGCTCCCACACCAGGACGCACGCCAGGCTGGCGGCTGCGAATGACGCCGCGATGGAGGACGAAATCGCCGGCTCCAGGCGGGACATCGAGGAAAACCTGGGAGTCCGGTGCAAGTACATATCCTGGCCCTATGGCACTCGCCGCGACGTGAGCGCCAGGGCGCTGGAGATGGTCGCGGGCGTGGGCTACAGCGCCTGCTTCGGGGCCTTCCGGGGGAGTATCTACCCCGGCCAGGCACCCGACCTGTTCGCCATACCGCGACACCACTTCGAGGTGCAATGGCCCAGGAGTCACATCAGGTATTTCGCTACTGGTCATAGGGAGGGTTAAAGCTTGCCAAAGTCAAGACTGTACCGCCTGTGGAAGTGGCTGGAGCGCGCCATCCTGAGGGCCACGCTGCGGGTGCGGCGCCGCGACGACCTGAGGAAGCTGGGCAGCGAGTACGGCGGTTGCACCGTGCCTATCTCGCTCCTGTCCAGGTCGTCCATCTGCTACTCCGTGGGCGTGGGGGACGACATCACCTGGGACAGGGCGCTCATGGAGCTGGTGGGCTGCGAAATCCACGCTTTCGACCCCACGCCTGTGTCGGTGGAGTACGTGAAGAAGCATGCCAGCGACCTGCCCGGCTTTCACTTCTACGATATAGGGCTATGGTCCAGGGATGGCACCATGAAGTTCTTCGCGCCAAAGGACCCCACCCACGTGTCCCACTCCATAGTCAACCTTCAGAGCACCGAGCAGTTCTTCGAGGCCAGGTGCCGGCGGCTGGCGACGCTCATGAAGGAGTTGGGCCACAGCCACATAGACCTGCTGAAGCTGGACATCTTCGGCGCGGAGTACGAGGTGCTGGACAACATGCTCCAGGACAACGTGCCCGTGCACATTCTGTGCGTGGAGTTCGGCCAGCCGGCATCCTTCCTGCGCATAAGGAAGACGGCGAGGAAGCTCCAGAAGGCCGGGTTCACGCTGGTGAGCATAGATGGCTGGCGTTACGCCTTCGTGCGGGAGCCGTGGACGGCGCCGGCCAGGCAGCCTGTAGACGTCGCCCAAGGAGTTGGCCGGTGAGGGTATGCATCCCGGACAGGCCAGGCGGCATAGGCGGCCCGGCCTCCTTCGTGCGCAAGCTGTCGGATGGCCTGCGGGCACACGGCAGCCAGGTGGTCTTTGACCCCGATGACCGGCCTTACGACGTGGTGCTGGTGATAAGCTGCACCCGCCAACTCTGGTGGCTGCGTCAGTGCAAGCGGCGTGGCATACCCATCGTCCAGCGGCTGGACGGCTTCCACTGGTACCACAGGGCCCTGCCGCTGACCTCGCCGGCCCGCTGGAAGGGCGGCCCGGTCAACCAGCTCATGCGCTTCATCAGGGACCACCTCGCCGATTACGTGGTCTATCAGAGCCACTTCACCGAGGACTGGTGGCACATGCGCTTTGGGCTGGCCCCTGTCCCCTACACCATCATCTATAACGGCGTGGACACCAACCTCTTCAGGCCATCTGAAGAGGCGGCCCCGGGGAAAGACGAGGTTGCCCTCATCTCGGTGGAAGGCAACCTGGGCGCACACGAGCAAGTGCTGAGGACGCCTGTTGACACCTGGCGCAGGCTATGCGCCAACGGGCACCAGGCGCGGCTTTCGCTGGTGGGCTACGTGCCGGAAAAGCTCCGCTGTCTCATCCCGTCCGACCAGCGCGTGGCCTACCTGGGCACCGTGCCCAACGCAGTCCTGCCCGCGCACCTTGGCGGCGCCACCGTTTTCATTTCCGCCGAGATTAATCCACCATGCCCCAACTCGGTCATAGAGGCCCTGGCCTGCGGCACGCCTGTGGTGGGGTTCGCTACCGGCTCGTTGTCAGAGTTGGTGACCGAGGACGCCGGGGTATGCGTGGACTACGGCGCAGACCCCTGGAAGCTGGAGCAGCCAGACATTGACGGGCTGACAAAGGCGGTGGAGAAAGTCGCCGCCGACCATGCCCGCTACTCGGCAGGCGCCAGGTGGCTGGCCCTGGAGCGCTACAGCCTGGGGCGCATGGTGGCCGCCTACGTCAGGGTATTCCAGTGCGCCATGGATGGCGCCGAGAGTCTGTGAAATGCACCATTCCCTCTCTACTCACCCTCAGGCCAGCAACCAGGCCACCATTGGAGCAGAAAAGGTTGCCGCGCCACGACGGGACCTCTTGATGCCGCTTTTGCAAGCTGTCCTGCTCCTGGCGGTTGCATCCACCATCACCGTCATCACCGATGCCCTGCTGCGCACCCAGGCCTGGCGGCTGATGCTGTTCCTGCTGCTGTGGGTAACAGTGGCCGTGACGGTCTGGTACCGGCCCAGGGTGTCGGCACGTGTGGTCGATAGGGTGCGGCGGTACTTCCTCATCATCATTGGCCCCTACGCCCTGCTAGTGCTGGTGGAGGCCCTCAGCGCCGTCACTTCCGGCGCCGAGCTCTTCGCCACGCGGAGCACCGTCCTGCGCTCCCTGGCCATGCTCCTGGCCATGACCGCCATCTGCGTCGCGGCTGGCGGTGGCACAGACCTGCGCCCCGGACTCAGGGCGTTGGTACGGCCATACATATACCTGTGTCTTGCGGTCTCTGCCATGGGACTGGTGGCCTGGTTGCTGGTGCAGACCGGCGCCGTGGAACCCCGGGACTGGGTACCGCCCCAGTACCTTTCGGAGAAGATCAACCGGAAGGCACAGGAATCCGGGGGATACCTGTACTCTATGCCCTACTACCTGGGCTTTGTGCTGTCCGGAGCGCCGGCAAAGGAGACTCTGGGCGCGTACCAGGCCAGCGGCCTGTCGCCGGAGCCGCACCCGGCGGCCTTGTTTGTCACGCCCGCCCTGTTCTTCCTGCCCTTTGCCTTCTCTGAGTGGAGGCGCTGGGCGCAGGTCCTGGCCAGCTTGCTCCTCCTGGCCTTCCTGGCCGTGGTCTACTCCGGCACCAACGCGGTGATACTCTCCGCCATCGCCATGCTGCTCATGGCCAGGCAAGTGGTCTACGGCAGGAGGTACCTGAGGCCCTTCTATGTCATCGGCTTAGTTACCCTGGGTTACCTAGTGATAACCGTGCTGGGCTCCCTCGTGCTGGACCTGGGCCACGCCCAGTTCGTCGAGTTGAAGCTGCAGGGCCAATCGGGGCAAGCAATCAAAGAGTTCCATTCTACACTGCTGAGTTCCGATTCGCTGCTGGGCTACGGCATGTTCCAGAACCCGACTGGCCTGCTCTGGAAAGACTCGCCTGGCTTCCTCACAGCTATGGCCTACTGGCTGCAGACGGCCGTGCTGGCCGCCTTCGGGCTACGGCTGTTTTTCTCCAGGGGCGACCTGGCACTGCCCGGGCTTGCCTTCCTGTACGTGGCGGCGCACTCCATCAAGGACCCGCCCCACATCCTCCAGTTCGGCTTCTACCTCTACATCCTGTTCATTGCCGTGCTGGCAGCGGCGGCCTCGGGGCAGAAACGCCCAGGGCATGCCCGCAGCAGTACAGGACAGGTCTCTGTGCTTATTTGAAGAACGTTGGTCTGGAGGAATGACTATGTACAACGCCCGGCTGCAGGGCCAGAGGAAACAGCTCTCACCAGTGCTCCGCCTGGCCGGCGCCGCCGGACAGGTGTTGCCACAGCCGCTGAAGCAGGCCATTTACCGCGTCCCGCTCCTCAGCGGGCTTATACGCCAGCAGTTGAACCTGCTGGCGCCCAGAGGGCCTGTGGAGGTGGCGGTAGCCGGCGGCATGCTCCAGGGCATGCGGCTGAAGCTGGACCTCAAGTCCGAGAAGTACTACTGGCTGGGGACATACGAGCCACACCTGGTCCAGGGCATAGGCGACTTCTGCCGTCCCGGCATGACGGTCTACGACGTGGGTGCCAACATCGGCTGGACATCCCTGGCCTTCGCCAGGGTGGTAGGCAATGGAGGCAGGGTGTACGCCTTTGAGCCGCTGCCGGCCAACGCTCAGCGCATTTCCGACAACGTAGCCCTGAACTCCCTGGAGGCAGTAGTGCATGTTGTCCCCTGCGCGGCCTCAGACCGCGAGGGCACCGAGGCCTTTCTCGTCCATAAAGAGCACGCCATGGGCAAGCTGGCGGGGCCATGGGGCAGGAGCATCAGCTACCTGGGCCAGACCGAGGTAAGAAGCATCAGGCTGGACGATTTTGCCTACAGGGATGGCAATCCCTGCCCTGACCTGGTCAAGATGGACATCGAAGGCGGCGGCGTAAAGGCCATTCCCGGCATGCTGCGTCTGCTGGCGGAGCGGCGCCCCATCGTATTCATGGAGCTCCACGGCCCGGAGGAGCAGCGTGCAGCCTGGGACGCCCTCAAGGGGAACGGCTACCGGGTCTGCAGGATGCGCAGGGGCTACCCAGAGGTCAGCAGCCTTGGTGCCATGGAGTGGAAGGAACATGTTGTCGGTATTCCGTAGCCGACGCGTGCGCCACGCAGGCCCTGGACATCGGCCAAGAAGGCTTTGAGCGCATGGATATGACGACTCGGCTCACTTTACCGCTCCTGAACAAAAGGGTCGGACACTGGAAGCCGCGCTACCTGTGGAGCCGCTTCCGGCGCTGGCACTACGACTCCACCCACAGGGGCAGTCCGTGGCTGACCAGGCAGGCCATTGCCCTCCTGGAGCAGCTTATAGCCGGGGATGATGTGGGGTTTGAGTGGGGCGCTGGCCGTAGCACCCTGTGGTTCGCCCAGCGGTGTGGCCGCCTCTGGAGCGTGGAGCACGACCCATCCTGGCACAACTCGGTCAGCGCCGCCCTCCAGCAGGCGCGGCGAGACAACGTCACACTGCTGCTGCGAGAGCGTCAGCCCTCGCAGGAGGCCGATTACGCCGGTGCCGTGCTCCAACTCCCGGAAGAGTCCCTTGACTTCGTCCTGGTGGATGGAAAGGACAGGGACCACTGCGCCGTCAACGCGGTGGCCAGGCTCAAGCCCGGAGGGGTGCTGATTATAGATAACGTGGAGCGCTACCTGCCTTCGGCGTCGCGCTGCCTCTTCGCCAGGGGGCCACTGGACGGCTACGCCAGCGAGACATGGCAGCAGTTCGCCGGTCTCACCCACAGGTGGCGACGCATCTGGACCAGCGATGGCGTCACTGATACCGCCCTGTTCTTCAAGCCCTGACCATGGGGCGCATAGCTGGGACAGCGCACCGCCGCAGCGGCAACACTACCCTCAAGGAGACGGCCCATGAGTGCCGGCGGCCCTGTTCGCGTACTGGTGCTGACGAATATCATGCCTCCGTACCGTGTCCCGCTGTACCAGCGTCTGGCGAGCATGCCAGGGCTGGACCTGAGGGTTGTTCTGCTGGGTGAGTCGGAGCCTAACCGACAGTGGGACCTGCACATCAAGAAGAACGGCTTCGCTACACAGGTGCTGCCGGGGAAGAGCCTGTACTTCTGGCGCTGGGAGCTTCCCGTGCACCTGAACCGGGGCCTGGTCAGGACCCTGGAGGAGCAAAGCCCGCAGGTGGTCATGGTCTCGGGATGGGACCAGCCCGGGTACTGGCTGGCCTCCTGGTGGTGCAAGCGCAGGGGAATACCTGTGGTCCTCCACTGTGGCAGCACTTTTAACAGCGGCCTGCATACTGGCACACCCTGGATGCTTCTTCGGAAGGCCATGGTGAAAATGGCCAGCGCCTACGTGGCCTACGGCTCCAGGGCACGGGAGTACCTGTGCTATCTGGGCGCTCCGCCGGAGCGGGTCCACGTGGGCTTCAACACCGTGGACATGGACGCCTTCGCGGCGGCGGTCCAGGAGGAGAGGGCCAGGCCCGGGGCGCGCCGGCTCCGCGCCTCATACCCCCCAGTCCTGTTGCTGTATGCTGGCCAGCTTAACTCGCGGAAGCGTGTGGACCTGGTGCTAGAGGCTATGGCGTTACTGGGCGAGGGCGACATCGGTTTGCTCATAATCGGCTCCGGGCCTGAGGAGGCGGGCCTCCGGTCGCTGGCGGCCTCGCTGGGCCTGCGCCACGTCTACTTCGAGGGGTTCCGCCAGCCCCAGGAGTTGCCGCTCTATTACGCCCTGGCCGACGTGCTGGTCCTTCCCTCGGATAGGGAGGTCTGGGGCCTGGTGGTCAACGAGGCGCTGGCCGCCGGGCTGTACTGCATCTGCGCCGACAGTGTAGGCGCCGCCTCTGATGCCCTGCACCCCGGCTGGAACGGGGACACCTTCGCCGCCGGCGACGCCCAGGGCCTGGCGGCCAGGCTCCGCGCCTATATGGCCATAAGCAGGCAGGTAGCAGAGCGAAGGGATGCAATAGTCGCCGATGCCTGTACCCGGCTGGGGATCGGCCAGATGGCCGAGGCCTTCGCCGCCGCCATTAGCCAGGCCGCCGGGGCAGGCCAGGCAGCGTCGTCGCTTTCTGCCGGGGGATGTCAGCGGTGAAAGTCCTCCACGTCCTCCCCAGCCTCTCGCCCGGGTGGGGCGGGCCAGTGGCCGTCGTCGCCGATCTGGCCCGTGCGCTGCGCCAGCATGGCGTGTCGTCCACTGTGTTCGCGGCGACGGGGCGCCGCGTGGGGAACAGTCCTGTTCCCCTGGAAGGAGCCGTGACACGCCTCTTCCCGACCGGCCCCCTGGCGCGGGTGTGGACAGGGCACTCGCCGGCCATGGCGCGGGCGCTCCGCCTGGCGGCGGCCCACCATGACCTGGTCCACATCCACGAGCTATGGCACTACCCCGGCTACGCGGCTGCCAGGGCGGCGTGGGAAGTGGACAGGCCCTACGTGGTGACGGTGCATGGCGGCCTTGGTCAGTTGGCGCTTGGCCGCAAGGCCCTCAGGAAGTCCCTGTACATGGCCGCCTTCCAGCGGCGCATTCTGGAAGGCGCGGCGGTGCTCCAGGCCTTCACCGAGGCCGAGGCGGGCCATATACGCCAGCACGTGCCCGGCGCGGCCGTGGCCGTCATCCCCAACGGCGTGAGGCCCGGGGCCTTTGACGATTTGCCCGTTGGGGCGGACATCCCGGGCATCGTCGGCGACCTGAGCGGCAAGCAGGTCATACTGTTCCTGGGGAGGCTCCACCCTGGAAAGGGCCTGGATATCCTGGCCAGGGCCTTCGCACGGGTCGTCAGGCAGCGCCCTGACGCCTGGCTGGTCATCGCCGGCCCCGACGAAGGCGGCTACGGCGCGCGAGTCCGGTCCCTGCTGAAGAAAGAGGGCGTGCTGGGCAGGGCCACCTTCACCGGCATGCTGACGGGACGCGACAAGCTGGCGGCGCTGGCATGGGCTGATGTCTTTGTCCTGCCCTCTTACTTCGAAGGCTTCAGCATGGCCGTCCTGGAGGCGCTGGCCTGCGGGCTACCGGTGGCCATCACCAGGCAGTGCAACTTCCCCGAGGTGGCCGAGGCCGGTGCTGGCCTGGTCGTGGACGCCGACGCAGGCCAGCTTGCCCAGGCCCTGACGAGGCTGCTGGAAGCCTCGCCAGAGGAGCGCCAGGAGATGGGCCAGCGCGGCATGCGCCTGGTCAGGGAGCGCTACACCTGGGACAGCATCGCCAGCCGCATGGCCGACCTGTACAGGCAGGTGGTGGAGGCGCACCAGCGAGGGGTGGACCTCGCCTCCGCAGCTCCCTCTCCACGCGTGGAGGGTGGGCCATAGCTCGGCCGACGTCATGCACCGGGACACAGGGGTGAGGTGTGCGCCGGCCCGGAGCTGTCCATATTCATAATGTTGCTGCCCCGTGGGAGCGGGCCGGGACATCGTGCTGAAGGCTGACCGCTGCCCGCTCGTGGGCGGCCAGGAGACTGTAGCCTGTGAAGGCGCTGGAACAGAGCTACCGAAAGGGCACGCTCCAGGTAGTGGAGGTGCCGCGGCCCAGGTCTGGCCGTGGCCGTATCGTGGTGCGCACGGCGGCCTCCCTGGCCAGCGTGGGCACCGAGAAGGCCATGGTGGAGCTTGCCCGCAAGAGCCTGCTGGGCAAGGCCCTGGCCCGGCCAGACCTGGTGCGCCAGGTGCTGGACAAAGCCCGGACCGAGGGCATCGCCGAGGCCTGGCGCCAGGCCATGGGCCGCCTGGAGACGCCCATCCTGCTGGGGTACTCCTCCGCCGGGACAGTGGTTGACGTCGGCCCTGGCGTCGGCGGCTTCAAGGCTGGCGACCGCGTCGCCTGCGCCAGCGCCGGGTACGCCGGCCACGCCGAGTTTGCGTCCGTCCCGGCCAACCTGTGCGTGCCCGTCCCCGACACCGTCACCTTCGAGGAGTCCGCCTTTGTGGCCCTGGGCGGCATCGCCCTGGAGGCAGTGCGCATGGCCCAAGTGGGCCTGGGCGACCGCGTGGCCGTCATCGGCCTTGGGCTGCTGGGGCAGATAGCCGTCCAGTTGCTCCACGCCGCGGGCTGCCACGTCTTCGGCGTGGACGTGGAGCCTGGCAAGGCGGACATGGCCTCGCGCCATGGTGCCGAGGCCACGGCCATCGCGACCGATGGCACTCCGGCGGTGGACGCCGTCCTGGCCTGGTCGGGCGGCCACGGCGCCGACGCCGTCATCATCATGGCCGCGGCCCACGGCAACGGCCCCCTGGAGCAGGCCGCGGCTATGTGCCGCGAGCGCGGGCGTATCGTCGCCACGGGCATGGTGGGACTCCAGGTGCCACGGAAGCCCTTCTACGACAAGGAACTGGAACTGGTCGTCTCCCGCGCCTGGGGGCCGGGCCTCTACGACCCGCGCTATGCCCAGGGCGGCGTGGACTACCCGCTGGCCTACGCCCGCTGGACCGCCGGCCGCAACATGGAGGAGTTCCTGGCACAGCTTGCCAGGGGCACCGTCTCGGTGAGGCACCTCATAACCCACAGGTTCCCCATAGAGAGGGCCGTCGAGGCCTACGAGATGGTGCTGGAGGGCCAGCAGCCCTGCATCGGCGTAGTCCTCACCTACCCTGGCTCGGAGACCGCAGCACCGCAGGCCGAAGGCGCTGGGCCGTCGCCCTTCACGGTCTGGCTGAAGCCAGAGGCCCGGCCGGCAGCCAGTCCCGACGGCCGCGTTGGCGTCGGCCTCATCGGGGCCGGGCAGTTCGCCAGTGGCACGCTGCTGCCGGCGCTGAAGGGACTGAAGGGCCTCAGGCTGCGGGGCGTCGCCACCAGCACGGGCATCAGCGGCAGGCACGCCGGCGCCAGGCACGGCTTCGAGTACTGCACCTCGGACTACCGCGAGATCCTGGCCGACCCGGCCATCGCGCTGGTGCTGGTGCTGACGCGCCACGGCTCCCACAGCGCCATGGCGGCGGAGGCGCTGCGGGCCGGCAAGCACATCTTTGTGGAAAAGCCCCTGGCCCTGGACGTGGCCCAGCTCCGCCAGGTTGCCGAGGCCTACCAGGAGTCCCTTGCCAGGGCGGAGGCAGAAGGCCACACGCCGCCGGTGCTCCTGGTGGGGCTGAACCGCCGCTTCTCGCCCTTCGCGCGCTGGCTCAGGGAGCGGCTGGAGCGCCTCAGCGGCCCGCTGTCGCTGAGCTTCGTGGTCAACGCCGGAGCGCTGCCGCCGGACTCCTGGGCCAACGACCCCGAGGACGGCGGAGGGCGCATCATCGGCGAGGTCTGCCACTTCGTTGACCTGGCCCAGTACCTGGCTGCGTCGCCGGTGGCGCGGGCCTACGCCCAGCCCGTCGCCGGCGGGGCCATCTCCGGCGATGATAGCGTCACCGCGACCCTGTTGCTGGCCAACGGCTCCGTCGCCAGCATTACCTACGCCGCCGGGGGCAGCAAGCGCTACCCCCGCGAGCGCGTCCAGGTCTTCGGCGGCGGCGCCGCGGGCGCCATCGAGAACTTCAGGGAGGCCGTCTTCGTCCAGGGCGGACGGGGCCAGCGCATGAGGGGCTGGCTCTCGGTGGACAGGGGCCACCGGGGCGAGCTGGAAGCGCTGCTGGCCGCCGTCAGCGGCCGCGCTCCTCTGCCCGTGTCCCTGGACGACTACGTGAACACCACCCTGACCACCTTCGCCCTGGAGCGCTCCCTCAAGTCCGGGCGACCAGAGGACGTTGGCCCTGCTGGCGCCATCCTGACCGAAAACGTTGAAAGCTGATGCCAGTAGGGGCAGGCCTTGTGCCTGCCCCAGCGCTGGGTAACCACAAAGGTTGCCCCTACTTCTGAAGGCTGACTATGCGAGTGTTACTGCTTACGGCCTACTTTCCGCCGGACGTAGGCTCAGCGGCGCACCTGTACCACGAGCTTGGGGTGGCGCTGCGGGGCATCGGGCACGAGGTCACGGTGCTGACCACCCTGCCGGGCTACCATGCCCTGGGTGACCTGTCACGCTACCGCCGGAGGCTGTGGGCCAGGGAGAAAGTGGACGGCCTTCGGGTCGTGCGCGTGGCTACGCCACGGCTGCCCCGTGGCTCCCTGGCCGGCAGGGCCATCTGGCAGTTTGGCGCCGCGACGGGCATGCTCCTGGCCGGGCTGGCGCTGCCCCGGCAGGACGCGGCCATCGTCTATTCGCCGCCCCTGCCCCTGGGCCTGGCGGCGCTGGCCCTCAAGCGCCTGCGGAGTACGCGGCTCGTCCTCAACGTCCAGGACCTTTTCCCCCAGAGCGTCATTGACCTGGGGCTTCTCAGGGACCAGCGCCTGATCGGGTTCTTCGAGGGCATGGAGCGGCTGCTATACGCGCAGGCCGACATGGTGACGGTGCACTCGGAGGGCAACGCGGCCCACGTCGTCTCCAGGGGCGGCAGCCCCCAGCGGGTGACGGTCATGCCCAACTGGGTGAACACAGACTACATACAGCCTTCGAGCGACGGCGCCGAGTTCCGGCGCAGGCACGGCCTGGACGGCGCTTTCGTGGTCTCCTTCGCCGGGGTGCTGGCCCACTCCCAGGACCTGGACGTGGTGCTCGGGGCAGCCCACATCCTGCGCAGCCAGAAAGACATCCAGTGGCTCATCATCGGCGACGGCGTGCAGAAGGAGCGGCTGGTGCGCCAGGCACAGGAGGAGGGGCTGGACAACGTGCGCTTCCTGCCCATGCTCCCCCGCGAGGAGTACCCGGCCAGCCTCTATGCCTCCGACGTCTGCCTGGCGACGCTGAAGGCCAGCGTCAGGACGCCGGTGGTGCCATCCAAGATACTGAGCATCATGGCGGCCGGCAGGCCGGTCATCGCCGCCATGGGCCTGGACGGCGACGCGCCCCGGCTGGTGAAGGAGGCCGGCTGCGGGCTGGTCCTGCCGCCCGAAGACCCCGAGGCCCTGGCCAGCGCCGTGCGCACCCTCTACGCCAATGCCGTGCTGCGGGGCCGCCTGGGGGCCAACGGCCGCGCCTACGCTGAGGCCCACTTCTCGCTGAAACGCGCCGCCGAGCGCTACAACGCCGTGCTGGACAGGCTTGCTGGCGATGCCAGGGCCGCCGTCCAGCGCGCTTCATTGCATGGAGGTCAACGGACTTGATGGAGTATTTCGAGTACCACGGCAAGACCGTCCTGGTGACTGGCGGCGCCGGGGCCATCGGCTCCAATCTCACCCGCGCGCTGGCCCAGTCCGGGGCAAAGGTCATCGCCCTGGACGACCTTTCGGCGTCCCAGCGCTGGAACGTGCCGTCGCTGCCGAGCGTGCTTTTCGTGGAGGGCAGCATCCTGGACGAGGTCATGTTGAAGCGGGTGTTCCTGGAGCGGCCGCACGTGGTGTTCCACCTGGCGGCCTTCTTCGCCAACCAGAACTCGGTGGACCACCCCGAGCGCGACCTGCAGGTCAACGGCCTGGGCACGCTGCGGCTGCTGGAGTACGCCACCCTGGCCGGGGTGGACCGCTTCGTGTACGCGTCGTCAGGCTGCTCCATCTATGGCAGCGACTCACCCCTGCCGCTGCGGGAAGAGTTCATGTCCATGCACCTGAGCACCCCCTACCAGATCACCAAGATGCTGGGCGAGCTGTACTGCAACTTCTTCCACGACCATTACGGCCTCAAGGTGGTGAAGCCGCGCTTCTTCAACTCCTATGGCCCCGGCGAGGTGCCCGGCCAGTACCGCAACGTGATACCCAACTTCGTCTACTGGGCGCTCAAGGGCCTGCCGCTGCCCATAACTGGCACCGGCGAGGAGACGCGGGACTTCACCTACGTGGGCGACATCGTGGACGGGCTGATGCGGGCCGGCTGCTTCGAGGCGGCCATCGGCCAGGAGTTCAACCTGGCATCAGGCCACGAGACGCGTATCATAGACCTGGCCCACATGGTCAACCAGCTCACGGGCAACCGGGGGGGTATCCAGTTCACCCAGCGCCGCAAGTGGGACACCAAGAGCCGCCTGCTGGCCTCCATAGACCGGGCGCGGCAGCTCATCGGCTACGAGCCGCGCACCAGCTTCGAGGAGGGGCTGCGGGAGACCATCCGCTGGTTCCGGGACAACTGGGAGGCCATCGAGGCCTCGGCCCGCTTCGGCCCGGGCGTGTCCTCCGCCGTCCGCGAGATGACCATGGCGCCCGGCGCCGGCCAGCCGGCCAGGGCGCCCAGCGGCGCCACCGTGTAGCCGCAACCGGGGCTACGATTTGCAGGCTAACCCAGGGGGCAGGTCACCGACCTGCCCCCTGGGCGTTCAGGAGGCTATGGCTAGAGCTTCCCTTCGGCCCCTCTCTAGCTCTCCCCCAGAGGGGGCGAGGACCCTCCCCTACCCCCGTGGGCTGACGGGGCGCATGGTCTCTGGCACAGCCTCTAACACGCCGGCGCCCCTGGGATGTCCTGGTTGGACACGCACCCCGACAGTACAACCGTGCTGCCCTGCAGCACCTTCACCTGGCCTCCAAATCTCATATCGCAGAACGGTACGTTATCATTGCTGGGGTCGCCGTCCAGCTTGCTGAGCTGGAGCTTGCCCGAGCCGCCGCGCAGGGTGATGCTGCCCACAATGTTGGTGGTGCCGCCCGAGCCGCAGGCATCCACCGCCAGGACCGTGCCGTCGGGAAGGTCCACCTTGCTGACCTCCACCTTCATCTCCAGCGGCTGACAGAAGGAGTTCCCCTTCCACTCCACCTTACCGGTGGGGACGACCCCGTTTATTGCCGGCCCCGACAGGGTGCCCTGGCCTCTGCTACAGTGGTCCGCCGAGACCTCGGGCACGCGGTAGCTGGCCCATGTCCCCAGCAACGCGAGGGACACAAGCAGTGCAATCCAGTAACTCCGACGGGTCAGCGCCTTCATTCTTTCCTCCTTGTTGCTGCTCACGACCATGGCCTTTGACTGCGTTACGGACAGGAAGGGCCAGCAGATCAGTGCCTTTCAGTTGCGTGGCATGGGGCTATCCTCTATCATATGGTCGCTGACCGAGGCGATGGCATGGCAGGCTACGAGAAGCTTATCCAGGAACTGAAGGCCATAGTGGGCGAGGAGTACGTGGTCCACACCCCCGAGGACCTGCTGGTCTTCGAGTACGATGGCTCCGTGGACAAGGCCCTGCCCCTGGCCGTGGTGCTGCCGGCGACCACCGAGGAGGTGTCGCGGGTGGTGAAGGCCACGGCCCGCCATGGCCTGCCCATCGTCCCCAGGGGCGCAGGCACCGGCCTCAGCGGCGGCGCCATCGCCGAGAAGGGCGGCATCGTCATCGCCCTCACCCGCATGACCCGCATCCTGGAGGTGGACGTGGAAGACCGCCTGGCGGTGGTGGAGCCGGGCGTCGTCAACCTCAACCTGTCCAACTACGTCTCCCGCTACGGCCTGTACTACGCGCCCGACCCGTCCAGCCAGCGGGCCTGCACCATAGGCGGCAACGTGGCCGAGAATTCCGGCGGCCCCCACTGCCTGGCCTACGGCGTTACCACCAACCACGTCCTGGGCATGGAGGTCGTCCTGGCCGATGGCAGCGTCATGTGGGTGGGCGGCAAGACCCGCGAGACGCCCGGCTACGACCTGCGGGGCATCCTCATCGGCTCCGAGGGCACGCTGGCCATTGTGACCAAGGTCATCGTGCGGCTGCTGAAGAAGCCCGAGGCCGTCAAGACGCTGCTGGCCGTCTTCCGGGAGCTGGACCACGCCAGCGCCGCCGTTTCGGGCATCATCGCCGCTGGCATCGTGCCGGCGGCCATCGAGATGATGGACCACCTGTGCATCAAGGCCGCCGAGGCGTCAGTCCACGCTGGCTACCCCGAGGACGCCGGCGCCGTGCTGCTGGTGGAGGTGGACGGCCTCAGGGAGGCGGTGGAGGAGGAGGTCGCCGAGGTGGAGGCCGTGTGCAACGACTTTGACCCCATCGAGATACGCACCGCCACTGACCCGGCGGCGCGGGAGAAGCTGTGGGCCGGGCGCAAGGGCGTGCTGGGCGCCCTGGGCAGGCTCGCTCCCAACTACTACCTGGTGGACGGCACCGTGCCCCGGACGCGGCTGGTGGACGTCCTGCGCCAGATACAGCAGCTTTCGGAGCGCACAGGCTACCCCATCGCCAACCTGCTCCACGCCGGTGACGGCAACCTGCACCCGTCCATTCTCTTCGACGAGCGCAGGCCCGGCGACACCGAGAGGGTGCTGGAGATTGGCGGCGAGATACTGAAGATATGCGTGAAGGCCGGCGGCGTGCTGTCGGGGGAGCACGGCATCGGCCTGGAGAAGCAGGAGTACATGCCCCTGATGTTCAGCGAGGACGACATGGAGGCCATGGCCCGGCTCAAGCTGGCCTTCGCCACCGGCGAGCTGTTTAACCCGGCCAAGGTCTTCCCCACCGGCTCGCCCTGCGCCGACGTCCGCAGGCTGGCAGCCATCGCCCGCGCCGGCCCGGACGCGTGGATTTAGGGATGAAGCTCGGTATGGCAGGCCATACACGCCCACTTTGCAAACTCCCAGAGTCCCGAGTGCTGCTGGTACCTGCTCCCCTATGGACAACACCGGACCTCAGTCTGTAGTCGAATTGATGGCGCACGCGGCCGGCCCGTCCAGCGTCAGCCAGGACGTGCAGGGCTACGCCGTGGATGGTGTGCGCCCCAGTGCTGTGGTGCGACCCGCTACCATGGAAGGGCTGTGCCGGGCAATGGCCGCTGCCTGGAAGCACGGCCTGGCCGTGGCGCCCTGGGGCGGCGGCACCCGCATGGCCCTGGGCAACCCCATCAAGCGCCTGGATGTGGTAGTGGACCTGTCCCGCCTCTGCCGCGTCATCCAGCACAACCCGGCAGACCTGACGGTAACGGTGGAGGCGGGAATCACCCTCGCCAGGCTCAGGGAGGCCCTGGCAGAGCACGGGCAGTTCCTGGCGCTGGACCCTCCCCTGCCCCACCGCGCCACCGTGGGCGGGACGCTGGCCGTGGGAGTCAGCGGGCCGCTCAAGTGGCAGTCCGGGCACCTCCGCGATACCGTCATCGGCATGAAGGTGGTGCAGGCCGACGGCAGGACGGTCAAGAGCGGCGGGCAGGTGGTCAAGAACGTCAGCGGCTACGACATGGCCCGGCTGCACATCGGCGGCCTGGGCACCCTGGGAATCATCGCCGAGGTCACCTTCAAGCTGACGCCCCTTCCCCGGCGGGAGGCGACGCTGCTGGCCGCCTTCGACAGCGTCCAGCGTTGCCTGGACGCCGGCCTCCAGGTGTTCCACGGCGACGTGGTGCCCCTGTCGCTGGTGGCCTTCAACGAAGGCGTGGACCGTGTGGGCGGGCTGGAGGCCCATCCCTGTACTCTGGCCATCCGGCTGGGGGGCAGGCCCATGACGCTGGAGCGCCAGGTCAGGGAGTGCGCGGCCCTTTGCCGCCAGGCCGGCGCCACGGCCATGGAAAGCCTGCCCGAGGCCCAGGCCGGCGACCTCTGGCGCAGGCTGGCCGACTTCGGCTGGGACGAGGCCGCCAGGCCTGCCCTGGCCTGCCGCGCCATGGTGGTGCCCTCCAGGGTGCGCGACCTGGTGGCGGCTGTCACGGCCAGGAATGGACGCGATGGCCTGACGCCTGCTTTCGTCGCCTACCCCGGCTATGGCAATGTCATGCTACACTGGGACCATGGGGCCGGCGAGATGTCCGCTAACGCTGCATTAGAGACGCTGTCCCAGGCCCGCCAGGCGGCCCATGGCCTTGATGGCCGGCTGGTCATCGAGCGGTGCCCGCCGGAGATCAAGCAGCGGCTGGATGTCTGGGACGACGTGGGGGAGTCACTGGCCATAATGCGACGCATGAAAGAGCAGTACGACGCCAGGGGCATCCTGAACCCGGGCCGCTTCGTGGGAGGCATCTGATGACCGAGACGCTGCCCCGCGCGCCGCTGGCGCTCTTCTCCGGCCCGGACGCTCCCGACGAGGCCGAGCTGTACAGGTGCGTCCACTGCGGCTTCTGCCTCCAGGCCTGTCCCACCTACGTGCAGACGGGGCTGGAGACCGAGTCGCCCCGTGGCCGCATCGCCCTGATGAAGGCGGTGAACGAGGGCCGCATCGGCATGACGCCGGCAGTCATCAGGCACTGGGACCTGTGCATCCAGTGCCGCGCCTGCGAGGTGGCGTGCCCCTCGGGTGTGCCCTACGGGAGACTCATCGAGGCCACCATGGCCCAGGTGGAGCGCCGACGCAGGCTGGGCCTGCTGCCCCGGCTGGCCGCCGACGTCCTGCTCAAGCAGGTGCTGCCGCGCCAGGAGAGGCTGGCCCTCATGGTGGGTGGCCTGCGGCTGTACCAGCGCCTGGGCCTGCAATCGGCGGCGCGGAAGAGCGGGCTGCTGCGGCTGTGGCCCTGGCTGGCTGAGCTGGAAAGCTCCAGCCCGCCAGTACCCTCGACCTTCTTCAAGGCCCAGGGCCAGGTAGTGCCGGCCAGGGGCCAGCGGCGGGCGCGCGTGGCCATCCTCTCCGGCTGTATCATGCCGCTGGTGCATGGCCCGGAGATGAACGCCATAGTGCGCGTGCTGGCCCGCAACGGCTGCGAGGTGGTGGTGCCCAGGGGCCAGGTGTGCTGCGGCGCCATCAATACCCACGTGGGCGACCTGGAGACGGCCAGGGCGCTGGCCCGCCGGAACATTGACGTGTTCCTTGCCAGCGGCGTGGACGCCATCGTGGTAGGCTCCGCTGGCTGCGGCAGCCGCATGAAGGAGTACGGCCACCTGCTCCGGGAAGACCCCGCCTACCATGAGAAGGCCCACCGCTTCGACGCCCTGGTGAAGGACATCCACGAGTTCCTGGCGGCGCTGCCCCTGGTGCCTCCCAGGGGGAAGCTCAGCTACAGGGTGACCTACCAGGACTCCTGCCATCTGTCCCACGCCCAGCGCATCACCAGGGAGCCACGACAGGTCTTGCAGTCCATCCCGGGAGTGCAATTGGTGGAGATGCAGGACTCTTCCCGCTGCTGCGGCGCCGGCGGCACCTACACCATCACCCAGCGGGAGTTCTCTCTCAGGCTGCTGGACTCCAAGATGCAGGCCATCGCCGACACGGGGGCCGACGTGGTGGCGACGGCCAACCCCGGCTGCGTCCTGCAGCTCCAGTACGGTGTCCAGCGGCGCGGCCTGTCCCTCCAGGTGCGCTACGTCACCGACCTGCTGGATGAGGCCTACAGGCGCGAAGACACGCGAGGCTGATGGCGCGGCATCCCTTTCCTCTGACGCGCCGTCAGGGGTATAAGATGCATCCCTTCCACACAGGCAGGCGCTCGTCCAGTATTGGCAGGCCCTGCCTGCCAATACTGGACTGTTAGTGTGCCCACGTGCCCGGTGGGGCAGGTCAGGCTGGGAGAATTAAGGCTTCCCTCGCGCCCTAGATCGCCCCTTCGGCCCGCACCTGCTGGAGGGCACGCTCGTAGCGCTCCAGCGTCTGGTCTATGTCCTGCTCGGTGTGAGTATAGGACAGTATGAAGCTGGTGGGGCCACCCCAGACGCCCTCGTTGATGAGGGCGCGGGACAGCAGGTTGGTGACGTCGTTGCCGTAGCCCACCATCATGGCCTGCTCGCCGGCCTGGCAGTATACCTTGTCGCACTCGTGGTCCAGGCCCAGCCGCATGTGTACAATGGACGACACGCCATAGGCGCAGCCGGGTATCTCCATGCGGGACAGGATGTCGTTGAGGCCGTCCTTGAGCTGCTGCGCCCGGGCGTCGGCGGTCTCGTTGACCGGCTCGCTGGCGACGATGCTCAGGGCCGTGGTGCCCGCGGCAGCAGACAGCGGGTTGGCGTTGAACGTGCCCGGATGGGAAATCTTGCCCGGCGCGATGGTGTCAATGATCTCGGCGCGGCCGGCCACGCAGCCGCCAGGCAGCCCACCGGCCAGTATCTTGGCCATGCCCGTGAGGTCGGGAAGGACGTTGTACAGGCCCTGGCAGCCGCCGCGCGACCAGCGGAAGCCACTTACTACCTCGTCGAAAATAAGCAGCACGCCGTACTTGCGCGTCACGTCCCGTAGCTGCTCGATGAAGGACGGGTGTATGACGTGGTTACCCTGGAAGACGACGGCGGCGATGTCCTTGTCCTGCTTCAGTGTCCTTTCCACCGCCTTGATGTCATAGGGCAGGACAACCATGGTCTCCCGTACCTGCTGAGGTATGCCGTTGTTGGTGTTGTCGCCCGAGGCGCCCACGAAGGGGCCATCGGCCCAGCCGTGGAAGGCCTTGTCGAACTTGACGATCTTGGTCTTGCCGGTGAAGACGCGGGCCATGCGGAAGGACATCATCATGGCCTCGGTGCCGGAGCTGACGAAGCGCAGCTTCTCCACTGAGGGCACCAGTTGCTTGACCAGCGTGCCCCACCTGACCTCCAGTTCGGTGGAGGCGGAGAGGTGAGTGCCCCTGGCCATCTGCTCCTGCACCGCCTTGACCACCCTGGGGTGCGCCTGGCCCAATATCATGGAGCCGTGGCCGGTGCGGTAGTCAATATACTCGTTGCCGTCTATGTCCCACTTCCTGGGGCCAAGCCCGTGGTCCATGTAGACGCGGAACGGGCCGAACTTGCGCCCGTCGTGGGTAACGCCATCGGGGAACAGTTCTTCCGCCTTGCGGGACATCTCGGCGGACCTGGGGTGCAACTGGTGGAAGCGTTCATCTATACTGGGCATAGTCCCTCCTCACTGTAAGCTCTCTGTACCAACACCGGCCTTACCATGACAGTCTAGCAATAACTTGTTGCCATGTTGTTACACGTCGGTAAACTCGGTGTTGCAACCTGGGACAGGAAAGACACCATCGTGCTCCGTTGGCAGGCAATTATACACCCATGTGAACAAAATAGCTATGCAGGAAGCCAGCTTGGTACTCACGCCAGCGCCGCCCTACGATTTCGAGCTTACGGCGGCCTATGCCACCTACTTCCGGGGACGCTACGGCACCGATGCCTTCGAGCAGGGGGCCTTTCGCCGCCTGCTGGACCTGGGCGACCGGCTGGCGCTGGCTACTGTGCGCTCGGTGGGCAGCGTTGACGCGCCTCGCCTGGAGGTGGGCCTGGCCGGTGAAGTCATGGACAACGCGGCCATCGCCAGGGCGAAGGGCCAGGTGGCCTGGCTCCTGGGCACCGCCTCTGACGTGACTCCTTTCTACCGCATGGCCGGGGCCGACCCAGCGCTGGCCCCCATCGCCAGCGGGCTGCGAGGGCTGCACCCGACGCACACGGCCTCGGTGTACGAGGCGCTGGTCCTGGCCATACTGGGCCAGCAGATAAGCAGCCACGTCGCCCGCATCCTGCGGACGCTGCTGGTACATACCTGCGGCCAGACAATGGAGCTGGACGGGGCCACCTACCATGCCTTTCCACGCCCGGAGGCGATTGTGGCGGCCGGCGTGGACGGGCTGCGCGCCATCAAGTTCAGCGCCCGCAAGGCCGAGTACATCGTGGACATCAGCGCCAGGGTAGCATCGGGAGGGCTGGACCTGGAGGGGCTGCGCCAGCAGCCAGACGATGAGGTAATCAGTACGCTGACAAGCATTCGGGGCGTGGGCCTGTGGACGGCCCACTGGCTGCTCATCCGCGCCCTGGGCCGTGGCGACGGCTTCCCTCACGGCGACCTGGCCCTGCAGCGCACCCTTGGCCTGCTGGTCAACGGCGGCAAGGCCATGACTGCCCAGGAGGCGCTGGACTACTCATGGCGCTGGTCTCCATACCGCAGCTACGTCACCGTGTACCTGTTCGCCGCCGTGCGCTCAGGCCGCTTCCAGGAGCTATCGCGGGCAGGCCAGGTGGGGCCATAGCGGCGGACGTGGTCAGCCCTGCCAACTTACCACCAGCCTGGTCCAGCGCTTCTCCACCACCAGCTCCTCCGGCGTGGGCGTGCAGGGCACGTGGCGCGGATAGGCCCTGATATGTATCCCTCGGGCTGAAGGCCGTCCGGCCAAGTCCCATGCCCTGACCGAGTCCATGAGGCGGCGGGCCGGCCCATCGCTGGGGCCGTAGCCGCGCACGAATAGCTCAAAGGGCGGGGCGCTAAGGGAGTCACCAGTGGGCAGTCCCATGCCTGGGGGGCGCGTGAGAAGGGCAATGCCAGTGCCCTCGGCCAGGCCAACGACGCTGCAGTAGCCGCTATGCCAGCGGAACATCCAGGGGATGCCGTGCCGACTGGCCGCCTGCTCCGTGGCGCCAAGGCTGCATGACCCACGCTCGCGCAGGGCCAGCCACACGCCCAGAGAGCCGAAGACTTCTCGCGGCCAGGCATTCACGCCTGTTGGCCAGTCCGTATGTGGGCCGGCCAGAGTGTCGTACAGGCCGGCTATGTCCATGACGCTGACATCTTCAGTGACCAGGGCCAGGCCAGGTGACGGGCCTAGCTGGTGGTACACCTCGGGGGCCGAGTGCTGGCCCCGTAGCATCATGAAGCCGCAGTCTGCCGTGGAGATGCCCATCAAGTGGTCGCCTGCCCACTGGAAGGCTATGGACTTCTGCATACCTCCTGCGATGCTCAGGGGCAGGACCAGCCGGCCATCGGGGCGCAGTTGCTCCAGCCACGCCGGAGATATGTCCCATGCCCCCACGGTGAGGATGATTCTGTCGTAGGGAGCAGCTTCAGGATAGCCGCGCCAGCCATCGCCGCAGACGACCCGGACTCTTCCATAGCCCGCTGTATCCAGGTGCTCCCTGGCCTGCCGCACTATGTCCTCATCAATGTCCATGGTCACCACCAGGCCCGCCTCACCCACCATGTGGGCCAGCAGCGCCGCGTTGTAGCCAGTGCCCGCGCCGACCTCCAGCACGCGCTGCCCGGGCCTTAGGCCAAGCTGCTCTAGCATGATGGCCATTATGGATGGCTGCGACGACGAGCTTATGGGGACGCCATTGCTCACACGGGTGACGATGGCCTCGTCCCGGTATGCCACCTCCATTTCCACGTCAGGAAGGAACAGGTGGCGTGGCACATGGAGGAACGCGGCCTCTACCTCCGGGGTGCGAAGGCAGCCAGTGCCCTTCAAGCGCTCCACAAGCGCGCGAAGCAAGGAGGGCACGCCCGGACTCTGGTCTGCCTGGGACAAGGTGGCGAGAGACCCCCTGGAGAAGTTTTCTTATGCCACCGATAGGCAGGATTTCACTCCATCATACCACGTGCGGTGAGCGGTCCCTGCGCCTGGAGGCGGCAGCCAGGCAGCCTTTGCAGCGGGGGCAGGTATGCTCCTGTACCGGGCCTGTCTGGAATTGAGAAGGCCTGGGGCGTGCGACTCGTGCCGCTACTGTACCAGGTTGAGATTGGCGAAACAGGTGGCGCCCAGGGCAACAGACCCGACTATCACGCCCGCCAGTATGCCCGCGGCCGTCCGCAGGTGGAGGGCCAGGGCGAAGCCTATAGCGGCCAGTACGGCGGCGATCCACATGGCTATGCCCACAAACCACAGGCCAAAGAAGCCTTCGTAGGCCCCGCCGGCCATGCTGAGGACGCCCACGGCGGTAATTGGTGCCGCAGTGAATATGAATGCCAGCTTGAAGTCATTCATCGTTTCCATAACGTGCCCTTGTTGAGCGGCTGCCACGGTAGCATGGGCAAGCACTAGGTAGTCAGGCCGACGGCGAAGCAGCTTGCAGCCGCGCCGAACATGCTGAATGCGCCGCCCCCCAGCAGCCCAAGGCCAATGTCGCTCGCAATGTCCGTGTGCAGGAGCAGGGCGTCCAGCGCCAGCAGGATGACGCCCAGCCCCATGGCGCTGGGGCCAGCTATCAGCATGACCAGCAACGCGACGCCCATCCAGAGTGGGATGAAGCCATCGCTTTCGGGGCCGGCGACTATCCGTGTGACCCAGATGGAGGCTATCAGCCCGCCGGCCACTATCCAGAAGGTCGCCCAGAACACGGGGTTCCTATCCTGCATCATGGGTACTGGGCCTCCGTGGCCTGGGTAGCAGGTCGCAGACGCAGGCGACACCCTTGCGCTGCAGGTACAACTGGTGGCCGAAGGCCAGCAGCGCGCCGATACACAGCCACTGCACCAGCGTCAGCCCCAGGAAGTCGCGCGGCGTCGGCTGGTAGCGCAGGAACTCCAGCGGGAAGCGAATGAGGGCATAGCCCGCTATGTACATTCTGAAAAGCTCGCCGTCCCGGAAGGAGCGGTAGCGCTGCCGCCACAGGAAGGCGAAGAGCAGCAGGTCCAGCGCCAGCTCGTAGAGTTGCGCCGGGTGGCGGTAGGCCCCGGCCTGGTAGACAGCCCACGGCAGCGACGTCGGCGAGCCGTAGGCGTCGCCGGCCAGGAAGTTGCCCAGCCTGCCGATGGCCTGGCTGAGGGGCAGGAAGGGCGCCACCAGGTCGCCGGTGCAGCGGTCCACCCGGAACAGGCGCTCGGCCAGCACCACGGCCACGTAGCCGCCAATGAGCGCCCCGCTGAGGGCCGCGCCGTGGGACGGGATGGTGGGCAGCAGCCGCCAGAACTCCGCCGGGCCAAGGAACACCAGCATGCTCAGCTTGGCCCCCAGTACTCCGCCCGCCAGGCCCAGGGAGCCGACCGCCAGCGTCCGGTCGTCCAGCCGCATGCGCCGCTTTGCCTCGCGGTACGTCAGCCAGCCGCCCACCAGGACCGCCGTCAGCATGCACACCGTGTAGGAGTAGACCTCCACGGGGCCGAGGGAGAACAGGACGGGCCTCACGGGGCTACCCCAGCTTGCCCGCCGCCAGCGCGGCGCGCACCCTCTCGCGGTAGCCGACGCTGTTGTAGGCGCAGAAGGGGATGATGCGGCCATCGGGCACAAGCTCGCCGACGCAGCACTTCATCAGCGCCTTCAGGTCCAGCGTCCAGGGGTCGGCGAAGCCCTGGACCACGATCATGAACACGTGCTGCTTCAGGTAGGCCGTCTCGTTGGGGAAGGACAGGTCGCAGGCGGCACAGTGGAAGCGCCTGGCCGCTGCGTCGGTCCCGGGCACCGAGGAGGCCGACCACAGGCCCTCCAGCGCCTCCAGCACCTCTGGCCGGATGTCCGGCAGCGTGCGGTTGGTGATGTAGTCCAGGTACCTGTCCACGTCCACGACCCTGGGCAGGGGCGTGACCTTGCCCTTCTCCACGTAGGCATAGGTGGCCGAGCGGCAGGTGGGATGGCAGCAGGGCACGGGCACGAAGTCGCTCTCCAGGAACATGCCGTCGGTCTGCTGGGCGATGCCGTGGATGACATCGGCCACCGTCTCGCGGTCCAGAGGGTCGAAGGCCGTGTAGCGGCCCGCGTGGGTCACCGGCTGAAAGGCGATGCCGCGCACCGCCGGGTGCTGGATGCCGAACCTGACGATGTCGCCTATCTCGTGGTGGTTCACGCCCTTCTCAATGGCCGGCACCAGCACCACATCCAGCTTTGCCTGTGCCAGTCGCTCCAGCGCCCGCAGCTTGGCGTCCAGCAGGTCCTTGCCGCGCATGGCCTGGTGCGTCTGTGCCGAGAAGCCATCGAACTGAAGGTAGATGGTGGGGCGGATGTCGGCCAGCGCCGCCAGGAAGCGGTCGTCGCGGGCGATGCGGATGCCATTGGTGTTGAGCATCACCACCCTGATGCCCTTCTGCTTCGCCAGGCGCAGCATGGACAGGATGTCCGGGTGGATGGTCGGCTCGCCGCCGCTGAACTGCACCACCTCCGGCTCGCCCTCCAGGGCCACGAACCTGTCCAGCATGCGCTCCACCTGGGCTAGTGTGAGGCTGAAGCCCGGCCGGGCGTCGGCGAAGCAGATGGGGCAGTCCAGGTTGCAGTGGCTGTTGACCTCGATGAGGGCCAGGCAGGTGTGCTGCTTGTGCTCGGGGCACAGGCCGCAGTCCAGGGGGCAGCCGTCCCTGACCTCGGTGCTGAAGCCCAGGGGGATGGTGCCCGGCTTGTTGTAGCGCAGGGAGGCCAGGTACATCTCGGCGTCGGAGCTTAGCAGCGCCTCGGTCCAGCCGTGGCTGGGGCAGCGCTTGCGCATGACGACGCGGCCATCGCGGATGAGCACCTGGGCGTCCACGGGCGCCAGGCACCGGGGGCAGACGCTGCGGGTCAACTCGTAGAAGATATAGTCGGCGTTGCGCTTCGCCCTGTCAGCCATCCTGGCCCTCCTTGTGGTAGCAGTCAGCGTTCAGCCTTCAGCAGCCTTACCACACAACGCTTCTTCAGAAGGAGGCGTCGGGGCAGCGCCGCTGTCCGCTCCACTTTCAAAAACTATCGTGGGGCAAGTGGGGCCAGGCGGGCGCTGACGGCTGATAGCTGACCGCTGACCAACCTAGCTTATAGCGTCCTTGTGCGCCTTGCCGCCCTGCATGATGAGCAGCAGTCTGGCTTTGTCCTCCAGGATGGAGATGTCCTCCAGCGGGTTGCCGTCCACCACCAGCAGGTCGGCCAGCTTGCCCGGCTCCAGGGTGCCGATGTCCTTGCTCATGTGGACGCACTGGGAGGCCGTGCTGGTGGCCGCGACGATGGCCTGCATGGGCGTCATGCCGTTCTCCACCATGAGGCGCAGCTCCTCCAGGTTGCTGCCGTGGGGGCCGACGCCGGTGTCGGTGCCCATGGCGACGCGCACGCCCATCTCCACGGCCATGCGGAAGCTGGCGCGGTGGGCCTCCATGACCTCCAGGGTCTTGCGCAGGGCCTGGGGCAGGACGCTGTCCGGCTTCTCCTCGGCCCGGCGCTTCACCCACAGGGGCGCCACCAGCGTGGGCACCAGGAAGGTGCCGCGCCGCTTCATCTCTTCCATGACGCTCTCGTCCAGGTAGATCCCGTGCTCGATGGACTCGACGCCGCAGACGACGGCGTTGCGTATGCCTTCCAGGGCCTGGGCGTGGGCCATGCAGGTCTTGCCCTGTGCTCTGGCCTCGTAGACCATGACGGCGATCTCCTCGCGGGTGAACTGGGTGGAGCCAGGCTCGTCGCTGGGCGACATGACGCCGCCGGTGGACATGAGCTTGATGAAGTCGGCGCCGGCCCGCAGCACCCGGCGCACCGCCTTGCGGACCTCCTCGGTGCCATCGCAGAGGTTCTCGGGCCACTCGGGGGCCACGCCGCCGGGCAGCAGGCCCAGCCGGACGCCGCTGGGCATGGTGGAGTCGCCGTGGCCGCCGGTCTGGGACAGGGCCACCACCGAGATGCGCAGCCTCGGCGAGGGGACAAGGCCCCGCTGGGCCGCCTGCTTGAAGCCCACCGGCGTGCCGCCAGCATCGCGCACGGTGGTGATGCCGGCGTCCAGCGTAGCCCTGGCGTGGTGCGTGGCCTCGATGACCTGGAGGCTCAGGGGCGTCAGCGCCCGCTCCTGCATGGTGGCGGGCCGGGTGAAGAGATGGACGTGGCAGTCTATCAGGCCGGGCATGACGGCCCTGCCGGACACGTCCATGACCTCGGCGCCGCGCGGCACGGGGACTGCACCGGCCGGCCCCACGTGAGTGATGCGCCCCTCGTCGCTGATGGCTATGCGGGCGTTGGGCACAGGGTCTTGCCCCGTGCCGTCAATGAGCAGGCCGCCAGTGATGACCTTCATGCCTGGCCTCCGGCAAAGGGGAGTTTGGGAGAGACTCTAAACCCCGGAAGACAGGCATGTCAACCTGGGGTCTGGAATGTGCTGACGGTGAGACGCCTGTACAGGTCAGGGCTTCCCCGTGTGTTATGAGTCCATGCCCTACATTCCCGGGCTGTTCATGTGCATCACGCGGCTGAACGGAGGCTGAGGTCTGCCCCGAAAGTACACAAGGCACACCTTTTCCACACACTTCCATGGGCCTTTTGGGCAATGTGGCCTTCAGCCATCCCCGTACTGGCGTGGAAAGTGTTCCCCTTCTGGCCTTCCGAAAACTCGGCTCTCCGAGACATACGGCAAGCCTGGACAGCACTCGTGGCTACCCAAGAATACAAGTTTTAAAACTGGTACTAAAGTCCTATATATACTGTGAGTTTCAGTAGATGTGCCCATTAAGGTAAGCACCCTATCATGCAAAGAAGGAAAAAGAAGGAAGCGGTGGCCGGTGCATTGCCCCGGTAGCTCAACAGCACTCGACGAAAGGAGTAGTTACATGGTAGAACTGAACGGGTCCATAATCTCAGATGAGGCCCAGGCCAGGGCCCAGGCGAATCTCGCCTGGGAGCGCGCACCGGCCAGAATCAAGGTCATTGGCGTTGGGGGAGGCGGCTGCAACTGCGTCCGCAGGATGCTCTCCCACAACGTCCCCGGCGTCAGGTACGTGGTGGTCAACACCGACATCAAGGCGCTGGAGTCCGTGGCCCAGGGCGCTGAGATCGTCCAGATTGGCCCCAAGACCACTCGTGGCTGGGGCGCTGGCGGCGACGCGCGGGTCGGCGAGCAGGCGGCCGAGGAGTCGGCCAACGACCTGCGCAACGCCCTGAAGAACGCCGAACTGGTCTTCATCACCGCTGGCATGGGTGGCGGCACCGGCACCGGCGCGGCCCCCTACGTGGCCCATCTGGCCAAGGAGATGGGTGCCCTGGTCATCGCCGTAGTCACTACTCCTTTCAGCTTCGAGGGCAGGCGTCGCATCAACGATGCCATTGCTGGTGTGGCCCGGCTCCGGCCCTACGTTGACAACCTCATCGTCATCCACAACGACCGCCTGCTGCAGTACGTGAGCCACGACGCCGAGATGATCCAGGCCTTCCGGACCGCCGATGAGGTGGTCACCCAGGGCATCCTGAGTGTGTCCGAGCTGATCAACGTCCCCGGCGAGGTGAACGTGGACTTCGCCGATGTGCGGACCATCATGCGGCACCCAGGGGGCGCCCTCATGGCCATCGGCAGCGCCAGCGGCAGGAACGGCCCCATGGAGGCCGCCAAGCAGGCCATCTCCAACCCCTTGCTGAACATGTCCATCAGCGGTGCTCAGGGCGTCCTCTTCTGCGTGAAGGGCGGCAACAGCCTTACCCTGGGCGGTGTCAACGCCGCTGGGGAGCTTATCAGCAAGTCTGTGGAGAAGAACGCCACCATCTTCTTCGGCATGTCCATTGACCACAGCCTGGAGGACGAGGTCAAGCTCACCCTCATCGCCACCGGGCTGAAGGAGGATAGCTGGGTCAAGGCCGTCACCGACAGGATGAAGGGCATCTTCCCAGCCTCCAAGCCCCAGTCGAAGAACGAGTCCTACTCCTCCCTCAAGGGCAGGTAGTCAAGGCCCTGGCCGCCATCCACACGGCGGCTGGCGCTCTCCCGGACCGGCAGTGCCAGGGGCAAGGCGCACCAGTGCGCCTTGCCCCGTTTTCTTTCGGCAAGAAGCCGGTTATGTAGCCCTCGGATGCCCTTGATTACGCCCCCTGCCGGCGGTGCTATAATACGCCTTGGTGGACGCTACCAGCGTGGCCGACGGGCGCCGCCCCGCGCGGCAGCCGTTGTCGGCCTGGTAGTGGCGTGTGGTCCTTCCTTACTGCACAACGCTTCAGAAGGAAGCGGAGGCGCCTGTACCGCTGTCCGCTCCATCTTTAGAAAAGCCGTCGTGTGGTAAGGCGATGCCTTCTCGGGTGGTTGCGGGACGGGTGGAGACTCACACCATCTCTCAGCCGGAGGGGCCTTGTTTACCCATCTCCACGTTCATACGGAGTACAGCCTTCTTGACGGCCTGAGCCGCATAGGGCCGCTGGTGGAGCGGGCCAGAGAGCTGGGCATGGACAGCCTGGCCATGACCGACCACGGCGCCATGTACGGAGCCATAGACTTCTACAGGACAGCGAAAGCTGCTGGCATCAAGCCCATCATCGGGTGCGAGATGTACGTGGCGCGGGGCAGCCGCCATAGCAAGTCGCCCGACGACAAGAACCCTTACCATATGACAGTCCTGGCCAGGGACGCCACGGGCTACCGCAACCTGGTCAAGCTGGTCACCAGGTCCCACCTGGAGGGCTTCTACTACAGGCCACGCATTGACCGAGAGCTCCTGGAGCAGTACCACGAGGGGCTTATCGTCCTGTCGGGCTGCCCCAGCGGCGAAGTGCCCAGCCACATCACCCGTGGCAGCATGGACGAGGCCCGCGCCGCCGCTCGCTGGTACAGGGAACTCTTCGGCGAAGGCTACTTCCTGGAGCTAATGCGCCACGGCGACGTGCCAGAGCTTCCTGCCATCAACAGGGGCCTGCTGGAGTTGCACCAGGAGCTGGGCATCCCCCTGGTCGCCACCAACGACTCCCACTATGTCAAGAAGGAGGACGCACCCCTTCAGGACATCCTCATCTGCATCCACACCAACACCAACATCAACGACGAGAACCGCCTGCGCATGGCCGAGGACTCCTACTACCTCAAGAGTCCCCAGGAGATGCAGGACCTCTTCGCCGACATCCCCGAGGCCGTCGCCAACACCCGGCGCATCGCCGAGATGTGCGACCTGGAGCTGGACTTCTCCCGACTGCGCCTGCCCGAGTACAGAGTCCCCGAGGGCATGACCGCCGACGACTACCTGGCGAAGCTGTGCTGGGATGGACTGCGGCAGCGCATCCCCGGCGCCGGCGAGGCCGAGGAGAAGCGCCTGGCCTACGAGCTGGACGTCATCAAGAAGACCCGCTTCGCCAACTACTTCCTGGTGGTCTGGGACATCGCCCACTTCGTCAGGGAGCGGGACATCTTCTTCAACGTGCGTGGCAGCGCCGCCGCCAGCCTGGTGCTCTACTGTCTGGGCGTCACCGACGTCAACCCCCTCCAGTACCGCCTGGTCTTCGAGCGCTTCCTCAACGTGGAGCGCAAGGAGATGCCCGATATTGACATGGACTTCCAGGACGACCGGCGCGAGGAGGTCATCAGCTACGTGGTCAACAAGTACGGGCGCGACCACGTGGCCCAGATCATCACCTTCGGCACCCTGGGCGCCCGCGCCTCCATCCGCGACGTGGGCCGCGCCCTGGGCATGCCCTACGCCGACGTGGACAGGGTAGCGCGGCTTGTCCCCTTCAAGCTCCACATCACCCTGGACGAGGCCCTGGAGCTTAACCCGGAGTTGAAGGAGATTTACCAGGCCGATGCCACCGTGAAGCGCCTGATGGACGTGGCCCGCAGCCTGGAGGGCGTGACGCGCCACTCCAGCACCCATGCCGCCGGCGTGGTCATATCCAAGGAGCCGCTGGACGACGTGGTGCCACTTCAGAAGCCCGTCAAGGCCGACGACCAGGGCGCCACCATGACCCAGTACGCCATGGAACCCATCGCGGCCCTGGGCCTGCTGAAGATGGACTTCCTGGGCCTCATCAACCTTAACATCCTGGCCAGGGCCAGAGACCTCATCGCCAGCACAAGGGATGTGAAGCTGTCCCTGCGTGACATCCCCCTGGACGACAAAAAGACCTTCGAGCTGCTGTCCCGTGGCGAGACGGTGGGCGTGTTCCAGCTTGAAGGCGCTGGCATGACCCGCTACATCAAGGAGCTAAAGCCCTCCTCCCTGGGCGACGTGGCGGCCATGATCGCCCTCTACCGCCCGGGGCCTATGGAGCACATCAGCACCTTCATTGACGCCAAGCATGGCCGCGCCGAGCCGCACTACATCCACCAGGCGCTGAAAGAAATCCTGGAGGAGACCTACGGCGTCATTGTCTACCAGGACCAGGTGCTCCTCATCGTCCGCACCTTCGCCGGCTACTCCCTGGGCGAGGCCGACATCGTGCGCAAGGCCATGGGCAAGAAGATACCCGAGATCATGGCCAGGGAGCGGGAGAAGTTCATCCAGGGCGCCCTCAAGCAGGGCTACTCCCAGGAGCTGGCCGAGCAAGTCTTCGCCCTCATCGAGCCTTTCGCTGGCTACGCCTTCAACAAGGCCCACAGCGTCAGCTACGGCCTTATCTCCTACTATACCGCCTACCTCAAGGCCAACTATCCCGCTGAGTACATGGTGTCCCTGCTCAACTGCTACATGGACAACACGGAGAAGATCGTTACCTCCGTGGCTGAGTGCCAGCGGCTGAAGATACCCGTGCTGCCGCCCAGCATAAACCGCAGCGAGGCCGAGTTCTCCATCGAGGTCCAGGAGGACGGCCGGCAGGCCATCCGCTTCGGGCTGGCGGCCATAAAGAACGTAGGTGCGGCGGCCATACGGTCGGTGCTGGAGGCCAGGAAGAAGCATGGCCCCTTCACCTCCATCCAGCATATGTGCCGCGTGGCCGACATGACAGGCCTGAACCGCAAGGCCCTGGAGAGCCTCATCAAGGCCGGCGCCTTCGACGAGTTCGGCGACCGTGGCGCCATACTCAGCGTCGTGGACCGCATCCTGTCCCTGGCCCAGAGCGAGGCCAGGCTGCGGCAGTCCAACCAGACCTCCATGTTCGACCTCTTCGGTGAGACGGTGCCCGCGCCGCTGGCCAACATAACCTTGCCCGAGGCGCAGACCACCGACAGGGAGCGCCGCGACTGGGAGGTGGAGCTGCTGGGTTTCGCCCTGTCCAACAACCCCCTGGCCCTGCTGGCCTCGGAGGTTGACCCCGACACCATTATGTTCCGCAGCCAGCTTGAGCCGGACATGGCGGGCAAGAAGGCGGTACTGGTGGGCCAGGTCGCCTCTGTCACCCAGCGCCTCACCCGGGAGCAGAAGCCCTTCACCATAGCCACCCTGGGCCTGCTGGACGGCACCATCGAGGTCTTTGTCTGGGAAGACGTGCAGGAGGAGACGCGTGGGCTGTGGGAGGATGGCAAGCTGTTGATGGTAGTCGGCACGGTGCGCGTCCGCGACGACCAGGTGAGCATAAGCTGCAGCAAGGCCAGCGAATACTACCTGCCAGGGCAGGGCCAGGTCGCCGAGGGGCAAGAGCTGTACATACCCACCGCCGCCGAGCGGGCCAGCCGCGCTGCCGCGGCCAACGGCGCCAATGGCGCCACTCATGAGCAGCGGCCATCATCCACGGCGGTGGCTGTCCAGGCCCCGCCCAGGGCCAACGGCGCGGCCAGGGCAGAGGCTGCCGAGCCTCTCCCCTCCGCCGGGCCTCGCCGGCTCAGCCTGCGCATCCGCGAGACCGACG